>JBLFWN010000171.1:0-11428 GCA_047611405.1 Planctomycetota bacterium | reverse complement strand
AACTCGGCAGGCGGCGATGGAAAAAGGAGTCCGGCTATCATCGACAGGGCACCGTCGAGAACGTCTTCTTTCGCTACAAGTCGATGCTTGGCGATCGGATCCACGCGCGTGAGCTGAAGGCTCAGAAGGCTGAGGTGGTCATCGCGTGCAAGGTCTTGAATGGGATGCTGCAAGTCGGTGGCCATCGCTCGCTGATTTCCGTTGAGGAGGCGGCCGCACCCGCTCATTTTTGATTGTGCAACAACGCCGGAAAAACGAAGAAAACTGGCGTCGTGCAGTTGGACGTGGAGCCATCCGGATTCCTCTGGAACGCAGGCAGCAGTGCATTTGAGATCACCGCCTCTAGTCCTAGACCTCGGACGCCCGCGCGAGACCACTCACGACGGCAGCTCGGACTGAACGTTCCTCGCCACGGGAGTATAGGCGCTCCAAAGGGACGCGCCCGAGTAAGTGCTCAAGCAGTGGAGGCCTCTCGGGAGGCTGGCGAGGGTGATCAGGGAGGCCGTCGACATTGACGGCTCTCCCGAATCGAGCCTCGTTAGGGGCAAGATGCGTCGGGAGTGGCCGCCGGGTCAATGCGCTGACACCGGTGCGAGACTCCGCGAGGGGGATCGACCGGTGAGGATATGACGGTGTCAGGTGCCGTCAGTAGGCGAAGGACGGCTGCGGTGGAGAGCGGGCAGGGGCCAGCTGGGGGAGTTCGGCGTGGAGGCCGAGGTGATTCAAGATGCGTCTTGCGACGAGCAGGTCGGTGATTAGTGCGATCAGAACAGGACATCCGCGCAGTTGTCGCGTCCCTCGTCACTCAGGCTCGCGGCGGCGACGTTCAGGCGGCGAAAGAGCTATTGCCCCGAGTGCTCGGCAAACCACTGGAACTAGATCTCCTGGAGCACATAGGCGAGCTTGAGGACGCCCTGGAGCGGCTTACCCAGGGTGTGACGTCCGTTGGCCTCGGAAGGCGAGTGAAGCAGCTAGGGGCGCTAGTAGACGGCCTGGTTGCAGCGGCTGGGAAGCCGTGCGCGGCGTGCGGACGTGGCACTGGCATCGAACGCTTGGTCGTGCTGCTCGAAGGCGATGAAGAGCTACGCGAGTCTTCGTGTTGCAAGCTGCCAATCGACCCGCAAGGTGAAGCCGCCGGTGGCGTGCTCGCCAGCGGAGAGTTCCGATTGAATGTTATCCGGCTCGAAGAGGAACCTGCCGCCTAGGCCGGATCCACCTCTGCTCGCAACCTCACGTCCATCTTGAAACGCACGGCACGAGAACAGCGGATGAAGGAACCGGCGTAAAATTCTGGTCGGGGAGGTGCGCGCCTCGCTCAGCGGCCACGTCCGAAGGTCCGTTGCTCGAATGGATGCAAGCCATTGCTCAGGCCCGATTGGTTGGCGTTCGCGTTTTTGGACACGACGGGACAGGACGGCACCACGATAGGTTGAAAGAGAAACTCCAACTCGTCGCCTTGATGCATCGTTCAGAGCGCCATGCGGAAGCTCGCATTTGAGAGACCGAAGAACGCCAGACCGACGAAGATCACCTCAAGGAAATGTTGCAAAGCCCACGCCCAACTCCGCCAGTGCTCGAGGGTGGTTGCGATCTGGCTTCCTAAACGCTCGCAGTAATCTGCGGGATGTTGCGAGGATTCGCGATGACTACATCGTAGCCCATACCCTTAGCCAGGTTGTTGATCCAGCGTGTGGACGTCGAGGCTTCCATCACTACACGCGCGTCCGGAAAGCGCTCGAGCAGTTCGGTGAATCGCTCCCGGCCGGTTGCGACCCTACGTTCATCAACACCCTTGCCATCTGTCCTATAGATCGCACATTGCGTCGACTTCACTCCGAGGTCGAGGCAAAGAGTCACGGGGAAGCTAGGGTTGATAGGCTGTTGCATGGCTGGTCTTTTTCGATGGAAAGGGTGGATGGCTATCACTTCGCTCGTCCTCTCATCTGCAGCGCGTTTCGGCGCGACTACGTTGGAGGTCAGGCTTCTCACCCCCATCGCACTCTCACAACGGCTAAGTACGGCACAGTCGCCGCGCTCCACTCTTCATCACCAGTCCCGCGCCCCGGTCTGCCGCAGCCCCAAGCCACCGTCTCCGGGCCATGTCTGGCAGAGCGTAGCTTCGGGCGCTTGTTTCAGCTTGTGCCGTACTTCGCTGCTGCAAAGGTGCGGCAAAGAGAGCCGCTCCGTATCGCGTATCGCGCGATGGTTGCTAGGTCAGTCGAAGTACAGCTTCGGCGGAACGAGCTTCTTGTCGGTCAGCATGCGGGCTTCAAATACCCAGATCACGATGCGCTTGCCGGCCAACGAACCTGCGCCCTCGCGGCGAGCGAGAGTCTTCCACCAGGCGTCGGCCGCCGCGCCTTGCATCGCGATCACATCGAGGTGTTGCTCAAGGCGTGCGCAGAGTTGACTGGCGATGTCGGCGCCGTACTTCTTGTACCACTGCGAGTTGCTGTCGCCGAGGAACAATATCGGGTGCGCTTGGCTCGGGCGGTGAGCAGGCTCTCCAGCTTCGTTCAGGATCTGGTCGACCCAAACCTCAGTCTCAATGGCGCCCTTCATGTCACGTGGAGTGGGCACGTCGTGAGTGAACTGCTTACGCTCGCTGCGCCAGTCCTTGCCTTGACCAAGGCTGCCAGCTTGGAAGCCTTCCATCGTGCGGACGCGCGACGCAATGCGGTCTGCGGTCAAGGTCACCGCGCGCGGCGTCCAATGCGCGTTCCAGTCGTGAAAGAGGAATCGATCGAGTCGGTCGTCCGTGACCTCGCGTTCGGCTGCGAAGTGCGGCGTCAGGTGTAACACCTCGACCTCGCGCTCGACCAACTCTGCCAAGAAGGCGGCGACACCGGGGTCGGCGCCGACGAAGTTTGCGGGGACTTCGAGCGAGTCGACGAGGCGTTCGGGGTAGATCTGACCGACGCGCGGAATCGGAACTGCGAGGAACTCGATGTCGTGCTTGCGTAGCTCGCGGGCGATGTGGGTGAAGGTATCAATCTGATCAGGATGCTGCTCGAAGTCGAGCGCGCGCGGCTTACTCGTGCGCGGACTCACACGATTCCAGATCGCCTGAAACTGAACGTCGCCGCGGGCGACTCCGAATTCGCCACGTGGGAAGTAGTGTCCGTCGAAGTCACTCGCGAGGAGGGCTTCGCAGCTTTCATTGAGCCGCGATCCGATTCCTTGTTCAACGATGGCGGCGCGATGAGCGGCCAACTCCTCTGCGATCCTGGCGAGCCGTTCTGTACGGATCTTCGAGCCGCTACGTGGACTACCGTCAGCACCTCCGCTGGAGTCTCCTGATGCGACTTCGGCGGAGCCTTCTACCGCCTTTTCGGCCGAGGCCTCAGCTGCAGCATCTCGCTTGGAGTCTACGCCACACGCGAGCATCGCGATCGACATCATCGCCGCTCCGCTAACGCGCATCAGAGTCGAGTTCAGAGTTTGGGTCATGCCTGTCGGTCCTGAGTGAGCAAGCGTCTTTGGCTCGTCACTCTTCCAGGGAAACTAATCTAGTACCTCGTACTCCAACGGGAACCAAAAGCGCGCGCGTCGTGGCGCGTCGGTCTCGTCGACCCACGAGGTCTGTTCGAGATTGTGATGTGAGGAGATGTCGTCCAGCTCGAGCTGGACGGTAGTTCCAATCGTGAGCTTCGCATCATCGGTGGCTTCGCGGTCCCGGACGATCGGGTGTGCGACCCACAGACTAGACTCCGTGCTCGCGCCGTTCAGTACATCAAGCACTTCATACTCGAAGATCCCGAGACCGAAGGCGTAATCGAAGTCCGATTTCACGGCGCTCTTCTCGACCAGTCGGGCGCGAACGATCAAGGGCGACCCGGATCCGTCATTCGATGGCGATGTCTGACTCGCGGCGGAACCTGGCTCCAGGTCGACCAACGCCCACGACTCCGGACCAGCGGCCAAGTCGCGCATCGAGAATTGCCAGATAACGACCCGCTTGCCTTCAAGCCCACCGAGATCGGCTGACAGTCCCCCTCTCCGAGCGAGGGCTTCGCGCACTGCGAGTGCTCCTCCACCCGCCAGTGCAATACGGTCGATGGACTGTTGTAGTTGGTACGCCAGCCACTCGCCCAAGCCAGCCCCCGCGCCAAGGCCTAGCTCAGGATCGGAGTACACGCGCGTGAAGCTGTCACCGATCAATAGTAGGGGTGAGTTGAGCTCGAACTCGCCCCACTGCGCCGGAATGGACGCGGGACCGACTGTCATAGGCTCGAAGCTGTGCGCCTGTGGCGGAAGATTCAGCATGCCAACCAGGTCGCCATCACCCTGAGCTTCGACGCCGGTGTAAGGCGGCGCAGGGATCGGCGTCGCACCGATGCGTGGCGCAATCCGCTCTACCAGCGCTTGGGCGACGTGGCTCAAGCCAGAGGGACTCCAGTGAGTGTCACGCTCCAAGAAGAAGAACGGGCCCATTCCGCTGTCACGCGCGAGCTGATCGACGCGAAGCACGTCGACACCGGCTTCATCGAGCTCTGCGTAGAAGCGTTCTGCTCCCGCATTGTCTAGCCATCCTTGAGAGCTTGTCGCACTCGAGACCTGCGCTGCCTGCGCGCAAGTCTTCGGTGGAATAGGCATCAGCAGTAGCTCGACTCCGCGCGCTGCAAGCTGATCCCGGAAGTCGAGGATGCAATCGAGCGCGGCTCGGCTGCGCGATAAGATCGGAGGGCCACTCAGATAATCCAAGTCCGGTCCATAGTGCAGCACATCGTGCCTGCCCAAGATGCTCTTCGCGTTGCCATGCTCAAAGACCTCAAGCAGAAAGAGTTGGTACCAAGGCGACAATTCGCGATGAACGAAGGAGGCCAGTCGAAGGTCCTCTTCAAAGGCCCGCAAACGCGATCCTTCAATTGGTCCAAGGACCTCGAGCGCCTGTATGCCTTCGCCACGACTCACCTCCCATGCAGCTTGACTGAGCGGCAGGCTGCACAGGATCGCAATGAAAGCGACGTTGATGCTACGGGGGCTCATGGGTTTAGAACTGGAAGTAGAGGAAGGGGTTCTCGGCTTGACTGAACATCAAGAGGATCGCCAGCAAGAAGATCGCGAGCAGTGCGACGCTCCAGCGATTGGAGGAACGCGCGCGCTCCACGAGCTCCGTCGTCTCGAACCCCCTCCAAACCAGCAAGGCAGCTAGGCCGACCATGAAGGAGTAGAAGGCTGTGAATACGCGCCCTTCGAGAACCGCTGATGCTTGGCCGCCCTCTCCGGCCCCGAACATTGCGCTCAAGTAGTGCAGTGCAGCTGGTAAGTCTGCCGCGCGGAAGAACACCCAAGAGATGAGCACGGCAGCAAAGGTCACCGCCACCCGACCGAAAGCCGGCAGGCCCGACCAGAACGCGCGCTTCCCAATCCCTCTTTCTAACGCGAGCAACGATCCGTGAAAGGCTCCCCAAGCGATGAAGGTCCACGCGGCCCCGTGCCACAGGCCACCGAGCAACATTGTGAGCGCTAGGTTGCGATACGTCCTATACGCCGAGCCACGATTGCCACCCAGCGGGATGTAGAGGTAGTCACGTAGCCAGGTCGAGAGCGAGATGTGCCAACGGCGCCAGAACTCCGTGATGCTCTGCGAGCGATACGGTGATCGGAAGTTCACCGGCAGCTGGAATCCGAACATCTGCCCCAGGCCGATCGCCATGTCGGAGTAGCCCGAGAAGTCGAAGTAGATTTGGAAGGCATAGGCCGAGGCGCCGAACCAGGCAACGAGCGCGGACGGCGCGCCTCCGTCGAAACAGAGGTCGGCAACTTCACCGACGGAGTTCGCGATAATGACCTTCTTCGCGAAGCCGATGATGAAGTGAAGTACTCCAAGGTGGAACAGCTCGAAGCGCTGCGGGCGGTCGTTCAGCTGCTCCGCGATCTCGCGATAGCGAACGATTGGCCCCGCCACCAGCTGCGGGAACATCGACACGTAGCAGGCAAAGTCGCGGAAGGTGCGCGCGCGTTCGGCCTCTCCTCGATAGAGGTCGACCGAGTACGACATCGACTGGAAGGAGTAGAAGGAGATTCCAACTGGGAGCACGATGTTCCACAGCGGCGTCGCCTCAGTGCCGAAGGCCTCGAGCAGGCGATTCAAGTTCTCCTGCGCAAAGACGAAGTACTTGAAGAAGGCGAGCAGCGCGAGGTTGGTGACGATCGAGGTCGCGACGCCGGTCCGCCGGCGTCGCTCGCTTGCTCCTGGCGCGGTAATGACGATCCCGCAGAACCAGTCGACAACGGTCGAGAAGAGCATCAGCCCTACGAACCACGGACTCCACCAGCCGTAGAAGACGTAGCTGACCAGGCTGAGGAACAGGTTCCGGCCCCGCCAGGGCGTCAGGTAGTAGCCCGCCAGCACCAGCGGCAGGAAGTAGAAGAGGAAGAACTGAGAGCTGAAGACCATCCGTGGGGAGCGTGGCGGGACGACGAATTCGGGCTGGCCGCAGATTCTGGCATACGAAGTCGCGCATCGCGTCGCTGATCGGCGTTGGTGCGCAATTCACCTGCCGTATTCGACCTTTGGGCTGCGCAGAGGCAATCCGAATACGCTCCGGGTTTCCTCTGCCATCCTGGGTCGATGAACTCGCGAGTGCACCCGAACTTCAAGACTAAGTACCGCGTCACCAACTGGGCCGCCTACGACCGTGCTCTCGTCCAGCGCGGCGATATCACCCTGTGGATCACGCCCGAAGCCATCAATGCGTGGAAGGGCGAGCCCGTGGCCAGGCGCGGTGCTCCGCGCAGGTACTCGGATCTGGCCATAGAGACAGCCCTGACGCTGCGCCTCGTATCCCGGTTGCCGCTACGCCAAGCCGAGGGCTTGCTGGACATGATGGACCTGAGTCTCGAAGCACCGGACCACACGACCATCTCCCGACGTAGCAAGGAGTTGAAGGTGAAGCTAGAGCCTGTCACCTCGGGGAGGGGCGTTCACCTGATCATTGATAGTACCGGGCTGTCGATAGTGGGGGAGGGTGAATGGGCTGCGGCAAAGCATGGCAAGCGTGGAAAGCGGGGTTGGCGCAAGTTGCACATCGGCGTTGATAGTGATGGTCAAATCCACGCGCAGGCGCTGACCTATAGCTCCGTTGATGATGCGAGCACTGGACTCAAGATCATCAAGAAGACCAGGGGCAAGCTGTCGAGTGTCACGGGCGACGCCGCATACGACAGCGTTGCCATCTACAAGAAGTCAGAATCCAGAGGAGCGCGAGTCGTCATCCCGCCATCGAGATCCGCATCCATCTCTCGCCGCAAGCCAAGGTCAACTGAGCGCGACAAGACGATCCGGCGCGTCATCCCGAGCATGTACGCGCGGCTCAGAACCTCGCGATGTCCATCGGTCAGGCGTTCGAAGGCTGCTTCGAGTTTCTCGATCTCTTCCATGCGCACGAGTCGTGCGCTGGGGGTACTGAATTCGCGGTAGGCCTGGCCAAGGATCACCTCCTCGGAATGGCCTTGTTCGAGACTGACTTCCTTGGCTTGGTCGCGCTCTTGCCTCCCGTGGTAGCGCGCACGATCGGCTAGCCGCAGCCTGGTCTTGCCGTACAACCAACTCCTGAACGCCGGCTCTCCTCTCCACTCAAACTCATCGAATTCGCGAACGACTCCCCAGAGGACCATCTGTACGAGATCCATCGTGCCCTCGCGCGCCTTCAAGCGACCGCCCGCGTTCAGGCGAACGAAGCCGACGAGCGGGGGAAGGTAGCGCTCGACCAAAGCCGAGAGCGCCGGACGGTCGCCTTCGGGGACTCGACGAAGAAGATCTCGCGTAGGTTCGGGCATGTCTCAATCGATCTTCGATCCGCTGGCGCTTTGCGTCTGCCGAAGAGCACGACAGCTTTCTCCATCACGGCGAAGAAGGGCTGGGGAATGTAGAGAGTATTGCACTTCCAGAATTGGCGCCAGCGGGCCCCTCAAGTGTGCCTCTCGAAAGCCCTAGCAGGGCCTCTCTGCAGTGGCCAAGGTCACCTGGCTGTGAGGTTGGGTTCGCTCCCAGATGTTCGTGATGATCAATTCAGTGTGCCGACTCATTCTGCTCGTCAACTTGTTCCCTCCGGATTAGCTGACCTTAGCACTCCTCGATGGTCGGCGAACTCGGAGGAAAGTGACTGACGCGGTGTGCGCTTAAGCTTTCGATTGGCTCACGCTTGCCCCGGCAGCTCACTCCTTGATGATTCCCCGACCCAGGACAAAACGCACAACCAGCTTCCTCCAGAAGTGACGGGCGCGCGTCATGACGTGGAAGCGCCAGAACGGCATCGCCTCGTAGCGACGAGAGAGCTTACGGATGGCGTCCGCCTGGCGCTTCGTGGCATTGCCGTCGGGCGAGAAGACCGAGTAGTGGAAGATCTCGTTGCGCTTCGCGCGGTGATCGTCCTGGGCGAGGTTCTTCTCGATCAGGCGCGCAATATCAGGCTCCTCGTTGATCACATCACCGGCCTGCCAAGCGTAGGTGTTCTTGGTGATGTCATCCACCGGCCGGTAATGCTCCGGCGACGGGTTGGCGAAGAGGATCGGCCGATCGAAGTGGAACCACTCGTAGCAAGCCGAGGAGATGTCGGAGATCATGATCGCCGACTGATCCATGTAGGGCAGGATGTTGTCGTCGAAGACCACGCGTGCGCGGTCTTTGAGGCCATTCTCCACTATCGACTGCTCGATCTCGTCATGGAGCTTGCGGCCCGCTTCACCGTGCACCCGAGAGTGGAACTTGATGATCAGGTTCACTCCCTCGGGAAGGCACTGCACGATCTTCTTGCCCCAGCGGGGAATGGAGCTTTCTCCATGCTGTGAGAAACGGAACTTCTCCTGCTCCGCACAAGGTCGCGTTTCGGAGATCCAGGTCGGGGCGTAGAGCACGGTGGGCATACCGTTCGAGAAGACCGGCTCGTACTGCAGGCTGCGATCGACGAGGGGGTCGAACTTCGGGTACCCTATGATCTCCCAGGCCTTGACGCGGTGTAGCAGGTCTGCCTTCTCCACCTTGTCGGCAGACTTCTGCCCCGGGAATAGCACCAGGTCGTAGAGGGTGATCAGGGATGTCTCCAGGTAGCGCTTGTCCGACAGCCCGCCGTGGAAGATCTCCACGGACAGCCCGCGATTCAGGTTCTTGAAGGCAGGGTAGATCAGGATGCGGATCTTGTTGCGGCGCACGTAGCTCTTGGCCTGCCAGGTTCTCTTCAGGAAGACCAGGCGGGCGGCGTGCTCCGGGTACTTGCGTTTGATTAGCTCCACAACGTTCGGGTCAGCGGTCAGGATGGGGCCCGGCAGCTCTTCCTGCAGCCGCAGGACCGGCGGCAGATGCTGGATGTTGCTACGGATGTAGTAGGCGATGTCGAGTTGTTCGGTCATGTCCGACTGTCCTGTGCAGCTTTGGGTCTCAGTCGAAGAGTTTGGCAGTGATGGCCTTCTGGAGCATGTGGATGTCGGGGTGGAAGTCGATCTCGGCCCAGTCCTTCTCGGGGACATCGCAAGTCTCGATCACCTGTCCCGCGTCCGCGAGGAAGTTGAAGATCTCGAGCCAGAAGCGGCCCATCATTTCCTGGTCCCGGACGAGCTTCATCAGCTGGTCGTAGAACATGCGCCGGTGCTCCGGTCCGCGCACGAGGACGAGGCCGAGTGATTCACGATCGGCGGCCTCGGGGGAGATCTTCTTGGAGACACGGGTCACGTGGCCGAGCTTGTTCAGGGTCACCTTCATGTCGTCGTCGTCGTAGGTGTCCTTGACGTCGACGGTGATCTGGATGGTCTCGGCGGGAGACTTGTCCAGCACGCGGCTGTAGATCCCGCGCCGGTAGATATTGTCCCCGTTGCTGATCATGAAGTCTTTCTCCCGCAGCATGTAGTGCGCTGTCCACAGGGAGAAGAGGTTGTTGGAGACGTCGTAATAGGGGTTGTAGATGACCTCTACCGAACGATCAGAGTACTTCTCGATGCACTCCTCGATCATCTGGGTGAGGTAGCCAGTGATGATCTGGATGCTGTCGAACGCGCCGGATTCGAGGGCGACCTCGATCTGGCGCTCTAGGATGGTCGAGCCATCGTTGAGCTCGATCAGGGACTTCGGCCTGTCCTTCGTGAGGGGATACAGGCGAGTGCCCTTGCCGGCGGCCAGGATGAAGAGGTTCATGCGTGGATCTCTGCCCGCTGGTGCGGGCGTGCGGGATACTGTTCCAGGTAGTCGGCGATGCGTAAGGAGGCCCGTCCGACGAGCGGGCCCATGATCTCCTCCGCATGGTAGCGAATCTCGCCGCTTGGTTTGTATGCCCCGATTGGTTCAATGAGCGCTTGGCCTTGTCGTTCGATACAGCGAGTCCGAGGATGGCATCTGGTGTCGCAACAGCTTCCGAGAATCTTCCGAGCTGCACCTGCTTTCCAGGAAGACTGGAGTATTCGTGATCTTTAGGGCTGGGAAGAAGACGCAGCAGCTATCCATCAAGGAAGAGAGTCCGGTTGGATGCCGGGACGACCGCTCTCGAATGCACTGATGCGATTTTTTCTACGTAGAAACGGTACGGAGCTAACGGCTGACGGCGTTGTTGCCTGATTACAAATGGAGCGAGAGCTGGCCCCTCTGCATCGGATCAACGAGCAACGCCCACTGACTTCGGTCGGCCAAGCGTCAGCACACGGCGTTGGTGAACATTCAAAATGGGAAGGGATGGCCTCTTCCTCCCCGGAGTTCAGCGAGCGATGGCCACCGACTTGGGTCTCCCGGCTTGCAGCATCCGATTCAAGACCTTGCACCCGATGGCCACCTCCGTCTTCTGCGCAGCTAGACCCCTGGCGTGAAGCCCGCCACCGAGCTGCGACTTGTAGCAGAAGAAGGCGTTCTCGACTGTTCCCTGCTGATGGTAGCCCGACTCCTTCTTCCACCTTCTGCGACCGACCTTGTTGACGCGCAGGATCGTCTTGTCGTGCTCAGTTGACCTTGGCCTGCGGCGAGAGATGGATGCGGATCTCGATGGCGGGATGACGACTCGCGCTCCTTTGGATCCTGCATTCCTGTAGATCGCAACGGTGTCGTATGCAGCGTCGCCCGTGACACTCGACAGCTTGCCCCTGGTCTCCTTGATGATCTTGAGCCCAGTGCTCGCATCATCAACGGAGCTATCGGTCAGCACCTGCGCGTGGATCATGCCCTGGCGATCAACTCCGATGTGCAGCTTGCGCCAACCACGCCTTCCGCGATTACCATGCTTTGCGGCGGCCCATTCACCCTCTCCCACTATCGACAGCCCCGTGCTGTCGATGATCAGGTGAACGCCCCTCTTCGAGGTGACAGGCTCCAGCTTCACCTTCAACTCCTTGCTTCGGCGAGAGATGGTCGTGTGGTCCGGTGCTTCTAAACTCAGGTCCATCATGTCCAGCAGGGAACGCAAGAAGCCCTCGGCTTGGCGTAGCGGCAACCGGAACACGAGGCGCA
>JBLFWN010000170.1:0-11741 GCA_047611405.1 Planctomycetota bacterium | reverse complement strand
GGAGCTCCCGGGGGCTGATTGAACAACAACAAGGTGTGCGACACCGTATTGAAGGTTCAGGCTCAGGCTTCGCTGACCTTCGCGGCGGCCAGACGCTCCTTGGCCAAGCGGGTTGCCGCCTCGCGCGTGCTGACATCGTCGCGGCGCGAGATCGAGAAGACCTGCTTCAGGTTGTCGTAGATACGATCGATGCGGCCCAGCGCAGTCTCTTCGTTGTAGCCACCGGGCAACAGCTCGACTGAGACATTGATGATTCCACCCGCGTTGATCACGTAATCAGGAGCGTAAAGGATGCCCATCTCACGCAGCACATCAGCATGCTTGGGCGTGAGCAGCTGGTTGTTCGCGCAACCCGCGATGGCCTTGCACTTCAGCTTGGGGATCGTCTCGTCGTTGATGCCGGCACCGCGCGCACAGGGCGAGTAGACATCGCATTCGACATCCAGGTGATCCGCGTCTGCAACCGACTCGAAACCGTGCTCTGCCACCATCGATGCGACGCGAATCTCATTGATGTCGCAGATCGTGACCTTGGCACCGGCCTCTTTGAGCAGGACGGCCAAGCGGCCACCCACAGCGCCTACGCCCTGAATCAGGATGTGGCGACCCTTCAAGTCGGTCGTCCCATAGGCCTCTTCCGCGACGGCCTTCATGCCGACCATGCAGCCGAGGGCGGTGTACGGGCTGGGGTTTCCGGAGCTTCCCTGCTCACGGCTGAGGCCTGTGACCCAGCGCGTTTTGCTGCGCACGATCTCGAGGTCAGGGATACCAATGTTCATGTCCTCGGCAGTGATGTACTTGCCACCGAAGGATTCGACGAAGCTTCCCATCGCCTCGAACAAGGCCGGCGACTTTAGCTCCTTCGGGTCGCCGAGGATCACTGACTTGCCACCGCCCAGTCCGGTATCCGCAACGGCGGACTTATAGGTCATGCCCTTCGAGAGGCGCAGTAGATCGAAGAGCGCCTCATCCTCGGATGCGTACGGGAGCATGCGCATCCCTCCGAGAGCGGGGCCGAGAGTCGTATTGTGAACGGCGATGAGTGCGTGAAGGCCAGAGGCCTCGTCGCGGCAGCGAGCTACCTTCTCATAGCCATCGACTTGAATGTCGGTGATCTCCATACGGCTAGTCGGACGAGTTGAAAGAGATACGGTTGGGGGGACATGCCCACACTCAGAGCAGGCGAAATCGGGCGGAGCATTCTATTCTCCAAGCCGCTCGGAGTCGAGCCTCGATGGCGTCCAACGGAAGCGTGCATATTGGGCAATGAGACGTCAAGTGCTTATTATTTAACCATCTACATCCCTATGAAGTTCGATCACTATTTTGGGAGCTAGGTGAGGCTTGGCACCTTGCCTCTAGAGTTCGAGCAACGACCGGCAGCTCGATACTTTCCTTGGCTTCACCCTTCGGCAGGATAGGGTCGCGATGATCCAGTTCGAGCGAGACGAGACCCCCCCCGAAACGGAAAAACCGGGACGCACCCAAGCTTGGCCGCAGCTGGAATCAGGTCGGATCGCACTATGCACGATCTGGACCACGGGCGCTGATCCCGCCTGTGACGAGCTCGCGCGCGTGATGGCCACGCACGTCGGAAGCGACGGTCAGTGGCATGTGCTGGACCTGGCGATTGGGGCTGGCGAAGAGGGCTCGCCGCTGGCTCGCATAGGGCAGGGCACGGACTGTGAGCTGCACGATGCCGAGACCGAATGGGCTGAGCTCGAGCCCGCGTGGAAGCGGCTGCTCGAGTTCGTTGGCGAGCGCTTGCTGCTGGTGCCGGACGCTCAACTGTTCGAGCGTTGGTCGGCCGCCCTCACGAAGCGCAAGAAGCGACCTGCGGCTGCGATCGGGCTGGTCGAGCTGACCGCCATGGCCTTTCCGGGCCGGCTGGCTGCCCGCGGCACGCAACTCGTGGCGGACTTCATACCGAATGCGGAGCCACGCACCGAGGCCGGGCTGGTGCATCCGCTCGAGTTGGCGCAGGCCGTGCTCGAACTGACGGATCGCACACACGCTCTGCCGGCCGGGACGCGCGCGCTTCTATGTGGCGGTTATGCGAAGGCCGCCGAGACAATCCGTGAACAGGATCCGGGTGCAGCTCGCCAGCTTGGAGTGGCGCTCGGCATCCTCGATCGGCCCAGCGCTTGGGCCCCCCCCATTCGCGACCTGCCCGTCGATGGCGCGCTGAGTGATGCCTTCTTCCCCGACGCATCGGCGGAAGATCTGATCTCCGATCTGAGCCCGCGTGCCTCCATGCGTCACGAGCCCTGGCTCGAGCTGGAACCGCTGCCACCGCGCATCGAACGCGACACCGAGTTCCACGTCGATGACGCATTGCGCTTGGATGAGATTTTCGAGCAAGACTTGCCAAAGACCTTCGCGGCAGAAGCCGGCATCGAAGCGAAGGATGCGTACCGAGAAGGACAGCACAGCGTTGCACGCGAGGTCGCGAATTGCCTGGGTGGGCGCGAGCTGCTGCTCGTGCATGCGCCGACCGGGACCGGCAAGACCTTGGGATACCTGATCCCGGCCATGTTGTGGGCGCGGCGTCATGGCATTCGGCTCGGCATCTCGACCTACACGCGCGCGCTGCAAGAGCAAGCGATGGACCGCGAAGTGCCGCGAGCCTTGCAAGCGATCGCCGCGAAGGGCGAGCCGCAGGAGCTGCGCGTGTCGATGTTGAAAGGCCGCGAGAACTACCTGTGCTGGCGTTCGCTCAAGCTTGGGTGTCCAGCGGCAGATGAACAGGGCGAAGGCTGGTTGGCCTGGACCTCGCTCGTGCTATTCGCATTGACCGACGAAGACGGTGATCTGGATCGTTTCCCAGCGCGACCGCCGATTGCACTGCGTTCGACGGCATCCTATCGCCAGCATCGCTCTTCCTTCGTACGCGACGCGCGGGCACAGGCATCTTGCTGCAAGAGGCAAGAACACAAGGCCACCTGCGCCGCCGAGTTGGCGCGCCGTCGAGCGGAGCGCAGCCACTTGGTGATCACGAATCACGCGTTTGCGCTCTCACGCCAAGAGTTCTTTCGGCACATGATCTTCGACGAGTGCGAGCACTTGCATGATCAAGCGCACAATGCGTGGAGCCATACGGTCAGCCTGAAGGATTTGCGCGACACGCTGTCTCGCTTCCATTCTTCAGGCTCTCGTTCGCGCGCGCTATTGGACCGCATCACAAAGGGGCTCGTAGTCGGGAGTCCGGCTTACAACAACTTGGCCGACATCTTGGACGCGTGGCGTGATGTCGCGTTGACACTGGGTGCTATCCAAGAGCAGATCGAGGCCTTTGATGCATGGCGCAGGCAGGCGCAGCGCGGACGCGATGCGATGCACGAACACAGCCTATTGCGCGAATACCTGGAGTCAGGCGGGGAATCGGCGCGCGAGCTGATATTCGCCCGGCGCGCCTTCGGACAAAGCAGCACGCGTTTCGACGCTGCCTTGGCCGAGCTAGCCGAGAAGCTTGACCGTATGCCGGTTCGCTCGCGCAGCCGCGTGCGTCGTCAGCTGGAACAGGGTCGCGGCGAGTGGAATGAACGCAGCGCCGCGGTCGACTCCTGGCTTCCACTGCAAGAAGGCAAGCCCGCCTTTCGCTCCGAGACTTTCTATGATGTCGAGCGCGAAGCGCGCGGCGATTGGGTCTTGTCAGCGCGCGTGTTGTTGCCGAACGAGTTCCTGGGCCGGCACTACTTCCCTAACCTGGCCAACGGCGTGTTGATGTCGGCCACAACTCACATGGGCGGTAGCTTCGGGGCGGCCAAGGGATTCCTTGGATTGGACCGCGCGGCCGAACCGCTCGAGGATGAAGAACGCGAAGCATCCGTCGTGCGCACCCACTTGTCGCCGGAAGCCTTTGACTACTCGCGCGTGCTCGTGGCTGCGCCGCGCGACGCACCGCCGATCAGTCGAGACAAGGAAGCGCACCTCGCGTATGTGCGCAACTTCTTGCAACAACTCGGTGACGCCACGCGCGGGCGTATCTTGGTCTTGCTAACGAACGCCAAGGACACGATGCGTCTGGGACAAGAGCTGACCGGCTTCTTCCGCGCGCGCCGAATCCCGCTCTGGTACCAAGGCATGGAGGGCGTCGGCAAGGAAGAGCTCGGCGCGCTGTTCCGCGAACATACGGACTCGATTCTGCTGGGCGTCGACACCTTCTGGTATGGCGCCGACTTTCCCGGTGAAACGCTCGAGTACTTGGTCATCGTGCGCTTGCCGTACGGTGTACCGGATGGATACCACCACGCGCAGTGCGCCGCGCTCGGGATCTCAGAGCAACGCTCGCGCATCTACCTACCGCGGGCACTGGCCAAAATCCGCCAGGGCTTTGGTCGCCTGATGCGACGCACGACCGATCGCGGCTGCGTGTTCTTTTTGGACAGCCGCATCCTCGATCCGCGCCATCGCATGTTCCTGAAGGAATTGCCGTTGGAGAATGCGATGCGCTACGCCAAACGCGGACTCGGCAAGGCGCGCATCGTGCGCGGGGACACGAGCCACTGTTTGCAGGTCGGGCTGGAGCACATGGGAATCGGCAGCGGTCAGCCTGGAGAGGTGACGCTACGGCCCACCGAGCCCGCCTCCACGCGTCAGCGGCCGGAGGCACCCCCGATCGAGATCGACACGGATGACATTCCCTTCTGAGGGCGCGGTTCAGCGCCAGACAGTGCCGAAAGCATGCCCCTGGTGGCTTCCCACCTAGCCTCCCGGCTCAACCAACGACAGGGATTCCAGGATTGAGCAGTTCGACGGAACCGCGATCTTATCTACAGAGTCCTCAGGTCGCGCCGTGATCCGATCCCTCCCCAGATCGCCCTTCACACCTCAAATCCAGCCTCTATTTAGCGGACCGGACCCAAACAGCCCCTCCCTTACTGGCCTGGCTCCCCCCCGAAACTGGGATACCATTCATTGGTAGCTGCCCCCAGATCCTGGCGCCTACCACCCTCGCCATGCTCACCGCACGCAGATCCCTGCTCCCTGGGCTCCTTCTAGCCCTGACTCCCTTCGTGGACGCCCAATTTGGCTCCACCCTCCTTCCCGGCTCGGTCCCGAACGTGCCCGGTGGATTGGTACGTCGGTTCCGGCTCACCGACCACGCCTGGATCGCGGCCCAGAGTGCGCTCGGGCCCGTCCAACTCAATGGCAGCATCGGCGGACCGCTCGCCAATGACGGCAACCGTATGCGCATGGGGGGGCGATCTTTCCCACATGGCATCGGGACGGCGGCCACGAGTCTGATTCGGTACGACGTGACCAGTATGGCGGCCACCTTTTCGAGCTGGGTCGGCGTCGACGACGAGGTCGGCAACTCAGGTTCGGTCGTATTCCAGGTGATCGGTGACGGCATGCTGCTGTACGACTCCGGCGTGCGGACTGGCGCAGATGCGCCGCTGTTCACCGGTCAAGTCGCCATCGGCGGCGTACGCGTACTCGACCTAGTCGTCACGGACGCTGGCGACGGTCATACGGATGATCACGCTGATTGGGGCGTGCCCGTGCTGACGTCGATCAACAACGCTGCGCCCTTCGGCAATGGCACTCTCGTGCGGTATCTGCACGGCAGTTGGGAGAGTCCGCTCAGTTGGCCAGTGATGCCGATTCACGCCACGCTCTTACCAACAGGTCAGATCCTCAGTCACGCGAGCTCCGAGGTCGATGGCCCTGGCCTTGATTCGACCGGCCTTGCGCACGATTCGACCGAAGCGGACTTGGCGGACATCGCAACTTGGCAACACCAGGATGTCGATCATCCAAGTGCCGAGCTGTTCGCTGCAGGACATGCACGCTGTTCCGATGGGCGAGTGCTCACGCTCGGTGGACATGCCGGTCGCAACGCCAACCAGAAGCCGCTTGGAAACTTGCAGGCGACACACTTCGATCCGACTCTGATCGAGTGGATTCCCGCGCGAGACATGCGCCAGCCGCGGCACGGTGCGAGTGCACTGACTTTGGGCAACGGCGATGTGCTGGCCTTGGGCGGCGCACACGGTCCTGGCAATCTGTTCCAGCCCGAAGTCTTCGATGGCGTAGATTGGCGCTTGCTGCCCGGAGTCGACTACGCCGGCATGAACAGTGGAGTCTCGAATAGCATTGATCACACCTACCCCTTCGCTCACCTGGCATCCGATGGTCGCGTATTCTGGGGTGGCTGGGACGAGACAATGGGCTTCTTCGACACGATAGGAAGCGGCACATGGACGAACCTCTCGCAACGCGAAGCGCGCAAGCGTTTGTGGGGCGTGTCGGTGCTGCACGAACAAGATCAAGTATTGATGGTAGGTGGTGTCGATCATCAAGGTAGCTTCGGCGATGCCACTTCGTCGGCCATTGCGATCGACCTTCAGGGCGCCACACCCATCGTCAGTACAGTGGCAGAGATGCTGTTCCCGCGTGCAGATGCCAATGGCGTGCTGCTGGCGGACGGCACCGTGGTCATGGTGGGCGGAGCCTGTCGGCACTCCGAAACGGTTGACCCATCCGCTTTGTTCCTGCCCGAGGTCTATGACCCCGTCGCTAACAGCTGGTCCGTCGTTGCACCTTCGGATCATGCGCGCGCTTACTTATCGACAGCGCTCCTTTTGCCGGACGGGCGAGTCTGGACCGGTGGCGGCGTTGGCTCGGGCAATGAGTTGAGCGCTCAGGTCTGGTCTCCGCCCTATCTGTATGCGCCCATTGGTTTGGGCCAGCTCGCTACTCGTCCGACGATTGTCACGGCACCGGCAGATCTGCACTACGACGAGGCCTTCGATGTCGAGCTTGGAGCGGGAGTCAGCGCAGATCGCGTCACCTTGGTGCGCCTTGGAAGTGCGACGCACGGGCGAGATTTCGAACAGCGTTTCCTCGAGTTGAGCTTCGTTCAGAACGGTGTCGACCTGAGTTTGACCGCGCCCCTCGATGGCAACGCGGCCCCGCCGGGTCCGTACATGCTGTTCGTCTTCGACGACGACGGCGTGCCCTCGACCGCATCTATCGTGCAACTCAACCTAGGGTCTCCAACAAGCTGGCAACAGCTCGACTCGACCGATGGCAGCGTACCGGCCAACCGACACGAAACAGCTATGGTCGAGGTCGGCGGTCGCATGTACCTGATGGGCGGGCGCGGCACGCGCCCGGTTGAAGTCTATGATCCTGTCGTAGGGACATGGACCAACCTCGGTCTGCCGCCGCTCAGCATGCACCACTATCAGCCGCTCGAATACAGCGGCCAGATCTGGGTGGTTAGCGCGTTCACCGGCAATTACCCGAACGAAACCAACGTCGGCGACATTCATATCTTCGATCCCGCCACGGAGTCATGGTCGATCGGCGCGGCGATGCCCGCGGGCCGCAACCGTGGCAGTGCCGGAGTGGCGCTGTTCCAGAACAAGTTCTATCTAATCGGTGGCAACACCCTGGGGCACAACGGTGGAGCCGTTGCTTGGTTCGACGAGTTCGATCCATTGACGCAGACCTGGACGGCCTTGCCGGACGCGCCGCATGCGCGTGATCACTTCCACGCGATCGTCGTTGGCAACAAATTGGTTGCAGCCGGAGGGCGCGAAACGGACCTGCCTGTCCCTTCGGACAAGACCGTGGCAGGCGTCGACATCTATGACTTCAGCACTGGCAGCTGGAGCACGTCAGCCGAGGACATTCCGACCGAGCGCGCCGGCACGATGTCGATCCGCATTGGACAACACGTCGTGGTTGCCGGTGGCGAGAGCGATACGCAGAGCGAAGCTCACGACGAAGTCGAAGCACTCGATGTCTTGACCGGCGAATGGTTCACGATGCCGGAGTTGGTCGAGGACCGTCACAGCGGAGGCATCGCCGTTCATGATTCGCGCATCTATATCGCGGCCGGCTCTGGCACGCAGGGCGGTTCGCCCGAGCTGGACTCGCTCGAGGTCATTGACGCGGTTCAGGCGTTGAGCGGTGCGTCGACCAACAAGATCAACAACTCTGGCTTTCAGCAGGGCATGACGTTCTGGATCGATTCTGGCGATCTAGTACTTAGTAGCCAAGGCGGTATTGATAGCCCAGCCCTCGAAATCAGTCAGGGCTTTGTGAGCCAACGCGTCGGAGCGAATCCAGCCGCCAGCCATACGCTGAGTGCGATCTATCGCGCGTCAGGTGGCGCGGGGGACATCAGATTCGCGATGGATTACCTAGACGCGGGCAGCAATACGATCGGCACCCATCTGATCAACCTGTTCGCATCCGGGACTTTGAACTCGGCCTCTCTGACAGGAACGAGTCCGGTCGGCACAGTTTCGATTCGCGTCCGCTTGGAGACGACACAGAATCGTGTGCTTACGATCGACGACATCAGTCTGATCGAAAACTGAGCGGCGACTTGAAGCTGACTCCGTAGCGCACTCAGGCTCTACAGGTTCGCCGCCGTGCACTCGCACTTGTGGATCCCGCCCGCAATTCCGGGGACAGGCCTGTTTGACATGAGCACCCAGACCTCGTTGAGCATGCAGTTATGGCATCACGACCCGGCCAACCTTGGAGCCTGCGGCACTGCGTTCAACTTGACGAACGCGTTGCAGCCGTGAGGCCTTCGCAGGCTGCTTGCGCGCCGCGCCGAAAAAACGTGCACCGCTGAATGCCGCGGAGGCGTCGCCAATCGGCGGAGCCTCTAGCTTTTTGCCTCTTGCTGGCCCAGTTCAGTAAGGGATCGATAGAGTGCGTGGCCCGGCCGGTACGAGATTCCTCCATGCAACCCAAACCACCCACGCCCGTCATCTCCTGGACCGAAGTCCGCGTCCTGGTTCCGATGGGCTGGCAGGAACTCGTCGCAGCTGCGCTCGACACGAGCGAGTGTACCAGCGTCGTCTTCGGCGCCACGAGCATAGGAATGGAGCCACCGCCCGATGACATGGAATTGGTGCGAACGTACATCACCTCGCAGCAGGACGAAGTCGGGACTCGAAACGAAATTCAAGCGCGGCTGAGCGCGTTAGCAAGCGAGTGTGCCGCACCGGAATTGGAAGGCCTCACTGCAAGCTTCCGCTGCCTACCGCCGGAGGAGTACGCATCTTCCTGGCGCAAGAGCTGGAAGCCTTTTCGGGTCGGCAAGCTGTGCGTGCTGCCAACGTGGTACGAGGGGAAGCTTCGGGCAGACGACTTACGCATGACGCTCGAACCGGGCGGTTCTTTTGGATCCGGGCGCCACGCCACAACGCGCACCTGCTTAAGAGTCTTGGGAGAGCGAGTGAAAGGCGGCGAGACCGTTCTGGATGCTGGCTCCGGCAGCGGCATCCTGGCTGTGGCCGCTACACTCTTCGGAGCGGGGCGTGCACTCGGCTTCGACATCGATCCGAACTCGAAGATGTATGGCGATGACTTGGCTCGCCAGAACAAGGTCTCGGACCGTGTCACATTTCGAACCGGAGACTTCTCGGTGCTCAGCGATCAGGACCAAGACTTCGACTTCGTACTCGCGAACATCTACTCTGATGTCATCCAGAGCGAGGTCCGTAACTTGATGGACCGGCTCGCGCTCGGGGGATGCTTCATGTTCAGCGGTTGTCCACAGCACCATCGCGACAACACGCGGCGAGCGATTCTGAATGCGGGCCTAGTGATCGAAGAAGAACGCCAACGTGGGCGTTGGATCACCTTCGTTGGTCTCAACAGTCAAACCCAAGCATGAACAGGCTCTCGCCGCGGCATGAGGGTGACGGTCGAGGGCCGCGCTACGCAGGCCAGGCTCGAATAGTTGCTGTGCGCCTTTTGGGCTCCCTTCTGTGCCTCCTTCCACTGCTCACGGTTATCTCATGCCAAACCGCAGCCGAGGCGCAGCGTGCAGGAGCCGACACGATGCGGCGCATACGCTCGCAGTATCCGAAGGTCGAAGCTCTGACGATCGAGGGCATCGCAAAGCGCGGCGACACTGAAGCACCGATGCGCTTGCACACCGGCCCGAACGGGCGCTTGCGCTTCGAAATTGAAGGCCGTGAATTGCTGGTGTACGACGGCACGACGCTCTGGTCGCGCTCTGCCAGCGAACCCGTCTTACCGGTTGCCTTCGGACGAAAGGATCGCAATTTGGCGCGCTTATGGTTGTGGTCCGGTCAGGCCTTCGCATCCGAGCAACAACCTATGGATGCTTCTGCTTGGGGTGAGAGTGGAAGCCGACTCGAGTTGCGCATGCGCGACGGCCAGTGGAATGGCACTCTCGAGTTGGACTCGGATGCACTGCCCCTACGCTGGCGGCACAAAGAGGGGGGCGTGGCCGAGAACGCTAGCTTCTTGGATTGGCGAAGCGTAGGTGAAGCTAACTTTCCGTTTGCGATGCAGTTGATGCGCGGAAGAAGCGCATCACTGCATTTGAACGCGAGAAGTGTCACGCAAGAGCCCAGTGCTGAGCCATCTTTGTTCCATCGTCCCGAGTCCTTGCAGCTGGGATCGACTTGGTTGCCGGACGAAGACGCACGCGTGCCCATCCTTCAAGCCGAGAGTGGTCACTTACTCGTCGAACTTTATGTCGCAAGCGAAGGCAAGGAGTCTGAGAAGCGTTCACTGGGTCACTTCGTAATCGACTCCGGCGCAGGATTGAACTGTGTGCGCGAGTCGATCGCCGACTCGCTTGGCCTTCAGCGTACCGGCACCCGTGAATTGAACGCCGTCTCCGGCAAGTTGCGTGCGGATACATGCATCGGTCCGCGCATCCGAGTTGGGCCGGTGATCTTGCCCGAGTCCCGCTGGTGGATGCCTAATCTAGATGGGCTCGAGGCGGCAATTGGTCATCCCATCAGCGGCATCCTGGGCTTCCCTCTATTCGCGCACGCGCAAGTTGAACTCGATGCGCGCGGCGGCTGGATGGCGTTGCGCCAAGGTGCGGCGAGCAAGCCAGCGGGTGCAGCCGAATTGGCCTTCGATGGTCACGCGGCCTTCGTGCTTACCGATCTCGACGAATCCCCGCTCTGGTTGCGCCTGGACACGGGGTCGTCAGATGGCATGACGCTGCACGACGGCACCGTCGATCGCCTGAACCTGCTCGATGGTGATCCGGCAACGCGCTTCGTTCGTCTGGCCGGACTCGACGGAGAGCGGCTCGCGCAGCGCACGCAAGTCCGCCGTTTTCGACTGGCTGGGCGTGGCATGCGCAGTCTAGAAGCCACCCTCTTGATGGCCGGCAACGGGGCTCTGGACGCGAGTCGATCGGATGGGAACTTGGGTCTCGGCATCCTCGAGCGTGCGCCGATCACGATCGATTACCAGGGCGCATGGCTGGCGTGGACGCCACCCGGCGGATGGGCCGCACGCTAGTCGAGCTAGTCCTGCTCAGGGTTTCCCAATCAATGAGCAAGAGCCTGTTCGTGCCCAGGATTGCCTGTAGTTGAAGCCTCCCTTCGGGCCGGACTCCGGTACTCTCTTCGGCTTGAAAGTCCTCTTCCTGTCCCAACGCGTCCCCTACCCTCCGAATCGGGGCGACAAGATCACGACCTGGCGCCTCGTCGAGCGCTTGGGACGCGAGCACGAGGTCACGATCATCGCGTTCGCGCACGAGCAAGCCGATCACGACGCTGCACTCGAGTTGGGGCGCATGGGATACGAGACGATCACGGTCGATCACAACGATCGTGCGCAGAGGATACGCTCGCTCCCCTTGCTACTTACGAACCGACCACTGACACTCGGTGTCTATGGTTCGCAAGAGCTGCAGAAGCACGTCGATCGCGTGAGCCCGACTTGTGATGTGGCCTATGCCTATTCTTCGTCGATGGGCGCGTTCTTGATGA
>JBLFWN010000169.1:0-11752 GCA_047611405.1 Planctomycetota bacterium | reverse complement strand
ACGGGCAGATGGGGCATGGCAGTCATGCTTAGTACACGCCTTCGATGATCTTCGTCTCGCTAGCACCGAAGGGCCGGACTTGTCCGACACCGTCCCAATGCCAGTCGCCCCAAGGCTCGCAACGAGTCGCCTCGTCTCGCTCCAGGAAGCGCGGCATGAAGAACTCGCGTGTCAGGGTCGTCAACTCGACGCGGCCCCAAGCGCCATAATCCACCAGCTTGCTCGAGTCCTCGGGGTCCGTCACACGCAATACGGCGCGCGGTTGAGGCGCGTAGTAGGTGATCGCGTAGTCGTCTTCCTTGGTCACGGGCTTGTTCGCGGCTAAGCCCATCAAGGTGTTGCCGTAGGTCGGCACGAACAGGATCTGCTCTTCCAGGATCTCTTCGACCAAGAAGCGTACGCTCTGCGGCGACATTTCTGTGCCGCCACAAAAGACACCCTTGATACCGGCTTCGATGAGAGAGATCTCGTCGCCAAGACTCTCGAGTAAGCGCGGCGTCGTGAACAGCACGTCGACCTGGCGATGCTTCAGGATCGACACAGCCTGGTCGATCACGTGCTTCATGTAGGCCTTGGCTTGGTCATGTTGACCGCTACCGATCAGCTTCTTAACCCAGCGCGGATCCAAGTCGATGAAGTAGCACGAGGATCCGCGGTGATTGGCAAGGTGCTCAATCGCCAAGCGCAGTCGGCGCGGGCCAGTCGGCCCGACCATCAGCCAGTAGCCGCCCGGCGGAAAAGCTTCCTTGCTGAGCGTCTCAGAGAACTGCTCGTAATCGTGCCGGAAGTCGTCCCAACCGATGCGCTGCTTCGGCATACCGGTCGTGCCACCGGTCTCGAAGATGTTGAAGGGTCGCCCAGCGTATGCTCGTGGAATCCAGCGTTCGTGCGGATCCGTTCGCAGGCATTCGCCATCGAAGTTGTCGAAGCGCTCCAGTAGATCCGCAAAGCCTTGGATCTCGCTGGCCGGATCACCGCCTTGCTTACGAGCCCACTCGATCCACACGGGCGTCCCCGTCTCCGGCGACATATGCCATTGCACGATCTCGCGCACGTGTGCGTCGAGCGCAGAGGCAGCTGCGGTCCTATCGGTCATGGTCAGTCTCGTTGCGGTCGTTTTAGGCGGTGATGTCAGCGCGCTTGACCATGTATCGATCGACGCGCTCTTTCGCGGGCGGACTCGTCATCAAGCTGACTCCGACCATTGCGATCGTCGAAGCAGCGAAGATCACCGTCACAGGCATCATGCCGGCAACAAGATAGTCACCTTCGAGGGGCGTGCCATCGAGTGTCGGGCGAATCAAACCTTGATAGAACAAGTAGGTCCAGCTGACGAGCATTGCAAGCACCGAAGCGAATGCTCCGGCCTTGGTGGCACGACGCCAGTAGATGGCTGCGAAGACCAACGGGAACAGGGCTGCGAATCCGCTGAAGCACCAGACGGCCAAGTCAAAGATCTTGGGCGGCGGAAACAGCGAGAGCAGGTAGGTCAAGATAACGATCGCGACGATGAACGAGCGGCCCAGCATGACTTGCTGCTTGTCCGTGAAGCGATCCTTGCCGGCGACTTGCAGCACGATGTCTTGAGTGAACATCGTTCCCAGGCAGACGAACTGCGAGTCGAGGCTCGACATAATCGCGGCCAAGATGCCAGCCGTCAGCAGTCCCGACAGGTAGGGGTTCTTCAAAAGAACGCCGACCATCTTGGGCAAGATTGCGTTCGGATTACCACCCGGCGCATCCATACCCATGCCCATCGCCCAGATGCCAATCAGGATGCAGGGCACCCAGACGATCATGATGAAGACGGGGTGCATGATCGTTGTCAGGCGGAAGCTCTTCGCACTCTTGGCGGTCAGCCAATGTTGGAAGAGGTGCGGGAACATGCCGACCGAGAGCGGCACGAAACCATAGGTCAGGAACTGCAGCTTGCCGATCTTGGCACGCGTCAAATGGTCGTGCGCGTTATCGAAAACCTTGGCAGTCGCAGCCTCGACACCGCCCAGCTTGTCCGCGATCAAAAAGAACGCGATCATGCCGGTGATCATGAAGACCACGGTCTGGAAGGCGTTGGCCATTGCGGCGGCGCGCAAGCCACCCGTGAAGATGTAGGACAGCACCACGCTGCAGATCACGAGACCTGTCAACCAAGGCGGCACTGCGCCGGCGAAGAGCGTCGCTCCGCTAGGTGTCGTGATGCCCGCAAAGGTGTTCGGGAACATGCCGACAGTGACCCCACGCACCACCGCTCCGGCGCCCAGGATTCCGATCAGCAGATACGGAATGACGAGCACGACCAGGATCGGGAACAGCAAGTACCCGAATGCGACCGAGTCGAAGCGCGCGCGGAAGAACTGGATCTGCGTCAGGAAGTTGTGGCGCTTGCCGATCGCCCACAACTTGATCCCGACCAAGAAGAACACCAACGAGTGAATGATGGCTGATGACGAAGCCATCAAGCCATAGACGCCGGCACCGAGTTCATAGGACTTGCCTGTCGATCCGACGAGCGCGAAGGCTGTCATCGTCGTACCGAACACACTCATCAACAGCAGCACCGGTCCGATGGACCGGCCAGCAACGAAGTAGTCGCTGCTGGTGCCGCGTGACAAACGACTCGAGTACACACCCAGGCCGATAAGCGCGGCCAGATAGACGAGCACGACATAGATTGCGGTCGGATCCGTCATCGCTGAGCTCCCGCATCTGAGGCCGTTTCATCGTCATCGGTCTCGGCCGCCCACTCTTCGATGCCCTCGGGCCAGTCGAAGCGCACGACCATGACCCAGGCCAAGGCCGCTAGTAGCGAGACGCCAGCGTGATAGGCCAAGACCATGGGCACGAAACCCATCACCAGACGATCGTCGTCCCAGGCCCAAAGGTCGGTGTGCAGCACGGCTGCCAAAATCACCATACCCCAGGAAAGCTTTCCGAGTGTGCTCATGTAGCGCTGACTATTCCTTGCCGGCTTCGATGGCGAACAAGTGCGTGTGCGTCGCAATGTACAACACACCGTTGGCTGCGACAGCAGAGGAGTAGATCGGCGAGATCATGTCGACCTCGACTACCTTCTTCTCGTCGTACTCTTTGGTGGCAGGGATGATGGTCATAAAGCCATCTTCGTTGCCGGTGTAGAGCTTGCCATCAGCGTAGAGGGGCGATGACCAGATGTGACCCTTGGTGTCGTGGATCCAGTGCTCCTTGCCGGTCTTAGCGTCCAAGCAGTACACGAAGCCCGAGTAGTCCGTCGCGAACACAAAGCCATTGCCGACCGCGAGCGTCGACATCGAGCGGTTGATGTTGCTGTATGACCAGACCTCTTTACCCTTGGAGTCGAGGCAAGTCATATTGCCGATGCCTTCACCATGCTCGGGGTCTTGACCGATGACGGCGTAAACCAAGCCGTTGTGCGTTACCGGCGTCGCTAAGATCTCGCTCGGACCATAGCGGTTCGTATACGTGATCGGCTTGCCTTCCTTCACGCGATAGCCTTCGGGGTTGCAGTCATAGCGCCACAGCTCCTGCATGACAGGCCAACCGTCTTCACCATCGAGCGGTGTCGGGTGGAAGGCATAGCAGATGCCGTCCGGGCCGCCGAAGATGCACATCTCTTCGTTCTCTGTGCGCAGGTAGGCGGGTGACGACCAGTTCGAGTGGAAGATGCGCGAGGACAGGCCGCTGGCTTCCTCAGAGACAAGCAAGCCAGTCTCCTTGTCGACTGCGATCAGGCTCGGTGCGTTCGGTGCCGGAGTCTCGACGTGACCATAGTCGACGCCGTTAGAGCTCGTGACCCACAACAGGTCGCCGGCGATCAAGACCGAGCTGGTCGTGATGTTGTGCGGGAAGACTCCGCACTCGTCGATCATATTCAGAACCCAGATGATGTCCGCATCCGTCTCGGTCACCTCGAAGGCTTCGTTGCCAGGACCGGCCATGTACTTGCCTTCGTCCTGGTACGTCCCATCGTTGCCGTCGGCCATGCCGTTCACATCAAGGCAAATGACCTCGCAACGGTTCGTGACCAAGTAGACGCGATCGCCCTCGATCGAGGGCGATGAGCAGATGCCCAAGTACTCCCAGTCACTGACCTTGCCGGTGCCGAGCTTGGGGATGTTCAGCTGCCAGATGAAGTCGCCCGTGCTCTCTTCCAAGCAGTAGACCACGCAACGATCGCCTTTGAAGCGCGGATCACGCGGCGAGTCATTGTTCGTCCCGACATAGATGCGACCGTTCGAGACTGTCGCATTGCCGTAGCTTTGCGAGCCGAGCTTGGCGATCCACTTAACGTTGCGGGTGGTCGCCATGTCGATATCGTCGGTGATACCCTTGAACTTGCCGGCGACGAAATCGCTTGCGAGACCAGTCTGGTTCGAGACCATGCTGCGGCTCTCGTTGCCGCCCCACATCGGCCAATCGCCAGCGCCTTGCATCGCGGATGCAGAAAGTGCGCATGTCGAGGCAACGAGTACACGAGCGAGCGGCGAGATCATCTGGCGCAGTTGAAGCTTCATGTGACGATCAGTCATTGGGGGTCACGGTGATGTTGTCCAGGTATGCAGTGAAGCGACTCTGGGGGGTGAATGCGTAGACGCCGGCGGCGCCATGGGACTGAGCGTGCGGATCGGTGACTTCGATCGTCCACGCATCGGGTTCGTCGGTACCTCGTAGCCAAACCTTGGCGCGCACGATGCCGCTGCCGTCGCCCGCAAGGTCGACGCGCGTCTTCATGCTGTACCACAGGCCGACTTTCCATTTGAAAGGCGAACCGACCTTCAGCCGTTCCATGTTCGAGCTGACTTCGATCTCTTGGTGGTTGCCTTTCAAGACGATCAAGTAGCGTTGGTTCACGACGCCGACCGAGCACATCGAGCGGCGGTTACCGTCGCTCATCATGTCGGCGCTGACGGTGTAGTTCGAGTCATCGGGCCGGCCGAACAAGGACACCGTGCGTTGGAACAACGGGTTGTCCAGGCGGCGCGAGATCAGACTCTCACCCTCGTGTTCAACGACCTTCCACTTCATGCGACCGCCAAGCCAGAATCCGGGAGGCCATGCCCAGGGCGTCTCGCCCTTCTGATTGAGTTCGATGCCGGAGAAGTCTTGCAGCGACGGTATGTCGGGTACGCCGCGCACGCGCGCAGCGCCCGTCAATGCGCCGCTCTTCGCCTTGACCACGCCGACGGCCGGCTTGCCCGCGGCGATCCAGCCAGGCTTCGTCAACTCGACCGAACTGTTGTCGAGTACTTCAACGAGCCGCCCACGGTCATCCAGCGCGCGAACCTCATAGCTCAGGTCCTCTGCCGCTGACATGTGGAAGGTGGCATCGGCCGGGACGAGCTGTAGGGCAACGGCCGGAGCCTTGCCGACTGCATTTGCACCGGGCAAGTCCGGCCATACGGGAGCGCCGTCCGTCGGCTTCCCAAAGCAGTACAGCCGCTCGGTCGTATGAACATAGATGCGACCGTTCGCGATTGCAGGCGCACCGAGGCTGCTGCCACCGAGCTGATCGGAGTCAAGCAACTCCATGCCTTCGTCCGAGGGACGAATGATATGGAAGTTGCCATTGGTCATCGGGACATACAGCTTGCCGTCGGCCGCGATCGGCGAAGCATGCAGTTGGTCCGGTGCGAGCTTTTCGTGCCAGAGAGCCTTGCCGGTGTCGGCGTCTACACAGACCAGATCGCCCGTTTGCACGGTGGCATACACGCGATTACCGACCAGCACAGGTGAACTGGTGAAAGCAACCAGATCCGCACGCCAAGTCTCGGCATCGTTGGAGAGCACGCCATTGTCATCGATAGCGCCATCCAGTCGCAGCGAGACCATGCGTCCGATGGTCGAGCTGTCGACGTTCTCGCGACCATGGATCGCAATCAAGTTGTCGCCATAGAGCAGCATGCTGGAGTTCACGCCGCCGACAGCCATTGGATATTTCCAACGCGGCTTGCCTGTACGTGCGTCGACGCAAGCGGCGAATCCACCACCCAGGCCGGCGTACAACAACGCGTGACCATCACGCTCTTCGACGACGGGCAATCCAAAGGTGCTGTCCTTCGGCGGGCCACCAGGTGTCGACGCCCAAAGCACAGCGCCGGTTGTCTTGTCGAAGGAGTGGAATCGATCGCGCGCAGGGCCGAGCGGTCCCCACGCTGCGAAGATGAAGTGAATGATAACTTGATCGCCATAGATCAAGGGCGCGCCGGTGCGACCGTTCGGGAAGGTCAAGCGACCCAGGTCTTCACCCATCGAGCGTTCCCAGAGCAGCTCGCCATCGCGCGTGAAGCAACGCAGCAAACCGGCAGCGGTCATCGTGAACACATTGCCGGTCGCGGGGTCGACGGTCGGGCTGCCGATCGCATAACGGCTATAGATCACATCGCTCAAGAAGTCTGAACTGCGATGCTCCCAAATCAGCTCGCCGGACACTTCGTCGAGGCAGAAGACGACCGCTTCGAGTTCGCGTCCTTCGCCTTCGTAACCAAGTCCGAAGACGCGGCCGGCTGAAACGACCGGTGTGCCGCGGCCCGCGATCTCGTACGACCACAAATGGTTCTCACCATCAACGGACAAGGAGTCGATCAATCCCGTTTCAGGAGAGACTCCGTCTTGATTGGGCCCGCGCCAGCTCAACCAACCCTTGCGGATATCGGCGCTGGCTTGCGGACTGCCCGGGTCAGTCACGTTTTCGGTCGTGATCGCGTTCGTCGTCGAGCCACATGCGAGCACGCAGGTCGCAGTGACGATGAAAAGGGAGCGCATCATGGGGATACAGAGGCAGAGGGGAGCGGATTTCACGAGCCCGATTCGATCGCCGTCGCGGTGCGTCGAAAGGTGCGCGAGTTCACTTGGTTGGCAGGACCAAAGATGGGGCCAGAGATGATACTCGCCAGAGGGCATCCACCGGAGCCCGGAAGCGACGCCAGATGGAGCGAAGTTGCCTTTTACCTCGATCGAATCCCAGCGAGGATGACTTCGTACGGAGCGCTGTCGATCCGCTTGTCCACGTTCCTGTCTCAAGTCTGAATCAGGGCTGGGCGTCGGGCGCTTCGATGGCGGTAACTCGCTCCAACGCGGAGACGGTGAAGATCAGCGGGTACAGGCGTTCCGAGTACCACAACTTCGCGAAGTACAGCCCGATCGGCTGAGGATCAAAGACGCGACCCTCATGTGTTGCCTGCGCCAGCCAACGGGTCCCATGCGCGATGGCTGAACGCAGTTCATCGGTCGCCTCCAAGCCGGCCAGCACGCCATCCGCTAGCGCTTCGATGGCAAGTGCTGTCTCTTCGATACTGGCGGGCACACCATCACCAGCACTGAAGCCGCCCTGCACGAGTTGCCTGGACAGCAAGTACTGCAGACCGTGCAACAAGCATGCATGCCAATCGTCGTCACCCGGCACGGCGCAGGCACGTAGAACGCGCGATGTTCCGTACACGGGGTTCTGCTGCGCTACTTGATATTGATTGCCGAACCACAACGGACACCAACTTCCATCCGTGGCTTGTTCTTTCAACAAGAAGGCTTGAGCGCGCTTGCGTGCCGCAGTTAATGCACTGCTGTCCTCGGCCGGCAGTTGACTGCCCCAGGCGTGCCATGCTCGTAGCGTGTGAGCGGTCAGGTCTGCGCAGCTTTGATCGAAGGGCAGTTTGCCCCAGCCACGGCAGAAGGTCGGGATGCCGCCATCACGGTTCTGGAGTTCACGCAACCATTGGCAGCCCGCGCGAGCAGATGTCAGGGCCGATTCATTGTCTTCGGCGTGCAGCGCATGCAACGCAAGCAGAGCGCCGGCGGTGTCGTCCGCGTCGGGGACTCCGCCGGGAAGATCGGTCCAAGCCCACGCCCCAGCCGCGGCCCCTGTGTATGGATGAGTGACTTGTCCTTGTTGCGTGAGCAGCCATGTCGCGAGTTGTTCAGTCGCATCTGCCGGCAGATGCTCTTGCAAGCGGCCAGCCCCCGCGAGCGCGTTGATTGAGAGCGTCGTCAACCAAGTCGCAAGATTCGTATCGATTGGCCACGAGCCATCGGGTCGTACTCCGCCCATCAAGAATTGGACACCACGTCGAACCACTCGCTGATCCGCACTCCCGCTCGCGAGCAAACTCAAGACGACAAAGCTGGTCAGCGGAATCGCCTCCAGGAAGCCTCCATTCGCTGGTTGGATGCTATCTAGCACACGCAGGCTGCGCTTACGCGTCAAGCTTCTCGCGAGGCGTGCGAGCGGGTTTCGCGATGGCGCGTTGTGATGAATCGCTTGCCCGATGCCGATCAAAGCCGGCAGTGCGTAGCTGACCACGGGCAGACCCAAGAAGCGAAACAAGCCGCGTGGCAGAACCGACAACTCGAAAGGAAGGCTGCGAATCGGGCGCCACGGATCTCGCAGGGCGCCTGATGAATCGGGATCTGCAGCACGCCGATGATCGGCGCCAATTGCCACAGCAGTCAGGATCGGAATCGCAAAGGTGCGGTCGTCGCCATAGATCGATTCCAGGCCATCACAAAGAGAGCGAGCCTCGAGCGCTTGGCCCAACTGTGACTCAATCCACGCGCGTGCGCGCGTGATGCAATGCAGCTCGCCTGCCGCATCGGACTTGCGCATTGTCAGCGCCGTCAGGCCCAAAGCGGTCGTGCTCAGGTTGCTCGGACTATCGGTCGTATCACCCCAGCCGCCGTCCGCGTTTTGCGTCGCGCACAACCACTCGCGTCCCGCCCGGATGCATGCCTCGAGGTCGTCTTGCGTCGCATCGAGCTCGAGCCCCGCCTCGCGTTGAGCGGTATGAGCCAAGGTCAGCGCAGCGGTTGCCGTCGCAGTCGACAACGCACTCGACGAGAGCTCGCCAACCCAATGCTCAGCTGACCGGCGCTCGCCCAAGAGGCGCGCGCGCGCCTCAGTCAGCAGCGGGGAGTTCTGTCTGCAGAGCCGCTGCATTGCGAGTCTCGAACTCACCGCAGTAACCTTCGATCAGGTTCTCGTCACCGAAGATTTTGCCGATGACGCGTCGCAGCAAACCCTTGGAGGTGGCGTGCTTCAACGACTGCAGCGCATCGACTGCGGCTTGCTCGTACGCGTCGCGCAGCTCATTGGCCTTGTCCAGAATGCGGTACTCGGTCAGGAAGGCCTGCAGTTCCTCGCGCTTCTCGAGCGGGTCCAGCTGCCGGCGCCAGAGGCCCTCAAGCAGCTCGCGGTCTTCGGCTTTGTCAGCGCGCTTGTTCGCAATCGCCAGAATTAATGAGGGGCGTAGGTCGGCCAAGTCATCTGAATCGCCTTCGCCCAGGAAGTCCTCGACATCATCCCGGATCTGGTACGCGATGCCCAGCGACTCCGAGTACGGGCCCAGAACTGCGTGAACACTGTCGTCAGCACCGGCAAAGAGGGCACCCAGACGCAACGCGACTTCGAAAGCGGGCGCGGTCTTCTCGCGGAAGATGCCGAGCACCTCGAGCGAGCTGAGCGGCTTCGGATCGCGCGCCCAGCACAGCTCGGCGCCCTGACCGCGTGACAAGGAAATGTGTCCGCGTGCTGCCTCGGCCAGCAAAGCGGCGCGTGTGTCGCCATCGATGTCGAGCTCAGCGAGCAGCCGATAGCCCTCGCCCAACAACAGGTCCCCGACGTTCAGTGCAACAGCGACACCATGGGTCGCGTGCAATGTCTCGCGGCCATATCGAACCAGGTCGCCATCTTCGATGTCGTCGTGAATCAGGCTGGCCTTGTGGAAGCACTCGACCGCGACCGCGAGCTTGGCCAGGTCGGCCGGCATCGGCGGTGCCTCGGGGCGTCCTTCGCTCTCGACCGCAACCCACATGCAGGTGGCCAAGTAGGGGCGCCAACGCTTGCCGTCTTGGGCCAACCAGTCGCGAGCGATTTCGTCACTCTGACTGCCAAGTCCAGTGCCGTCGGTTGCCTGAATCGGACCCATGACGGCGTCCAGGCGTTCGCGTGTGAACCAGGAGCGAACGACACCCTTTAGCTCTTCGAGGTCCAGGCGATAGGTGCGATCTTCCGCGCTCAGGTGGATCAAGTCACGAACCTGATCGAGGTCGACATTCGTATTGACGCAGTCGTCCTGCAATAGCGGGATCGACATGCCGGGAATGGCGACGGCTTCCATGTGCGGGAAGCACTTCTCGAGCACGTTCAGGCACGAGACACCGACGATCGCTTCGATCTTGCCGGTCTCGATCATCGCGCGCACGACGGCGGATCCCTCTGCGATCAGCACGGCATATCCCAGTTGGTCAGCTTCGCGTGTCAGGTCTTCGATCGAACACAGGCCGCATTCCTTGCAGAGCATGCCGAATTGATCGAAGGGAGCGGGGCAGTGCTCCTCGACGCGCAGGCATTTCGGAAGCAGCAGCAGCCGGCGCTCGTAGGGAACCTGCGCCAAACCCTCGCGCCAAGATTCGTTGTTCAGCAGCACGGCCGCATAGTCCGCGTAGCGCAGATCGAGCTCGGCTGCCTTGCAGACCTCGACGGCGTGGACGCGCAATTGCGCAATGGCGATGGGCGGGACCAAACCTTCGCTCGCGAGGCGTTGCGCGGCGGCGCTCTTCAAGCGATCGCGGTCTCCGCGCAGGTTCGGGATGTTGGATTGTGCGGGTCGCGCGGCTTGTACGGGCAGGCGGCGCGGCAGCTTGATCGGATTGGGTCCGCCGGCGAGCGAACTGCGAATGGCGGGCGGGCTCTCCGTCTTGGATGCACATCCGCTCGGACCGCAGCCTGAGCCACAGGACCCCTGCGCGGAGTCTTCTTCCGCCGTTGATTCGACGGAACTCACGTCCGAAGCCTGCTCGGCTAGCGCGGCTTGCCGAGTTTCCGGGAGTCCTTCTGTTGCAGGCTCGAGGCCCATTCGTTCGACAGGTTTCACGGTGTTGTCTGCTTAGGATGCGGCCGTTGTGCGAGCCGCGGTGGATCAAGTGTACGCGCCAAAGCCAAAGAACCAGTGCTTCTTGGCAAAGCGATACATCCAATGCTTTTCGGGGATCTCGTTGTCTGGATTGTGCTGGCTGTTGCGACCCTCGAGGGCATCGAGCTCCTCGAAAGACCGCTTGCGGGCCGTTGTGTCGCGCGCACCGTTCCTGCGACCCACATCGGCGACCAGGTCCGGCCGCTCGAGCACCAGGCAGCCGCGCGTCGTGGCCGCGGCCGTCTTGCGGAAGTCGTCGAGCAACTTGGACTTTGTGATCGTCTCGAAGATGTCGCCGCCGTTGTCGTGAATCGACTCCGTCGCGTACTGGACGATTGGGCAGGGCTCGACATCGCCATAGGGGCTGATGTGGTGGCTGATGCCGATCGCGGCCGGACAGAGAGCTTGTCCCTTGTCATCCCAATACGCATCGACAAAGCCGATCGGCTTGGTGTTGCGCGTCTCGACGACGAAGCGGCGCACTTGCAGCACCTGATCGGGCGTCAATGCAAGCTCGGGCGCGGCATCGGGGCCGATGGCGCGGTAGGTGTGGAACCAGCTGTAGTGTACGCCGAGGTCGATCAAACGGTCGACCCACGCGTCGTTGACTAGCTCGTCGAAGTTGTTGGCGCAGATGCTGGAGGCGACACCCGTGATCAGGCGCGCACGCACCGCGGCTTCAATACCGGCCAGCGTCTTGTTGTAGACATCGTCGCGTCCGCGGCGCTTATCACTGACCTCTTCGAAGCCTTCGACGCTGATCAACACCGTCGCATTGCCGACGCGGCGCAGCTCGGCAGCCATCGCATCGTCGATGGGTTGACCGTTCGTGAAGATTTGGAAGTAGCAGT
>JBLFWN010000168.1:0-11830 GCA_047611405.1 Planctomycetota bacterium | reverse complement strand
TCGGCGACGCGGTTGGTCGGATCAGCGGGCGGCGGGGGCAGCGGACTGAGCTTGCCGATGCGGCGCAGCTCGCGTGCGCTGAAGTCAGGAACGGGAACGGGAACGGGAACGGGAACGGGAACGGGAGCGGACTGCGGAGCAGCGGCCACGAGCGCCATTCCTGAGAGGGGGACACACAGCAGCAAGCAGCGGCCCCAAGCTGTGAGCACAGGGCGCATCACTCCATCTCGAACGCGTGTTGTGCGCGCTCGGTGTGAGGTCCCCGCCGGACATCGAAGTACAACTCCCAGGGTCCCGTCATATGCATCAGCATGCCAGTGACGAGCATGCTCCCGTCTACGCGCTCGATGACGCGCGAGTCGTGCTTCATGCCGTGCCCGTGCGTTGGCATGCGCGCTGTCACCACCAGCTCTGCGTCGAGCGGGCGCTGGCTCTTGCTTTCGGCATCGAACAGGCGCACTTCGAGGGAGAAGTCGTCGTTGAGCGGCATCTCGCCGTCTTCGACCCACTCGCCGATCGCGCGCCACTCGACCCAATAGGTGCCGGAGTTGCTTTCTTCGCCGATCCATTCGCCGGCTGGCCAGGCCGCTGTGGACCAAAGCTTGTCGACGGCCTTTGCTTCCGGCTTAGCCGCGCCTGATTCGGCAGGCGCGTTGCCGTGCTCTACTGCCGGCGCTGCCGGCAGCCCGTCGGGTTTCGGACTCGCGCATGCGCAAAAGAGCATGAGTGCAAACAAAGTTGTATTAGTCTTCATCATCGACCACTCCTCCTGACTCTCCGAGCTGGTTGCTTTCCTGCGCGGGGTCTTTGGCCTCGGTCACGAGGCGTGCCGGGCGCGTGTACAAGCGCGATCCGAAGACGCCCTTGTACTCGCCATCCAGTGTGAACCACTGCAGCCTGTGGTTGCCGTGATCCATCACGACGACGCGATCTTGGCCGAAGAAGCTCACGCCGCGCGGCTTGTAGAACTCACGTCGCCCGAGCCCCGCGCCGCCCCAGCGCGCGATCACTTCACCCGCGGGGCTGAAGCGTACGAGCTCGTGCGTGCCGGCGTCGGTGACAAATAGGCTGCCGTCCGCAGCGACGGCGATGCCGTAGGGCCGATCCAGCAGACCGTCCCCGATCGAATCCAAGGTCGCACCCTTGGCATCGAAAACGCGCACTCGCCCGGCGTTTGATTCGACTACGTAGACGCGACTCCCATTCGGAGCCAAGGCGATGTCCGTCGCCCCAAGTAGGCGCGAACCGTGGGCTGCATCGACCCCAAATCCAAAGCGATAGGCGAGCTGATCATCGAACACGTGCACGCGCTCGTTGCGCACATCGACGGCCCACAGATATCCGCTCGCATCGCGCGCCAGCGCATCCGCGCGCGCCGGCCACTCGAGCTCTATGCCGCCAAGTTCACGGCCAAAGCGCGCCAGCTCGATGCGCTGGATGTACTTGGGCATGTCGTAGTCGAAGCGAACCTCACCTTCGCGATCGATGCGCAACGCCAAGTGCTGGATGCTGCGTCCGCCGTCCTCTGCGGCCCAGATCTCCAGCGAGTCGCCATCCAAGACCGCCGCGCGCGGCGTGCGAAATAAGCCCAGGTGTTCACCATAGCCGCCCAGCCGGCCGATCAAGCGCGGCAGATCCCACTGCAGATCGTAAACCAGCAACACATGCGTCTCCGGCTCAACGATGACCATGTGGTTGCGCGATGCGGTGAACTGATAGCCATAGTGAGGCGAGGGCTGTCCCGCGTTCTTGCGCAGCTGCTCCTGAATCGTCGGCTCTCCCTTCGGACCGAAGATCTGCACACGGTCATCGGCGGGTTCGGCCAGGGCTAGAAAGCTCTCGTCTCGTGCGACCGCAATGCCGGCCGGGTAGTGCAGCTTGCCTTCGCCCTCACGCGGAACGATCGCGTGCAGACCAAAGTCGTGCTCGAGTTCACCCACGGTGCTAAAAACCTGCACTCGGTGATTCTGTCCGTCCGCGGTGTACAAGCGATCTCCGGACGGGCAGAGGCCACTCAGGTTCGAGAACAGGCCCGGAAAGAAACCCCATCCGCCAAAGCTCGACTGGAACGCGCCGGTCTTGTCGAAGACCGACACATGGTGCAGGCCGGAGTCGGCCACGAAGACTAGCTCGCCGATCGTTGCAACTGCGGTTGGCTTCGAGAGCGCGCCGTCAGCTCCACCCGCGATCGCCAATCGCCATTCGCCATCGAGGGAGAAGCATTGCACGCGCTCGTTGCCGGAGTCCGCGACCCACAGGCTCTCGCCGTCGAAGGCTAAGCCCAGCGGGTGTTGCAGTTCGGCTCGGCCCGCGCCGCGCGAAGCGATCGTGCGGACGTATGCTCGCTCGGCATCGAAGAGTTGAACGCGGTCGTTGCCGGTGTCGGCGACGCAGATGCGCCCATCGTCGTGCACGGCGATACCAGCCGGGTGCAGGAACTCGCCGGGCCGATGTCCGCGCGCACCGAATGAGGCGACGGGCTCGCCCGAGCGCGTGAAGATGCGCACGCGATGAGCACCGGTCTCGGCCACAAATATGTGCCCGCGCGGTCCGATCGCGACTGCCTCTGGAGAATGCAGTCCCTCGATCGTGGCCGTCCAGCCGCCGAGCTCGATAGCTGCGACAGCCGGGGGCGGCGCTACTTCTTGCGCAGTCCCAACTAGCGCTGGGAGTGAGGCGAGAGCGTAGGGCAGCATCAGGCTGCCAGCGAGGTGGAGTATGGGGGTCACGCTGAGTGGTGGCTGGGTTCTGCGGAATCGACGCGGCGTCGGTGCAATGGGGCGCGGGAAAACTTGTTCAAAGCTGCCGCGCATCTGGGAACATCGAAGCGACAGCTGGCGTATTCTCTTGCTGAGGCACAGATTCGATCTTAGTGCCAAATACAATACAAATAGATGTGCTCTGGCTGCGAAGACATCTCGTCTCCAGCGCATCGCGCGCCTCTCTTCGGGCCCACCAAGCTCCGCCTGATTCTGTCATGAAGCGACTCAGCCACCTCCGCTCCTCGTCCGCCCTCCTGTTGACCCTGACGGCTATCGCAGCCCCATCGGCCTTGGCGCTGCAGCAGGCCGGCTCGCATTCAGAGATGCCCGAGCCCTTCTTTCGCGGCTATTTCCTGGAGCACGAGGCCAGAGATCTGCCCGCCGCTCTAAAGATGTACCAGACGGTGGCGCTCTCTGACGAGTACACAGGATCGCAGCGAGCGACCGCGGCACGTTACGCGGCTGGCGTCTCCGAGGACCTTGCGTCGGAGGACTTGGCGCGCTTGTTCCCGGCCAAAACGCTGGCGTATATGGAGCTGAATCAGCCGGGCAACAGGCTTGCTGGCCTGATGGATGTGCTCGGTTTGCTGCAAGGCGAAGACGGATCGCTGGCTGGTGCCTTCGCCGGGATCAGTCCGCTGCTCGTCGAGAGCGTGTTCGGCGTGCGCGGCATGGCAATGGGCATGACCACTTTCAACTTCTTCAACCAGAAGGCTGGTGGGGTCGTCATCTTGAACCCGGGCAACCTTGACCTGGTGCGCGGTCTGATTGAGACGACGGTTCCGAACAGCCACGAAGGCGTCGAAGATATCGGTGGCCACGCGACCTACAGCCTGGCCGGTGCGGGCTACCTGACGATCACCGAGCGACTCGTGATTATCAGCACCAGCACGCGCGAGATCAAAGGCGTCATCAAGCGCTTGGAGGAGGGTGGCAAATCCTTCAAGGACAGTCCCGCGATGCTCGCGACCGAAGATCTGCGCGGTCAAGACCTCGCGTTCTGGTGCGTGAACATGGAGCCGCTGACGCCGGCCATCAGTTTCGGCATGAATATGGCGGCGAAGGAAGAGCCTGCGTTGGCAGCGGCCTTGAACCTGTGGGATGTCGAGAGCGTGCGCGCCTGTGCCGGGCGTATCGGTCTTGGCTCCGAGGGCCTCGGCATGGACATGGTCGTCCAAATGAAAGAGGGCCACTCGAACAAGCTCTACAACTTGTTCCGCATGCCGAACCTCGACGCCGCCTCGCTGGCGCTCGTACCGGAAGGCGCGGCCTTCTTCCTCTCGACCTCGTTCAACGAGAGCGCACGCGGTGATGTCGGAACTATCGACTCGCTGGGGCGACCTGTCGTCAGCTTCATGGACATCGGGCGCGAGTTGTTCGGCAACATCGTCGACGTGTCGCTCTTCGCGATGCCGGAAGTCGACTTCGGCGGCGGTTCCGAGCTCGACGGACGCATGGCGGAAGTCGCAAGCATGAGCAATGAGTCGCAGGAGGACGCGGGTTGGCAGCTTCCCGTTCCGCAAGCCGGCTTAGCCATGCGCGTCAACGACGCCGAGCGCTCGAAGGCGATGTGGGACCTGGTCCTCTCGACCATGTCGCTCGCCAATGGCCACGCACCGGAGCACTTCCAGCTGGCCGGTTACGGCGTCACGAAGTATGAACTCGAGGGCATGCCCGTCTACGTCGGATCGACCGATAACGAGCTCGTGATCACGCCCAGTCGCATTGCGGTCGAGCGTTCGTTGGTCGCGCGTGCGACCGGCTTTTCGATCCGTAACGACGACAGCTTCAGGGAAGCGATGGCCAAATTCTCGGACGATAAGACTATGGCGCTCTTCGCCAGCCCGGGCCGCGTCGCTGCACTTGCGAGCCAAGTCATGCCGCAGGCGGATGCCGAGCAGGTCAGCCATATCGGTGAAGTGCTTGGGGAGGCCGCCATCGGCCTGAGCTTCGCTCACTCCGAGACGCGTCTCGGCATGCATATGAACATCGCGCGCGTTCCGAACATCAACGACACGGTCGCGCAGATGCTCGACCCTGCGATGGACCTGGGACTCGAGCGTTTGGAAGGACTGGCGATGTCGGCCGCGCGCTCGGCGCGTCAAGCCAGCACGCCTCCCGCGCCAGCTCCTGTGCAACGCGAATCGTACAGCTCCAGCGACAACAGTCAGTTCGTGAAGGCTGACAGCCCGCAGCGTGAGTCGCAGCCCGTTGCTCAATGGGCCACCGTGACGAGTGATGGCATCCAAGTCTCGCCCACGACCAAGAAACTTGGCACGCCCGAGCAGCTCGTGCTGAAAGCGAGCTTCGAGAAGCAGGTTCAGCTCGACTACAACGAGGCCTCCGCGCTGGGCAACGAGCTCGTTTCGATCTCTGCCACGGACGCCAATTACCTGAACGAGTTCGCGACCGAGCTACTGACGCAGAAGCGTTTCGGTGGGCACTACGACGAGCTCGCATTGAGCGCAGCTGAGATCAGCAACGAGCTTGGCGACCACGGAGTCTCGGGCCATGTCGACATTCTGGCGTTGGCGCACTTCGAGTTGGGGCGCGTCGAACTCGCGATCGAGTTGGGTGAGCTGGCAGTCGAGCTGGCCGGCAAGGGCGGCCCGCCAGAGGCGCTGGCGAAGCACCTGAAGATGTTCGAGAAGGCGCGCGAAGAGGGCGAGCGGGATCGCAGCGATCGTTTCGCCAAGCGCTGACGAGGCCGCGTGGTGCGTTCGGGCATTGGCTTGAGCGCATCTCTGTGGCGACCCGCACGACCCACAATGTCGAGCTCGCGTGAGCTCGACATTGTGGGTCGCGCTCATTCAAGCCCGACAAACCGGGTCGCGCTCATTCAAGCCCGACAAACCGGGTCGTGCTCATTCAAGCCCGACAAACCGGGTCGTGCTCATTCGAGTTCGACACGGACTCTTGGCTTCGGATACCCTCCGGGCTCTGGATCATCGCGTGAATGGCGACTCTCCGCATAGCTCGAAGCCGGTGCCATGAAACTTCCGATTGCCCGCCTGATTTTTCCGCTCCTGGTCGTGAGCGCGCTCGCGCTGTCCGTGACGCGCATCGCTTGGCCAGCGCTGAAGTGGCGCTTTGCTGGACCGAGCCTCGATTGGCCGAGCATCGACAGCTATGAGCTGCACGCCGATGTCAGTCGACTCGGTACTTTCGGCGTCGAAGCCACGCTCGAGCTGTCTGACATTGCCGGCACAAGTTTCACGCTGCTGCTGAATGACGAGTTGATCGTGCGCGAGGCCACTGCGGGAGAGGTGCCGGTGCAGGTGCATCACTTCTGGCGCCTGCCCTCGCGCTATCACACCGAAGGGCGCGTGATTCAGATTCAACTACCAAGCGCGCCCGAGGGCGGCCGCCTTCGTTTGCACTTGAGCTATGGCGGCGATGCAGAGAAGGGACGCAAAGGATCGGATTGGCGGGGCATCTTGTATGTCGGTGAGTCGGAGACGCGCATGTGCGAGCAAACGATTTTCTATCCGCAGGTGCCCCTAACGCTCGAAGGGGCAGCCAAGGTCAAGGCGCCCTATGCGATGAGCGTGTTGGCGCCGGAGGAGTGGGAGATCTTCGTTCCTGCTCCGGGTGGGGTCGTCAAAGGGCGGCCGGATCAGGCAGAAGGCACTCGCAGGTGGGAGTTTCGTACCGAACGTGCGGGCGCCCCCTCCCTACTTGGCGGGCTTCGTGAGCGCGCGGAGGCCGACGTACAGGGCACGCGCATCGTGACCCTGCTGCGCAGTGAACATGCCGACCTGGCGAGTGACTTCATCTTAGAAGCGTCGCTCGCGATCGATGCGTACACAAAGCGCTTCGGAGCGATCGACGCTGGAGTCGTCGGTGTGATCGAGATCGGCTGCCGCGATTCGAGCTACAACTGGACCGCGGACGGCGTGTTGGCCTTCGACCGTGGAGCGCTGAGTGGACGTGTCCCTGTGGCGAAGGTCGCGCATGAAGTGGCGCACTTATGGTGGGGCCAAGTCGTCGAAGCGACCGGCCCCGGCGAGCGCTTCTTGACCGAAGGCTTGGCCGAGTTCAGTTCTTGGAGCTACTTGCTCGATGCTGGGCGAGCCGACTTAGTCGGGAAGTCCATCGTACGAGCGAACGGGGAAGTGGCGGTACTGACAGACGCAGGGCAAAGCGAGGCCTTGTCCGAAGTTGTCTTCGGGAGCAAGAACTACATGGCCTTGGCCTACGGAAAGGGAGCGCTCGTGTTGCACAATTTGCGCTCTCAGCTCGAGCCGGGAAGGCTCGACGCAGTGTTGCGTGAACTCGTGGATGTCGGACGAGAACGAAAGGTGACGCTCGCAGATTTCAACGAGACCCTGCAAGGCTCAGGCGGTCAGTCGATTCACGTTCCGTGGCTATCGATGTCAGGGGACTTGGATCTGGCCGTGGGGGAAGTCGAGCTCTCAGATGGAGCCTTCTCTTTGACCGTTACCGCTCGGCCCATTCCTTCGACCTCCCCAATCGACGCCACGGGCGCCCCGCTCGCGGTCCTGTTCGGAGGCCGCGGTTGGGTGGAACGCCGCAGTGTGACCTTGGTTGGTGAAAGTACGCAGCTCCAGTTCGAGACTGGTGGGCGGGAGCTTTGCTTCGTGAAAGTGGACCCCGATCGCGCTTGGACGCGTTCCATTAGCAAAGCCTCCTCTGTACTGAATGGGGCGCAGCTACTCGATGCTCGTCCTGCGCATAAGAGCAAGCAAGAGTTCGGGGGCACGCTCATCGAGTTGCAATTCGATTCGGCTCTCGCGCCGATTGATCTCGGGCAACTTCAGAGCGCACAACTCTCGCCGCCGCCCTCCGGATTCCGCCGCTTGGACATCCGCGGCGCAGTGCTTTCAGATGCCGGGCGCAGCTTGTCATTAGAGACCGATGTCTGGTTGCCGGACTTCAGTTACCTGATCGCACTCGATTCGTTGCGTGACCTCGAAGCTTTGCCACTACTGGCGGACTCCTATGCTTTCCAGGTTTTGCCCTCAACCGATGTCACCGGACCACGCATCGTCGCATCTGTGCCCGAGAGCGGATCGATGGTCGCATCGGACGACGGGCTCCTGACCCTCTCCGTTACCTTCGATGAGCGCATGCAATATGGTCAAGCTATCACTGGTGAGGGCGTGCGCGACATCAAGGCACGGGGCTTCGCGTACCCCAAGCTCGATGGCTTCGGCGAATGGGACGAGTTGGGGCGCACGCTGCGCTATCGCTGTAGTGGACTCGTTCCAGGCATGCAGTATGCGTTGCCGATTCGCGCGCGTGGCTTCCGTGATCTGACCGGAAACAAGTGCGAGGACTTCGACCTGATCTTCTCGATTGCCCAGAAGCAGTAAGAGCCCCGGTCCAGCAGAACAATTGCTGAGATCAAGCTCATGGGGGCTATGCTCGCGAGCGTGAAGGTAGAACTCAAAGACGCGCTGGAGATCGCGACATCCATTCGTTTCCTATGCACTGGCAACGTCGTGCGTTCTGCTTTTGCGGAACTCTATGCGCGGCATAAGGGGTGTCCGCTACCAGTCGATTCGGCGGCCACGACATTCCAGAACGCAGCCATCTTCGAAGAGACGGTGGAGGCCTTACGCGAGTACGGGGTGCCCGACCAGCTGGTGCAGGCTTTCCGCCCTCGGCACCTGTCACGTATCTCGACGGCCCCAACACCTTCACTCGTTCTGTTCGGTATGACGGCTGAACACCTCGAGCATTGGAAGTCGCGCTTTCCCGCCCACATCGCGGCATTCCTACTGAGCGATATTGATGGCAGCGGCGTGCGCATCTCCGATCCCGTCATGGATGGTGCCGACTTCGAACAGACCTACGCTCAGATTGCCGAGTTGGTAGGGCAGTTGATCGAGCATCTGAATCGAGGCCGGTGAGCAGGCGCTTGGCTCCGCCCCGCGCGCGTCACTTCACCAGCACGAAGGAGCGGTACTCCTTCTTGACGGCGGGGCAATCGAACTGGCGGCCCGTCGCCTCGACCTGCTCCCAGTAGGTGTCCATGTATTCGACCGTCACATTCGAGTTCAGCGAGATCGTCGTCTTTGACGTGCTGAAGTCGTAGTTGTCGGTTCGAGAGTCCAGCGTCGTCGAGTCGACTTGGATGTCCATCGTGGTGGCGGCTTTGAGCAGTGCATCGCGTAGCGCCAGCTTGCGCGACATCTCGCGCGTGTGACGCGACTCGGCATAGCCAACGATTCCCGTCTCGATCCAACCTGGGCGTTCGTCAGCTGACCTGTCGATGACCTCGTACTCGGTCCATAGGCCGGGGTCGGACTTTTGGACGGGGACGCACTGGCAGCTGGCAATTGCAACCAGGGCGAGCAGGATTAGGGGGGCGCTAGTCTTCAGCATCTTGGTACGCGTGTTGGTTCGTATGGCAGGCGCGGGAGGGTGGCGATTACTTCTGTAGTGGAGAGAAGCCTCAAAGCGCATGCGGTGTCGACTAATTTAATAGGTGATCGCAGCAACCGGCGCTAGCCGTGTCATTACGCTTGCACCACTCAGCGAGCCTGAACCGCCCGTCAACCCTACAGGCGGGACGTGCGATTGGGCGGTCTAGGCTCGCGGTCATTTGCCACCGACGTAGGCGCGATAAACCATCGATTCGGCGGGGCAGCCAAACTGCTTTCCGCGTGCGAGGGTCTTCTCCCAATAGAAACCGGTGTATTGAACTGAGATGGTCTCGCTGACGGTCAGTTTCGAATTCGCCCTTGCGTAGTCGAAGCTGTCGGTCTGAGTTCGAATCATTTCGTAGTCGACTTCGACGTTCTTGCCCTTGGCTGCTTTGACGATGATGTCTGTCAATGCCTCTTCGCGGGCTTTGTCCATTTTGTAAGTGGATTCGCCGTAGCCGACCAGCCCCGCGTTGAGCCAATCGGGGCGCTCATCCTCGGATGCTTCGATCACTTCAAACTCGGTCCAGATGCCCTTATCAGAGCTCTGCTTGGGCACGCAGGTGCAGGCCGAGAGGGCCGCGGCGGCCAAAAGAATAGTGCGTAAGTACTTGTTGTTTAGCATCTTGTACCTGTAGTGTTCCGATTCATCATGGACTCAGGGGCGATTGCCCCCTCATGCTGTCAGAGCGCCGAACGGTGCGCAATCCCACGAACGCCGTCGGAACTTCAACCCACATCTCATCCACCTCGGAGAGGAACGCAAGAAGCCATGAAGCAATCTTTGAATCTAAGCCGCGCACTCATCAGCGCCTGCCTGCTACTCGGAACTGTCGCCTGCAACGGAACGGACACGAAGCCTGACGATATCGAAAAGGTCGGCGAGCAGTCTGTCTACCGCTGGTGGGAGAACCCGGGCGACCTCGACGTTCCCCTGGCGACCATTGGTATGGCCAAAATCATTGGCGACGAAGGCTTTGCGCGTACGCGTGCCGAAGCTGACGCGACCAGGAAAATTGCCAGCACCATGAACACCAAGGTCCAGGCGATGATTACTCAGTGGTCCCAGGTTGCTGGTGACTATATGGACGAGGCGTCGATGTCTGCGCTCACCAATGACGAGAGCTTTTCTCGCCAAGTCACCGATCAATCGATCTCCGGCGCCCGCGTCATTAAGTACAAGAAGCACGATGGCCAGATGTATGTGCTGATGATGGTCGACGACATCGCCCCGCTCGTTGCGAACATGAAGCAACAGATTAGCGCCAAGGTGATCGCTGACGAGACCTTCTACAAGACCGAGGTCCGCAAGGCCGACGCCTCTGCTGACCTCGACGCGCTGCTCGCCAAAGAGTCGGCCGACATGAGTGCCAAGCAAAACGAGTTCAAAGCCGGCATCCCTAAGTGATGTTGTCTTTCGCGTAGAGTCCGGAGCCCAGCTCCCGCTTGGATCATCCGCCGGCCTTTGGGCCGGCGGGTTTTTTTGTGCGAGGGGAGCGCACCGTAGCGGATACCGAGCCCGGCTAATCCCCACCACCCCCAACAGCCCTGTTTGGCTCCAACTACCCCGCGCTGACAACTCGACGGGTGGCTGGAAACGACTAGAGCTGCTGGGGGTGGTGGGAATTGGCCGGGCTCGGTATCCGGTATCACCTGCCAACTCCCTGTGAGCAGGGTATGATTCCAAGTTGACCTCACCGGATTCAAACCCCTCCGGACAGGTCCAAATCGCCATGGAACCGGAACTCCGCAAAGCTTTGGCCGAGGCTGTACGCCTCTGGGCTAAGCCCACGACCCCCGAAGACCTCGCAGCTCGAGGTGCGCGCGTGCGCACAATTCAGCTCCGGCTCTTGCCCGAGTTGATCGAGAAGGCTGTCAATCGAACGCTGCTGGCCAGAACGATCGACGAGAACGGCGATACCGCGGGCGTTGGAAAAGCTGCGCGTGAAGAATTCATGCGCCTGCTGCGCGAGACTCCTCCTGAGGAGCGTGAGGCCGAAGATTCAGAACCCGTCAAAAGTTTGACCACGCTCGAGCGCATCAAGGCGCGCCTGTCCGATGAGCGCTCGCAACTACTCGCCGACGAGGCCGAGCTGCAACAACGCGAGAAGGGGACCGAAGTCGCTCAAAGCTCAGTCGGACTCGAATCAGCCCTGCGACGGATGTTGGTCCGCGGTGGCGGCGAGGGTGCTGGCAATCAAGCCGGCGAAGTACTCGAGGTCGTCAAGAAACTCGTCGGCGCCGAGCGCGATCGCGTGCAGCGTAAAGAGATCGATCGGCGCAAGGTCGAGATGAGCCGCCTGGAACGTCGGCTCGACAAGGTCTGTCGTCAACTCGAAGAATCCGAGAGCGCATTGAAGCGCCTGCTCGAGTTGAGCAAGACTGATCCCGGCTTGAAGTCGATGCACCGCGACGTGCAGGGCCTCGACTTGGACGACAATCAGTTCACGCTGAAGTCGGCTTGGCTCGAGAAAATCTTCAAAGAGAATACGTAGCGCAGGCAGCGCGCCGGCTCAGTGGCGAGTCGTCCACTTGTGTTGGAATGATTCTGAACTGCCAGGCTTCCGTGTTGAAGGATTGGAGACATTCAGCCAATCGAGGGCAACCATGGCGCACGTCGCAGGTCCTCTTGGGACGAGGTCATACCGACCTCCCTTGGAGACCCTTTGTCGATGT
>JBLFWN010000167.1:0-11842 GCA_047611405.1 Planctomycetota bacterium | reverse complement strand
AATGCACGCGAGCAAAGCCGTGCGCCAGGATGCCACACTCAAGGAAGCTCCGCAGCTCGCGCTGCACATAGCGCGGCAGCCCCCTGTGCCCAAGTGCGTCGAGCTCAGCCAGGAAGCTCTCGGTGTGGAGCAGGCATCCATGAGCAAACTCTGGGATCATCGTGTGGATCAGTTTATGAGCCCCCACCTCGAGCGGCCTTTTGAAAGAGAGCGGTTCGCAATCAGTTACAGAACTCGACCTCGAGTCCATCCGATAAGTTGAAGCCTGTCCCACCCGGGCCAGCCGGGTCGCGGAACCAGAATTGGAAGAGCCAGGTTGAACCGGGTGTGATCAATCCCGCAGGTGTCGGCGGGTTTCCATAGTCGAGCGGCTGACTTGCTTCGCCGAGGATGTTGGTCGTCAGCAAGGCCAAGCGGTTGACTGAACCTGCGGCGCAGCGGAAGCCGTCACCGAAGGCTTGTTGGATCGGGTTCTGGGCGTAGTAGAAGATTCCGAATTGGCTCGTGGGGCAGGCCGTTACGGTGAGCAGAAGGTCGTCTGCCGTAATGCTGGATGAGCCGCCGTAACCAATCTGCGCGCCGGAACCGGCCGAGTTCGGTGCCGTCGAGCAGTAGATTGTTGGAGAGGGACAGCTGCTGATCACGCTGCCCGGATTCTCGAATAGCCACTGTAGTTCGTTACCCGTTAGCTCGCCGTCGTAGACCTGCAAGTCGTCGATTGCGCCATCCAGGAACTCGGACGAGTTGTTCAGGGTTGCGAGGTACCAACCATCGCTTGCTGCGTCCGCTGGTGCGTTTCCGATGACGGTGCCGACGAAGTTGCCATCGACGAAGAAGCGGACGAAATGGCTCGATGTGAACATCATGGCCACGTGATGCCATACGCCGCTCTGAATACTCGTGTTGACCTGATAGTCCTGAATACCGAAGGTCGTGAAGAACAGGTCATCGCCGTTGAGTCCGAAGCCCCAACTGCCATCGTTCGCGAGGATGCGCTGGATGCCACCGATCGAATCGGGGCGCACCCATGCGCTGACCGTGAAGTTGCGATCGAGGCCGTCCATCGGCCAGCCGTTCTGAAAGCGCACGCGTTGCGAGTTGCCATCGAAGCCGACGGCCGTGTTTGTGCCTGTTGCCGCGCCGGCTTGCCCTAGTGCGGGCGAATCCCAATAGGTGCCGTCGAGCCCACTCACTGATGAGTCCTGAGCGAGAGTGCCCGAGGTCTCGTCAAGCTTGTAGTGCAACACGAGCTCGGTGATTCCGTCGTCGATCCGGACCGAGACACTGGCTCCGTCGGTAAGGCCGGTGCCATCGCCTGCCACATAGGTGAAAGTGTCGAGCCCTTCGTATCCCAGCGGGGCGCTGTAGCTCAGCTCGTCGCGGCCGCCCGGTCCGGTTCCGGGAGAGAGCGCAATGACGCCGCCATTCGCGCTGACCGTGTCGAAGCTATCGATGCTGACCGTGTCACAGTTTCCATCGACATCGTTTGCGAGCACGTTGATCAACGCACTTGTGAAGACCTCGACCGAGTCGTCATCGGCACGCGGCGCGATCGGGCTCACCTCTCCCGGGCCATCGACAAGGCAGGCCGCATTCCGAGCATAGTTCCTGATGCGCTTTGCTGTCTTGGGGCCAAACTCGTGGCATCCCCCGCACATCAATACGCAGGACTCATCCAGGCAGTGCGGAGCACTCCAGTTGTGACCTAGCTCGTGCCCAAGGATCGTGACCTCCGTTGCGAAACTAAAAGTCCACTGGCTCCAGCCGTAGGCGAAAGACAAGTTGCACACGACGGAGACCCACGCGAGTCCGATCACTCCGCCGTTCAGATCGCGGCCCGTGATCAAGTGCGCCATGTCGCGCGTCACTCCACTCTGCGGCCCGTTCCACTCGGCGCGAAACTCATCCAACAGAGTCCCCGGGTCAAAGCTGGTGTACGGATCAGGCTGAGCAGTACGAATGAGTACATGGGAGAGCAGATTCCGGACCTGGACATCACGCGCGTAAATCGCGTTGACTGCGTTCAAGCGAGCATCGAGCGCGGCCATCACGTTCGCAGTCGAAGAGCCCTGCGCCTGGTAGTACTCGACATCGATATCGACAGCCAAGTCGGCCTCGCGGAAGCAGTCGTTTCCGCCCATCGCCGAAGTCGCGGGTGGTTGCTGGGGAGTGGCGGCTTGCAGGTCAAGTGTTCCGCATGCACCCGCGATCGGCGAAGCCATCTGGCGATAGATCAAGTGACGCCCGCTCGGAGTTGCTGCTTCGTAGCGCGACGCAGGTTCGACGAAGAGCGCGTCGCCATCCGCCGGTAAGATCATCGCGGTCAAGCCATCCGGCTCGAGACTGGCGGCAACGCGCCAGTCTGGAAGCTCACGCACGATGCCGCGGAAAGTGAGCGGCGCGGGAGCAGATATCGTGACTGCCACACCATCGCTTCCCACGACTTGCAGCGTGAAGGATTCAGCGCGCTGCGATGAGCGCACAAGGTCGAGCGTCCATGTGTTGCCCTCGAACGGTAGCTCGATCATGATTTGATCATCGAGCGCGGGCAGCGACAGCTCGGGCTGGCTGAGAACCTCCATCACATCCTGGCTACGCAAGGTGGCCGCGGCCGGGGCAACTGTGGATTGGGCCGACGCGAACGGAGACGCGAACAGCGCAAGCGGACTGAGAATGGCGAGACGGATCAGATGAGAAGTATGCATGGCAATGGAGGGGGGAGGTCCGTGCTGGCTCGCTCTCGAACGAGCGAAGCCTCATCGATTCTGTACAAGAAATGCCGGAGTGGTGATCGAGCGAGCGGCTTTCCCGCAAGAAAGTTGGCGTGATACGCCCCATGTCCCGTGCGGGCGAGTCCAGCGAGGCGCGCAGCTGCGGATTCGAACTTTGCGCGTGCGGTCGCTGCTCGGTCCCCGCTACAAGCGGCATCGAATCCGAGGAGCTCACTTCGAGCCCTCCCTACCCAAAGCCAGACATGAAACGACGCAACAAACAGAAGCATCCCGTTTCGTCCGTCCGCCAGGCCCCGAGCCAGAGCGCCTCGCAGCTTTAGCCTGCAGATCGAGCTGCGAGCATCGGACGGAGGTACCGACGCCAAGGAGTTCATGCTCGATCTGTTCTCTGCTTACTTACGCTACGCCGAGTCCCAGGGTTGTGAGTTGCAGCTGATCGGCCGCAAGGCGGGCAGCGCAGTCGCGCGTATCTCTGGCGCAAATGCCTGGAGGGCCTTTGAGGGCGAAGCGGGTCAGCACATCGTCAAACGTGTCTCGCCGACCGAGAAGCGTGGGCGTCGTCACACTTCGACCGTGACGGTCGCGGTTCTGCCGTTGGTCCAGAAGGAGAGTAGCGATTTGCCGGATGCCGAAATTCGCGTCACGACCCAGGGTGGTCATGGCAAGGGTGGACAGCACCAGAACAAGCGCGACTCTGCGGTTCGCATGCTGCACCTGCCGACGGGCATTGAGGTGTTCATCAACGGACGCGATCAGCATAAGAACCGTCGCAAGGCACGTGTAATCTTGACCGAGCGTGTGAACGCACAAGCGCTCAAGGTCCAGCGCGATAAGCGCGACGCAGGTCGGCGTGCTCAGCTTGGGTCGAACACGCGTGACAACAAGATCCGCACGTACAACTTCATCGAGTCGTGTGTGATCGACCATCCCTCGGGCCGTCGCTCTTCGCGCATCCACCAAGTCATGCGCGGCCGCTTCGACCTGATTCGTGCGGACGACTCTCGCCCACCACCAAACCGTGGTCATGCAGAGTGATCCGCACTTAAGTACGCTGCCGGGGCCGGAGTGTTTTGTGGCGCTGCGGCCCTCGGCCTATTTCACGCTACGCTTCCCCGCACAGCACTCTCATCTGCATGACCTGAACTCCACCGAAGGAAGACCCGTAGATCGAGCTGCGTGATCTTGAGGCCCGGGATGTCTGGCTTGCTGCACTGCACGAACTCGCTGAGCGTCACGGACTCGATGCCAAGCGAGCGAGCACATTCGACACGGGCTCGGACATCGTTTGATCCGTCGGCAGCGTCGTCGTCAAGCTCACAAACCCTGCCTGGGGAGGGCGGATTGAAGCTGAAACTCGCTGGCTGACTCACCTTGGCAACAGACCATGGCCCCTTCGTACGGTCGATGCACGAGCTCGAGGTGTCGGCCCTGCCGAGTAAGTGGGATGAGTTTAGGGTCAAGTGCCAGGGCAACGCTCGCACTTGAGATGTCAAAGGCTATGTCGCCGCGTCGCATGCTCACATGCCTACGCGCTACTGTCCGACTTCGACCAACCAATCCTCCGGCGCAAGCTTCTCGAGCCGAACGCTGTCCGGCCCAAGGAACATGTTGATTACATCCGCATTCGTCGACGTATGCCGGCTCGGGTCGAGCGTTCGATACTTGCCGCCAGCTAGCAACGCCAGCGGGACCATCAGCTGATCCGCCAGATAACTGCCGACCGGGGCCTCGGCCTTGATGTAGCGACGCAGCTTCGTGACAGCCTCGCTCGCGACACGCCGGCCCGACACGCCCTTCATGCCGAAGCCGTGACTGAGTTCACTGACGTGCTCGTGCTCGACGCGCAGGGCTACGAGGTTGCCCGGCCCGTCGCTGTCCACCTCGTGACAGATCACCTGGCCGCGATGCCAACTCATCTTCGTCTCGACCACTTTGCGTTCGTCGGTGCCGATGCGAGCAGGCAGGTTCGAGACCAAAATTTCGCCGCCAGCGTTCACGCGATCGCCTCGCACGAGCAACTCCAGCGGGCGAGCCTCTTGGGCAGGATCGATTGCAACCATCACACATCCCCCGCCCGCGGGATAGAAGCCGTGCCGCTCGAGCGTGGCCGAAACGCCAATGCCCATCTTCGTCAGTTGCGGCAACCACACCTGCTCCACGTAATCAAAGGGCGGCGCGAAAGGATTGTGCGTCCCGCCTTCGATCAACAACTCGGACGGCGAGTCAGCGCGCAGCAAAGCCGGCAGCACCGTCTGCAGCACTAGCATCGCGCTGCCGGCGCTACCGACCGAGAACTGATAGTGGCCGCCGCGTAGCAAGCCGGGCTTAAAGCTCAGCTCCAAGCTGCCGACCGATACTTCACCGATGTCCGCGCCACAGATCTCAGCCGCAGCTCGGACGGCAGTCAAATGCTGACGCATCAAGCCGGGCTTCTTACGGCCCGCTCGGATGTTGTTAATCCGAAAGGCTTGACCCGTCGCAGCGCTCAGCGCGAGGCTGGTACGCAGCACCTGGCCTCCGCCTTCTCCAAAAGATCCATCGATGGTCAACATAGTGGCTCAGCCCTTCACACAGACAACTTGACGCAGGGTGTGGACAATCTCGACCAAGGAGTCCTGCGCCTTCATCACGGCGTCGATGTCCTTGTACGCCATCGGAATTTCGTCGATCACACCCGCGTCCTTGCGGCACTCGACACCCTCGGTCGCGCGCACATGGTCGTCGACCGTGTAGCGCCTCTTCGCTTCGGTACGAGACATCACTCGACCCGCTCCGTGCGAGCAGGAGTGAAAGCTCATCTCGTTCCCTTTCCCGCGCACGATGAAGCTCTTGGCTCCCATCGATCCCGGAATGATCCCCATGTCGCCGAGTCCCGCGCGAACCGCGCCCTTGCGCGTCACGAGACAAGACTTGCCGAAGTGGGTTTCACGCTCGACGTAGTTGTGGTGACAGTTCACGACTTCCTTGTTTAACTGGAAAGGCGGCAGCTCGCGCACCTTGCGTACCGCACCGATCACGTTCTCCATCATCACTTGACGGTTCGTGCGTGCGAAGTCCTGTCCCCACTCGACCGCCTCGATGTAGTCGTCGAAGGACTCGCTGCCCTCAGACAAGTACGCCAGGTTCATGTCAGGCAGTGATCCGATGTGCTTTTCCATATCCTTCTTCGCGCGCTCGATGAAGACCGTCGCGATGCGGTTGCCGACGCCGCGCGACCCGGAGTGCAGCATGAACCAGACTCGTTCGTCCTGGTCGAGACACACTTCGATGAAGTGGTTCCCGGTCCCGAGCGTGCCCAGGTGGTGCAAGTTGTTGGTCTTCTTCAGCACGGGGTGACGTTCACACAGACGATCGAAGCGCTCAGAGAGGCCTGCGCCCCAGAGTCCGGCGACGCGCTTGGGCACCTCGCTCCACGATCCTTTGTCGCGCTTTGAACGACCCGCAGTGCGACCGTGCGGCACGGCCTGCTCGATCATCTTGCGCATACCCTTCAAGTTGTCCGGCAAATCCGAGGCCACCAGGCTCGTCCGCACCGCGCACATCCCGCAGCCGATGTCGACACCAACCGCCGCGGGCACGACGGCCCCAATAGTCGGAATTACACTGCCGATCGTCGCGCCCATGCCCCAGTGGACATCCGGCATCACAGCAACGTGGCTGTGCACGATCGGCAAGCGAGCCGCATTGCGCAGCTGCTCCATCGCGTTGTCGGCGATCGGGACCCCACGAACCCAGGCGCGGATCGGGACCCCATCCGGGGTGGCGAATTCTTCGTAGGGCGTATTCATGACCGGGTCTCCGTTTGCTGTGTCTCGTGCCAGCAACGAGAGCAAAGGGCTCCGCGCCTGACGCTGATCCTAGTGCACATGCGGGGCCAAGGCTGATGGCTCGCGCCTGGGCCGTGCGTAACTGACTGAATGTAAATAACTTACGTCAACGGAGCTCGGATGTAGGATCCAGACGAGCACGCCAGAATGATAGACTGCCTGCTCGTTAGTTATCCATCTGTATCGTCATGCGTCCCATTATCGTCATTGGTCTAGTCGGCACGAAACTCGACCGCGCGGCCGGAGCAGACCGCTGGTCTCGCTGGAGACCGACCGTCGGCCTTGGCCAGCAGGAAGACTTGCTCGTCACGCGCTTCGAGCTGCTGCACGGAAGGCGGCACATCAAACTGGCGGAAGGAGTTGGCGACGACCTGCGCAGTGTGTCACCGGAATCCGAAGTGCGGCTGCACGAGATCGAGACGATCGACCCGTGGGACTTCGCCGACGTCTACCGCGCGCTGTATGACTTCGCGACCAACTACGAGTTCAAGGACGACGAGGACTACCTAGTCCACATCACGACCGGCACGCACGTCGCGCAGATCTGCTTATTCCTGCTGACCGAATCGCTGCACCTGCCTGCGCGCCTGCTGCAGAGTTCGCCGCCGGAGCGCTCTTCGTCGCCGTCGGCCGGGACCTTTCGAATCATCGACCTCGACCTGTCGCGCTACGACCAGCTACAGGCGCGCTTCGAGTCCGAGCAATCGGACCGCGTCTCCTTCCTGAAGGCCGGCATCGAGACCCGCAGCACTGCGTTCAACGAGCTGATGCAACGCATGGAAGAGGTCGCACTCGCGTCCGAGGCGCCCATTCTGCTAACGGGCGAGACGGGTGTCGGCAAGACTCAGCTTGCGCACCGCATCTGGGAGCTGAAGCATCGCGCGCACCAAGTCCATGGCGAGTTCATCCAAGCCAACTGCGCAACTCTGCGAGGCGATTTGGCTTCGTCGACTTTGTTCGGACACAAGGCCGGCGCGTTCACCGGCGCAACGACAGATCGCAGCGGACTGCTGCGTGCCGCGGATGGTGGGCTGCTGTTTCTGGACGAGATCGGCGAGCTGGGCTTGGACGAGCAAGCGATGCTCTTGCGAGCCCTCGAAGAGGGCATCTTCCAGCCCCTCGGATCCGACAAGCTGGAACAGAGTAGCTTCCAACTGATAGCCGGAACGAATCGCGACCTGGGCGCCCTTTCTCAGAGTGGCGACTTCCGGGAGGACTTACTAGCCCGTATCGATTTGTGGACCTTCGAGTTGCCCCCACTTCGTAACCGCCTCGAAGACATCGAACCCAACCTCGACTACGAGCTCGAACGCGTCACGCGCGAGAGCGGTCGTCGCGTCACCATGGCGCGCGGCGCACGCGAACAATTCCTCGCGTTCTCGACGGCTCCTGGCACGTCTTGGAGGGGCAACTTCCGTGACTTCGCCGCGGCGGTCACGCGCATGACCACGCTAGCACCAAATGGACGCATCCCTGTCGATGGCGTGCGCGACGAGATACGACGTCTCGAGAGTCGATGGAACAGTCTTCAGGGACGCCCCGCACAGTCAGATCCGCTGAGGGCAGTCTTGGGCGAGGGAGCAGCAACCGAGCTAGATCGCTTTGATCGAGTGCAACTGGCCGACGTGCTGCAAGTCTGCTTGGCTTCCAAGAGCCTGTCCGCTGCGGGACGAAGCTTGTTCGCAGCCAGCCGGCTGCGTCGCACGAGTCGCAACGATGCGGATCGCTTACGCAAATACCTCGCTCGCTTCGACTTGACTTGGGAGTCCATACAAGACAGATAGGAACGCGTCTGACCTCAAGTATCGAGCCCGGCGCCCACTGCACTCCAACTTGCAATCACTCTATGTCGCCTTCCAAGAAAACGAGTTGGTCTCCTAAACACTCTTACGAGTCGCTACGCGACTTTGCGTTGGGCTTCCCCGATGCCTACGAAGAGTTCCCATGGGGCCATTCAGCTATCAAGGTGCGCAAGAAGATATTCCTGTCGATGAGCGATCAGGAAGATCTGTTTTCGATGTCTGTGAAACTGCCGGAATCGAATTTCGAAGCACTCTTGTTGCCGTTTACCGAACCGACTCGCTATGGACTCGGCAAGCACGGTTGGGTCTCGGCTCGCTTCGGGGGCATGGGCATGCCGCCGCTAGAGTTGATGCGGGAATGGATCGTCGAGAGTTATCGAGCGACGGCACCGAAGGGGCTTGTGAAAATTCTGCTCAAGCAAGATTCGGCTGCGAAGGCAACAGCTACCACTTCCGCATCCCCAGCCGCGACCAAAGTTCCTTCCAAAAAGAAGAGCCGTAAGAAGCAGGCCAAAGCCGGCAAGCGGAAGAAAGTCGCGAGGAGTGCTGCCAGCGTGAAGAAGAAAAAAATGGCATCGAAGAAGAGCGCAAAGTCGGTAACAAAAGTAGCCAAGGTCACCCTCAGGAAGGCGTCCAAGAAGAAGGCTGGCAGTGGCCTTAAGAAAACAACGACAATTAGTGGCGGAAGCGGAGCCAGTACAAGAAGTAGTGCTCTGGATAAGACTCGATAAGGATGTTTGTGTCCTGTTTGTGGAAATGACCAACACCCACAAGGCGCGAACCGTTCAACATGATTGCCGGTTAACATCTCTATTAGATTCATACATTAAGGATCTGCTATCCTCAAACTGAGGACCAGGCCCCGACCGCATGCATGCCGCTCAGCTTCCCCCCCCCATGTCAACTGTCGACGCTCCCCAGTTCGAAGAACACTTCTCACGCGCCCTCGACGATCTTCGCGCGACTTTGACCGAGCTGTATTTAGCAGCCGGCGCCGATCCCGAAGATCCTCAAGCGGTCTCGCGCACCTTCGGTATCCACCGCAACTTATCATGGAAACTGACGCGCATCATGCGCACGAATCGAACGGACAGCATCCTCCCGTACCTGCCTGGCAGTGCTGGATTGGATCTGGCATTGAGAGCCTTCAGGCAATCGGGTGCACCTTCGGAGCAAGTTGATAGGTTCGCCCACGCGAAGCATGAGTTCGAAGCAATGATCGAGCTGCACGCGGGCGATCGCGCGACGCTCGAGTTGATGCTCGACAGTTCGGGCATTCACACAGAGGGCGACCTGCTTGAGTCGAGCCGCCGGCTCGCATTCCAAGGCAACAGCGGCATCTTCGGCATCCAGGCCAGGACTCGACTGCGCTCGGCCTTCTTGGCGCCGAACGTGTCGCGACCGGACATGGTCGACCTGGCTCAGGTCAGCGGCTTGATCGACTTGCGGCGCTTCCGCCCGAATGCGTGCTGGCCGTTGTTTCACCGATCCGACTTCAACGATGACGGAACGCCACGCGAAGTGAGTGTCGAGGCGATCGACACGAGTTCCGGTGCGAGCTCCGACTCGATGCTCTGGCCCGAGTTCTGCAGTTCGCCCCTGCCTGAAGTCCGCGTCGTTGGAACACGCTTCGGGTCGCGCTACGAACTGATCGGCGAACGCGTTGGGAATAGCGCTCTCGCAACTTGCGTGTACGGCGGCATTGTGCGCGAGTTCGCCACTCGTTATCGCGACGAGGAGAATAGTCGCGGCGAGTTCTATGCAGACATCAACGCTCCGACCGAAAACCTAATTTTCGACATGATCGTGCACAAAGAGATCGCGAAGGAAATGGAGCTACAGGTGCGTCTGCTCCAGATCGATACGGCTTCCGAGGCGCTGTCGACGAGCGTGATCCCGTGTAGCGAGACGATACGCACGCTTGGCGTAGGCAGACCCCGCGTCAGCACACCTCTTGCGCCGACATATGGCCGCATCACAGAGGGCGTTTTCAAACGCATGGGTTGGAACGCAGAGGATTTCCGCGCTTGGCGGTTCGAGATGGAGTGCCCGCCACTGCCCTCGAAAGTTGTCCTCTCCTACGAGCTTCCGGCGAGACCCTGATCGGCTGATCCTTGCGAAGGGCTGCGAACTGCATGTCACACGTGGATGCGAACACGCTCGCTGCACAGGAACTCGGCAACGGGGTGTGGGCGCGGTCTACGGCAGAAGCGCCACTAGCCGCGAAGCCTTCAAGTGCTTTCTCTCGACGCGCGAAACTCTTGGAATTCCGCTCGCGCCTGAGCTCCACCTGGAAGGAAAAGGAATGCACCTCCAAGCACACCAAGCAAGGCCATCAGGACGCGGAAGAGCACACTGACGGCGACACCCACGGTTGCCGTTCCACCAAGAAGCGGAAACAGGACCGTGTACGCTGCTTCACCAATACCCCAGCCGCCAGGCGTGATTGGCATCGCAGCCAGGGTGTTGGTGATGGTCAGCACGCACACGCAATCGATAAAGTCGAGAGTTCCGCCAAGCGCGGACGAGAGCAGATAGACGGTCCCGGATGCCGCCAAATGATTCAGCAGCGACAAAGCGAGCACCGTCAGCATTTCCACGGGGCGGCCCGCAAAGTGTGCCAACGCTCCGTCCAACCGGGCGAGCATCTCCCCACCCGGCAGACGCTTCAGCCGTCGTTCGAACGCCAGGAACTTGCGTGCACGAGGATGGGCTTGGATCGTCAATGCCACAATGAGCGCGACCAGGATGCCCGCAACAGGGAGGCGCAAGGCCGCTGTGCGTTCACCGATCGAGAAGATCGCGATCAAGGACAGCAAGACCATGGCCACGAAACCGATGAGCCGATCGACGAATACCGTCAACAGCGCAATGGTCTTCTTGTCCGGGTGGTCACGTACGACAATCACGCTGCGCAGCACATCGGCACCCGCCAAGCCGGGCACGATCAAGTTCACGAACAGACCGTAAAACGTTATTCGAAAAGCGCGCGTCCACGACATGTAGCACTCGCTGATGACAAGCAATCGCCACCAGCGTGTCACGGCCGCGAGAGCGGCGACGAGCAACATGCCGAAGGCGGGCAAGAGCCCTTTGAATTCGAGTTCAGAAACCGCACGGGGTAAACCAGGCTGCCAATCGAGAGTCCCCTCGATCGATCGGATGCCGCCCACAGTCGGGACCTCCAGGTGATCCCGTTCTACGAAGAAGACGGTGCCAGTTTCCTGCGCGCACAACCAAACACCCGCGACACTCAGCGGCGTGTCGCCCAGGTCGTTCATCTCTTCGACCCTGAACTGGATTCGTTGGGACTTCCAGTCACCAACGATCTCTCCTTGCCATCGAAGCCCGTCGACATCCAGATGATCCGCCCACGGCAACACGCTCCCGACGTAGGCCAGCAACGCGACGGCCAAGGACAAGCGCAGCGCGCGGAACCAGATGCCACTCTTCTTTGAAGCAGGCGGCTCGACGATCGAAT
>JBLFWN010000166.1:0-11941 GCA_047611405.1 Planctomycetota bacterium | reverse complement strand
GTAGGTGCCAAAGTAGACAAAGAAGCGTGGCTTGGGCGACTTGTGGTTGCGGCAGTTAGGGCGTGGACAGAAAGGGGGTACGAACATCGACAAAGGGTCTCCAAGGGAGGTCGGTATGACCTCGTCCTAAGAAGACCTGCGACGTGAGCCATGGTTGCCCTCGATTGGCTGAATGTCTCCAATCCTTCAACACGGAAGCCAGGCAGTTCAGAATCCTAACGCGGGTCCGTATCGCTCGGATTCGCCTGTCTGGCGATCCCCTCAGGGCCGGCTACTCCAGATTCAGTAAGGCAATGATGGCGCTCTTCAAGAAGAGCCAAGATGGCGATGACCTCGGTACGAGCAAAGCAAGCGAGAACATCAAGATGCTGCTGCTCCAGTGTTGTGCAGAGAAGCTATACGTGACGATCTTGAGCGTCTCGGGCGGGACGACCTGTCGCGCTCGCTTCCACTCGATCCAAGAAGACGGTGTGACTTTCAGGCTATGGAAGCGCCGAAGACCCCGATCTATGACGCCAGCATCGTCTGTGTGTCGTATAGCCGAAACACGCATGCACACGTTTTCCTTGCAACGGTAATCACGCGTACCCATCAATCTTCGGAACGAGAGTTCGTTCGCGTTCAATTCCCTGAGCAGATCGGCGGTGTTGAATCCAGGCGCGAGTTCCGAATCCCCATCACTTTTGCCTTCGGTCTAGCCGCGCGTGTCAATGCCTCGGGCCGATGGTCTCTCGTGTCGACCGTAGGCGATTTGAGTCCGAGTGGAATCAAAGTCAATTTCAAGCCCTCGGACTCTCCGGCCTTGACCCAGGATGCGATGTGATCGTCGAACTCGAGTTGGAAGACACGCGCACAACCATGCGCGGCACGGTCCGCCAAGTTGGCGACGGGTCTTACTGGCTCTTCTTTCCGAAGGTCCGTGAGTGGAAGGGGCCCCTCTCGGACGGCTACTTGAACATCATGCGACGCGTTGAACAACTGTGGCTGCAGAGTCGTAGTCAGGAAACCATCGAGTAGGAATCGTGCCTGCATTCAGGGCCGTGGCAGTTCCAACACACAGACCACATAGCGTCGGTCGCTACTCGTAATCTGGCCAACCTTCTTCATCTTCATGATGCTCATTGCCGCGTCTCGCCAGTAGGGAGCATCTCGTTTCATTTTGAGGTTGGAGACGATGCGCTGGATCTCGCTATCGAGCTCCTTCTTGACGATCCGGCGCGGGCTAAAGAGCGAGAGGATCAGATGAGTCTGTTCCGCTTGCAGCAGCGCTGCTTCGAAGGCCACAAGATCCTTCGAGTTCAAGACCGTCTTGCGCATCGAATCAGCGCGGAAGGAGTCTTTCTGGAGCTGCTCGTAGCGCATCTTTTGTCCCGGAGTATCGAAGCTCTTGTCGCGTAGCTTGCGTGCGTTGCTTGCGAGTGGGAAGAAGAGTGCGCCGGGGTCTGTGTGTAATTCGAAGCAGTGAGTTCCAGCGGGGATTTTCTCTCGCATCCAATCGACCAGCTCCGCACGCGGATCACGCTCACCATAGCGCGCGGCCATTCGCTTCTGGAGTCCCCAGGCATGCGGCCCCACCATCGCACTCACCAGTGTCGCCGTTAAGACCGAGGTGGCAAGGCTCGAGTGCAACCCCACGCGTGGCGCCATGCGCGCGATGGTGTCCAGCGTTCCCGAAGCCATCAAGATCAGAATCGGAATGGCTGGCAGCAGGAAGCGCATCTGGCAGAAGATGCCTCCACCAAGCAACAGATAGGTGGGCAGAACCGCCGCGAGCGCTAGTATGCAGCGCTTGTCGCGCATCCCCAGCGCGCGGAACAGGCAAACGCCCAAGCCGAGCAGCATGAATGCAGCCACGGGCCAGCCACTGTTACCAGGGCCGAGCTGGAGGATGTAATACGTCCAGCCCGTTCGATGCTCACCGAAGCCTGAGTGCAAGAGGTCGGACTGGAACCGAAAGTCGATCCAGAACTCGGCGAAGTTGAGCAGAACGTAGGGCGATCCGATTAAGAAACCGATCGCAGCCGCCGGGAAAGCTGCCCAATGCCGCGCCTGACGAATGCGCGACCAGAGAGGAGCTTCACGTGTCTGCGGGTCAACGAGCGCCGTCAAGGTAGCGACCAGGAGCGCCACCATTTGAATGCCGGCGTTGTACTTGAACGATGCGGCGAGGCCGAGGAATAGGCCTGCGAGCAAGTGACGCCCCGTGGTCGGCTGCTCTAAGTATCTGACCAGGGCGTGGAAGCAAAGCAACAGTGTCAGCACCATCGGCAGCTCGTTGCCTGCGAGTGCGCCACGATCGGTATGCGTCATATTGACCGCCAGCAGGAGCGCGGCGATCAAGCCCGCGCGCGTACTGAACAGTCTGCAGGCGAGGTGATAGATTAGTGCGATAGAACCTACACCGACGATCAAGCTGATCGACCTACCGATGATCGTCACCAGGTAGGGGTCCATCGTTGCATCAATCGCCATCTCTCCGAAGGAGTCGTAGTGGCCTGTCGCGACTCCGATCCAGCCAGAGACACTTGTCGCTGCATAGAGCAGATACATGTACAACGTCGGGTTGACGAAGTAGTCCACCTTCCAATCGCCCTGCAGGAACTCGCCGACCATCTTCGTGTAGTGCGACTCATCTGTACGCATGAACACGAGTCCCGCTGTGCCCGTGTTGTTCAGGTGGGATCGTAGCCAGGCTCCGACCGATAGGATCGCGAAGAGGACGATCCAGTGAACGAGAGTCCTCGCTCGATCGGGCTGAGATTCGGCTAAGGGGGGGGGCGGCGGCATGGTTGGGGAGCGTGAGGAAGGCGTTTGTCGCAGCAGGAGAGGTGCGAGTGGGGGGCGATGCAATGGCAGAGTCTGCCCGTTCGACCCCGGCCAAGGCTTGGACCTGCAGCAGCAAAAGAGGCTAAATCGCGCTGTTGTTTCGATCCGTGTGATTCAGACCACTCGGCGTGGACGATCTTCCCGGGTCAAGGGCCACCAAGCATACCAACCCGCTGGGCGCCTGCTGCGCTAGGTCCTCGCTCGAGCCGCGCGATTGGGGCGCTCAGGATCGCAAGGAGCGCCGCTTCGGTTTGCTAGTGCGTGGGGGGAGCGAGAGTTCACCCTTGCGGCTCAGCTGCGACCGACATCGAGTTGCTGTCCGAGTCCCGCGGCGCGTGCCGCGCTTAAGGCTTCTCGGCCGAGCTCGAGGTCGAAGAGCGCCATACCAACCGACTTGAAGAAGGTCGTGCCCGTTGTTCCACGCGGCACATCTCCGTTCGCGCTCAACCACTGACCGAGACTTTCGATGCTCTCGGGTCGCAGGCATCCGGACGCGAGCGGAGTCATCAGTTCGCCCGACTCATGCCGTGCGTGGGGGGTGTCGACCCAAACATGTTCGAGTTGCTCGAATACAGCATCAGGGTACTCGCGCACGTCAGCTTCGAAGGATCCGATGGCCACGCAGTGCTTGCCCCTGAACAGCTGGGGGTCGTCCGAAAACACAGGCTGCCTTGCCGTTGTCGCGCTGATCAAGATGTCCGATGCGCGTGCGACATCGTCGGCAGACGTGAGACACTCCACGCTCACGGACGCGTCGCGTGCACGCAGCTCTTGCGCGAGTTCATTGGCAGATTCCGGCCTGCGTGAGTGCAGGAAGATCCGCTCGATCGAGCGAGCTGCACAGCTGTGGCTGATCTGGTCGCGGGCCTGTACGCCACATCCGACGACCCCCAGAGTACGAGCGTCAACACTCGCCAGGTGGCGAACGCTGACGCCGGTGACAGCGCCCGTACGAATGGCCGTGACCGCTTTGGCATCGAGCAAGGCCTGGACGCTCCCGTTCGAGCGATCGTTGATGACCAAGATGCCATCGATGATAGGCAGTCCTTGCTCGCGATTGCCCGGGAATACAGTCAAGAGCTTGGTCGAAAACATCGCGCCGGCGACACAAGGCATTAGGAGCTGAAGGCCCTGTTCGGAACACTGCACATGCGTCCGATCGGGCATCTCAAAGGCGCCGCTCTCTTGGATGAGCAGGGCTCGTTCAACAGCCTGCATTGCACGCTCGCAATCGATCGCGGCGCGAACGTCTTCTCCATTCAGATACAACATCGCAGGCTCCAGGTGCGGCCAATCAGCCTTTACCCGTGGACTTCATTGATTGCGGAATGCGTCTACTCTCGCGCTCTTGGTCTTCGGGCTCAAGGGTGCTTGGCACAAGCCTTGAGCTTGCCCTCGATCGCCTTTGAAGTCTTGGTCGTCGAGAGGCCGCCCAGGCAAGTGCAGCGCAACTCGCAGGGCATGCTTCGGCCGATGCGATCCATCGCGTCGATAACTTCGTCCAGCGGGATGACTGCGTCGAAACCTGCCAGCGCCATGTTTGCGCACGACAGAGCGTTGCTGGCCGCCAACACATTGCGGCCCAGGCAGGGCACTTCGACGCGACCTGCAACGGGATCGCAGATAAGTCCAAGGGTGCTCTGCAAGGCCATGGAAGAGCCGGAGACGGCTTGGTGCGCCGTTCCACTCATCATGGTTACAAGGGCAGCAGCGGCCATACCCGAGCCGGCTCCACATTCAGCCTGGCAGCCACCGACTTCGGCAGCGAATGTCGAGCGAGTCGCGATGAAGATCCCGACCATGCCGGCCGCTAGCATCCCGCGTGTCATCTCGTCGATCGACATATTCATGTGCTGGCCGGCCGCGATAACGGCAGCCGGCAGACCCGCACACGCTCCGGCAGTAGGCGCGGCAACGATGACACCCATGGAGCTCTTGACCTCCATCATTGCGCTGACTTGCAGGATCATGCTGTTTAGCATGCCACCGTCGAGCAGGGCGCCTGCGGCGAGCTTCTGTTGGAAGGCGGGAGTCTGGCAGGGAAGGATGCGATCGTGATACTGCGTTCCTTCGAGGCCGAGCTCGATGGCGGTGCGCATGATCTCGACCACCTCGCGCATTTCGGAAAACACGCGCTCGTGATCCATTCCGCTGCGTGCTGACTCGTAGTGAAGCGCGAGTTCCCAGAGCGAGAGAGAGCGGCTCTCGTTGTACGCGAGCATCTGCTCACAAGTTGTGAAGGGCAACTTGATGTTGAGCGCGCCCTGGACCGGCAAGACTGGAGACATGCGGCGGATATCGACGACTCCGAAATCTTGCTGTAGTTCGCGTTCGAGCTCGGGGTCAAGGAAGGAGCTTCCGCGCACTTGGACGAGCTGTGCCGGAAGAACCTTCAGGCTTCGGTCGCCGTCCGTCATGCTCGACTCGCTGCGCGGTCGTGCTGTCCGGAGATAGACCTCCTCTGCAGTCACTTCGGAATCGAGTCGCGCGACAAGATCCGATCCATCACCTTTGAAGTAGAGCAGGGTCTCGTGCCGGCCACCGTCCAACCACAAAGGAACGCCATCGATCTCGGTCACTTCGATCATGCCGCCGCCAACGGAATCGGCGACCATCTGATGCACATCGCTTCCGTTCTGTAGTGTCAGCTTGTAGATGTTTGGGCTCTTAGTGTCGAAGTGCGTGATCCTGACCTCGAATTGCAAGCCAGCTTCTTCGGCACCGCGCTGAAATTCGAGCAGGCGTTCATCGGTTAGATCCCAGCCCAAAAAGCCACCGACGAGTCCCATGTCGGAGCCCTGGCTCTCGTGAGTCGTCGCTAAGCTGCCTGATTGGTCGAACTCGGCCAAGACGGTGTCGATGTGCCCGCCCATCAACGAATGAGCGAGCCTTCCGATGCGAACGGAAGCCGCGCAGTGCGAGCTCGAAGCTCCTCGCATCACGGGGCCAATGACATCGTTGAAGATGCTCGGTTGATTGCGTTCCATAACCTTCACGGTAACGGCGAAATGCCTGCGACGATACGGTGCTATGCGTTCCCTCGCGCCAGCAGGGGCACAGCCCAACCGGGTTCCGCGAGGGGAGGTGCCGTGCCGGCTACGGAGGGCGGCTAGAAGAGCGGGAATTTATCGCTGCGGAAGGGAGACGCGGGCAGGCCTGCCGCGTTCACCAAGTTCGCGTCGCTCGGGTCATTGCCCCATGCGTAGCGCACGGCAACCGGTTCTGGGACCTCTGCGCACTCGAGGACGACCTGTCCTTGGTCTAGCCGGGCCTGCGCGGGGTGAAAGATTTCGTCCGATCCCGCCAGGGTGAAGCCGCCCAGCTGCTCGTCTCCACGTACCTTCAGTTTGCTGCCGTAGGTCTCGAATCCAATTCTGGCGCCCGATGCTTCGAGCTGAACGGAGATCATGACGGGGCCTGAAGCAACAACGCTCTTGTGCCCATAGGTCTTGGCGAGAGCCCACGCCGCGAGTCGCTTGCCGACATCCCGCTTGTTGCGTGGGTGGATGTCTTTGGCATCCCCGATATCGATCGTGATCGCCAATCCAACATCCGGCAGCTCGTGCAGCGTGAGCAGTTGTGCATCGCGCACAATCGGATAATTCCAGAAGGCGTCTCCGTTGCGTCCGAAGTTCGGGAGCTGCACCTGAATGAAAGGAAGCCGCGGTTGACCCCATTGTTCGCGCAAGTCCTGGATGAAGGCTGGCAGCAGCTCGTAGTAGTCGACCGCTTCTTCACGGATCGCGTTGTTTTCGCCCTGGTACCAGATCACGCCTCGTACTTTGCTGCCGATCAAGGGGTGCAGCATGCCATTGAACAAATGCGCGGGTCGATGTTGGTCTGCTGGCGGGTTGACTGAAGTGGCGACTTGGACGCGCCATTCGCCAGAGAGAGGCAGTGCGGGAACTTCTTCGCCCTCCGGTCGCAGGCTCATCTCCTCGGCCGCTCCGTGAAAGCCTCCCGGCCCGGAACCGTCGCGAACTCGAACTGCTAGTGACAGGCTCTGGACACTCGTTGCAGAAGCAGGAATCAGGTAACTACGCTTTGCTTGCCAGTTGTTCGTGTTTCCAACCTCGACGCCCTGCACATATGTGTGGTCCTCATCATCAATGCCACCCAAGTTCAAGCGCAGCGGCTTGCCGCGCCATTTTGCTGGCAGCGCAACCTCGCGCCGGAACCAAATGATCCCGTCAATGTCGTGGCCGATATCTTTGAACATCGCCGGCAAGGAAGCCGTTTCCCACTCGCGGTCATCAAGCTCGGGATCCGAGCGTGACTTTAGCGCCTTGGCCATATCGAGCGCATACAACTGATAGGTCTCCAAGTTGCTCTTGGCCGCAGGTGTCTGGCGCAGGGTGTCGAGAGTCGTCCACGCTTCGACACGACTTCCGCCCCAGCTGACGTTGATCAATCCGATAGGGACATCCAGTTCGCTGAGGAGTTCACGACCGAAATAGTAGGCCGCAGCCGAAAAATCCCCGACGCTCTCACCAGTGCCGACAGTCCATGAACCTTGCAGGTCGGTCTGTGGATGGGGAGTGCTGATGCGAGCCCCTGTGAACATCCGAATACGAGGGTCCGTGGCTTGTGCCTTGGCTTCTTCAGCGCCATCGGCGCCATTCACACTCCAGACCATGTTCGATTGTCCGGAGCACAACCAGACTTCACCGACCAACACATCGTCTAGCCTGATTTCGTTTTCAAGACCTTGAACTCGCAGGGTCGCGCCTTCGGTGCTGGCTGGCATTGCATTCAGTTGCACGCGCCAATGACCCTCAGCGTCGGCAGCCGCTGTGGTTTTCTGATCGCCGAACTCGAGCAACACCTGTTCCTGCGGATCCGCGAATCCCCAGATGGATAACTCGCTGTCCCGTTGGAGCACCATGTGACTCGAGAAGAACTGCGGCAATCGCACATGGGCGGAGACGGAACCGACAAGCACCGACAGGGTGCAGGCAATGGATGAAATTCGGGTCAGCATGAGATGGTGTGGGTTTTGTGGAAGAGAGTTGTGAAGAGGTGCGGGCGGGCGCACGGCTCAGCCCTTCCCTAATTCGATGGCGGGGAAACGCGACTTCCACTTGGCAATGAACTGATCCACCGTTCCTTGTCCAAGTGCGGTGTTGTAGTGCTGCTTCCAATAGTGAGCCATCGCTTCCAGATCGCCTGCATCAGGAAGGGGCTCGGGACGCCGCATGTAATGGATGCGCGCCATCGCCGCAGCGTAGCGATCATTGTTCTCAAGTTCATCGACCTGATTCGTGGTGCCCGAGCCCAAGAAACTCTCGACCTTGCTCGCCCAGTTCCTGCGGTATCTCAGGTAGTTATTCCAGATATCGTCGTGCGTAGCCGGCTCCATCTGGAACAGGCCGCGGCCCGGACCACCACCGAGTTGCCGACGATAAAGTAAGTCGCTCTCCTGGATCGCTGTGCCGAGCAGTAGTTTGGCTGCCGAGTCGGGAGACGCAGCGTCAAGAGCCTCCAGGACCGGCAGGATGGTGTCCTGCAGGAAGAGCTCGGGCGCAATCATCGTCGAATTCATGTCAATTCTTTCGTGGATGGCTTCGATCGCCGCCAATCTAATTCTGGCAGCGTCGCTCGTCGGGCCAAGAGGCATGGCCGCTGGGCGCCGGCCATGATAGAGATCTGGCATTACCGATTGCAGAACGGAATGAGCCGATCGACGCGCTCTCTTTCCCGATAGTCAGCGGCGGGGCCGTACGAAGCGAGCGATCGGTGCGACGCTTTGGATTGGCGACGCGAGCCCCAGCGGCCGAATATCGCGATCGTGTAGCAGCCGACGACCGCCCGGACTGCTTAGATTCTGGCCTGATAGGTGTACAGATCGTGATAGCGCCCCTTGGCCTCGATCAAAGTTTCGTGATTCCCACGCTCGACGATGCGTCCCTGTTCTACGACAAGAATCACGTCCGCCTTGCGGATCGTCGTTAATCGGTGAGCGATCACCAGCGTCGTTCGTCCGGACATCAGACTTTCGAGACTGTTCTGGATGAATGACTCACTCTCGGTATCCAGATTCGAGGTAGCTTCATCAAGGATCAGAATGCGTGGGTCGGCCAGCAAGGCGCGTGCAATCTCAACGCGTTGCTTCTGGCCGCCGGAGAGCTTGACCCCGCGCTCACCGATAATCGTCTCGAGCCCGTTTTCGAAGCGGTCCACAAATTCATGTACGTGTGCACGCCTGACCGCGTCTTGCAGTTGTTCCTCGGACGCGTCCTGGTTCGCGAACAACAAGTTGTCGCGAATGCTGCCGTCGAACAGGAAGCCATCCTGAAGCACGAGTCCCAAGTGACGCCGATAGCTGGAGAGGCGCAGCGTCGCCGCGTCATGTCCATCGATGCGGACGCGACCACTCGTCGGTGTCATGAAAGAAGCGGCCAAGCCAGCGATCGTCGACTTGCCCGAGCCGGAGCTACCAACGAGCGCGACGAGCGTGCCCGGCGGCACATCGAAGCTGATGTCCTCCAGAACATTCTCTCCGCCCTCGTAGGCGAAGCGAACATCTTCGAAGATCACGTGCCCCTTCAGGGACTGCAAGTCGACCGTCCGACGCTCGTCGTCATCCTCGATCGGCTGTCCGATCAACTCGGCCATGCGGTCGAGTCCTGCAAAGGCATCGGTGATTTGAGTGCCGATGTTGGCCATTTGCACGATGGGGGTGATCAGGAAGCCAAGGAAGAGACTGAAGGAAACGAACTCGCCCAGCGTTAGCTCCTCTTGCATGACCAAATGGCCTCCGTATCCCATGATCACCAGGGATGCGATTCCCATCAGCAAGGTGGCCAGACTCGTGATCGCGGCCGAAGTGGTCATGGTCGTGCGGATGTTGCGAAAGAGCTCCAAGATGCCACTCTCGAACACTTTGTCTTCGCTGGCTTCTGCGTTGAAGCCTTTGATGACACGGATGCCTCCCAGCGATTCAGTCAAGCGGCCAATAACCTCGGCCTGAATCCTGCGCCGCTTGCGAAAGGTGGGGCGTAGAGTTTTGAACGCCTTCATCGAGGCCAGGCCGAATAGCGCCAATGGGATAATCGCCAAGACAGTCATCGTCGCACTGATCTCCACGACGAGTGTCAACGCAACGCCAGCGGTCAAGGTGCCGCCGATCATCTGAACCAATCCCGTCCCGACCAGATTCCGCACGCCCTCGACATCGTTCATGATGCGCGAGACGAGTTCGCCTGACTTCGAATTGTCGAAGCTCGAGACAGGCAGGCGCAGCACGTGTCTTTGAATCTGAATTCGCATCTGTGCGATCAGGTGCTGCGCTTCGACGCTCAACAAGCGCGTCAACAGGAAGGAGGAGCCCGCCTGCACGAGGACCGCAACCCCGACGATCCACAAGATGGGGCCCAGTTGACCCTCGCCACCGATGACATCATCGATCAGATACTTGGTCGAGTACGGCAGAGCCAAGCCAGCGAAGCGGCTCAACAAGATAAGGAAGAGCCCCGTTGCGAGGAGCTTCCAGCGCGGCAGCATGATCTCGCGCAACACGTGGCGCAGGCTGTTCAGCGAGGGCCGCTGCTTCTTCTTCGATTCGGGCATCTGGTCCTTGGTTCCGTGGGATGAGGGCGCCTAGCCTATCAGCCCGCGGATTGAGGCAAAGCGCACAGCGGCGCCTGTCCGATCTTCTCTCTAGTTGACTTAGCCTCTCAATGCAGTTTTCGACTCTCCTACGCTTTGATACCTGCGCTGCGCAGCTGCGTGCGATCGCGTTTCTGGAAGGGGTGTCCTACTTATTGCTGCTCTTGGTCGGCATGCCGTTGAAGTACCTCGCTGGGCTTCCGCTTGGGGTACGCATTTTGGGCTCCGGGCATGGCGTGTTGTTTGTTGCGCTCTGCTTGCTGATTCTTGAGGGCATGCTTCGGCGCGGCCGAAGCATTGGGTGGGGGCTGCGGATCGGCGTCGCATCGCTGGTTCCGTTCGGGACCTTCCTCCTCGATGCTGAGCTGCTGGCGGAAGACGAGGCGCAGGGCCGCCCGGATTGAGGCTGGTGTTCTCGCCTGGGATATTCAGGCGAAAAATGGGGGAGAGTATCGCTGGCGTGCGTTCGCCAGCTGGGAGCTGTGCAGTTTGGCTTCCAGGCGACCGACGAGTCCTCCCATGATCGATCCGGCCACTCTGGTGGCGGACCCCATAGCCTTGTGTAAGGCAGGGAATCTCGATCCTCGACTCAATAGCGAGATCTGTGTTCCGGCAGTGGTGCGAAGGGGTGCTCGGAAGACCATTGCCGGAGTGATCGGTGGGAGTTCGGCCGGCGCCACGATTCTCGGGTCCTAGCTTGCCCGCGGTGACACGAAGACCAATACGATCATGATGGGGGCTTCGGGTTCTTGAAGGACGTGGCGATCGACCAACACGTCCTGGCTCGCAACCCTCAGTTCGACTTGTTGGAATTCGTACAGGCAAAACAGCAGCTGCTTGGGATCGGGCTTGACGAGAACGCGGCGATCCTCGTCTCGGGCGGGTCGTTTGTGGTTGCGGGGACGACCTACGTGACCATCTACGATTCGAAACGGTCCATCGATTCCGGGGGGCAGTTCTCTTTCATGAGCCCCGGGAATCGCTTCGATCTTGAGACGCGCACTCCCTGGGACGGGGAGGAGCCGCTGGAGCGCGTAGTTGAGCGCAATTGGTGATCGAAGGGAGTATGGAGTCAGGATAACCCACTCACCGAAGCCGCTATGGGATGAATGCGATCATGCATCCATCCGGGAGGTTATGGGACCGAGACCGGGAACCTTCCGCAGGTCTACCTTCCGACGCATTACACCGCGATCTTTCCGGCAACCTCTAAGAAGGCTGGATCGGTACTTTCCCCCGAGGGCGAGCAGGGTACTGGTGGTAGGCGGAGAGTGTTCTGCAAGTGCCGTTTTGCAGCGCATCCTTTGACCCACCCTCTCTGGCATAGCGTGGGCTAAGTCATCAAACGGGTCGGGCCACGAGCGTTGGACTCTAGCAGCCCGTTGAAAAACAGCGATTCATGTCTGGGCCCCCTCGAACCGCCTGTCCGCGTTGCCAGAACCTACGAATAGCGCGCAACTATGCGCAGAACCTGGCGCCTTGTCAGTCGATTCGAGGGAACCAATCC
>JBLFWN010000165.1:0-12000 GCA_047611405.1 Planctomycetota bacterium | reverse complement strand
GCGGCAGGGCGCGCGCTTGCGAGAGGAGCTAAAGCAGAGCGTCGAGTTCCGGCCTGGCTGGGTCGCTCCGCACGCGTATCGATCGCGCCGCGCTTGGGTTGATCGAGTTGGCGTTTGCTCGCAACTGCGTTTGCGGTTCGAAGGGTTGGATCGGTAGTGGTCACTTGCTCGTCTGGCGCGTCGAGTCGAGAGAGGCTCTGTTCAAGACGACTCTTCGTCACATCAGCTACGAGGCGAACAACCGGATGCGTCGGCAGTGGCCGCCACACTTGAATAAAGGGCAGGACGGCTGAGCCAACGAGCAAGAACAGCGCGAGGCGATAGCCCTCGATGGGGCGCTTGCGAATCACGCGGAACAACGGCCACAACAGCAAGCAGCTCAGCGTCAGTGTGATGGCAGCAACAACGAATTGGAGCGCGAATTCCAGCATCAGTCTTCCTCCGTCAGCTGCTCATCAATCAGCTCGCGCAAACTCATCAGATCAGTACGGTCCAACTCCTCACGCTCAAGTAGGTGCGCCAGCAGCGGCTTGCTGCGTCCACCGAATAAGCGTTGGACAAAGTCCTGAGTCATCGATGTCGTCGCCGACTCGCGTGTGACCAACGCTCGGTACTCATGCGCGCGACCTGGACCCGGCGCCGATGTCAGCACTCCCTTGCGGCACAGAATGTTCATCATCGTCTGGACCGTCGTGTACGCCAGCGGCTTGCGACCGCTCGCATCCAGAACATCTGTGACGCCGCGCACCGTGGCGGGGGTCGGGTGCGAACCCCAGATCACATCCATGATCTCGAGTTCCAGGTCGGTCAGGCGGCCGGGTTGAGAGTCGTCGGGCATGTTCGATAGGAGCGCCAGGAGGCAGGGCGCGGGGATGGACTGTCCTCCTAAGGTCTTAGGAGTGCGCGCTGGGGAGTGCGGGACCGTCTCCTAAGTATTTCGGAGATCTAGCCAAGATCTCGATTCCAAGACCTGAAATCGGTGCGTAACGGCGCCTAGCAGACGCTGATTCAGGGTGAGCGGGACGAATGACCCGCCTGGCTCAGCGAAATGCGAATCAAGCGACCGTCCCTACTCACTTGTCTGCCCGCCCTGCTGGCATCCAACCTTCCGGCTCAGGAGCCGATTCTGAACTAAGCCATCCGCGAGACCTTCTCAGAGAACGGCGATGAGGATCACGCCGGTGTCCTAAGGAGGTGTTCATCGAGGAGCCTCTCGAAGAGAACGGACGCAGCGTTGCCGCACCGTCTTGTCTGTCTGGGATGGTTGCCGAATCTTGGGCGGAAGCTTCCAGTGCACCGGCGATGTCAACGAGCTCGTCTGCAAAGACAACTACTTCTTTGGAATGACGAGTCAGGTCTTCCTCAAGTTCAGCGTCGGCGTGACATATAAGATCCGCATGACAGGCAAGGACAGCGGAGGTCTCTTCAATTTCAACATGCGCTACTTGCCCGCAAACGATGCATGCGTCGATGCGGAACCGGTCGTCGGTACAGCGTATTTCTCGCCTTTCTATTCGACGCATCACGCATCGATCGAGCCGTGCGAAGCACTAGAAGATTGCGAGCTGAACAACATCGGAGTCAGCAATAGCGTTTGGTACTCCTTCATTCCGCCCTGCGACGGGGCGATCAGCGTCAACACCAATGGTTCCAGCTACGACACCGTGCTGAGCATCCACAATGGTTGTGCAGAATTCATCGGGATTGAGATTCCGTGTGCGTTGCCGGCCCAGTTGGCCCGTGACGATGATTCGGGTACTGGTCTGACCTCGTAGCTTCTGAATGTACCCGTCAACGCGGGCGTCGAATACCGCACCAAGGTCTCCGACTACAACCCGAGCCAAGGCGGTGGGGACTTGGCGCTGAACCTCCTTTTCGATGGCTCGAACTCGCCCCAAGCGCTCATCACCAGTCCGACTTGTTTCGATTGCATCTGCGACTCGGTTCTGATTCAAGGCACGGCCGTCTCCGCTGCCGACTCACATGCGGATTCGAAACTGGAGTACATGTTGAGCGGCGCCAACGCTTAGACCGAGATTGCATCGGATGTCAGCCCTGTCGTCGGCTGTGTGCTCGGCACGTGGAATACGGCTGGCTTGAACCCGCGCTATTACATTCTGAGCTGCACGGCTTCGAACGCCTGTGGACTGAGCGAGACAGATGTGAAGGTGGTCTTCGTCGACCATCACTTCGACTCACTCGAGCTTAGGACCCTTCGGCCTGTCAAATTTATGGCGCGGCTGTTTGCGTGGACGGTATTGCCTGGGATATCTGCTTCGATGCGTATCGCCTTGACCAGCGGCAGGGTGCTGGTGCCTGGAATTCAATCGGGACTTCCTCGTATACCTCGACTGTGATCAATGACCCGCTCGGCCCAGGAAGCTGGGATTCGACCTCCGCCGCTGCCGGCCCCCACGATGTGCGCGTGACTGCCTTTGACAAGTGCGGAAAGCAGGGAGCCGAACTTGCCTGCGTCCAGATGGATCGAGATCGATGAGTGAGTCCAGCTCGGCTGGCCTGCTCGACATGCTATTGTCTTGCGCTTCCGGCCAAGTGCGCCGCACCTGCCGCCCCGCATCCCATGCTCATCTCTGCTAGCAAATCACGCCCCGCTGCCGTGCTCGTCGGTATGTGTGCGCTGCTTGCGTGCATGGCGGCTTGCGGAGATGGGCAACTAGAGAGAGATGCCGGCCTCGATCCCAACTCGGGCTCTGCTCCCGATGTCCCGTGGCCGTCTGATCTCAGCGGGTACGACGAGGAGCTGGTGCAGGCGCTCGAGAGTACGCGCGACGAGCTTCTGGCGGACTCGTTCTCGGCGGAGCGTTGGACGCGACTCGGTTTGCTCTATCAAGCCCACTCGCTGCACGAGTTCGCCGAGGGCTGCTACGCGCGCACCATTACATTGGACGCAGCGGATGCCAAATCGTGGTATCGGCTTGCGATTACTCGGACGCGTTTGGGGATCGAGGACGGAGCGCTGCAAGCCTTTGCCAAAGTCCACGATCTCGCTCCCGACTACGCACCCGCCTGGCGTAAATGTGGACGCTACTTGGTCGAGCTGGGCTATCCCGAGCGCGCGAAGTCCTACTTCGTGGAGGCCTTACGCCTCGACCCCGGTGATGTCAGCTCGCAGCTCGGACTGATCCAGGTGCAGCTTGACGAGGGTGACGTGGCTGGTGCACTCGCAGCGCACGACAAGATCGAGAAGGTACAGCCGGGCAATCAGGCGCTGGCGCATCGCCTGCGCGGGCAGGCGCTGGCGCGCTTGGGGCGCGTGGACGAGGCACAACAAGAATTGCGGCTAGGAATCGGCGCACGAGCGAGCGGCGCCGATCCTTGGATGCGCGAAATGGACGCGGTCAAGATCGGTGACCTGGAGTTGGGCCCTTCCGCGACTCTGTTGCGTGCGGATCGCATGGCTGCCGCCGGGCGTTTTGACAATGCGTTGCGCTTGTTGAACGCGTTGGCCGAACGCGTGTCCGACGATGAGCGCGTGTACAAAATGCTCGGGCGCACCTATGTCCGGGCACAGCGCTGGACGGAAGCGCTGCAGGCCTGGGAAATGGCCACGAAGCTTGTGGATCAAGACGCTCGCCTTTGGTTGGCGCTGGCCGCAACGCGCAGAGAAGTGCAACAGTTTGGTCCCGGGCGGGATGCGGCGATACGAGCGCGCGAGCTGGATCCAAGCAGTGTCGAGGCTTATTTGATCGAGGCTGATATCTCGCTGCGGCTCGGCGACTTCGAGTCTATTGCAAGCTGTCATCAGTACGCCGAGAGCGCAGGGATCGAAAGCGCCGACCTCGAGGTCGCGGCCGGCAAGGCATGGATCGAACGCGGCTCGCCGCAGGATGCTGCTAAGCACTTCTTACGCGCCACACAATGGAATGACGACTTGGCCGACGCTTGGGCGGGTTTGGCTGTGACGCAACTCGAAGCAAAAGACCGCAGCGGAGCCAAGGCTTCGCTGGCACGACTCGTTGCCATTGATGCGGCTCACCCTATTGCGTCTGTCATCCAGCAACAGCTCGACCAAGAAGGGGATCGACCCTGATGATGGACAGGATGACGGTTGGAATTGCGGCACTTGTGCTCGCTGCTTGTGGATCAGATGAATCCACGCAGGGGCCTAGCTCGGACACAACCAGTGACGGGGCGCAGACGCGACCTGCCTTTTGGTTCGAAGAGTGTGCTGAGGACCGCGGACTAGCATTCGTTCATCGTTCTGGCCATGACGAGCGCTTCCTCTATCCAGAATTGATGGGCGGGGGGGCCGCGCTCTTCGACATGGACGGTGATGGCGATCTCGACGCCGTGTTGATCCAAAGCGGGAGCTTGCTCGCGACGGGGAATACTGCGCACCAGCTCTTCGAAAATAATGCTGGCCAGTTCCGAGATGTCAGCGAAGGCTCCGGCGTTCAGGTTCCGGGCTATGGCATGGGCGTTACAACCGGTGACTACGATCGGGATGGGGATGTTGACCTGTACATCACGAACGTTGGTTCGAACAGGCTGCTCGCGAATGATGGCAGTGGTCACTTCCAAGATGTCACCGAGACGGCGGGAGTCGGAGACCTTGGGTGGGGCACAAGCGCGACCTTTTTTGATTTCGATAGCGATGGGCATCTCGATTTGTTCGTGGCGAACTATCTCGATTGGAGCCTCGAGACCGAGATGGATTGCAACAACCCCACGGGGCAGGCCGACTATTGCGGCCCTGCGGGGTATGAGTCGCCTGCGCGCGACACGCTGTATCACAACCGCGGCGACGGCAGCTTCGAGGATGTGACCCTGGAGAAGGGTATGGCCGAGATGCGTGGCAACGGACTCGGGGTCGTGGCCGGTGACTTCGATAGCGACGGCACGCTGGATCTCTTCGTTGCGAACGACCTGACTCCGGACCGCTTGTGGTTGAACATTCCCAATGGCGAGGGCTTTGTCGATATGGCCGAAGTGCGTGGCTGTGCACGTGATCGCTACGGGAATAACAGGGCAGGCATGGGCGTAGACGCCGCGGATGTGGATGGCGATGACGACCTCGACCTGCTGGTCGTGCACATGGCGCGTGAGCGCGATGGTTTCTTTCGCAACGCTGGTCGGCACTTTGTGGAAGAGACCAGCAAGGTCGGCATCGGCACCGGGAATTTTGGACGCACACGCTTCGGCGTCGGCTTTCATGACTTTGACGCGGACGGGTACTTGGATCTGTTTTACGCCAATGGTCGCGTCAATCTCTTGATGGACCCGCTGACCGAAGGTGATCCATACGCCGAGCCTGACACACTGATGCAGGGTTCGCCGGAAGGACGCTGGAAAGTGGTCGAAGCCTTCTGTGACGGAGACGAGAGCATCATTGCGACGAGCCGAGGAGCGGCCTTCGGCGACATAGACGGCGATGGAGCTGTCGATGCGATCGTGATCAATCGCGACTCGCGCGCTCTCTTGTATCGCAATGTCTATGAAGAGCACGGCAACTGGCTGAGCGCGCGCCCCGTCGAATATGGACGTGATGCGTTGGGTGCCAGCGTGATGCTGACTCTGGGTGAGCGCACTTTACGTCGCGAGTGCAAGCCGGGCGGTAGCTACTGCAGCGCCAGCGATCCGCGGGCACACTTTGGGCTTGGCGATGAGTCGGCTGCGCGAGAGCTGCGCGTGCGTTGGATCGACGGAATTGAGGAGCGCTTTGGGCCGCTAGATGTGAACCAAGTGCACGAGCTCGTGCGCGGTGAAGGCCGCTCGGACTGAAAGTACGGCTGCTCCTGTCGCACTGAGCGATCGAGACGTCGTCGCGATGCACGGGATTACGATTTATGCATCCAGGCTCGTGCCACGCCTGAGCTGCTCGTCCACTCCGTAGGGTCCCGCGGCTCAGCGTCCCGTAACGGGCTGCACCAGTTTAAAGCTAGAGAACACGCTGTTCACAGCAGTGTTCTGCATCGCACCAAAATGGCTACTAGCCGTTGCTGAGCTGGCCCACGCGCGGCCGTCCGGCCCGATCAACTCGACTGCGTCGATCTCGTTCCAACCCTTCTTGATCATCGGGTTGATCGTGATGCGCAGTCTCTTGACCTTGAACTTGGTACGCGGAACGTTGAGTGCAAACGCACCCGGCGCAGTCATCGGATCTACTCCGCTCCACAACAGATGACGCTTGCCGCGTGTGTCGTAGCCACTGACTGAAACTACGGCTCCCGGTGTGCAGACTTCATATATGTGAATCGAGTCGGCGCGCATGGCTGTGCGGTACGTCACCTCGACCCACTGCAAACCGGCTGCATTGGCCTGCGCGGGCGCCCACGCGTTCTGATCGTCCCTGGTCGGTTCGGCATCAGGCGGACCGATGACCTTGGATGCACTCCAACTGGGAGCACTCTCGGCGGCTAGATGGGAGTTCTCGCCCTCGATTGACAGCAACTCAAATCGCGCCCGCTCGAGTTCCGCCTTTGTATTGCGTAGCTCTTGTTCCAGATCATCGCGCAGCATGTTGGAGATGCGACTGGCCTCATGCATTTCTGGCGTCGCTTCTACACGCTCGAGCGCAGGCGGCGCTTCGAGTGTTGTCGTCTCTGCGGCTGATGTCGCAGGACTTTCTCTCTTCGACTGACTGACGGAGAGAGCATCTTCGGGCGAGGTCTCCTTGATCGACGTGAGCATCCAGACTCCCGCGACGAGGGCCATCAAGATCAACATCCCGATCAGGCTCGATGTCGTGCTCTTCATAGTGATGTGCTCTCGCTCTAGCAGAGTGGTGGGGCGGAGGCCGGATCCGTTCCACTGCCTACTTCTGCTATACGTCAAGTGTACCCCAACGCTTGGGGAATTCTGGGTTGCGAACTCTGGCGTCAGGAGTGGCCGGGCTCCAGGGCTCAACTTACCGCGGCTCGACAATGGCTGCAGGATGGCCTCTAGCCTGAACGATTTTCCGGTTCATCCGGAATTCTGCGCGTTCCATGAGAGCATTATTCGCGAATCGAGGAAGTCGGATTTTAGATCCGCATCACGGCTTCACAAGACCTCCGTAAAGTGCGTGATTGCACTCAGCTCGGAGGGATCCCGTCCGATAAGCCCCACATGCAGATCCCCTCAACGCCCCACAACGACATCGCTCGCATTCCCCAAGGCCCGCAGCACGCAGGCCGCGCTGCAGCCGCCGGGAAGGGTCCGGATGTTCAGGCAGAGCGTCTACGTCCCTCGGCATCATGGGGTGTCGGGTCGAACGCAGATACTCCCTCTGTGACGCGGCAAGAGCGTCTCGATGCGGCTTCGGGGCGGATCAATGATCGCCTGGCGAATATGCTGAACGACAAAGAGCTGACCGCGGATCAGCGCGAAGCGTTGGAGGGTGCGGGCAGCGAGTTCACTGCGCTTGTCGATCGCATCTCGAACGCGCTGGATGAAGGCGGACTGCAGTCTAAAGGCAAGCTGCGTAAGGCGTACTCTTTTGCAATCAACGCGTTGCGCGACAATGTGCGTTCCGCGTTGCAGATGGACGGGCCGGAGAAGGATAAGCCTGCAGCAGCCATCGACGACATGCAGAAGGTGAAGCCCAAGCCGTCTGATGACATGAAGACGAAGCCTGTCGAGCAACCGTCGGTGCCCGGTCAAGCCGACCTGGCGGAGCTCGATCAGTTCCGCTCGAGCATGGACGATCGCCTCGACAATCTGCGTTCGGTGAACGACTTCGACAAGGACCAGCTGGGTGCATTGAACGATGCACACGAGCAGTTCGAGTCGATTATGTCGCGTGTGCAGTACGGCCTCGAGAACGGCACACTTAGCGACGATCAAGTCAATCAAGGCTACAAGTATGCGCTCGCCGGATTGCGCTCGGATGTTCACTCGATCCTGGGCGCAGATCAATCGGACGATAAGCCGGCGGATCCGATGGGCAACGTCAAATCGAAGCCCAGCGACGACGGCATGAAGACGATCACCAAGGTTGGTGATGCGGAAATGCCGGATAAGCCCGAGTCGGAGTCGATGTTGGATGCGCGACTACAATCCGCCTTCGATCGAGTCGACTCGCGATTGACGAGCATGATCACCGGAGGCAACAACGCTGCCTCCGAGCTGAAGGGACTGCAGGCCGAGTTTGGTCAAGTCTTCGAGCGTCTGCAAAACGCACTCGAGAACGGTTTCAATGAGAAGGGCGTTGGCGATGCCTTCAACAGCATCCTCGACGGCTTGCGTCATGACGTGATGGATGCACAAGATCAAGCCAGCGCGAGCAAAGAACCGATGATCTACACAGAGGGCGCAGTGGCGCTGCATCTGAAGGGCGATCAGGGCACCACAGGCATCAACACCATCGGATAATTTCACCCGGTTCCAGAACGCCAATTCAGTGAGGCGGAGTACTCGTGCACGAGGCTCCGCCTCTTTTCGTTGGCGCAGATTCTGTGCGTGCACGCCCTCTTGATTTTGGCTGTACTTCGCATGGCAATTGCATTGAGTCCTCAGGCTAAGAGACCATCCGCGTCACTATTCGCTCTCGTTTTAGGCCTGTGCACTTCGCTGCGATCGGAATGGGAACTCGGCCGCTTCCTGCCGCGGCTCCGGCCTTGTGGCGCGCTAGGAGGAGTTTTGGTCGCGGCTGATGTCGTTCGATGGGCCTGCCAGGCATACGCAGGATTCACGTCTTAGTTCGCCCTTCGAACGGCTAGCTACTTACACGAAGATCGATTTCCGTAGACTCTCGGCCTACCCCGGCCCTGCCATTTGCGAATCGATCATGGAACTCCTGCTTAGTGCTCTTCTTCTTGTTGCATCTGCCTCTGTCGTTCAAGATGACAGCGCGTCCTCGGAAAGCCAGGAAGAGGAGTCCAAGTCAGTCTTCTCTTCCGCCACCCTCTCGGGCATGAAGCTGCGTTCGATCGGACCGGCCATGGCCTCTGGTCGCATCGCCGATGTCGCGATTCATCCCGACCACCCTGCGCGTTGGATCGTAGCAACCGCGTCCGGTGGAGTTTGGCGCACCCACAACGCCGGTACGACTTGGGAGAGTGTGTTCGACGGTGAGGGGTCCTACTCGATCGGCTGTGTGAGCTTGGATCCGAGTGATCCCAATGTCGTCTGGGTCGGCAGTGGCGAGAACAATAGTCAACGCAGCGTGTCTTATGGCGACGGCGTCTATCGCTCTCGTGACGGTGGCAAAAGCTGGGAAAATATGGGGCTCGGCGAGTCCGAGCACATTGGCGAGATCCTTATCGACCCGCGCGACTCGAACGTGATCCTTGTCGCCGCACAGGGGCCCTTATGGAGCGCGGGTGGTGAGCGCGGCGTGTATCGCTCAGCCGACGGAGGCGAGACGTGGACGCCCGTCTTGTCGGTCGATGAACACACCGGCGCGAACGAGATCGTGCGCGATCCGCGTAACCCGGATGTGCTTTATGCCAGCACTTGGCAGCGCCGTAGACGTCAGTGGACGCTGTTGAATGGTGGACCGGGGTCGGGCATCTGGAAGTCGACCGATGCCGGTTTGACTTGGAGAGAGATCAAGGGCGGTTTGCCTGGTGGCGACATGGGCCGTATCGGCCTCGCGATCTCGGGTGCGGATCCGGACATCGTGTATGCGGTTGTCGAAGCGACGCGCGGGAAGGGCGGCTTCTATCGATCCACTAATCGCGGCGAGAGCTGGTCGAAACAATCGGATCGGGGCACCTCGAGCCCGCAGTACTACCACGAGATCTTTGCGGATCCGCACGACCGTGATCGCGTGTACTTGGTCGACACTTTCTTGTCCGTGACCGAAGATGGTGGCAAAACCTTCTCGAGCCTGGGAGTCGATGACAAGCATGTCGACGACCATTATGTCGGGATCGACCCCAACGACAGCGAGCACCTGCTTGTCGGATGTGATGGTGGTTTGTACGAGACCTGGGATCGTGGCGAGACATGGCGTTTCTGCTCGAATCTGCCGATCACTCAGTTCTATCGCGTCAGCGTCGATGAAGCCGAGCCTTTCTACAACGTCTATGGCGGTACGCAGGACAATAATTCGATGGGCGGTCCGTCGCGCACGATTCGACGCGAGGGCATCACTAATGGTGACTGGCTCGTGACCGTCGGTGGTGATGGCTACGAGACCGTGATCGATCCCACCGATCCGAACATCGTCTACTCGCTATGGCAGTACGGCGGACTCGTGCGGCATGACCGTCGCAGTGGGGAGGTCGTTGACATCAAGCCCAAGGAAGGTGCGGGCGAGCCCGCGCTGCGTTGGAACTGGGACTCACCGTTGATCCTCTCACCGCATGATCACAAGCGGCTCTACTTCGCTGCCAACAAGCTGTATCGATCGGATGATCGTGGCAACTCGTGGCGCGTCGTGTCACCGGAGCTTTCGCGTGAGATCGATCGCGACCACTTGAAGGTGATGGGGCGCCTGTGGGGCGCGGATGCTGTTGCGCGCCACCATGCCACGAGCTTCTACGGCAGCGCCGTTTCAATGCGTGAGTCGATATTGCAGGAGGGCCACCTCTGGGTCGGCAGCGACGATGGTTTGATTCATACGACGCGTGACGGCGGGGAGCATTGGACTCGCTTCGATAGCTTCCCCGGTGTCCCGGAGAACACTTATGTGACGCACGTCGAGCCCGATCGCTTCGAGCCGAACACCGTCTACGCGGCATTCGACAATCACAAGTCGGGGGACTTTAAACCGTATCTATTGCGCTCCACGGATCGCGGGGCGACCTGGTCTTCGATGGCGGGGGACTTGCCTGAGCGAGGTTCGATTCATGCGCTCGTGCAAGACCACGTCGATCCTGGCTTGTTCTTCGTCGGTACCGAATTCGGTGTTTGGTTCACTTCGGATGCCGGCGAGCATTGGGTCGAGCTGTCCGGCAACTTCCCGACGATTGCCGTGCGCGACATCGAGATTCAAAGGCGCGAGAACGACTTGGTGCTTGGTACTTTCGGACGCAGCTTCTGGATCCTCGACGATTACTCGCCGCTGCGAGGCATGACGGAGGAGACGCTCGCGAGCCCCGCGAAGCTATTCCCGATCAAGGACGCCGACCTCTACATCGAAGGCTCGCGTCTCGGCGGTCGAAAGGGTCGCGGCAGTCAGGGCGCGAACTACTTCACGGCGAAGAACCCGCCCTTCGGAGCGACAATTACCTTCTCGCTGGCTGAGAAGCTGGAGACTAAGAAGGAGATCCGACAAGGCATCGAGAAGGACGCGATCAAGGCGGACGAGGATCCGCCCTTGCCGTCGCTCGACGAATTGCGCGCGGAAGCGGAAGAAATCGCCCCGGAAATTCAGCTCGAGATCCGCGACGAGGAAGGGAGCTTGCTTCGCACACTCGCTGCCCCGCGCAACAAGGGACTGCACCGCGTCACGTGGGACCTGCGCGAGCCTGCGACGGCTCCGATCACTAAGGGCTCCGGTGGAAAGCTGGCACCCTGGGACCGCGCGCCGCGTGGCCCGCTAGCACTGCCTGGTGTCTACAGCGCGACGCTGGTCAAAAACCTGGCAGGAGCACGAACGCAACTCAGTTCACCGCAGTCCTTCGAGGTCATCCCGCTGAACTTGGCAACCCTACCTGCTGCGGATCGAGCGGCTGCCGCCGCCTTCCAACGCAAAGTCGGCCGTCTCTCACGCGCCGTTGCAGGTGCGGTTGATGTTGAACGCTCCGCCAACGAGCGCATTGGCTTGTGCCTCAAGGCGGTTGCCGTGACAAGCGGGGCGGAGCCGCAACTAACGACAGATATTCATGCCTTGCAGGCGCGTCTGCGTTTGATCCGACTTGAACTCACGGGTGATTCACTCGCGGCGGATCACAACCTGCCGACCACGCTATCAGTTCAGGACCGTGTTCGAAGCGTCCAGTCGAACATGCTGAGCGCGACCTCGGCACCAACGCAGACTGAGCATGATGCCTACCGAATCGCTGGCGAAGCATTCGGTCCCTTGCTCGATCAGCTGAGCTCTCTTGTCGAAGGCGAGCTGGCAACAATTGAAGCGAGCCTCGAGGCGCTGGGTGCGCCGCACACGCGAGG
>JBLFWN010000164.1:0-12177 GCA_047611405.1 Planctomycetota bacterium | reverse complement strand
GGCCCCTCGTGCCGTGGCTGCGTCGTAGATCGGACGCGAGTCATACGCCGCGTCGGCGATGAAACTCGAAGTGGGCCCGTCGACCTAGTCGAGTAGATCAGGCACGGCTGCAGAATCGTCCGCGTGATCAGCCGTGAGTACCTGCGCGACGATTATGCCAGCCCATCAACGCCGAGGTCGAGCTTCCGCCAGCCGCGCTTGCCCTTCCGCCCGTGCTTCGCGGCCGCCCGTGCTTCGCGGCCGCCCGTGCTTCGCGGCCGCCCGTGCTTCGCAGGCGCCCGTGCTTCGCGGCCGCCCACTCGCCTTCCCCGACAATGGACAGGCCCGTGCTGTCGACGATCAAATGCATCGGTTCATCCATGGGGACTCGGCGAAGCGCGACACGGAGGCCCTGGTTGCGGCGTGAGAGGTTCGTGTGGTCGGGTGCGACAAGCCCCACCTCCATTAACTTGAAGACCGAGTTCAGGAAGCCTTCAGTTTGCCGCAGCGGCAGGTGGAACAGGAGGCGTAGCGTGAGCGCTGTTTCAATCGCGAGATCCGAGTACTTGAGCTAGCCGCCCCGCCTGCCATCGCGTGCCGGCTTCCACCCTGCAACCGCCTCTGGCGACAGCCAGATGGTGACGTCGCCGCGCTGAACGAGAGCTCGGTCGTACGCGGGCCAGTTCGCGACGCGGTACTTCGTCTTATAGGCCGGGTGGACTCGCGAGTTCATGCCCGGACCATCGGCTGGTCGACCCGGGGACCTGAGAACACCCCTGTGGGGCGCGCTGAGGGTGGGGAGTTATGCACCAACGCCGCACCTTCGATGCGACGCATAGCAATCAAGATTCAGTGCGTTCGCCATCAAGGCCCGCTGCCCCGCCTGAGCCGAGCACAGGCACGCACCGGAGGGGGCTTCAATACTAATCCCCTCGCCCTGAAGAGCACTCACCGCCGCTGGAGGTCAGCGAGGAGGCCGTACTCCTCCAGGCACTGAAGGGCGGAGCAAAGTGAGTACTGTGCTCAGCGTAGCTCTACAGTTCCTTCAGTAGGATCTGGCGGAAGCGCAGGTTGTTGGGCTCGCCGTGGTCTTGCAGACCGATGTAGCCACGCAGGGGTCGGTCCTTAATAGCGCTCTTGTCGAGCTGGATATCGACGATGCCCTGACCGTTGAGATCCACCTCTAGGTGCGATCCCTTGACGCTGATGATCATGTGATTCCATTGGCCAGCAGGCTGGGACATGTTCTTAGAAGCGCCGATGGTGCTGATGATGCCGCCGTGATCATGATGGCTCATGGGACCCTCTTTGCCCGTGGAGTCGAGGATCTGCGCCTCGATGCCGGTCTCTACTGGATCGCCGGTGTCCCCCACTCGAAAGTACACGCCGCTGTTGCCGCCCGTGGGGTAGCTGTACTCCAGGTCGAGGATGAAGTCACCGTACTGCTTCTCGCTCCAGAGGTAGGCGCCGTAGCGCTGCCAGCCTTGCTCGCCAGCCCGGGGCTGGATCAATAGCTCGCCCTTGTCCTTTGGAATCCAGTTGCCCGTGGTGTTCCAGCCCGTGAGATCTTTGCCGTTGTAGAGCTTCTGCCAGCCCGCCTTGGCCGTGCGAATCTCGCGTACCTTGAGCGAGCGCCAGCGGACCTGGAAGGGCCCAGCGCCCTTGCCGATGGAGTGCACCTGCAGCCCGATGAAGCCGCGCGGGTGACTCCCGTAGAGCTTCTCGTGGGTCAGATCGGAGACCTGCGCACCGTTGATCCAGACCTGGATGTTGGAACCCACCGCCAGCACGCGATAGGCGTTCCACTCGCCGTCCTTAAAATGCTTGTGCGGGGCGCGCTTGTCATCCGGGGTCATCCAACCACCCGCCGCCTCCGCATACAGGTAGCCCGCTTCAGCACCACCAGCACCGCTGGCCTCGATCTCCACCTGCGGCCCATTCACGCGCCCCGTTGGGCCGCCGCGGGTGGCGGAACGGATTTGCACGCCCGAGTTCAGCGGGTTGTCCAGGAGCACCTCGAAGGTCAACTCAAAGTCCGAGTAGCCACGGTTGCTGCACAGAAAGGAGTTAGGGCTGCCCTCTTTGGTGGTGCCCACAATCGCGCCGTCAACAACACGGTAGTCCGCCGTTCCGTTGCGCTGCGTCCATCCGCTGAGAGTCTCGCCATCGAAGAGCGAAACCCATCCGGAGTCCTGCGCCTCCAGCTCGCCGCTGGCCTGACCGGCCGCACAGCCGAAAATTCCAAGCGCCACCAGGGCGGCCGCGAACAGGTTGACTTGCTTCATGCTTCTTCTCCAAGCGTGGGGACGCTGTGGGTTGCGGGTTCACCGCAGAGTTCACGGTCGGGTTCGTCGTCGGAGGTCGTTCTGGGGCACACACCCTAGATCAGAGCCTCGCCCACCATCCTCACCTGAGCTTGGCAGGGCAACAAGGCACCAGCTGACCAAACTTCCCCGCGACCTCGGCGTACCGCGTCAGTGACTTTCCTCCACCTGCCACCACGACCCCCGCCTGGGACGACCACGGCCCCGTACCCGAGCAAGCGGATTTAGGAGCCCACACCTTCACTCTGAGCAGCACTCACTACGGGTGAAGGTTAGCGATGAGGCTCTATTTTCCTAGCACTGGAGGACAGAGGGAGGCGACTGACACGGAGTGCCTGAAGCCTCTATCCGCTAGCTGGGCTCCTATTTACCCTTGTCGAATTAAGGCCAGTGGCGCACCAAAGAAAGCGCAAGGAGCTCAAATGCGCCGCTTCATAACGGCCCGTGAAGGAGGTATCCGACGCTGAACGGCAAGCCCTAAAGGCTCGAGACTTCAAGGAAGCAAGGTAAGGAATAGGGAGTGGCTAATGAGATCCCTGCTGACTGCGGCTGTGTCGTTCGGATGGACGAGTACTACGCTGAGGCAGTCTGGGCAGGGATAGTTGATTACGACTTATGCGAGTAGTGCCACAAGCGTCTACGCCATCGATCTCGACGGTGACGGTGCTGCTGATGTGCACTCCACAATTAGATTTGAGGGCGCGGTTTCGAATCGCTCCGGTGACCCGAGCACTATCAGGGCCAGGGGCCGAACCTGAACCGACACCTGGCCTGACCGGTTCCTAGACGCCCCGATTACCGGGTTGCATGCGAAGGTCCGTGCGCATCCAGCGGAATTGCAATCCCGTGCCACTCGATCGGGTGAGGCCTGCAGTGCATAATGAAGAGCCATGTCCCCGACCAACTTCACGGCCACCCTTCTGCGCGCCAGCGCCTCAGGCTTCGCGGGGCTCGCAGCGAGCAGGACTGCCGAACGGAGCGGCGCCGATGGCGAGCTAGAGGGAGGTTTCGGGGCCTGGCAGGCCCACTTCAAGTCGTTGGTGGAAGAGCTCGCGGCCGCAGCCGACGACGGAGGCATCGCGGCGTTCGCGGCCAAGGTCAAATGGACACAAGAGGCTTTCGCCAGCCGCGGCCTAGCTACAGATATCCTTTCGGTTGGCCTCGAAGAGCTGGAGGCCGTCCTCGAGGAGTCCCTTCCGGCAACGGCATGGAAGCCTCTCCCCGAGTTCTTCCAGGCAGCGCGGACTGAGCTCCTCCGCGACGGAGAGTCACACGAACAAGGTGACTCAGACATCGTCGGCGGAAGCGTGACAACCTACCTGGCAAAGCTCTTGGAGGGGGACGCTCAAGCCGCCATCGCCTCGGTCACAGGCGCTGTCGACGCCGGCAGCCTTTCGGTTCCACAGGCCCTCGAAGGAATCCTGACCACAGCCCTACGTGAGATCGGTCGCCGCTGGCATGCCGATGAGGTCAACGTCGCCCAGGAACACTTCGCTACCCAGGTCAGCGGGCGGCTCCTCGAGCGTTTGATTCTCATGGCGCCGGCGAGTCAACCGAACGGGCGCACAGTAATGCTCACGATGATCGAAGGGGATGCTCACGACCTTGGACTGCGCATCGTCGCGGCTCTCTTCGAGCTGGATGGCTGGCGCACGATCTGCCTGGGAGCCAACATGCCCTCCATCGATCTCCCCCAGGCAATCGAGACCTTCGAGGTCGACCTGGTATTGCTGGGCGCGACGTTGAACACACAGCGCGATACCGTAGGGCGCGCGATCGAGATGCTCCGTGCGGCTCGCCCAGGGATCAAGATCATCGCGGGAGGCTCGGCCTTTGTCGGATGCGAGCATCGAGCAGTAGAGATCGGTGCGGACGGTTGTGCGCTCATGGCACGCCATGCCGTCGAGCTTGGGCGCGAGCTCCTCGAGTCCTGACCGCTCGCCTCAGAGCGAGGCGGTGAGCACCAAGCGCTCGCGCTCGGAGACCACCACGCCTCCGGGCACCTCCACCGTGACGGCGAAGAGTGCCGTCTCCCCAACTGCGAGCTTCGCGTCGATCGGAACGACGACGACGCCCCTGTCCGGGATGCCAAAGACTCCCCCGTCGACGGGTTTTGCCTCCCATTCAGCGCGAGTGGGGTCGAAGATCCAGAGCTGGTACCGGCTCTCGGCGGGGTCGTTGGGGGCGAGCCCTTGGAAGAGCATGTAGCCCTCCTGGCGGGCGGAGCTCCACACAACCTCTCCGCTGGCTCCCGTCGCAGCTGCATCCTCCGTAGGGGTCCATACGGCACGGACGAGGTCCGTCGCCTCAGCGACCAGCGAAGCGCGCATCGCGAGCACGTCCTCCCCGCCACCGCCGAAAGGGATCTGCATGAGAAGCAGCGTAGCTGCGACCAGCCAGCCAGCCGCGCTGAGCGCCGTACTCAGAAACGAGCCCGCCCTGTCCTGCGCGGGACCGAACGATGATTTCGAGTTTACCCTGCGCTGCCCCTCTAGCTCAAGCCGCTCCAGAAACGACGCGGGCGGCGCCTCGACATCGGTCAGAAGGCCGAGATGCACAGCGGCCACGGCGCGCTCGAACTCCTCAATGTCGGCACGCTTCGCGAGTCGACCAAGGGCCACTTCGCTGTCATGCTCTAAGCCGAGGGTGAAACGCTCGACGCAGAGTTCGAGCGTATGCTCATCCCAGTTGGCGAAATTCTTCATCGGTTCATCCTCCCTGCCGAGCGCAGCTTCTGCGCAGCCTGGTCGAGTCCTCTACGGATGTGACTCTTGACCGTTCCAAGCGGGATTCCAGTCGCCGAGGCAATCTCGGGATGCGTCAGACCCTCAACCACGGACATCAGAATGACTCGTCGCTGTTCGGGCTTGAGCTCCGATAGCGCTTCGCGCGCTTGTCGGGCTTCGTCTCCAAGGTCCACCTGGGTGAGGCCGGCATCGTCGACGCTCGTGGTCGAATCATCGATGAGTTCCTGCATCGGAGCACGTCCGACGCGTCGACGCCGATCGATCACCCGGCGGCGAGCGATCGTCGCGATAAACGTGGCTTCCGACCCTTTTTCCGGATCGAACCGTCCCGCGCTCTTCCACACATCGATGAAGACCTCCTGGACAACGTCCTCGATCGTCGCGATATCATCCCCGACCTTCTTCGCGACCGACCAGACCAGCGCCCCATACCGATCAAGACAAGCACGTACCCCATCTGCGTCGCCGCGGGCGACACGGACGAGGATGGACTCGCTGTAGAGAATCGGCTCGGTCATAGGGGGCTCGGAGTGCCGTACCAGTTTCGGACGCACTACGAGTGCTGCGCGCACTCTATCTTGCCCGAAGCCTGGAGTGCCAATCAGCGACTGATGAATCTGCCACTTCCCTGCTTCTAGCTGCGCTCCCCCCATGCCTCACTTCCATCCGAGCGCGATGAGGGAGTCCTTTGACCTGATGAAGACTTGATTGCCCGCAGGAGCGACGTGCGCCCAGGTCTCGGAATCAGCGACCTCACGCTCAGAGAGCACTTGGTAGCCCTTCGGATTGGCCTGGATTAGGCGGAGTATGCCCGTATTCGAAAGGGCCAAAATACGATCTCCCTGTACGACAAGAGACCAGTACTCATCCCCAGTGGGCGGAGACGTCCAGCACTCCTCACCCTTGGCCAGATCGATGCACGCAAAGCGATTGCTCCGAAGGAATAGGTAGGCATGTCCATCCACGACTACGGGTGAGGTCATGTACCCCTGTACGCCAGCGTTCCATGTACGTTCGACTTGCGGGCCGTCCTCCCCCTCCGTGACAGAGAACATCTGTGCACGCCCGCCATAGGTCGAGGTGAAGACTCCGTTGCCGACGACCGTTGGCGTCAGGATATTCATTCCTCGGAAGGCCTTGACCGGCGTCGTCCAAAGCACCTTGCCGTCATCGAGCCCGACCCCTGCGAGGTCCGAGCGTGTCTGGACGATCAACTGCTGCCGATCGTTTAGATTCGCGACTACGGGAGAGGAGAAAGCTCCTCCACTCATGATATCACCGCTGTCGACCATCGCGCGCCAGAGGGTTTCGCCCGTGCGCTTGTCCAGCTTGACAAGCGAGGAGCCAGCCTGGATGACCAAGTGATCGCCAATGACGAGCGGGGAAGAGGCACATCCGAAGGGCGGCAGCTTCGTTTCGAAGCGTTCGGCGAAGTCCACGGTCCAGCGGATGGCACCTGTCTCGGCATCGAGGCACGACAGCACGTCGCGGATGCCGGCGACGTAGAGCGCATCCCCGTCGAGGGCCGGGGTGCTACGGATCCAGGAGCCGTTGCGCGCCGCGAAGAAGGGCACCTTCATTGCTCCCTCCCAGGTCCTTTGCCACAGTTTCTCTCCGGTAGCGCGACTGAACGCGCTGACGACCTCGAACTTTTTGTCGACCGTCTCGGTGGTGTAGACGCGCTCCGCGTCGGCAACCGGACCCGAGTAGCTCGGACCAAGTTCGCCGACTCGCCACAGCTCCACCAGGTTCGCGGGAGAGAGATCGGAGGGCCAGGCCTCGCCTAGGACGTGACCGTCCCGCGAGGGGCCGCGCCACTGCGTCCAAATACCGGCGGTGTCTGCTTTCTGTATACCGATGGTGTCGGCTTCCTGTACGACCTCGCCCTCCTGGCCGAGAGCTGGGGTGAGCTGGGTGACGAGGAGGATGATCGGGAGGAGGCTCATGGTTTTCTTGAGGAGTATGGCGACTCCAATCAGTTCGAACTCAGGAGCACTCCAGATGCAAGAACCCTCAGAAAGGGAGCAGGAGGAGCAAGCGCTGTGCCCCGGCGCCCCGCCACGGGTGCAGTCAGTCCCGAAATCCAGCTGCTTAAGGAGCAAGGCCGAGTCGATTACGTGGATGGCTCCCTTTCAACGCCCGTGTACTTTAGCGGGGAATACCGGCGACCGGATGGCTCGGCTCCCTAGCCCTTGATAGCTTCAGGGTTATCCACCAGGTGTTGTCCACGTGGTGATAAGGGTGTGGTCGTAATCGGCCCAGTTCGTGACTCGATATTTCGTCTTGTACTTGGATGCACGCGAGGGTTCATGGCCCGGGGCCATCGGCTAGCCTGGGCGGGAACCTGAGAACACCAGCCTGAAGCTAGCTCAGAGCGGCGCATTGTGCACCATCGCCTATGGGCTTCAGCTCGCCCGCCGACGCCTAGCCATCTGGCGGTCAAGGACTTCCTGCAGCCGCGTTTCTGCCACGGGCTTTTCAACATAGTCGTCCATGCCCGCTTTCCGGCAAACAATGCTGTCCGCGTATTCGAGGCTCGCGGTCATGGCGATGACTATAGGTTGGTCTTCCTCGGAGAAGCGTTCGCGGATTAGCCGCGTTGCCTCTAGGCCATCCATCTCGGGCATGTGGATGTCCATGAGTATGACGTCGTAGGCTGCGCGTTCGAGCTCCGCGAGCGCCTCCACTCCGTTCGTCACTGCGATCGCCTTGTGCCCGAGCTTCTTCAGCAAGCGAAGTCCGATCTTGCGATTCACCGGGTTATCCTCGGCGAGCACGACTCGTAGGTGAGTGGCAGACGGAAATACGGGGACGGGAGGTTCAGCCACATCGATCGCGGCCTCCTCGGTTTCAAAGGCTACCTGCTCGACGAGAGGGAGCGTGAAGTAGAATGTCGATCCGCGCCCGAGCTCGCTCGTGACCCAGATCTTCCCATCATGTGCGTTCACGACCCTCTGCACGATCGCTAGACCTAGGCCTGTACTTCTCTCCCCCGCCGTACTCTTCGTGCTCGTCTTCTTGAATGCGGCGAACACGTCATCCAGCTCATTTACGGGGATACCTTCACCCTCGTCGCGAACTTCGACTCGGACGGTGTTGCTCTCCCTCGAGACGACGACCGTGACCGTGCTGCCGGGATGAGAGAATTTGACGGCGTTGCTCAGTAGGTTGTTGAAGACTTGTTCAATCATCCGAGCATCGACGCAAGAACTCAATCGCTCGGGCTCAACCTTCAGCAGTACCTCGATATCTTTCGGGACCGCGAGCAAGCGATTACGCCGCACCACCCGTTCGGCAAGCTCCAAGAGGTCCGTCGGTTCGAGCGTGATTTCCATATTGCCCGAATTGATCTTGGAGATGTCTAGTAGATCGTCGACAAGACGCAGCATGAAATCGGCGCACGAGTGGATCTCTTCGAGGAACTCTAACTGCTCTTCCTCGAGGCGGTTCGTACTCTCGTCGCGGAGGAAGCTGCTGTAGGCCTTGATGATTCCGAGCGGTGTCCGTAGATCGTGCGCCGCCATCCCGAGAAAACGGTCCTTCTGGGCGTTGAGACGCCCAAGCTTCACGTTTGCACTCACGAGTTCACGTTGAGTGTTCGCCAGCTCGTTGTTCACCCGGCTCAGGTCTTCGAACAACAATTGGTCATTGCTGTCGCCGGTTGTGTCTCGTGTGCTCACGGAGAACTGGGGTCTCCTTTACGCTCTGGGTCCAGCAGCGTGACGGCTTCCCTCGCGCCTTTCGCGTATCCGTCCGCTCCCAGTTCGGCGTAGAGCTGGGGATCCTGCAGGAAGGGGTAACCTCCGAGCACGATCCTTGTCTGGCTTGTCTCGTCGCAGCCACGTACAGCTGCGATGATTTCGGATACCTGCCTCAAGTGGTAGGTCATCGTGGCTGAGATTCCAAGCACCTCGGCTCCGCTTCGAGCGACTTCCTCGACGATGGCTTGCGCGGGTGTATTCGCTCCCAGGTAGCGTGTGTCCCAGCCTTCCATCTGCAGGAAATCACAAACCATGCGGATGCCGAGCTCGTGGAGTTCGCTGCCCACGCAGGCGCCGACGAAGATGCGGCCGTTGTGCTCCGCTCCGAAGGTGTATTCGTACAGACTCGAAATGATTTGCTGGGTCGCGGCCGTGCAGAAGTGTTCCTGGGCAACGCTGATCTTGTTGTGCATCCAGAGATCACCGAGGACGTGCTGGCTACGTTGGAAGACATCGATATAGATGGTGCGGATGTCCATACCGGAATCGAGCGCCTTGGTCACAAGCCTCGAGGCACCTTTGCGATCTCCGCGCAGGAGCGAGTCGAGGTACTCTTGATGCTTCTCGTCGCCTTGCTCTTCGATGAAGCCCCGTGTGGACGAGGCACCATCCTTGCCGAGCTTGCCAAGCGCCCCGTGGAGGATCTCGAGCGCCACGGGGACGGCCTCCTCGGGGAGAACGTCAATGATGATGCTCTTCATCGCCTGCAGTTCCTCGGAGAGCTCGAGCTCGCCGACAGAGTGCGCCAAGTGCACCGACTCCGACCAGAGCACGTGCTCTAGAAAACTCGTGGAGGCCGAATGGAACATGGACTCCCCGAGCTCCAGGAAATGCTGCTCAATGCTCTGAATGCGCTCCTCGGTTACAGTTTGGATACCGCGCCCGGTATTTGACTGGGATTCCTGGATTCGCGCTATCAGCTGGCGGGCGAGTTCGTGTCTCCGATGAAAGAGGGTCTCGCGTGATTGAACATGGAGCCTGTTCATGATGCTTGGAGGAGAATGGGAGATCGCGGCGAGCGGGCGTAGAAGCGAGCAATAGGTTCTCGAATCCCCACCTCTACACTCGTCCGACCCACCCTGCTTTCTGAAGTACGAAAGAGGAGTGAGCCGCTCGATTTCTTCAAATGAGTAGGCATCAAAGCCAACGACTGGCGCCGCATCGTGGCCGACCGCCCCTGATCAATCGGGTGTCCTTTGTATCGGGCTGGGGATCGCCGGCCCTCGTCCACCCGCGCCGGAGACTTTCTGTTCCGGTATCCGCCTCTGCGGCGCCAGTGGTCATGGCTGTAAGGACTCGGCTAGGGTGGGTGGCGTCGTACTGCACGCCTTGCAAAGGCCGAGGGACTACCCCTCTTGCGGTGTGCGTCGCATGGCCGAGTTTCCAAGGCTCGCACCCCTTGAAACTCCTATCCGCTCGCGGCGACCTTCTGCCCGACGATGATCCTCAGCCTCTACTGGTCCGGTCTCACAGCACGGGGCGCGAAGTTCGCCATGGTTGCGGGCTTCCTAGCGGTGCTGTTCTTCAAATTTGGTGCGCCGGCGCTGCTCCCAGCCATCGGCCTAGAAGCCTGGGTCGCCCGGCTGGCTGACCTCGATGTGCTGCTACCCTCGTTCGTGGTCGGTTTCTTCGTGGCCATCGTTGTCAGCATGCTGGACAAGGAAGGTCGCGCGCGACTGGAAGGGATTACCGAGGAGCTGCAAGAGGCGCGCTCGTAGGCGGCGATCACCGCGATGCTCATCCTGGTGCCGGCCTTGCAATAGGCCGGAGCCAGGACGAGGATCACTGAAAGGTCACGCTAATTGCATCGGTGAAGTTGGAGGCGGAGCCAGGATTGAAGTCCCGATACCAGCAGGTGAAGTTCCAAGTTTCACCAGCGATAATCGAGTGATTAAGGGGCGAGGGTAGAGCGCTCAGATCTACTGGGATGCTGAACTCGCCTGCGGGGCCGGAGTGCTGGACATCATGGATGAAGCGGCCGATCTGGCCACCGATACACAGATGGCCCTGGCTGCCCCCGGGATTATTGATCAGTCCCTGGGTGGCCGAGGTCAGGTAGTAGCCGAACTGATTGACGGGTAGACCCGTGGACGTCAAATCGAAGACGTTTATGAAAGCCACGTCCGTTCCCGCGGCGGAAATAGTAGCCGGGCTGCCGCTGGAGTTGATTTCGGCCGGGCTGCAGTAGCGCGTGCCAAGCGTCGCTGCTGCTTGATACCCGAAGTCCTGGTTCAGAAGCACCTCATCGCAATCCAGGTCAAAGGCAAAGCTGTGCAGGCTTCCCAGGCCGTCCGGATCGAACCTAGCGGTTGCTCCCGAGGGAAGAGTCTCAGCATCCACGCGAACCTCAAAAGAGCCGCCGAGGAGATCGCTGAAGCCGTACTCGCCCTCGGTGTTGGTGATCACGGAGGCGAGCACCGCACCGAGGTTCATGTCGAACAGCTCCAACGTGACGCCCGGCAGGCCGGGCTCCCCGGCGGAGAGGCCGTCACCGTTGATGTCATCCCACAGGCGCCCGGAGACGGCACTCCCCCGGCGTGTGAAGTTCCAAAGGTCCGTGCGGAAAGTCACGTCAGCGCCACTGTTGCTGATCATGGCGATCACCACATTAATAAGCTGACCGTTGCCGCCCTCGCCAACCGGTTTGGGATCGAAGATGCCGTTTCCACCGAAGTGATAGGAGTTGTCGTCTACGAAGTTCGCGAGAGGAATGGAGATGTGCTGCCAGCCGCCTCCGCTGATGGCGCCCGGGCCTGTCGGGCTCACCACGAGCGAGTACTGAAACTCGTCGTCAGCTCCATCGGGGTTGCCCGGCACGCTATCGTCACCGTTGTCATCGTCCTGGAGATTGACCTCCAACACATAGTCCTGACCGGGATCCGGGTTGATCCACATTTCAAAGTGCGTGAAGCCAGTCAGGTCCAAAGTGTTTGTACGTCCGAATCCTCCGAAGTAGCCAGAGGAACCGCCAGAGCCCCAGCCCGCTTCGAGCGAGGCGCTGCCCCCACCCACGGGTGGCAGGTCGATTAGATTGCCAGCGATGCCCCCACTGGCGCCGCCGCCGTCAAAAATGAAGTATCCGTTAGCATGTGGATCGGCGTGCTCCATGTCGTCAAAGAGACACAAGCAATCGTTCGGTTCGTGCACCACGTTCTGGTAGACGCGCACATAGTCGATCACGTAGGTCTGCGGGAACACGGTGGAGGCATCCGGGGGGCCAGGCAGATTGCCTCCCACCGCCAGGTTCAGCAGCAGATGGAAGCGCTGATCAAAGGGTGCCGGAAATGCACCACCGGAGGACCACCACGAAGTCTTCGTTGAGTAGTGGATGCCATCCACATACCAACGCAGCTCGAACTCGTCCCA
>JBLFWN010000163.1:0-12244 GCA_047611405.1 Planctomycetota bacterium | reverse complement strand
GATCACATTGATCTCGTTCGCACGCGGCGCGGCTTCTTCTTTCAACAACTTTACTGCGGCGTTCCAATCGTCGGAATTTCGAATCGCAAACATTCGATCGGGCAGGTGTTCGAAATCCGCGCGAGAGGCCCGGTAGCTGTCGAAGGCCACGCGCTGAGTTTCTGTGAACTGTCCCTCGGCATCGGCTAGCCAATCGAGGCGCTCCGAATTGACGGACCACTTGCTTCGATACTCATCGGCGAAAGGCACATTGCCAGAAATTAGGTAGCCACGGATGGCGCCAATAGCCTGTGCCAGGGAACCACGACTATCGGCCAATCCACCAAGCAAGGCCTTACGTTCAGCCGTAGCTTCGAGCGTCATTTCCTCATCGATGATTAGAGTGAGCGATGCGAGCATCGAGGTAGCAAGGGGCGCGGCTTCCTCAAACAGGATAACCAAGGCCGGCTGGTTCGCGGTCTCCTGGGCGATGTCCTCGACTTGCTGTTGAGCGACTTCGAATTGGTCGATGATGGATCGCATCTCCGCCAAAGCCTCAACATCGTGAATCTGTGTCCAGAACTCGGAGAGTTCCTCCAGCTGAGCTATTTTGTCGTGAATACGAGTCCACGAGTGGGCTCGTGCTTGCTTCATCGTATCGCCACCCAGGATCATGTAACCGCGCAGTGCAGCGAGGCTCTCATTGATACCCGTCTCGAGTTCCGCCGCCGCTAGAGCGGTTGGAATTCGATGCTCCGAAATATCTCTCTGAGTTGAGTCGACGGCTTCGGCGCCCTTCTCGACAAACACGGCCAGTGCAATCATCAGGGCGACCATCAGGCCGAACCCGATTCCTATTCTCTTAGCGATCGAAAGTCTCATCTGTAGCGTTTCTGAATTTGGGGTCACTCTCATTGACTGAACACCATCCCATTTCGTCTAGGTGATTGGTGAGCTGTGCTAAAAACGTGCACCAAAGCTAAGATCGAACCTGTCGCTGGAAGTCGTTCGAATCTGAAACATGTGGCATACAGCAACGCTTCAATCGGTGCATATTATGGGGGCGTATACCCTAGCGTCATCTCGATGTTCTAGTTCGGCTGTCGAAGGACGGAACCAACACGGTTCAATTGCATGCCGAACACGGGGCATCGTCACGAATGAGCGTGGCCCAGCTATCAGCGCAAGTTGCAGGTCAAGCCTTCCGATGATCACGGTGTCCCGATGTCTTGCGCGGCTGAGGCTGTGTGCTACTGCGTGCGTACCACCTCGGCGCGAGGCATGACATCAATGCAGAAGTGAACCTATGACATCTCTCATGATTCCCACCAAGACCTCGCGCGTACTGCTTACGACACTCTTTGCCGTTTGCGCCAGCCCATTGGGAGATGTGTGGGCCCAGCACGATCCGAAACCGATCCTGGCAAGCGAGCAACGATCTGAGACTGGTGTAACCTCCAGCCAGGTCTTCGCCCGTATCAACCAGCTCAGCCGCAAGCTGGACATACTCCTCGAGTGGCGCGAGCTCGACCGTCCTGTAAACCCTGTCGTGGGAGAGTTCGGGTTGAGCCCTGTGCACGTCTATCAGCTGATGCTGACGAACGTCAGTCGCGCCCAAGAATTAGGTGACCGCTCTGGAGTCCTTCACCTCCCTACTTTGGTCGCGAGCCCACGCAATTACACCTCGCGCGATGTGTTGTTCCTGACAGACATGGTGATCGATCATGTCGACCGCATCGCTACTAGTCTGGGTGCGCACGACCTTCCGCACTTGGACATCATTGTCAGCAAGAAGACGCCGACGCAGGTGTTCAACCAATGCATCAATGTCTTGGGGCAACTGAACGCCTTGTGCGACAAGCAGCAAATCTCCGCGAGCGAGGTCTACGCGGAGATGGTTCGAGCCGATGCAGATGTTCGCTCCATTCTGGAGCAGAGTGATCCCTTCTGTCGCTATCGGATCAATGCACCGCAGACCGAGCCGGAGCGCACGCCCAGCGACGTGCTAATCAAATGCTTCGACATTCGCAGAGCTATCAATCACTTGCGCGCTGGCCTCGGCATGCCACGCATCGCTGTCCCGACCCTCGCTGCCTCCGCTCCCATCACACCGATGACCCCATTCGTCCAGACACAGATTATTATCGCTGAACTGAACGCGCTGAAAGTTCGCATGGGGACGATTAGCAGTACGCCCTTGGCTATTCCAGTCGCTAGCAAGACACCTACGGATGTGCATGCCGAGGCAGGCCTGATCGAGTACTTGCTAACCCAGGTCACAACGGGATCCCCAGTGACAAGAACAGCTGACAACCGTTAGCGGCCTCGGAAGCGCCGGCTGCCGTGCTGCACGAGTCCACGCTCAGGTTCGTATTCTTGGAGCCCGCATTTGATGCCGCTCGTCATCTCCTAAGAAACGAACGATGTCCCCAGCGCTGACTAGTTACGAGGTGGCGATCCGCGCGTACAGCCCTTCCATTTGGGCCGCAAAGGATTGGATGTCGAACAAGCTAGATTGACGCAGCCGGTCTCGCATGCTCCTTCGTAACTCCGCCAAGCGCAGCGGCGCTTCGGGATCCTGTGCCAGGCGTAGCCCTTCGGCACAGTAAGCTGCTTCACTTGTCGCGCAAAATTCGGTCAGTCCCGCCGCGTGCATGATCGACGCACTCGTGCGGCTGGCCCAGCGATCTCCGCGCAAGCTCAGAACGGGAACTCCTTGCCACAGAGCCTCTGATGTCGTTGTTCCACCGCTATACGGAAAGGGGTCCAGCGCGACATCGATCGCATCATAGGCGCGCAGAAACTCGTAATGCTCAGCGCTTCCGCTGAGTTCAATACGTTCACGCTCGACGCCCATGCTCTCGAAGCGTCGCAACAGGAACTCGCGGTTGGCTGCATTGTCGAGTCCTGCGTTCTTCAAGAGCAAGCTTGTTCCGGGCGCCTGCTTCAACAGGAAAGACCAACTCGCCACGACCCCGTCGGTCAGTTTGTAGAGCGATGCCAGGCTGCCAAATCGCAAAGCGCCTGTACTCGAGCAAGGTGCCGGTGCGACATCAGGAGTGGGATAGTTGACCTCGTATGAGAGATAGGAACCCTCCACGCACAGAATCGACTCGGAGTAGAAGTCTTCTTCATCAAGGTCGACGACACGGCGGTCACCGATCAGGTACTCGATCTCTTCGATCCCTGTCGTCGAGTACATGTTGAACCACTCGACGACATGGCGCGCCAAATTCGAACGTAGCAGAGGCAAGCGTGCTTGAGCGCTGTAACCGTTCAGATCGATCAACAGGTCGAGGTCGAGCGCGGCGATCATCGCACAAGCCGCTTCGTTGTCGAGTGCCTGCAGCGCGTGCACGTGGTCACTGGCTTCGGGCGTGTAACCCGGCGCCAACTCAGCGCCTGGGGAATCGTTCAGCAAGTGGATCTCGAAGCGTTCCCGATCGTGCCTCGCGAGCAATGCCCAGACTGGCTTCATCCAGTTATCACGATGAAAGAAGGACGACAGGTAGCCGATTCGAATCTGCTTACGACTTCCATCCCGCGGCGCCGGCTTTGGCCGTGCATGCTTCGGGATACGCTTCGCGAACTGCTTGCGGATCTCGAGAATGGCCGCTTGGTCATCTGCTGGGCTGCCCGGAAGCACGACCGCAAGTGATTGGGCCGCGCCGAAAACGACTGCTGGGTCCGGGCTCTTGGCCGCGAGCTTCATGTGCTCGACTCCCTGCTCGACGCAACCCTGATCGAAGAGCGCCTTACCTAGATCGTAGTGTGCCCGATCGTGCTTGGGAAAATCGACCAAGCAGGCACGTAAGGCGTCGACTGCCAGAGCCGACTCCCCGATCTCGAGCAACGCATGACCCAAGCTGGCATGCACCTCGGCCTCGGTCACGCCCAACTCAAGCGCCCGTCGATAGCACGGCACACTCTGCTCGAACTGAGAGCTGTACTGATAGGCGTCAGCCAATGCGCGCGTGGCCGCTCCATCCTGGGCATCCAGCTCCAGCGCGCGCTGGAGTGGCGCGATGGCTTGGATCGCCGTCCTCGGTTGGCAGAGCGCAAGCCCCAGACGGGACCAGGCGATGGCTTGAGCGGGAGCCAGCGTGGCTGCGATGCGCAGCGCGTCAATAGCGGCATCCTGCTCACCGAGTTCGACCAGCACCTCGGCCAGATTAACACAGGGCACAAAGCTGCCTGCATCCACTCGTATCGCACGGCGATAGCTGTCCCGCGCTCGCTTCAGATTACCAGCGGCCTGCTCCATGGCACCCAGGTTGTTCAACACCTCGAAGGAGTCGGGCACGCGTTCTGCGACGGCTCTCATCTTGGCGAGTGCCTCCTTCGTACGACCCTGCTGATGCAATGCCGTCGCTTCATTCAGCAGCTGCTGGGGATCATGCATCACCCAAGTATCGCCCGCGGAAGCACGGACGACTAGCAGGCCATTGGAAAACAGCGGTTCGCGCAGTGCACAGGCATCGGACGCAGATCAAGCTGCGTTAGGTTCCGAGTGCTTGCCCCAACTCTAAGAACAGGGTATTGAGGGCCGTCCTGCAACGCAGAGCTATATTCGAGGACTGGTGTTGCGCGGGTCGCTGCTCTTTAATCGCCTGCTAGCAGCTTGACTGATCACAACAGCGGACACCTGCTGCAACTGGCTGACAGAGGCATTCGGATGGGCCAAGGATCCAGCTTCACGAGGCGGACACTTGAGCGCCGCCAGCAAGCTTCTTGAACGACATCTTTAGCCCCATGCTCATCGGCTAGCAAGCGACGCGGCAGCGCTTTCAAGCGCGGGCGTATGGACAGAAGTCGTTTGAGGTCGAGTCGGCGGGGAGGGGGCACGGGATGCAGTCTCCATTATGAAGATCCCGACGGGATGATTCTCTGTGGCGGAAAGCCCAAAAAAAAAGAGGTCGCCTTCTTGTCTCTGGCCTTCACCTCGCACGCGGGGGCGAGCCGAGCCCATAAGCAGTAGAGTTGTACTTACAAGTGCACTGATCCTGTCGCACCGACCGGTCTTCGCCGCCCCCCTTGAATTCCGACACGATGAACGCAAGCAAACGACTGTTTGCCAAGCATGCCTCTGCCGTGTTCGTCGCCTTGTGCATCCCGCTCGTTACCCATTCGGCAGCGCAAGCAGAGAGCTAGGGCTTTGTCGACTCGGCTCCGCCTACGGTCTCGAAACAAGAAGCAGTGCCACAGCTCGAAGCAGAAGTCTATGAAGAGCTGAGGTCCCTCGCGGCACCAAAGAAACTCCACCCGGACGCAGTCACGAGTGCTTGGCCTGCCTTCCTTGGACCGAATCGCGACGGTCACTTTGCCTGGGCTGAGTCAAGAAAAGCACCCGAACGGTGAGCGGTTGCTATTCCCGAAACGGCTCCGCACATCGCGCCCTTTGCCACGGGCTGGTTCGCGCCCCACTTCTCTCACGAGATTAGAATGAAGTTCCCGAAGTTCAGCATCATCTTCGCTGCGTTCACTCTTCTGTTCGTTACCGGCTATTGGATTGGAGGCTCGAGCGATGCTGCCAACGAGATTCTTGCAGTAAGCAATGCTATTAACCTAGTGTCATTGAACAACGATATTGCTCAGCGCATCACGCACATCTAGCAACTCGAAGACCAGATCAGGGACTTGCAAGAGACGGCCCTGTTGGACCGCCCTCCTGTTCGCATTCCAGTCGAAGTGAAGCCTGTTCCGCAACTTGAAATCGAAGAGCCCGTGAGCGCGCTACAGGTATCGAGTGGCACCGCGCCTCAATGGTTACGCGACCGAGTTAAAAGCGCTGCATCTGACAGACGCCAAGGTCAAGGGCAGTGACCTGATGTATCTACGGCCGTTGCCTTAGCTAGAGACGCTGAAGCTGAACCGCCTCGACTTTATTTACAACGAGGTTGATCAACTCGCGTTGCTTCTCGGGTCTCAAACACCTCGAGATAGACTCTACGGAAATCACGAAATCCGGCCTGCAGCGATTGAGGCAGCTGTACCCTCAGTTGACACGCATCGAGCTGGGCAGGACCGAAATTTCGAGTGAGACGCGCAATCAAATGATGCAGCTCTACCCGACTACTATTTCGTCTTCGACACCTTCAATAACCGCGTGTCGGGCTTTTGAACGGGCCGCCGCCGATGGCTGCGACCCGAGAAGCAAAGACAAAGCTCAAGGGGGTAACGGCCGAACCCGCCTCAGATCTTTCCAGCACCGAGCTTGTGCTGTCGGTTCGCGTGCGCGAGCACGCCCATCGCGCTGTTCGCTGTGAACAAGTTCAGTCCACCGGTGATGAGATGCACACCGCCGGCCTGGATTGTGCCGCTTCGCCAACCGAGGATAGGACTCGCCTCCGGTCCGGGGCTGATGATGAAATCCGGCTCAGCACGCGCCCATTTAGCTGATGCGAGTACCGTGCCGTCGCGAGGATCGCGCACCTCGAAGCCGCTTCCTATCGCGGTCGCGACGAGCACCTTGCCCTCCTCGTCGAACACTGCCTGCTTGGCTCCGGTGCAGGACCAACGCACGCTTCCGTCGACATCGCGGAATTCGAGACAGCTTCCATCGTCGACGGCGAGCAATTCCCCGCGCCGCTCGGCAAAGCCAATCACAGGCAGGCCGGTCGTGCGATGCAAAACCTCGAATCGACCATCCATGCTGACTCGGATGAGAGATCCGTCGGCACATGCGCATGCGACGGCATGGGAGCCCCAACTCGAGAGAGCCGTAATTGACGCGGGCAGACTTGCCAGTGCGCGCGCTTGTAAAGATAGGTCAGCCAATTCATAACGAAGCAGCTTCGCGTCGGATCCAGCCGAAACGAGCGTATCCCCGATCCATGCGATGAGCGTGCGACCCTCGGCGTGCGCTTGCAGGATGCCGCGTGCTTCCGGGTTCGCGAAGGATCCATCCACCAGGACGCTCGCGAGCTGCACGGTTCCACCCTCGGTCGCAGACGCCAATACAAAGTCTCCCCTGAGCGAGTGGAGCGCGAGCCCGGTCACCTCTGCGTCATGCCAATTGCTACCGATCCCACCTAGCTGGCCGACCTCGATGCTTGCGCGTGCGGGTTGAGCGATGGCTCGGTACTGTTGCTGGAGCGACTCTAGCTTCGCATTTGCTGTCGATGATTCCATCGACCCGCTCTTGGTCTTAGAAAGCCAACTCATCGCGTTCGAGATATCACCAGCTTGCTGTCGCAGCGTCCCTAAAGCTTCCGCTGCAGCCACGATGTAGGGACATTTCGGGTATGTGCGCGAAATTGCATCATACGCCTGCACAAGCAGGATTTCTGCGGCTTCCGAATCGGTATGAGAGGTGATGAAGCCGCGCCGATAGATGACCATACCGTCCGCGCAGCCCGCCTGCATGGCGCGGTCGTAGGCTGAACCGGCCTTCACGTAGTCGCTGATGTCATAGGCCCCGTGGCCATCCTCGACATCGCGATCCCATGCGGCATCACACTCGCCGAAGCGATGGTACTGCTCGAGCACAAAGCTGGGCTCCAACCAACGCTTCAGTCCGTCATCGAAGCGCCTGCTGCGCGACTCGGTGCTCTGAAGCTCATCGCTTGACTCCTGCTTAGTCGTCAGGCCTGCATAGCGACGCACTTCGTCGCTCAGGTAGTGGCTCGGGAGGTGCACGACCACCCGTCTAATCAAGTCTTCATCGCACGCTTCGTCACGCCTGGCCAACTCACGCAGCACGTATAGCCCAACGATGTCATAGCCGGATGCGCTACTTGCCTTCTTGTTCTCGGTGAGCCTAACCGCCGTCCGAAGGGCGTCGACCAAGGCACTCGATTCGATACCGCTCTGTCCCCCGAGCCCATCGCATGCGGCATGCACAACCTCTTCATCATCATCAAAGGTCGCTGCACGCAGCGCATTCCAGATTGGTGGATGGTCCACGCGATGGAAGAAGCGCAGCGCGCACCTGCGCACTTCTTTCGCAGCATGAGTGACGTAGGGCGCCACGGCCTCGGCTACTTCTTGAAAGAGCGCTGGCTCAGCGCTGGATATGTGCAGTACGACAGTGTGCAACCAGTCCGTCGAACGTTGTGCGCTGCCGAGAGTTGCTGCGCGCAGCGCTGAACACAGTGCTTGGACGTTCTCGCCGCCCCCGTAGGTCAAATTGCCCGCGATATGGATTTGACAGCGCACTGCTTCCACGCGACCACGTGGATCCGCTGTCGCGAAGGCGAACGCATCCAAGGGATCTTGGAAGCGTTCCCCATAAGCCATGAGTTGATCGAGCACAGAAGTCACACCATCCGGTGGATCGCAGAAGGCGAGTTCACGAAAGAGTGGCTGCAATTCCTCGCGCCGACAGAGTTGTGTCAGGCTGTTCCAACGGTCTAACTCATGCCCAAGCACTCGGATAGGCCATGGTCCCGCGAGCCGCGGTTGCATCGCGAATAGCTCCGTGCGAGCCGAATTCCTCAGCGTCGGGCTCTCCACCGGATCAATTGATAGCTCGTACAAGCTCTCTGCATCACGATCCGGTGTGTCTGACGGAGGACCCATCTCGTTGATGGTCGTCCACGAGCGCATCAGGCGTGGATTCCAAGGCGCACGCTGAGTCGAGTATCCCGTCGGGCGCTCGCTAACTCGAACGCCTTCATTAGCCCACTCGTCCACGTTTTCAAGCACGCGCCTACGGGACTGTTCCAGAAATGACAGCAGTCGCGCGTCTTCAGCGCTGGCTCGCAAGCCGGTCGGGAGCTTGCGCAAGAAGCGGCGCTCGTCTTCGTCGCGCTGCGTGTCGCTCGTGGCTCCGCTGCACCACTGACCGAAGTCCGACCAGAGCTGTGCGGGATCAGACGCGAGAGAAGAGCTGGCCCATGCGTCGACCAAGGAATGAATCTGGTCGGCGAAGGCCTTCATGCGCGCCTCCGCGTCATCCCATCCGGCCTGAGAGAGCAAGCTCGCCTCGCTCAGCGAACGCATCGGATTCATCCACACCAACTGCAGCAAGACCACGTGAGCGTTGCGATCTCGCACCGGAACCACCTCGATCTCGACCAGGTCACACCACAAGAAGCGGTGAAACACCCCGTGCAACAATTTGTGCAGCCGAGATTCCTGACCGAATGTCAGGTCGAACTCGAGCTCGGTCGCAGCAGCAACGTGCAGCTCGTCCGTCACATCATTGGCCGTGAAGCTCGTCGCATTGACACGCACACCCGTGATCCCGCTCTCGGCCAACCAATTCCGCAGCGCAGTGATGATACGCTCGACTTCGAAGTTGTCATTGTATTCAGGCATGGTGTATTGCGGCTGCTATCGGAGGGGCCTCACCTGGATTGTCGGACTTCTTATGCCTTGTGCGAGAGCTTTTTCGGCACGCACTTTCAGCGCAGCACGAACCTCGCTATGACCCGAGGGCAGGGACTCTTCGCTTAGGGCATACGCGCTTGATAGAGCCCAAAGCCCATTGTTCCACGACCGTGCTTCAAGTACATCGCACGCCATCGCGAACGACGCTCCTCGTAGGCTGTGAACTCCTCATCCTGCGGATTCTCACTCAAGAACGCGCGCATATTTGCATCGTAGCGATCCTCGTAGCAGTCCCAGGCTTCTAGTTTCGACAGCACGGACAGCTCGAGTTCGAATCCCGCATCGGCCAACATGCGCAGGTTTTGGTCATGAGTGAGCATGTCGTCTTCTTGCGCCCCGAGGAACTCGAGGTAGGCAGGATCCGGCTTGCGATCCCAATGTCCATCGCCGATCAGGATCCGCCCCCCGGCTGCCAACAATGGGCATATCTGCTGAATCAAGACGGAGAAGCCGGGGCTCGCTCCAATGTTGATGATCAGGTCAAAGGACTGCGGATCGAAGTCCGCTGGATCGAAGGCTTTGCAGTGAAAGCGCCCGTGCAACTTCTTGCGACAGACGTCGATGGCCGCCGCAGAAGGATCAACGGCCGTGATGGTGATTTCCGTTTGGCGCGCGAGCTCTACCAGCAGCTCTCCATCTCCGCAGCCGTAGTCAAGAACACGCGCACCAGGGTCGAGAGGCAACCCTGCAAGAGTGCGCAGCAATTGATCCTCATCGAGCGGGTTCCAGAAGCGAATACCCGTGTGAGAGATGCGCGAGAAGCGTTCACGATTCATGGCGCAATCATAGACGGCAGACACTCGAAACTCGTAGTGCAACCATCGTCGCGCTCGAGGGCGCAGCTCTCGAATTTAAAGGGGAGAGCTGACCTGACATCGCGAATCCCAAAGCACCTGACTCGGTCATCCTAACAAGCGACACGACCGAAAGGCCCCGCACGCTACTAGGATGAAGACAGCCATCCAACACGATAGGATCGAGTCCCATGTTCGAATGGTCATGTCAGAGCTGCGCAGCCAAATGGACAGAGAATCAACACACCGAGGGCTGCGACGAGTGCGGCGGTGGTGGTATGGAACGCGCCTGCCCCATGTGTAAGGGCAAGTGTGGGTCCGTCTGGAAGCGAGCGCCTATGGATTCTCAAGACGAGGGCACGGCGCATTGGCTCGGAAGCTGCGCTCTGCGCAGGCCCCCGGCCAAGGCTTGACTTAGCGCCCTGCCGGGATTTCGTTGACCGTGTAGTAGGCATCCTTATGAAGCAATGCCTCTCCATCACGAGCACGTAATGGAGCCAAGTCGAACTCATGCACATGGCCACGCTTCAGCGCATCGAGCACGAGCGTCACGCTCGAACCATCTTCGGCTAGCGACACGTCGAGGACCTTGGGCTTTGTCTGATCGACCTCCGGACCGCCGTAGCCGCCGTGATAGATATGCGTGAAGGTGCCGAGCCTGTAGGAGTCGGGATTCGATCCGGTCTTTTTGTCGACAGCCTTAGTGAACGTGAGCCGGAAACCGTCAGGCGTGATGTTCACGCGTTCAATCTCGAAAGGCATACGTCCGGTCCACTCGATTCGTTCCAACGCAAAGGGCTCGTTTCCGCGCACTGGCCAGCCCCGGTTCGTTCCACCACACAGCAGACGGCCAGCTTCGGTGAACTGGATGTCAAGTAGCCCGGTCGAGAGCTCTTCGCGGAACGGGTAGCACGCGCCCTGCCAGACGCCGCCCACCTTTTCGGTCGTCGCCCGCATCACGAGTGAGAGGGTGAAGTCGCCCAGGAACATCTGGTTTTCGAAGGGGCCGAACTTGCCACCCGTATTGTCGACGCGGAAGCCCGTGATCGAACGACCCATACGAATGTACGGGAAGACCACCGCATAAGGAACGAGCTCGGGCACGCGTTTACGCTCGGAGATGATGCGGCCGCCCGGTTCGGGTTGCATCGGCGCCGACCCCATATTGGGGGCGAATGGATACCAGTTGAAGCTGACCGGGTGGCCCTGGAAGCTGCCCTGTTCGAGCGACTTCAAGCTACAGGATGAATTCCACGGCCCTTGGCTCTCGATGTAGAACAAGCTGCCGGCCTCGTTCGGTCCGATGCCAGCCGGGCTGCGTAGGCCACTCGCGATGGGAAGGCTTTCACCCTCTGGAGTGATGGTCATCGCCCAGCCGCGGAACAGCGCCCGCGAGTGGTAGGACATCGACAGCCCTAGCGCCACGTGCAGATTGCCGGCTGCATCGAACTTCGATCCGAAGGCGTACTCGTGATAGTTCTCATAGCCCCAGGCATCCGAGATCGTCTCGAAGCGATCGGCACGACCATCACCGTCCCGATCTATGACCCGCGTCACTTCGCAACTCTGTGTGACGTATAGCTCGCCGTCCTTCTGCGCCATACCAAAGATCTCATCCAGACCGGTCGCGAAGAGCTGATAGTCCGGGTCAGGCTTGTCATCGTCGACACCGCTGACAATCCAGATGTCGCCGCGCCGCGTGCCGACGACCACGCGGCCGTCAGGCAGCAACTCAAAGGCACTGGCTTCGATCACTTGGCCTTCCGGAGTAGGCAGGTGAACGACGCGATAGAACGCACGCTCGCGATCGGCCGTCCCCCAGCGTGCACCGAGGTCTTCCGCGGCGACGACTCGAGGGAAACTCGCCAACAGCAGAGTCGTTAGGATCAGGCTCGATTGGATAGGCATCGTCTTGGCTTGAGTTGAATTCATGATTTCAGGGTCGCAGCTCATACTCGATGCCGGTCTTGGTCGTGCCCACAGCGAGCTCGAGTTCAATCAGAAGCTCTTGCTTCCTCACTTGCTCGCCTGACTCTCCCTCGACCAGCTCACCCGGTTGAATCGCAATGTCACGAAGCTCGGTCCTCAACATGGGGAGATCAACTAGCAGTTTTCCGAGCCCGTACTCCGACCTGCCG
>JBLFWN010000162.1:0-12290 GCA_047611405.1 Planctomycetota bacterium | reverse complement strand
TTCGCGCAGGGTTGCGAGTAACGAGAGCACACTTGCGACCTCGGGCACGTATTTCACTGGCATCACTAGCGCCTCGAGCGCCTTATCGCGGTCCGCTAATCGGGCGCGCATCTCGACGCAGCCAACGACCTGATCCATGCCGCCGCGTGTGACGGGCAGCCAGTTACGTCGAAGTCGCACGGCTTCGCGCAGTACTACTTTTTGCTCGTGATCGTCGTCCTCCAAATCGAGCGCCAAGACATCGACACGCGGCGTCATGATTTCGCGCACGCGCAGCTCGCCCAACTCGATGATCTCCGACAGCAAGTCCGCTTCACCCGGTTTGAGCACGCCGCCCTGCGCACTCTGCTCCAACACGAATGCCAGCGTGTCGGCCGTGACTCCGCCATCACTGCGCTCTTCCTCGTTCATGATGCGCAGGCAGATGTCCATCACGCAGCGGACGAAGCGACGCAGTGGCTTGGTCATTTTGACGAACACGACCAAGGGCAAGGCTGCGCGCTGAGCGATCAAATCGGGTGCGCGCAAGGCCAGCGACTTGGGCAGGATCTCACCCAACACCAAGATCGCGATCAGCGCGCTGGATCCGTCGACGAGGGCGCCGAAGGTGCCGCCAAATGGGTTTATCGCAGCAAGTGCGCCCGTGGCGGTCGTGAAGAACAGCAAGTTGACGAGCACATTGCCGAGCAAGATCGAGATCAGGACCTCGCGCGGATCGCTCAATAACCACTGCACACGTTTGCCACCGCGTTTAACTTGCGACTCGTCCAGGTTGAAGAGGGCTGTCTCCGAAGCACTCAAGGTGCCAGAGAGCGCAAGCAAGGCCAGCGCGAACAGGGCAGGCAGAAAATCGATCACGAATTCGGCTCCTGGGCTCGCCCTACATCCTGTGCTCCGTCCCCATCCTGCCGCGGCCCCTGCACGGGCAGATGAACATCGACGCGCATGCCACGCCCCGCTTCACTGGACAGCTGAACGCGGCCGCCATGACCGGTCACAATGTTGTGCACAATTGCCAGTCCGAGCCCAGTGCCCTTGCCGGTTTCCTTGGTGGTGAAGAAGAGGTCTGCTGCGCGCTCGAGCAAACTCGAATCCATACCGGGACCGGAGTCCTCGATAATCATATGCAGTTCGGGTCCATCGACAGCGGCGGCGTCATATCCAACGCGCAAACGAACCCACTCGAATCCAGGCCTTGGCGCTTCTTGCTCCGCGATTGCATCGAGCGAGTTGACGATCAGGTTCAAGATGGCCGAACCGATCTCGCTCGACTCGGCTTGCACAGGCGGCAGCTTGTCCAGGAAGTCCGCCGCGGACTCCTCCCATGCGGGTCTCGCCGGCGCACCTTGAATCGGTCCGATCTCGAGCCGCACACCTTCTTTCTCGGCGCGATGCCTGACCAAACCAAAGGCATCGGAAAGCGGTCCACGTATCGCAACGCTCGCCGTCACGGTGCGCCGCGGCGCAAGCCGTAAGACCTGCCCAACCGTCTGACGGATGCGTTCCAAGCCGCCGCGCACGAGTCCCAGGTATTCCTTGCGGCGCGCTTCGGGCACATCCTTGCGCTCGAGCACTTCGATCGCGTTTAGCATCCCGCCCAACGGATTGTTGATCTCGTGCGCGATGCCAGCAGCCAGCTCGCCAGTTGCAGCTAGGCGGCGTTGCGTCATCGCGGCGGCCTCGGCACGGCGCGCTTTCTCCGTCGCGACCTCGACCTCGCCGGCTAAGCGTTCGCCATAGCCCTGCACTTCGAGTGCCATTTTATTGAAGGAGCGCACCAGCAACGAGAGCTCATGCTCGCCGCGCGGCTCCGGCAGGCGCGCGGTCAGTTCTCCAGCAGCTAGGCGGCTCGTGCCTTCTGCAAGCTGTCGAACGGGGTCCAAGACTAAGCCGCGCAACGCGAAGAACAAGGTGGTGGTCAGCAGCGCAGTCGACAACAAGAACCATGGCAGCAATTGACGCAACAATTCGCGCGCACTGCTGTTCGGGAAGGGTTGATACCAACACCCACCCCACACACGATCTTCGGGATCATAGATAGGCAGCGCAACGCCGCGCTCCGAGCGCACGATCGAGTCGCGTGCGACAGCCGTCGCGATATCCGTCAACACGCCGTTGGTGTCGAACTCCGCCGCCCGATGAGAACTGCCCAACGGATTGAAGAAGGCTCCGGGTGGTTCACCACTTCCATCACGCAAGCGTTCGGCGGCACGGTCCGGATCGAGCCGGATAACGATCGCATCAGCGAATTGATCCCAGCGGTTCCAGCTCAGAATGCCGCCGGCGCGCACGCGGTCGCCGCTAATGATCGAAGTCTCCAGCCGACCCTCGAGGTGTCGCAAGGTGGCCGTCTCGGCCGCACCCTCGAGCCGAACGAAGGTCTGGCCGAGTAGCAGATAGCCGGCCCCAAAGACGATCAGGTTGATCGTCGCGAGGAGCAAGATGACCGAGGAGCGGAGGGAAAGCTTCAAGAGTCACCGGGGTGGGAGCGCTGTCCCACGGCACGCCGTTGAGTTGGAGTTGCCATGCAGCCCAATCTTAGCCAGATGCGAGGGTTAGTCTTGATAGCAATCGTTGCCAACTTCGGCCCGAGCGGGCCGCCAAGTGCGGACGCACTCTGCAGCCAGCCGAAGACACCCGGCTTCGCCCCTGGGACGGAGCCGGGTTCTGTGCAGCAGGAGCGCTTAGAGCGAGCCCATGATCTCCATCAAGGGCATGAACAGCGCCACGACGATGAAGCCGACAAAAGCCGCCATAACGATCAGCAGCATCGGCTCCAGCAGCTTGAACATCGCATCAATCTTGCGATCGACCTGAGTTTCGTAAGCGTCAGCGACCTTCAGAAGCATCTTATCGAGCTCACCGGTCTCTTCGCCGACATCGACCATGTTGATAACGAGGTCATCAAAGATCCCGGTCTCGCCCATCGGACGCGCGATGCCTTCACCCTCGCGCACCGTCCGGCGAATGTCTTCGACCCCGGCAGCCAAGACTTCATTTCCACTCGCATCACGCACGATCGTGAGAGCGTCCAAGTGCGGCACGCCAGCTTGCACCAGCGTTCCGAAGGTACGCGCGAAGCCAGCCGTCACTGAACGCGTGATGACCGGCCCAATGGCCGGTAAGTTCAGCAGCAGCTTGTGGATACTGAAGCGATAGCCGTGGCTGCGCTTGATCATCACCATGTGCAGGATAAACAGCAAGATGGGTAGGCCGAACACCACATACCAATACGCGACAGTGAACTCGCTGACATCGAGCAGCAGCTGAGTCGTGTCCGGCAACGCGATGTTGAACTGCTCGAAGATGCCTTGGAACTTGGGGATCACGAAGGTAATCACCGCGCTGACGACGCCGACGGCGACGACCGTCAGGATGACCGGATAGATCATCGCACCGACTACCTTCGACCGGATCGCGGCCGCCTTCTCGCGAAAGGATGCCAAGCGCTGCAGGATGCTATCCAACACGCCGCCCGCTTCACCCGCGCGCACCATGCTGGCGTACAGCTTGTCGAAGCACTGCGGGTGCTTGCTCATGCTCTCCGACAAGGGCGAACCGCTGGCGACATCCTCGGTCAGCTCAGCCAGGACGTACTTGAATGGACCGGGACGCGTCTGCCCTTCCAAGATGGTCAGGGCCTTCACGACCGGAATGCCAGCTTCCGACAGCGTCGCAAGCTGGATCGTGAAGTCGGTGATCAAGTCGGCCTTGACCTTCCCGCCTCGCTTGCGGCGGGCTTTGGGCGCGCCACCCGAGGCTGAGGGGGCCTCTTTGCGCGGCTTGGCGGATGAGCGCTGGATTCGCTTGGCCATAGGTGTCGGCTCGAACTCGGTGAACAGTCAGAAAGGGGGCGGAGCGGTCGTCGGCTGACGCTCCGCGTCAGATCGCGGTCTCATGCAGAATTTCTTCGATGGTCGTGCGGCCGTCAGCCACGGCGACCAAGCCACTTTCGCGCAAGGTTCGCATGCCGGAAGCGATTGCCGCTTCGCGGACCTCTTCGATCGACCCCCCGCGCGCGACCGTCGAACGAATGGACTCGTCGACGGTCATGATCTCGAACAAGCCGGTGCGACCGCGATATCCTGTTTGGTGGCACTTCTCGCAGCCTTTGCCGTAATGGAATTCGAGACCCCGCATGCGGTCCGCGTGATCTCCTAGCTCCATCAATATCTCGTCGTCCGGCTTGTAGCTCAGCTTGCAGTCCGAGCAAATCGTACGCACCAAACGCTGCGCGACGACCGCTTCAAGGGTCGCCGTGATCAGGAAGGGCTCGACGCCCATGTCGATCAGACGCGTCACGGTGCTGGGAGCATCGTTGGTGTGAATCGTCGCGAACACGGTGTGACCGGTCAGGCTAGCTTCGACCGCCGTGCTGGCCGTGCCCTCGTCGCGAATCTCACCAACCAGAATTTTGTCCGGGTCTTGGCGCAAAATCGAGCGTAAGACCGATGCATAGGTGACACCAATGTCTTCGCTGATCGGCACTTGAACGATGCCCTCGATGTCGTACTCGACCGGGTCTTCGACGGTGATGATCTTGACCTCGGGCTTATTCGCCTCTGAGAGCATCGCATACAAGGTCGTCGTCTTACCGGATCCCGTCGGGCCAGTCACGAGCACGATACCGTGCGGCAGTTCCGTCAGTGCAGAGAGCGCGGCATGGTCATCCGGCTGCAAACCGAGGGCCTCGAGGTCCAAGCTGACGGCCGAGCGATCGAGAATACGCATCACGCAGCCCTCGCCCGATGCACCGGGCAAAGTCGCGACACGCAAGTCGACGGGGCGGCCGTCGATAGACAATTCGATGCGGCCATCTTGTGGCATGCGAGTCTCGGTAATGTCGAGGTCACTCATGACCTTGATACGCGAGATCAATGGCAAGGCCAAGTGAGACGGCGGCGCCTCGACTTCGTACAGCGAACCATCCACGCGATAGCGGATGCGGAACACGTTTTCGAAGACTTCGAAGTGGATGTCACTGGCTCGATCTTGGATCGCGCGATGCAAAATCGAGTTCAAAAGACGCACGACCGGTGCGCTCTGGGCTGCCGATTCAGCATCGGTACCCTGCGTAGCGGCAGCTGCATCAGCGATAGCATCGGACAGGCTGCTGGCTTCGCCATAGTGCTCGAGGACGAGTTTCTTGATCTCCTCGGCATCAGCGACAGCACCGCGCACTTCGACGCCCGTCGAGAACGACAGGTCCTGCAGCACGGCCGAGTTCAACGCATCCGCGATCGCGACGATCAGCGCGCCGCCATCCATGCGAACAGGCAAGACGCCATAGGTATGACAAGCCGTGCCGTCCACCAACGCCAGCACATCGGGATCAGGCGTAAAACCGGCCAGCTCGATCGTTTCCATGCCGGCTTGTTCGCCGAGCGCCATGGCAACTTGACCCGAGGTGCACGCACCGATCGAGATCAAGCACTGGCCAATCAAGCCACCATGCTTGCGCTGCTCCGCGAGTGCACGCTGGATGTCACCTTCGCGCACGACTCCGCGCGCTTTCAGGATCTGACCTAGCAGCTGACGACCGCCCTCTTGGCTCACAGCCGCACCTCGAGGTCTTTGTCGTCCGCAGCGTATTCAAGCGCGGTCTCGCGCGTGATCTCCCCCGCCTTGCACAAGTCATAGAGAAAATCGTCCAACGTGATCATTCCGTGCCTCTTCGAGGTTTGGATCGTCGACTGGATCTTGTTCGTCTCGTTCTTACGGATCAAGTTGCCAATCGCGGGGTTGTTGATCATCACCTCGAAGCCGGCGACGCGTCCACGCCCGTTGGCGTGAGGCATCAGCACTTGGCTTATCACAGCGACGAGAGAGACCGATAACTGCGCGCGAATCTGCTCTTGCTGGTTAGCCGGAAAGGCGTCGATCATGCGGTTGACCGTGCGCGAACTACCCGTGGTGTGCAGCGTCCCGAACACCAAGTGACCCGTTTCAGCAGCGGTGATCGCGGCCGAGATCGTCTCGAGGTCTCGCATCTCACCAAGCAGGATCACGTCAGGATCTTGACGCAATACACGCTTCATCGCTTCGACGAAGTCGGGTACATCAGCACCCACTTCACGCTGCGTGACCAAGCCTTGCGCATGCTCGTGGTAGTACTCGATCGGATCCTCGATCGTCACGATGTGCTTGTCCATGTTGTGATTGATCCAATCAATCATCGTCGCAAGCGTCGTCGACTTACCCGAGCCCGTCGGCCCGGTGACCAAGATCAAACCGCGCGGCCGACGCAGCAACGGGCGCGAAGCTTCGGGCAACCCGATCTCGTCGAAGGTCAAGAGCTTGTTGGGGATCAAACGCAAAATGCCGGTGTAGCGGCCGCGTTGACGCAGAACACTGACCCGGAAGCGGTTGCCGGTTGGGTGATGCAGCCCGATGTCGGTCGTACCAATCCGCTGGACTTCTTCCCAGTGACTGTCGTCGCAGAGTTCGCGACACAAGACCTCGGCAGCTTCATCGGTCAAGACATCATTCGAGAGCGAGACGAGCTTGCCGTTGATGCGACCGACCGGCGGACGACCCGGATTCAGGTGCAAGTCCGAGGCGCCAGTCTCGATCGCGATGGTCATTAATTCTTGAGAGTTCAAAGCATATTCCCAGGGGAGCGTCTCCCCCATTTTGGATCGCAGTGGATCCGGCCCACGAAGGGATCGATCAGTCGCGGCCCCCGACGACACGCAAGACTTCAGTGACACTAGTGACGCCTTCGAGAACCTTGCGGGCGCCGTCGGAACTGAGCGGGCGCAGCGCACCACTCGACAAAGCTCCTGCACGTGACTCTTCCAGACTCGAATTGCGGAACGTCATATCCCGCATCGTCGGATTCATCTCCATCATTTCGTACAACGCGATTCGGCCGTGATATCCCGCACCATCGCAGGAGCGGCAACCGACCGGCCGTCGGAACTGCCGATCTTGAATTGCACCCGCATCCAAGCCGAGCGCCAAGAATTCCTCGGGCACCGGATCGTAGGCCTGCGAGCACTCAGGACACAGGCGCCGCACCAAGCGTTGCGCAACGACTGCCTGCACCGAGGCTGAAACCAGGAATGGCTTCACACCCAAGTCAATCAGGCGCGTCAATGCGCCGGGTGCATCGTTGGTGTGGATCGTCGAGAACACCAAGTGACCGGTCAGCGCGGCTTGAATGGCAATCTCGGCCGTCTCTTTGTCGCGGATCTCACCGACCAGAATGATGTTCGGTGCGCAACGCAGCATCGCTTTCAGGATGCGTGAGAAGTTCAGCCCGACGCGCTGGCTAACTTGAACCTGGTTGATGCCACTGATGTGGTACTCGACCGGGTCCTCGGCGGTGATAATCTTGACGTCGGGCCGGTTCAGTTCGGCAAGCGCGGCATACAGCGTCGTCGTCTTACCTGAACCCGTCGGCCCCGTGACCAAGCAGATGCCGTTCGGCTTCTCGATTACGCGTTTGAACCAGGCGTAGTCGTCCGCGCTGAATCCAAGATCGCGCAGGTGCAACAAGTTGGCCGAGCGATCCAGCAGACGCATGACCATGGACTCACCATGGTTCGAGGGCAGGATCGACGCACGCACATCGATCTCGCGCCCTTTAATCTTGAGCCCCATGCGCCCGTCCTGCGGCTTGCGCTTCTCTGCGATGTCCATCTCCGCCATGATCTTCAGGCGTGACATCAGAGGCGCACCGAGGTGCTCCGGGTGTTCAGCGATGTCGCGCAGCATGCCGTCGACGCGGAAGCGTACGCGCACGCGGCCATGTCCCGGCTCGACGTGAATATCACTGGCGCGTTGATCCAAGGCCTGAGCGAAGGTGTTGCTGACCAGGCGGATGATCGGTGCATCGTCCTCGTCGTCACCGTCTTGGCTGCCCATGCTCTGGGCGACGGTGTCCTCTCCACCTGCTCCGTAATAGCGCTCGACCGCACGCCGCATCGCAGAGGGCGCGGCCAGCGCGCAGGCGATCTCGCAATCCAAGCTGAACTGCAGCTGGTCGGCGAAGATGCGCTTGAAGGGGTCGTCGATCGCGACGATCAACTTGCCGCCCTTCATCATCAGGGGCACGATCCCCTGCTCGGTCGCCATATCGGTCGGCACCATGTCCAGGATCTCCTGCTTCACCCGACCCTTGTCCAGGTCGACGAAGGGCATGCCCTGTTCCTTGGCGCGCGACTTGGTGACGGTCGGCTCATCGACCAGCTTCAGATGGACGAGCGCTTCCCCCAGATCCATGGTGCCACCGCGCTGAAGCGCTTGGGCCTCACGCAATTGAGAGGCGGTGATGGATCCGGAAGCGAGGAGTAGGTCACCGAGGGATTGGCTCACAGGAGGGGGGGTGGCTCTGGATCGAGGGGAGATTGCCGACGCTCGTGGACACGAAATCGGCGGTGCAGGTAGCAGACCTAGTAGCAGTCCGCAGGGATGGTACGGAGTCGACACGAAAACCGCCGCCAAAGCATTGCTCTGGCGGCGGAAATTCGTGTCGATCGACCGAGCGCTCCTACCGGAGGCCCTCTGAAGCAGCTAGCTCAGGCAGTCCGATGTGGACTCACGGAGCTTGGGAGCTTACTTGCCTCCGGACGGCTTGACCGTTCCGGGGCGCTTGACGGCCTTGGCGCCGACGCCTTTGCCGGACGGCTTATTAGTGAACGGCTCCTTCGCCGTCTGGGCCGGCTTGGCCTGCTGAACCTTGTTGTTCAGCGGAACGCCCTTTTTCTGCGGCGTCGCGCCGGTCGGGGCAGCGATGCCAGAGCGGCAAACGCCGGAGAAGATGACGGCCATCTCGGGCTTGGCGGGGTGACCTGTCTCGATCACAACCTCGCCCTTGAAGGAGCCGTCAGAGTTGTTCGGCAGGCCGTCGAGACGCAACTCAACGCTGACACCATTACGGCCGGCGATCGGGCTGGTCGTGATCTTGAAGTGATCAGCCCAAGGGAAGTCCGCGCCCTTGTAGCCACGCAGCGTGACCTTCGGGTTGCCGATTTCGAAGTTGGAGTCGTGCGAGATGACCTGCATCGAGCGCTTGACGACCTGACCGGGGCGAACCAATCCCATCGAGACGTACTGCGGACTGCAGGAGAGCACGCCCAAGACGCGACCGTTCACGTTCGCATTGATCTGGTAGCGTTTCTGGCGACCGTCCGGCAACGGCTTGCTGCCGGCGATTTCCTTGTCGGTGACCAGCGTCATCGCGTAGCCCAGCGGGCCTTCCTTCAGGTTCGGACCAACCTTGATCTTGACCTGCCAGTGCGCGGATTTGCCGTTCTCGTTCGGATTGACCGGAACCATCTCGACTTCCATGCCCTGCGGCTTGCTCAGCTTGCGAGTCGTGTCCATCTCGAGCATGACGGCCTCGCCCTTGGCGACACGCACGTCGATCACGGACTCTTTTGTTGCGTCCTCCGCCAACTCGCCGAAGTTGACGAATGTGGGCGTCGCGGTCATGAACGGCTCGACTTGCGCCGAGAGCGTCAACGTGTGCTGACTGACCGGATCGTTGGCGTAGACGTTGATGCGCACCTGAGTCTTGTTGCGCTTGTTGCCGGTGTCGACCTTGGCCGTCAGTTCGATCTCGGTGCCAGGAGCGATCGGGCTGCCGATCGTGTACGGCGACATCGTGCCGTCGTCGTTGACGACTTGAAGCTGTCCAACCGTGCAGCCACAAGTAGGCTTCGCCTGCCGGATGATCACATCGTTCGGACCGGATGACTTGAAGCGGAACGAGTGCTCGAGCATCGCGCCCTGCATCACATTGCCGAAGTCATGCGAATCCTGACCGAAAGGGATCTCGAGCTTTGCCTCGGGATCGATGGCTCCGCCGTACGCGCCCTTGCCCGTCGCGACCTTGTTGAGCTCTTGCTTGTGCTTCAGGCCCTGCTGACGAAGCGCTTCCAACTCGGCCTTGGACTTGGCTCCGTTTTGCGAGGCCGCTTGCTTTTCCTGGAAGATCTGCTTGGCAGTCTTCTGTTGAGCAGGGGCCTCCTTCGGCTGCTGCTTCTGGGCGGCAGGCTTGGACTCTTGCGGGCCGGGTGCGGCTGCGAGTGTTACCGGGGCGGATAGGAACAAGATGGCGGGCAGGGCCAAGAAGGCTCGGCAGGCGGTCCCGGTTGTCGTGTTTCGCAGGTGCTTCATGAGTGGGTCGTGATCGTGGTCGATCGTGGTCGATTTCTAGAACGAGAAGAGGGTGCGGCAGCGAGAGCGCACCCTCTGGTGTCCCTCTATTCGGCCTGGTTCAACGTGTCTCCCGGCGGTCGGGAGCGGACGAGGAAGCTGGTACGGAGCTCAGTGGCGGATGATGGCCCGAGATGCGATTAGCCTCATTTCGGGAGTCGAAACAGGACTCAAGGCACTCAGAGGAGCTCCGATTGGCTTCTAAGCTTGGATTCCAGATGGATTTCGTGCGGAAAAGCCTAACCGATCCAGGCGTCGCGGGTTGCATGGAGGCTCGCTAGAATTCTCGCATGCTCGAAACGAGGGATCACAATCAGGCAACGTCCGTTATCGGCAAGCGGGTCGCCTCTCATGTACCGACTCTGCTCAAGCCTGGTGAAAAGTTTGAAGAAAAGACAGGAAGGCGCGGACTCGGGCAGTGGTGGCGCAACTCCTGTCTCCTCTTCGGACTGACCCTTGGCGCATCATGCGCAATTCCGGGGCCCAAACCCGAGGAAATGCTGAAGGTCGGCTTCCGGACTCCGCTGCAGGCTTTCGAAAGCTTCCGCTTGGCCGTTCGCGGCGAGTTGAAGGAATTGGAGTACAGGTGCTGGTCATTTGACTTCACAGAGCGGAATCGACTCGGACAGATGACCTACCGAGAGGTGCGCGACGAGATGATGTATGCGCAGGGCGTCTTCGGGCGGGCCGTCATGGGGCGAGCTCTGTGGAAGGCCGAGGTGATTGAAGTCATCCCGAACGGCCAGGACCGGGCCCGCGTCAGGGCTCGATACAGGAGCCATACGTTGTGGGTCGATCTCGTTAGAGAAGACTTCTGGGAATTGTGGGGCGGGCCCAAGCGCCTCGACGACAGCGGCGAGATGCGCTGGGAGGACCTGACCGCCTCTGGCCCCGATCAATACGACCAACCCGTGTTCCAGGGGGTCGTGCCGTTGAAGTCGTTCGACATCGAGAACCAAATCACGGAACTGCGCATTGGTCGCGAGTGGAAGCTCGATGGATTCGGCGTGGAAGACGATAGCTGAGAGGCCTTGATCAGCGATTTCACCCGAGATCGCCCCCCCCACCTCATTAGGCGCCGGCCTGATCATGGCCTGGCGCCCGCCATCTTCTGCCAGCCATGACTCAACCTTCATTCGAGGGCTCCACTCCCTCTCGGCCCGAGCTCTCGCCCCTTCCTAAGAACCCGCCGATCTTCGCGTTCGGCGATGGGCGCGCGGATGGTGACCGAGAGATGAAGGATCTCCTCGGCGGCAAAGGCGCGAACCTGGCCGAGATGAGCAACCTTGGCCTACCGGTCCCACCAGGCTTCACGATCACGACTGAAGTCTGCGACCACTTCAGGCGCACGAAGGGCGGCTACCCGAAAGAGTTCGAGCAGGAGCTCGCTACCGCGATGTCCTCGCTCGAGTCCTCGCTGGGCAAGCGCTTCGGTGATGTGAAAGATCCCCTGCTGGTCTCCGTCCGCTCAGGTGCACGCGTGTCGATGCCCGGCATGATGGACACGATCCTGAACCTCGGCTTGAACGAGCAGACGGTGATTGGTTTGGCCGAAAAATCAGGCAACCCGCGCTTCGCGTGGGATGCGTACCGGCGCTTCGTGCAGATGTATGGCGAAGTCGTGATGGGCGTCGGTGAAGGAGACGAGCGCAGTCCGTACACGCTCATGCTTGACGAGTTGAAGTCCGAGCGCGGTGTCGAAAATGACACTTTGCTATCCGCCAAGGACTTACTCGAGCTGACGCGTCGCTTCAAGGCGTTGACGAAGGAGCGCAGCGGCGAAGAGTTCCCAGAAGATCCGATGCATCAGCTCTGGGGAGCAATCGCGGCCGTCTTCCGCTCTTGGAACAACGAGCGCGCAGTCACCTATCGTCAGATGCATGACTTCTCGGATGAATGGGGAACCGCGGTCAGTGTCGTCGCGATGGTCTTCGGCAATCTGGGCGAGACCTCAGGCACCGGCGTCGCCTTCACGCGCGACCCTTCGACCGGCGAGAAAAAGTTCTATGGCGAGTATCTACTGAACGCGCAAGGCGAAGATGTCGTCGCGGGTCTGCGAACGCCGCAAGCAATCGATGGCTTGCGCGAGACTCTGCCAGCCGCTTGGGAAGAGCTGCTGAACATCC
>JBLFWN010000161.1:0-12363 GCA_047611405.1 Planctomycetota bacterium | reverse complement strand
CCGAGCCAGTCATGATTGCTCAGGTTCGGGAGTGTGGGGACGAGAGTCGGAAGTGCGATCAGGGTAGCTACCAGCATGGGAATCTCCGGAGATAGGTTGCGGTTGCCGGACAGCCTAGTGAGAGCCTGCTTGGATTGCTGGCCGCCTCGAGGACATATCGCCAAAAGCTAGAGCGATGTTGGGAGTGGGGCGATTATGTGGAAGCATGGAGGCGTTGCTATTCGTGCAAGAGCAAGTTCGTACAGCGAAGCCAGAAGCCACCCACGGCTAGCCTTGGCATACTCGCAACCATGAAGGATTTGATCGTGCTCGATGGTCCGATGGGGACCGAGCTCAACGCGCGTGGAGTGCCGACGCCCTTGCCCGGTTGGAGCAGCCACGCGTTGGACACTCACCCCGGCGTCGTTGAAGAGATCCACAAGGCCTATGCGCAGTGCGGTGCACGCGTGCACACGACGAACACCTTTCGAACCAGGAAAGAGACGGATGTCGATCGCTGGCGGGATTGGGTACGCACGGCAACACGCCTCGCGCGACAGGGGGCGAGCGCTTGCGAAGGCGGGCGCGTCGCCGGCTCCATCGCGCCGATCGAAGACTGTTATCGCCCCGATCTGAGTCCTGCGAAGCGTGACCCGGTGGGGACCATGGCAGCGCATCGCGAACTCGCGGATGCTCTGCAAGCTGATGGTTGTGACTTGTTGCTCTGCGAGACATTTCCAGACGCAAGCGAGGGCTTGATTGCGGTCGAAGCAGCCGTTGCAACTGGTTTAGAAACGTGGGCTTCGTTCACGCCAGGTCCGAAGGCGGACCTAATGACTGTGCGTGAGTTTGTAGAGGCTGGGCGGCGAGCGGCGGACCTTGGCGCGCAAGCTGTCCTGGTCAATTGCTTGCCATCCGATCGAGTGCTCGAGTTCCTGATGGCTCTTTGCGATGCCGATCTGCCCAAGGGGGTCGCTATCGGTGCCTACGCCAATACGGGGCTAGTGAATGACGGCGACGGTTGGACGAGCGCTGAATTGCGGACCGAGCAGTATCTGAAGTTCGCTCGAGCTTGGCGCGCAGCCGGCGCTTCGATCTTGGGCGGTTGTTGTGGAACGGGTCCGAAGCATGTCATTGCACTGGCGAGCTTGGCTGATTCTCACTAGCTGCGGCCCACGCGTCCAGCGCGGGGTATCGTTCGCTGCCGGTTCCACCTTTGCTGGCGCTGGGGGCTTGGCAAGGTACTGCTCGGGGAATCCGGTCACGATTGGGGGTCGTTGATAGGATCAGTGCTGACGAACTCCCCCTCTTCTCCCCTGCATTAGTCACGTCCACCATGACAGCTCTCGATTCTCGCTTCGGCGTTGCCTCTGCTCTCGCGCTGTTTCTCGCCTCCGCTCCAGCTACTGCGCAAGTCGATGTCCCGCTCTCGATCTGGACGAATGTCCACTTCCCGAACGGCTTTGACTTGGGCCTCAGCCTGAGCGCATCTTTCGGTGACTACAACGCGGATGGCTGGACGGATCTGCTCTCGGCCAAGACCGGGCGTCTGTGGCGCAACGAAGGTGGCTTGACGTGGACATTCGTCACGAACACCTCGATCTATTTCAACCAGGGGGGCGGTCGCTACGGCGCGGCCTGGGGAGACTTCGACTTGGACGGTCTGCCTGACTTCGCCGATGAGCCACGCACGAATGCCTGCATTCACCTGATGCGGAATTTTGGCGGGGGAGAGTTCCGCGACTTCGGGAGATCACCGCAGTGGTTTTCCGATCCTGCGTGTGGCGCCGAGGCCGAGACAAACTGCTGGGGGGATGTTGACGGCGATCACGATCTGGATCTCTTCGTTCCCATCTATCCGGCTTGGGGTGGAATTACGAGCATCGGCAATCACTTCTACACGAACGCCGGACCGACGGGGAGCCCGCCCTTCCACTTGACTGAGTCAACCACACTCTCGGGTCTCGACAATCCTCCGCCGGATAGTTCTCGACCGGAGGGCGCCGAGATGGTGGACCTCGACGGTGATGGCGATCTGGATATCTTTACGGGCGGGACGTTGTTCCAGAACCGTTCGACATTGGGTGTTCCGCGTTTTGAATGGATGACGGAGAGCGGATCCGGAATCTTGTTTCACAATGTCGTCGATGAAGGTGCTGCCTTTGGCGACTACGACATGGATGGCGATATGGATCTGTACATCGCCTACGTCGTCGGCCCTCCTGGTGTCAGGATCTGGGAGAACCGTGGCGATGGAACCTTCCGTAACGCGGGCAATGGGGTGGTTCAGAATCCTGGAATTGGATTGTTGCTAGGTTTGTCGATCGCCGACTGGGATGGCGACGGCGACTTGGACTTCACGACCCGCAATGTATTTCGCCGCAACATGCTGATGGAGACCGGCGTGCGCAGCTTCGTTGTCGCGACGCATAACATTGACCCCGAACATATAACCGATGCGAGCCCCGCTTGGGCCGACTGGGACAAGGATGGCGACCTCGATGCTTGCCTCGGATTTGACTCCGAGAGCTGGCTGTACGAGAACACTACCTACACGGATGCAACGCCGGACCACCTCCGTCGATTCGTGCGCGTCAAGCCAATCCATGAGCACATGGGTACGCGAGTCGAGTCCGAGTACGGTGCTGTCGCGGAAGTCTTCGTCTATGGAGAAGACCGGCGGCGCAGACGCATCCGGATGTGCACGAGTGCGGGGGGCTATGTCAATCAGAACGAGTATCCGCTCACCTTTGGGCTGCCCGCCGACAGGACGCCGGAAGATCCCGATGACGATCTGAGCTTCGATTTAACCGTCACCTTTCCCAGCTTGCCCGAGCAGGGCAAGTGGCGCGTCGATCGCAGTGTGAACCCAATTCTAGGGGACATCGCGTTGGCCGACCTTTCGTCGCGCGAGATCATCGTGCTGCGTGACGGCGATGTTGAGATGAATGGCATTGTTCACCCGGCAGTGACGACTGCGACACCGCGTATGACGACATTGGGTGGTGAGCTACCCGAGGCGGATACGCAAACGGGTCTTCGCAACATGAGCAATCCGCCGACGCCAGATCACTGGGTCGGGATCGAGTTCGATACGAATGGGGCGACCGGCGAGCTGCGTTTGCGCGACTTTGCCATTGAGGCGCATTTGGGAGGACATGTCGATTGCGGACCGGCTGGCCTAGGCAACATTTTGCTGTTCGACGTCACAGGCGGAACGGCGACGCTGGTGCCTGGTGGAGTCCTGAAGGGACTGACTTCAGATCGCAACCGGCGCACCTTCATGTCGCTCGACATCGAGCTCGAGAAAGAGCGCACCTATCGCATGCTAGCGCACGTCACGCGTATTCGAGCCAGTGTCATGAGCGCGCCCGCCGCCCACACGAATGTGACGCTGAATGGCGCCTTTGACTTCGCGCATCCTGGCGGCTGTCCCGATCAGGCGACGCTGTCAGCCAGCTTGGATACGACGAGCCGGGTCATGACAGTGCGGGTCTCGCCGCGTTGATGCGTGCTCTGGTCGAGCTGGTGTTGCGCCATGCTCGTCCATTCTCCCTAGCTTGCTCTCGTCTGCAGGCTGGCGTCGTGCTCAGACCACTCCTATTCTGCGGTGGCAGATCCGTGTTGGCCCTTGGGCTAGAGACTACAGAGAGTCTCCGAAATTAGACTTCTCAGCTGGCGCTGATCGCTCATACCAGAAGTTCAGGGACAACGCGCCCGTGCACATCGGTCAATCGGTAACGCCTGCCCTGGTGCTTGTGCGTCAGCCGCTCGTGATCAATTCCAAGCAGGTGCAGCACCGTCGCTTGCAAGTCATGGACGTGAACCGGATCGCGCGCGATGTTGTAGCTGAAGTCGTCGGTCTCGCCATAGGTTACGCCCGGCGCAACCCCTCCGCCTGCCATCCAGATCGTCGAGCAGCGCGGGTGATGGTCGCGGCCATAATTGTTCGAGGTGAGCTTTCCTTGTGAGTAGCTGGTGCGGCCGAACTCGCCGCCCCAAATTACGAGCGTGTCGTCTAGCAGCCCACGTTGTTCGAGGTCCGTGACCAAGGCCGCAGAGGCTCGATCGGTTTCTTTGCACTGCGTCCTTATTGCGTTCGGCAGATTGCCGTGTTGATCCCAACCTTGGTGGTACAGCTGCACAAAGCGCACATCGCGCTCCAACAGTCGCCGCGCCAGCAAGCAATTCGCGGCATAGCTTCCCGGCTTGCGCGCGTCTTCACCATAGAGCTCGAACACAGAGTCGGGTTCATCAGAGAGGTCCGCGACATCGGGGATCGAGCTCTGCATGCGAGCGGCCAGCTCGTACTGTTCGATGCGCTCAAGCGCGGATGGCACGCTCATGCCTTCGTGTTCGTGTAGCTTGCGCAAGGTACGCAACATGCGGCCGCGCGTGCTGCGATCGATGCCGGGCGGATCGCTCAGGAACAAGACCGGGTCTGCGCCGGCTCGCAGCTGGACGCCTTGATGACGTGCAGGCAGGAAGCCTGCTCCCCACAAGCGTTGGTACAGAGGCTGACCACCCTTGTCCTTGGTGATCAGCACGCAGAACTCGGGCAAGTCTGCGTTGCTAGTGCCCAAGCCATGACTCAGCCACGCGCCCATCGAGGGGCGCCCGGCCAACTGCGATCCCGTCTGAAAGAAGGTCACGGCCGGGTCATGGTTGATCGCTTCCGTGTGCAACGAGCGCACGAAACAGAGCTTGTCGGCCAATCGCGCTGTCTCTGGCAACAACTCACTGACCCAGGCACCGGATTGGCCATGTTGTGCGAACGCGAATTGAGATCCAGCCAACGGAAAGCTCGACTGGTTTCCACTCATGCCGGTCAAGCGTTGGCCGCGCCGAACGCTGTCCGGCAATTGCTCGCCATTGCGGTCGGTCAAGACTGGCTTGTGGTCGAACAGATCAATCTGTGAAGGCCCGCCGCTCTGGAACAGGGAGACGACTCGGCGTGCGCGTGGCCGGTGATTGGGAAAGGCAGGACGTACCAGCTTGGCTTCCAGTGGATCATCGCCAGCATGCGTAAGGCCGCCGAGGGTCGCGCCGGCCAGGCTCACTCCCGCTGCCTTCAGCAATTGCCGGCGCGTCGTCCGGGCCTCGACGTCTGTGTATCTTGTGTGCTTCATGGCGTCGTGATCGCTCCATCGAAACTGAGCAGTGTTTGTGCAAGCACGGTCCAAGACGCGAGCTCGATCGCGTCCAAGGTCGCGTCACGCGTCGCCTCACCCACGGTCACCAGGCTCTCGGCAGCTTCACGCGATCCAGCGAAGGCGGTCCGCTGCTCTTTGAGTAGCTCCAGCAACACATCGAGCTCGGCTTGCTGCGGCGCGCGCGAGGTCAAGCATCGGAATGCGAAGCCGACGCGCGCTCTATCGGTGGCGAGCTCCTCCTGCATGACTCGCTGCGCCAACATGCGCGCGGCTTCCACGAACTGTGGATCATTCCAAAGAACCAGGGTCTGCAAGGGCGAAGATGTCGCCTGCCGCTCGACCACGCACACGTCGCGTTTCGCCGCATCCAAAATCATCATCGTCGGTGGGGGAGATGTGCGTTTCCAGAAGGTGTACAAGCTGCGCCGCCACAGACCGTCGCCCTTACTCGGGTGATAGACATGGCCGCTCTTTTCCTGCCACAGGCCGGCCGGTTGGTACGGCTTAACCGGAGGGCCGCCAACGGTCTCGATCAGGAGGCCTGCGGCGTACAGCGCACCATCGCGCAACATCTCGGCGCTCAATTGGCGGCGCGACGCGTGCGAGAGCCAGTCGTTACTCGGATCGAGTTCACGTGCGCGCGCACTTACTAGGGATGATTGCCGATAGGTCGCACTCAGGACGAGTCGCCGCAACACTGCCCGTCGGTCCCAGCCGGATTCCATCAGATCGAGAGCGAGGGCATCTAGTAGCTCGGGATGAGTAGGTGGGACGCCTTGGCTACCAAAGTCTTCGGGCGTCGAGACGAGCCCGCGACCGAAAACGATCTGCCATAAACGATTGACCTCGACACGTGCCGTCAGCGGATGCGCAGGATCTGTCAACCAGCGGGCAAGGCCCAAGCGGTCACGCGTTTGGTCCTCGGGGAATGGGCCGAGCGCGGCTGGTGTGTGCGCGTCAACCGGCTCGCGGCGTTCGAGGTAGCTGCCGCGCTCCAAGCGATAAGCGACGCGATCTTCGCTCATCGCTTCCATCGTCATGATCTGACTAACGCGATCTCGTGCTTCGTTTCGAGCCTGCTTGGCTGCTTGCAGCTCCTCAATGGCTTTCCGTCGCGCTACATCGGAGTCCCGCAGTTTGAATTTGTGCTGCCCGAGGTCGTTGGGACCGTTTTGTTTCGAGACCCGAGCGAGAACTTCGGCCTTCGACAACTCGCGGCCGGTGACATAGAAGTCATCGATCTTGCCACCTGCCAATCCTTTGTCGCGGAAGCGTTCTCCCAACGTCAAGTCTTGCAAGCCTCCGCCCAATATCGTGCGTCGCAAGGAATCGCGCACGACTTCAACTTCTACCGGCTGACCGTTGACGAAGAGTCGCAAACCGGACGCTTGGCTCGATCCATCCCAGGTCATCGTCAGATGGAACCAAGTCTCGAGGGGCAGAGGTTCGAGCGTGCGCACGCGTAGGGCATCACCTGGCCAAAAATGGATCAAGGCGGCGCTGGCCCGTCCGTCTTCAATCAACATCTCGTAACCGCGGCTGGCCGAATCCGTCCAAGCTCTCGAGCGGTGAAACACCACGGCACGCTCGTAGGAGCGTGGCATCCACAAGCGCAGCCCAATGGTAAAGGGGTCGCTGCGTCGGAAGTGCCCGATGTTCGGAAGCAGCACGGCGTCGTCTCCACTGAACTCGATCGCGGATCCTCTATAGCCGGCTACGCGTTTGTTCTCGCCCCGCGTCGATCCTCCCTTCTCGGCATCGACCGCGTTGATGAGGTCCGCGCCCTCGGCTTCATCGAAGGAGAAGCTTCCTTGCCGGTCGAGGAGGAGGTCGATGCCCTGATCTATGCCTGTGATCAATTCCTTAGACAAGTCGGCTAGACCTTTCTCTGCAGTCGCGACGGCCTTGTCGAGCTCCATGGCCTCTGCGCGCTGCGCCTCTGTCGTTAAGTCGAGAGCGGGCGTAGGGACTGCGTTCGTGAAGTGAGAGTACAGACCGGATTCATCGATGTCGTCGAAGAACGCGAACAAGCCATAGAACTCGGTCTGGCGAATCGGATCGAATTTGTGATCGTGACAACGCGCGCACTCCATGGTCAATCCCATGGTCGCAGTCGCGAGTGTGTGAACGCGGTCAGCGACGTACTCGACTCGGTACTCCTCTTCGGTGCTTCCGCCTTCGTTGGTCTGCCTGTGCAATCTGTTGAAGGCCGTAGCCAAGCGTTGCTCGCGCGTCGCATCCGGCAATAAGTCGCCTGCGATCTGCCACGTCAGGAACTCGTCGTAGGGTTGGTTCTTGGCGTAGGAATCGATGACCCAGTCGCGCCACGGCCAAACCGAGCGGGCCACATCGGATTGATAGCCGTAGGTGTCGGCATAGCGTGCCGCATCCAGCCAAACCGTGGCCATGCGTTCGGCGTGTCGTGCCGAGGACAAGAGCCTGTCGACCTCGCGCTCGTAAGCATCCGTCTCTGTTGACTCCTCGAAGGCGTCAAGCTCGTTCACGGTCGGCGGCAAGCCCGTCAGGTCAAAGCTGACTCGTCGCAGCCACTCAGCGCGAGACGCTTCTTTTGCTGGTGCGAGGCGCTGGGACTGCATGCGGGCGAGTACATAGGCATCGATCGGGTCGAGCGTCCAACCGTCATGCTCGATTCGACGCGGGGCCGAGCGCGTCGGCGGGACGAAGGCCCAATGCTCCGTGTACTCGGCGCCTTCCGCGATCCATTGACGCAGCAACTCGATCTCGCGCTGCGACAACTCGAGATTCGATTCAAGCGGTGGCATGCGCTCTGTCGGGTCGGCGTGAAGCACGCGCTGCATCAGCGCGCTCTCATCTGGATTACCCGGAACGATGGCTGCACGTCCACCGAGATCGACGATCGCCTCTGCGCGAGTGTCCAAGCGGAATCCACCCGCTTGCGACTCTTCGTCAGGTCCGTGACAGACAAAGCAGCGGTCGGAGAGGATCGGTCGTATCTGCCTTCCAAAGTCGATCGGCTCGGCATCGACCTGGAGAGACAACGTCAGGAGCAACAGTGTGGGTAGCATGCGCGGCCGAGGATACCAGCTTTCGCGTGCAGAGACGGCGTTGGGGCCTGCTGGAGTACCGAAGGTGGCGCTTCGCGGGCTTGTCTCTCGGGAACCTCTTGATGGAGACGCTCAATAGTAAGGCAAGCGCCAACGAGTAAGACGGCATGTGGAATCATGTGGAGTCTCTCTTTCCTGCGAGACGCAAGATCGCTCGCGGATACGATGGGCTCGAACGGCTGATCGATGTGCGCGCTGAGACCGGGGCTCCGGCGGTGGTTGCGACCTATGATTAAATCGGAAGCGGTATTTTTCGCGGCCGTGACTACGGCAACAATGCTCGCCTCGAGTATCAGTAGGATGCATGCAAGGCGTTCCCTCCTTGCCTGGTGACTCCTTCGTCAGGCGCCCGACCTCTACCGAGCATCGTTTCGATCCGACGGGAGTCGACTCTTCGATTGATGTGCGTGGTTACCGCTATGACGGTGCCCGAAACAAGACGCTGCGTCGAAGCGCGAGCGCAGGTGGACATGAGTCGCGCTATACATACGATTCGGCGAACCGCCTCCTTAGCTCCGAGCTCAGGGCGCGTCAGCGCTGGTAGCGCGGGTGGCACACCCTCGACCCGCCGTAGCCGCCGCTTCGAGCTCGACTACGATGGCGTGGGCAACCGCACGCAAGCAGAGACTCTTCCGGGCCGCCCGCAAGTTCGCCCAGGTGTCTACGTCATGGATGGCGCTCCCGCCACGCAAGACGAGCAGATGAACCAGCGCACATCGACGCCCTTAGGCTCGATGGAGTACGGCGGCAATGGCAACCTAACTCGCGTCGATGCCGGGCAGCCGGACGAGGTCCTCGTCGAGTACGACTACCGTAATCGCATGGTGGTCTTCACGGATGCGGACACGGGCGAGCAAACGACCCATGCCTTCGATGCCCTGGGCCGCAGGGCGACGCGTGTGGATCCGCCTCGACTACAAACAACTACTAGCCTAGCGAGTCTGCGAAGAGCGTGACGGCAGGGGCCTATGTCCATGGCGTCTACATTGACGAAGTGTTGACGATGCAGCGTGGCGTTAGCGACTACTGCTGTCACTAGGACGATTTTGACAGTGTGGTCGCGCTGACCGACGCGAGTGGTGCATTAGTCGAGCGGTATGAGTACGACGCTTTCGGTCGTCCGCTGGACGCGGACAACCTGCGGCCAATCGCGGGCGATCCGTCCGCGATCGGTAATCCTTACCTCATTACTGGCCGTCGCTACGATGCCGAGAGCGAGTGGTACTTCTGCCGGGCGCGTTGTCTCGATCCGAAGATCGGGCGCTTCCCGACGCGTGACTCCTTGGGCGGTTGGACGGATCCTGTGAACTTGGGAACGCGTAAACCGATGCTGGCAACAATCCCACGACCTACCTCGACCCGACGGGTTTATCCTCCTTCCAGTGTTGGTTGGCATGCATGCTCGGATTCGATTTGGCAGGCCTGCAAGAGGTCACCAGGGTCTTCCGCGCGCTCGGCATGGGAAACCCGGTGTCGAAAGCCATCTCGCTCGTCAGTCGCGGCAAGTACCAGCCGGCGTTGGCAGTGGTTGGCAGGTTCATTAAAGGTGCCGCCGCAGCCCTTGGGGGTGTCGCAGCAGGAGCCTGTGGGGAATCAGCCAAAGCGGTTGCGCCACCGATCAAGAGGGTGGGGAAAGAAATCGCGAGAAGCTGGCGTCGCGCATGTTGCAGGTTGTTTTGGGCCTGGGCTTGGCGGCGACGATTGCAGAGGGGTGCTACTGCGCCTGGAAGTGTTGGTCGGCATGGCTGCATAGGCAGCTGTGCCTGGGAGGCTCGATGACGCCGTACGGTTCGCTCATCAAAACTCTCGAGTGCTCTGACCCCGGTCGTTTCCTGCATGGGAACGGCCGGTGCTTTCTTTGATGAAGGCTCTGCGCGATGGACCTGGGGCGAAGGAATGAGATACTGAGCACACACCACTCTGGCCCTCGTCGCGCCGCGCACGCCGCTCATGCGAAGAGGGAAGAGTCCTGATCACCGATTCACTCTATGGTCGAGCCCGTGTTTCCGTCCCTCGCTCTCGCCGCCCTTTGTCTGCTTGTGGCACCAGCTTCCGCTCAAGGCTTGTCCGAGCGGCGCGCCCCCGCACTGCCGGGGCTCGCCTCTGCGAATTCGCTGAGTGGTGCTGAGCGAGGACGTGTTGCTATCGAGGAGTTGCGCTGCACCGCCTGCCACGCGGATCAGGCATTGAGCGTCCTGCCCGCTCTGCCAGGTCCCGATCTGACAGAAGTGTCGTGGCGCTTGCAGCCCGACTTCGTGCGTAACTTCTTGTCGTCGCCCGCGACGCATGATCCGGGGACGCGCATGCCTGATGTCCTGGTCGGTCACACGGAGGAAGAGCGCACGGTGATCGCGGATGCGTTGACACACTATCTCTTCTCTCTCTCAGCGAAACCCCAATTGGAGTTTGTGCCCACGACGAAGGCACATGGCCAGGGCGCGACACTCTTTCATTCCGCCGGCTGTATCGCGTGTCATTCACCGCGGCGTTCCATGGCGAGCGATGAGGATGACCTGAGTGAAGACGTGCGAGACGTGGGCTTGGGGCACATAGCGGGCAAGTATCGCGGCGAAGGGCTGGCTGACTTTCTGTTCCAGCCGAGTCGCACGCGACCGGATGGCCGCATGCCGGACATGGGCTTGAGCCGTGATGAGGCCGTCGCGATTGCCAGCTACCTTGTCCCTAAAGCACAAGTACAAGGCCACGAGTTTGTTGTCGACAAGGGGCTGCGAGCCCAGGGTGAGCTTTACTTCGCTGAGCTGGGCTGTGCGGGTTGCCATCCGATGGCCGATGCGGGAAATGTTCTGGCCACCAGCTTGGACCGGCTGGATACGTCGGCGGGCTGCCTCTCAGATGAGCCTGCGGCCGGCGTCGACTACGCGTTGAGCCAAGATCAAGTAGGGGGAATTCGGCAAGCGCTCGCGTCACTCGATTCATATCCTGCGACTGATTCCCAGCGCATAGCGCACGGCTTCGCAGCACTCAACTGCACGGCTTGTCACACGCGCGACGGAGACGGGGGGCCATCCAGAGGTCGCGATCCCTACTTCCAGACCGATGAACCAAGCCTAGGCGATCACGCTCGCCTGCCTCCAACTCTGACGCTGGCCGGCGCCAAGTTGCGCGCGGAATGGATGCGCAAGGTGCTATTCGATGGCGCATCGGTGAGGCCCTACATGCATACACGCATGCCGCAGTACGGCGAAGAAGCGCTGGGTGAATTGGCGAGCTGGTTTGCTGCGACAGACACTATGGAGCAAGTCGAGGCCGGTCGCTTCAAGGGTGATGAGTCTCGTGAGCTGCGCGACGGCGGGCGAGCGCTCTTGGGATCGAAAGGGCTCGGATGTGTCACCTGCCACGACTTCAACGGTAAGCCGTCACCGAATATGCACGGTGTTGACTTGGTCGACACCTGCGAGCGGCTTCAGTTCTCATGGTTACGTGAGTTCCTGATCGATCCGACGCATCACAGGCCCGGCATCGTGATGCCGGAGTCGTGGCCTGGCGGAAAAGCTGTGCACCCGACGATCCTCGATGGCGATACGGACAAGCAGATCCAAGGCATCTGGCACTTTCTGACCGATGGCCGAACTGCGGGGACGCCTGAGGGAGTCCATCATAGGCCATCCAACCTTGATGTTACGGATCGCGTGCGACTCTATCGCGGCCGTAGCCGAGTGGCCGGCTTCCGCGGCATCGCCGTCGGTTTCCCAGGCGGGCTCAACTACGCCTTCGATGCCAACAACGGCAGCCTGAGTGCTGTTTGGCGCGGCGACTTCGTTTCGGCGCGTTGGGACAGCCAGGGTGCCGGCGATTTCAATCCGCGAGGCAGGCCGGTCGAACTTCCTCGCGACTTGTCCTTCTTCGCATTGGACGACGACTTGATGAGGCCGTGGCCGCTGCGGCCTGTGGTGACGAAGGAGGAGCCGATCAATCCCGATCCTCGCTATCCGCGTCAGTATGGCTATCGCTTCCGCGGCTATGACTTAGACAAGGATGGGATTCCGACCCTTCGCTATGCAGTCGGAGGAATCGAGATTGAAGATCGGATTACCTTGAATGCCGGGGGCGACCGCCAAGCGCTCAGGCGCGAGTTGACTTTCACGTGTGCCAAGCCGGAGAAGGCGTGGTTCCGAGTGCTTGCT
>JBLFWN010000160.1:0-12386 GCA_047611405.1 Planctomycetota bacterium | reverse complement strand
GAGGCGATGCGCGCCGCGACCTGCTCGTCCTGAAGACTCTGATTGCGATGCTGGTTCAGGTCCGAAACAGTGTCGAAGAACTCTCCCTGCTCTGCGCCCGTGACGCCTTCGGGATTGCCAAGGTGCAACACAGGTTCGCGGCCGGAGCGAAAGGGCGTGCCCTGAAAACGTGGAGACAAGAAGCCGTTGCCCCACAAGGGTGCGCCACCGCGCGGACCTCGATTACCTGACTGCAGGACAACAAAACCAGGAAGGTCGTGCGCCTCGCTACCGATGCCATAGCTGATCCAAGACCCGAGGCTTGGCCGCCCGAACTGGCCGAAGCCAGTGTTCATGAACAACTTGGCCGGCCCGTGGTTGATCTCGTTCGTGTGCACGCCGCGCAGGAAACAGAGCTTGTCCACGATCTGTGAGGTGAACGGCATAAGCTCGCTGACCCACGCGCCGCTGTCGCCATGTTGTGCGAAGGCGCGCTTCGTCCCCAGCAGTTTGGATAACCGTGGGTCGATGAACGCGAAGCGCTTGCCACGAATAAGACTCTCAGGCGGGGTCTTGCCATCGTGCCGTTGCAGCTCTTTCTTGTATTCGAACAGCTCGAACTGGCTCGGAGCGCCGGCCATGAACAACTGGATGACTCGCTTGGCGCGCGGAGCATGGTGATAGGCAGGCGTTAGGGCCTGGGCACTGTCGGCGAACAACTGCTGTTGCAGCGCGATCGCACCAATGCTGGCGCCACCCATGCGCAAGAATTCACGCCGGTTGACCGCGCGCTGGAGATCGTGCGCGCGCTGTCCGAGGGGATCTTTGCGATTCATGGGATTACTCACGCGTCAGGAATTCGTCCAAGTTGAAGAGCACCCGGGCGACGGCGGTCCACGCTCGTTGTTCGACCTCAATCGTGTCTAGGTCAGCCTGCCGCAAGCGCGCCCGCCCTGATTCGAGGTGGGCGATCAGGATCTCGAGTTCGGCTTGTTCTGGGAGCCTCGAGGTGCATAGCTCGAAGGCGAGTTGGATGCGCTCTTCGTCCGTCTCCCGCGAAGCGCGCACCCGTTCGCCCAAACCCGCGGCTAACTCCAGGATCATGGGGTCGTTGGCAAGAGTCAACGCTTGAAGCGGAGTGTTCGACCGCCCGCGATGCGTGCAGGTGACGTTGGCAACGGGCGCGTCGAAGGTCACGTGGAAGGGGTAGGTACTCGACCGCCAGATGCGAGTGTAGAGCGAGCGGCGGAAGCGGTTATCACCTACGTCAGCCTTCCAAGATTTCCTGGCCTGAGTAAACATGAATACGCCTTCCGGCTGTGGGGGTTGCACTGGTGGCCCGCCCATCTTTGTATTCAGCAGGCCGCTCGCACGCAGTGCAGAATCCCGAATACTCTCGGCATCGATACGCAGCCGGTTCTGGCGCGCCAACATGCGATTGTGCGGGTCATCCAGCTCGGCACGAGGCGCACGTGCGCTTTGACGGTAGGTCCTTGAGGTGACGATCAAGCGATGAATGGCGCGCATCGAGAACTCTTGTTCGACGAGCTGTGCCGCGAGCCACTCGAGCAAGTCGGGGTGAGACGGAAGTCCGCCTCGCAAGCCGAAGTCTCCGTCTGTTGCGACCAGACCAGTCCCAAAGAAGCGCTGCCACCAACGATTGACAGTGACGCGATGCACGAGAGCATTGCGAGGGTCGGTCAACCACTGCGCCAACTCGAGCCGGCCGGCCGCAGCACCGACACCGCCGAAGTGGTTCATGCTAGCGGGCACGCCAGCGGAGACAACTTCAGCAGGGTCACGGAAGTCGCCGCGATTCATGCGCCGCGTCGCACGCGGACGTTCGCGCTGCTCCATCACCATGCTCGATGTCAGGCGCGGGCGTGTTGCGGCATGATCGACGCTAGCTAGCCAGGCATTCTTCCAACGATCCGGGACCGTTGCCGGATGCGCGTCCTCGCCCGCGCGATCGAAGCAGATCCGGAAGCGGCCGAGCACGTGGTTGCTGCCCCAACCTTGGTGCAATTCGATGCGCACTTCCCACGCAGCTGAAGGCAACTCATCGTGGAGCTCGAAGTGGGCGACATGTGCTTCACCGAAGCGTGGCTGGATGGCCCAACCGGTCTTCGGTATGTCACTCAAGGCTCCCGCAACAGGATACTGACTGCCGCCTTCGGGACCTTCGCCCTGCGAATAGCTGGCGCTCGCGTGGACTAACCTGAGCTCTACGAAGCGGGCATCCGATCCAAGCGGGCGCGCATACAATTGGACGCGTTCGAGCACGAAGTTGCCGGAGCCGGTTCGACCCGGACCCTTGCCACGCAGACTCGCGTGCGGGAGAGCTTCGATACGCAACGCCCGAATCCCTTGGCGCGGAGCAGGACCGTCCAAGACATAGGTCGAGGTCTGCGGATTTTGCCCGATGCTGCGGATGGAATCATCCGTCTCGATTCGAAGCTCGGGACCATTGCTGCCCGTCGCCTTGGCAGGCGTCCACACCTGCCAACCCTCGCGCGCTTCAGCCTCGGCCGCATGCAGCTCGCTCCGTAATCTGCGTTCCTCGTCGCGAAAGGCAGCTACGATGGGCGCCGTCTTGTCATCGGTGACAAAGACGGTCGGACCCGTGCTGACACCGGCATCCCCGGTCTGATCGAAGACCGCGAACATCGAGAAGTACTCGCGCTGCGTAACTGGATCGAACTTGTGGTCGTGGCAACGCGCGCACGCCATCGTCGAACCGAGCCAAACCGTTGCCGTCGTGTCGACGCGATCGAAGACCGCCTTGACGCGGTTTTCTTCGTCCTTCGCTCCGCCTTCCTGATTGATCTGCGTATTGCGGTGAAAGCCAGTCGCGATGCGTTGCGCATTGGTCGCTGACGGCAGCAGGTCACCCGCGAGTTGCTCGATCGTGAATTGATCAAAGGGCATACCTTGATTGATCGCGTTCACGACCCAATCGCGATAGGGCCACATCGTACGGCCGCCATCGATCGTGAAGCCATGCGAGTCCGCGTAGCGCGCCAAGTCGAGCCAGTGCCGTGCCCAACGCTCGGCATAGTGCGGCGATTGCAGCAAGCGATCGACGGCATGCTCGAAGGCGTCAGCGCTGGTGTCAGTAATGAAAGCTTCGAGCTCGTCCGGCGTCGGCGGCATGCCGATCAAATCCAGCGTGGCACGTCGGAGCAAGCTGCGCGCGTCCGCAGGCGAAGACAGGCTCTCGCCACGAGCTTCGAGCCGCGCGAGCACGAAGGAATCGATGGGGTTGTGCGCTTGCGTGGGGTTGCTGATCGTGGGTAGCGCAACAGTTCGAAAGGGAGCGTAGGACCAGTGTGCCTTCCACTCTGCACCACCATCGATCCAGGCCTCGACGACAGCGAGTTCGTCGTCACTCAGCCCGAGCCCATGACCTGGCGGCGGCATGCGATCTTCAGGATCGGAGGCCGCCATGCGCCGCATGAGTTCGCTAGCTTGGCTGTCTCCTGCTTTCGTGATTGCTCCCGAGGCCGTCTTGCGCGCGATACCTTCGGCCGTATCGAGTCGCAAGTCCGCCTTCCGCTCCGCGGCGTCTGGTCCATGACACGCGAAGCAATGCTCGGCCAAGATCGGACGGACATCGCGGTTGAAGTCGGGCCGTTCGCGACTCGCGAGCAAGGAGGCGGCGCTTGACCCTGAAGCGGAGCTCAAGGAGATAGCCGCGAAGGCCCAGCTAGAACTCGCAGTGATCAGTGCGACCGCAAGGACCGTCCTGCAAAGGCCTCGTACCGAGTTCTCGTGTCGTGCAGATGTCCACAGGCGTTGCACTTGTTGATAGCTACTCATCGCAGGGAACAAGGATAGCAATCCAATGGCTATCACACGGTGTCAGAAGCCTATCGATCGAAGCCGTGTACGTTCGGAGCGCCTAGCGATTCGGGCGGTTTGTCAAGCAGGGCCCATGCTCGTGTTGGCAATCAACGGCATGCCAGGCAAAACGAATTTCAGATCGAGGTCAAGGCGCGAACAAGACCTGAACCGCATCCGTCAAGTTGAAGCCCTTTGGAATCGTCTGCAAGCCACCGCACGGACTGACCTGCGTGTCTCGGAACCAGAACTGGAAGTTCCAGCTGCTGCCGGCTTGGATTGCTCCCGCTGCACCGAAGTTGGCTTGGCTGTGGGCGACGATGCCGGGTCCTATTGTTGACTGACCCCAGTTGTCGATCATCTGCACCGGGAAACGAAACAGACCCACGCCGCCCGATCCGACACAGAGTTGGCCATCACCAAAGGGGAGCTGAATCTGACCCGCGCCCATGATCGGAACCAAGGGTTGGTTCGCGGGCATCCTCCACGCGGTGATCAGCAGATCGTCCGCTGCTACCGACGAACTTCCGCAGGCGCGCAGGGCGCCGCCAAAGCCGCTCGTGTTCCTGCAGCCGGCCAACGGGTCATCGCAGCGTGGGCCGTTCGCGCATGTGCAATAGGATGTCGAGTAGTTCGGCCATGTGAAGACTGCGATCGAGCCCGACTGACCGCTGGGCAGCAGACGCGGCTCACCAATCAGCGCGACATCACCTTCGAGGTCCAAGGTCCACGCGAAGTCGAAGTCGCCGCCGCCACCGTCGTGGCCCGGAACCGAACGCATCGCTCCGCGCAGAATCCAATTACCAGCGACCTCTTCGAACGCATGCGCCTCATCACCCGCAGTACCGACCAGCGCGTGCGTGCCCGAAATCGCAGTCGTTAAGCCGAACTGATACCAGGCCACTGGTTCTGGAGGCAGAAGGGTTGCCGTCAGTGCTAATGAGCCACCGATGTCATCGAAGACATAGGCTGCGCCCGAGTTGCCGCGCCCCGCGGCATCGTCCTTGCGCGCACCGACAATAGCGCGCGAGCCATCGATGTCGACGCTCGCGCCGAATGCTCCTTGGCCAGCCAGACCGGGGGCGCCCAAGCGATCCGTGAAGGTCCAGGTCCCTGCGACTCGCTCGAAGACGAGTACGGTACCGGCGTTGGGGCCGAAGGTGGTGTCAGCTTCCGGTGCACCGACGAGCAAGCGGTCTCCTTCCAACGCGATGACATCACCGAAGTAGTCGCCGACTTCACCCAAGTGATCTTGCAGGTTCGCGACCTCGGTCCATTGTCCAGCGATCTTCTCGTAGACGACGACGTGTCCCTGTCCCGCCGGTGGAGAAAGTGAGTGAGGGCCACCCACGACGACTCGGTCACCACTGACCGCTACGTCAGCTCCGAAGCGAGAACCGGTCGAGGGCGTGCTCGACTTCAGTTTGTCGACTTGCGTCCAAGTGCCCGCGATCTTCTCGAATACATAGGCGGCACCACTCCACTGCGGACCCTGCGAATCATAAGGGGCGCCGACGACCATCACATCGCCATCGATTGCGACCGAGGCTCCGAAGGAGCGCTCGATGTTGGGCGTGTTGGGCTGCACGAGCTGAGTCTCGGTCCAGGTCGCGCCGCTTCGCTCGAAGACATAAGCTCCACCCGGAACCAAATTGTACTTCGAGCCAGAGCCCACGACGGCGGTCTGGCCTTGGATCGCAACGTAGGCGCCGAAGCGATCATTCGGTCCCGCGTCCGAAGCTCGAAAACTCGAGACTTCACATTGTGCGAAGGCCGCCGATGACAGGATGAGAGAGAGCAGAGCTGCGAAGGTGATGCGATGCATCGAGTACCTCTGGCTCGATCGTACCAGAGCTATCGCAGGGCACCCGACTTCGATACTGATCCCGCAAGCGCACAGACCGCGAGTTGATCTCAGACGCGATCAAGCGTCGAAATCGGGGTCTACAAGCCCACCGCGAGCAAGTGGCGGCGCGTGCGGTAAAACAGCATTCCTTCTGAGATGGCCGGCGTCGACATGCATTCTTCGCCGAGCGAGTTCACGGCGAGCACTTCAAAGTGGCCCGCGCTGACGACATAGACATCGCCTTCCTCGCTAGTGAAATATAGCGCTCCATCAGCTGACACGCCGGACCCGCTGAAGCCGGTGCGCCCTTCGCCCAAGCGTTCGCGAAAGATCGACTCGCCAGATTTCGCGTCATAGCAACCTAAGATGCCCGCGTCAGAGCAGAAGTAGACTTCGTCGCCGACAGCGATCGGAGTCTGCATGTAGTTGCCGCGCCGTTCGGTGCTCCAGAGCATGGCCTCGTTCTCTTCCGCATTGATTGTCAGGGTTCCTGAGGCATTCGTCGCAATGGCATAGATTGGCGCCATGCGGCCATGGGCATTCGTTATGAAGATAGTGTCGTGCGCGACGATGGGCGTCGGCACAGGGATGTCTCCGCCACCCACGAGCTTCCATAGCTCTTCGCCCGTGTTCAGGTCGTAGCCACCAATGTGCTTCCAGCCATTGCAAATTACCTGGGTACGATCGGCGCTGGTGTGGACGGTTGGTGTGCTCCAGGTCGGGACTTCTGCGCGTGGAGTCTTCCAAAGGTCCTCGCCCGTCGCTGCATCCAAAGCGGAAATGAAGCTGTCGTCTTGCACGTCAACCTGAACGATGACCTTATCGCCATGGATGATGGGCGAAGCCGCGAAGCCCCATTGGGCGGCCTTGATCATAAAGAAGCCCGAGTCCAACACGCCGAAGTCGCGCTTCCACAAGAGCTCGCCGCTGACGCTGTAGCAGTACAGGCCGGATGATCCGAAGAAGGCTAGGACGCGCTGGCCATCGGTGGCGGGAGTCGGCGCTGCGTAACTACCTTTGGGGTGGCGCTGGATTGCAGGCACACCGGTCCAGCATTCCTTTGACCAGAGCAACTCGCCTCTGTTCTTGTCGTAGCAGTGCAGCTGATAGCTGAACTCGCTGTCGTCTTTGATCGGGAAGATGTCGCCGTACAAGCCTACCTTCAGTTCCTGCTCGCCCTTGACGCGCACCGCAGTCGTCACAAACAACTGGTTGCCCCAGATTACCGGCGAAGAGTGCGCCAGACCGGGGACTTCCGTACGCCAGCGAATGTTCTCGCCGGACTCGATGTCCCATTTCGTCGGCGTCGGAAATCCTTCGGAAACGCCCTGGGCGTCTTTGCCGCGGAAGGAGGGCCAATCGACACCCTCCTCGAAGGGTCGTGCCTTGGGCAAGTCCGCCTTCGACTGCTTCTTGTCCTCGGCCTCCGGTTCGGGCTGCGTCTCGTCGTCCGCTTTGGGACGCTTCACGACCATGCCGAACATCTGCCCGCTGTGACCTTCGCCACCCCAGACGCCGACGTATTGGCCATCGTGAAATAGCACACGTGCGGAGTAGGTTCCGAGCAGTGAAAAGCTCTTGTCCGTGACCGTGATCACCGGAGTATCGCCTGCCCATTCGACCGGCAGCGTGATCGACATCGGCACGTCGCGCTCTCCGAACTCGACGATGGCTTCAAAACGCCACTGGCCTTCGCCGACAGGTACGACCTTGTCGATGGTGTAGCTGTCTTTCGACAACTTGCCGTCCGTGCGCGAGGCATCTGTGAAGAAGCCTTCGAGCCGGACATTATCCAACAGTGCCGCGAATCTTCGTTCGCGCTCCTGTTGGAGCTCGACCGATTCCTGCGGCGCGAATTCTGCGAGCAGGGGTGGCGCGAGCAAGGGTGGCGCGGAAGACAGAGTGGATGCGAGAGTGATCAGTGTGGCGTGCAACAGCATGGGGGGGTATCTCCTGGCCGGTTATCCTAGTCGAGCCCGAGCGCTCCGTCTGTTTGCTCTACGCACAATGGTGTGAACGCTTGCCAATCAACTGCAAGTTCGGAGCGGATGAGACGAAGACGAGAGCGTCCCTCGCAATGTGCGACCCCTACTCCTCGGCCAGCGCCGGTTTGCTCGCACCACGCCACGCGAGGCGGCCCGCAAGGAACACCCATAGAACGCCATTGGCTGCGATGATGATCGTCATGACGAATAGGTTCGTCAGGGAGAGCTCAGAAGCGGGCGCGCGCATCGCGGCCAGAACCGTGATCAGGCTCGCCAGCACGCCCGCTCCTAGGCCCAGGCCCAACAGGGCACAGGATTCGAGGAACAGCGCACGGCGAATGGTCGCCCCCTCGAAACCGAGCGCCGTCAGCAGGCCAATCTCCGCACGGCGCTCGAGCGTGTTGCGCAGCACGACCATACCCAGTCCAACGCTTCCGAGCAGCAAGCCGAGCGCGCCTAGACCCTCGAAGATCAACAGGTAGGTGTTCTGGACCGAGTGGAAGGCATCGAGTCGTGCTCCGCTGGGTTCGAGCGCCAGTCCGATGTCGCTCAACGCGCGCGACAGACTCGCGGATACTGAGTCGACCTTGTCTTGCGGCGCATCGATCAACAAAGTGCGCTGCCCTGGCGTCGAAGGAAACAAGCGCTCGAAGTGGCGCTCATCGATCAGCAACTCGCCCTGCAGAATTGTGTCGGCCAAGGCGCCGACGATTTTCAAGCGGAAGGGTTTTCCGAACTCGTCGGTGTAGACCAGCGTATCGCCGATGCCCAGATGCAGCTGCCACATCAGGCTCGTCTGGTCGCCGATGGCGGGAATCGAACCGTCGTCAGTTTCATCGAGCAGTGCATCCCAGCCAGAGCCGGTCTCACTCGATGTGCTCGCAAAGGGGAAGGAACCGCGTTCTGAAAAGGCCGCTGGATTCACACCGAGCAAGGTCGGTTCGCTGGCACGCGCCAGACTGAGGCAACTCGCGTCATCTCCTTCCAGAGTTCGCAGGGCAATAATGGAGACGCCATCTAGCTCTTCGTCTCCGATGCCAAAGGCATCGCGACCTTCAACGGTCGCCAGGTCATGTGTCAGCGGCAAGCTGGAGCGGCCGTACAGCGAGAAGCCGCCCGAGCCTGAGTCGCGTGCGCTCACGTCACGAATCGGACTCAAGCGGTTTGCGCCGACGGCGAGGACCAAGAAGGTCCCGATACTCATCAAAGAAATCGTCGCTTGGCTGCGCGCAGGTTTGCGTAACAGGTTGCGCAGCGAGTAATCGCGCATCGTGGCAAGAGGCTCACGAGGCAGGAATGCCGCACCGTATACGTAGTTGCGCGTGATGGCGAGGAGCGCGATCAAGCACAGGCTCCCCGCGCCAAACAACGCACCGGCGGCGCTGGGGCCCGATGCCGGGTCGACGAATAAGATCAACCCGAGAGCAATCCCGCCGCATGTCCAGGCCGCGATCTTCCAACGCTTGGCGCTGCGTGCGCCGGCAGCTTGCGTGCGAAGCGAGTCGGGGGTCTCTCCTGCAATCAAACTGTGCGAGGACAGGTGCAAGCGCTTGCGTCCGGCCCACCACACGCTCAGCACGACGGCCAGCACCGCCAGTGATACGCCGATCGCGAGCGTGACAGGTCGAGCGTGGAACTGGATCGTCGCTCCAAAGACAGCGTCACTCCAAATCGTATCCAGACCCCACAAGATCACGCGCGTGTAACCCATGCCGAGCAGGGTGCCAAGCAAAGCACCAACCAACGCGATCCACCCGTTCTCCCACAGGAACACACGCAGGGTGCGTGCGCGAGAGAATCCAAGTGCGGCAAAGAGGCCGATCTGGCTGGTCCGTTGTTCGATGCCGAACAGGAATAGCTGCGTGACCAAGAGCAACGACGAGACGATCAGGAAGAACGAAAGGCCAATGAATAGACCGCTGAAGTCGGTCGGGGACTGGCTTGAGGCAATGGCTTCCTCGCGCGTGTTACGGAAGAACAGCCCCAGGTCGCTCGGCTCTAGCTCGAAGCGAATGGCCGAGGAGACGCTCAACTCCTCGCCGCTTTGAAAGCGCACCGCAGTCAACGCGCCAAAGCGGCTGGACCACATCTCGCGCGCCACCTCGAGGGTGACGAAGGCCTTGGGCGTTCCGCCGCGCTCTTCCCAGTACAACTCGTCAGCCGAGCTGAGTCGGTCCAGTTCGACCGGCGTACCTGGCGCCCAATCACGACAACTGTCGGTTCCCGCAAGTCCCGGGAAGGGCGGCATCAAGGACTCGTCAGCCGCGAGGCCTTCGATCGGGACGATGGCTGTGACGCGCAACTCTTTGGCATGTTCAACCAACTTGCGCGATGGGTCGACCACGTAGTAGTCGAGCCGGACCGTGTCGCCGACCTTGGCTGCGAGTTGCTCGGCGCTCCAAGCGTTCAACACAATGCCGGGGACTTCCTCTTGGACGCCAGCGACCGCATCATCTGCTTGAGCTGGCTCTGCGGGAGAGGGCGCAGCCTCTGCGTCTTTGTCCTCTGTCGGCTCTTTCGCGTATCCCGGCACGAGCGTCTGCCAGGCCGCGCCTTCTGCCGGCTCGTCACCCAGGGCACCGATGCCGGTCACCATCGAGTACGGAAGCGTCTTCTCGCCAAGTGTGATTCCGTTCACGAAATACGTGAAGAGGCCGAGCTGCTTGATGTCTCGCTGCTTTGCGAGCACGCCTGTGATTGCATCGTCGAAGAAGATGCGCGAGCTCGTCAGTTCACTCCAGCCATCTCCAATCGAGCGCACATCGAGCTGGCCGTCTGTCAGCCGCCAACTCTCCTGCAGCAACCCATTCCAATCGCGCTGATCCGGTTCGGCTCCCAGCAGTACGTTGGCTCGCTTGTCGACCTCGAGCTTCTGCTGTAGCCACTCAAGCGGAACAAACAAGTTGTTCACTTCTGATGCACGTGTGTCGAGCGTGAAGCGGCCCATCTGTTCGATGCCGATGACACGCTCGGTGTCGAGCGTCAGTGCGATGGATACGTCATCAGTCGAGAGCGCCATGTCACGCGGCAGGGCACTTGGTTTGTCCAGCCGCAGGATAAGCGAGTCGCCGGCCTTGAGGTCCAAGCGCTGCGCCAAGACATCGCCCACATACGCGCTTCCGGCGCTGGGTGATGGAAGGATCTGCTCGGCACTTCCCAGCGCGAAGAAACGCTCGTCAACGCCGTAGACGCGTACATCATTTGAGCGCTTCGCGCCGCCATCGGCAGACAACACGCCGCGTAGCAACAGCGCCGGAGCCAGATCGCCCTTGATCTGAATGCGCTCCGTAAGGTCATCGCGGAAGCTCCGGTCAGCGGCGAACAGCGATGCATCGACGCGCCCGATGCGCGCCAGCGCACGCTCGCGCAAGCTGTGTCGCACCGAGTCGCCAACCAAAAGCGCACCGACTAAAGTCGCGGTCGCAATCGCGCTACCGATCAGCACGCCGACGTTGGTACGCCAGTAGTGCTTCAGCCCGCGCAGAACGAGCGTCCACGGTCTCATGCGTCGCTCTCCGTCTTGCTGCGCTCGACCAAGCGGCCCGCGCACAGCTCGAATACGCGGTCCATGCGTTCAGCTAATGCAGTCGAGTGAGTCACTAGTATCAAGCTGAGTTCGTCGGACGACTGAAGCTCGACGAGTAAGTCGATCAAGTGGCTAGCAGAAGCCGCGTCCAAAGAACCTGTCGGCTCGTCGGCCAGCAAGAGGCGCGGAGACTGGATCAAGGCGCGAACGACTGCGACGCGCTGGCACTCGCCACCCGAGAGCTGGGCCGGCTTGTTGTCTTTGCGATGCGACAGATCGACTCGTTCGAGCAGCTCGTTCGCGCGCCGTAAGTCGGCTTTGCGGTCACGCTTCTGCTTGCTGGCGAGGGTTGGAAGCAGCACGTTCTCGAGCGCGCTGCACTGCGGCATCAGGTGGTGCTTCTGGAACACGAATCCAATCTGGCGATTGCGGTGGTGCGCCAACTCCTCTTCATCGAGTCGCTCCAAGCTACGCCCGTCCCACGAGACGCATCCGTCCGTCGCGGGCTCCAGGGTTCCGATGATGCTAAGCAGGGTGCTCTTGCCCGAACCCGATGGCCCGAGGATGGCAACGGACTCTCCCTGAGCAAGCGTTAGGTCGACTCCACACAACACCTTGCGCGGCGCTTCGCCGTTCGGCGAATCGAAACTCTTGACGATGCCCTCGAGCCGCAGCAGCGGGCGATCGGTCTTCTTAGCTATCTGGCTCATGAACCGGATTCCCCGAATACGTACAGCGAGCCATCGAGGCCGCCAATGTAAATGCGCTTCTCGAACACGGCGGGTGAGGAGATCAGAGATTGGCCGATCTCGTACGACCAAGTTTCTTCACCTGTCGTCGCGTCCAAGATGTACAGGCGACCATCGCCTGAACCGAACACGACACGATCGCCACACAAGACTGGCGATCCATCGACTTTGCGGCGAGTTGCGAAGCTCCACTGCGCTTCACCTGTGACCTTGTCTACGCAATGCAGGTGGCGATCGCGTCCGCCGAAAATAACACGTTCGTCTCCGATAGCAGGCGACGAAAAGAAAGCTTGCCGGCCCGAGCCGTAGCTCCAGCGCACATTGCCGGTCGCCATTTCGATGCAGACGAACTGATTGCCGTAGTGTCCGAAGTAGACGTATCCGTCAGCGATCGCGACCGAACCCGCGATGTGGCAATCCGGACACAGTGGGACACTCTTGTATTGTTCACCCGTACGCGT
>JBLFWN010000159.1:0-12399 GCA_047611405.1 Planctomycetota bacterium | reverse complement strand
CCACTCACGCCCAGCACAGGTGTCACCTTCCGCCGCACGGCCTCGCAGCTCGCGGTGGGCGCGGCTCGCGTAGCTCGCGGCGTATGGGATGGTTTCGTACACGGCAATGCACGAGCTTCGTCGCCAATTGCTGCCATCCGAAGCGATGCAGAGCTGCAGTTGCCCACGGGCAAGCCTATCGGTCATGGTGCTGTCGCGGCCGTTCGTCGAGCGCAGCAACGCTTGCGCGGCCGGCCGGTGGACGCGATCGACGCTACAGACAATGGAGCGCTTAGCGCCGGCGCTGCGGCGGATATCCATTCGGCCGTACAGCCGATCGGTGGAGGGGCCCTGGCCCTCGCTCCGGATTATGGCGCGGCTGACGCCATGGCGCTGCACGACGCGAGTTGGCTCGGTGTAAAGGCCGTTCCCGTTCCGCCGCGTGTCGAGGGCGGCATGGTCGGGACGCTGCTCTCAACCGTCGTTTTGGCGCTCGAAATCCTGGCCTCTTTGGTCGGCTCCTTGTTGCGTGGAACGGCTCATGGACTGCGTGTGGGTGGCGACAGGCTATGGCGCAGCTCGGGCGGACTCTTTTCGAAAGCCTTGCGTCTCGCCTTTTTTGTATTCGCGATGGCGCTCCTCGGTGGATTGGTGATGACAGCAGGTATGCTGTTCCTCGGCGCGATGGGCGCGGGTTGATCCGCCATCGCTTCCAAGAGAATCTGTATGGTCGATATCTCTCGTGAAATTCATTTGTTGCAGGCCTTCGACGATCAAGCTTGGCTCGATGTCGAACAGACCTACGCCGGTCGCCTTCTCGCGTACGTGGCACGTCGTGTGCCTGACGTGCAAGCGCGCGAAGACATCGTGCAGGAATCCTTCCTGGGCGCAGTGCGCGGAATTGGGTCCTTCGACCAGCACTTCAGCTTCGAGCAGTACCTTTTCGGCATCTGCCGTAACCGCACGATCGATCACCTACGCCGGCGACGCGCGGCGACGGTCACCAATCAAGAGGACGACGAGCGCCCCTTGCTCGAACAGATCGCACTCGAGCACGACACGCCGAGTCGCTTAGCTCTCGATGGCGACTTGCGTGGTCATGGCCGTAGCATCCTGTCGCGCATCCTGCTCGACTGGGTGCAGGAGACATGGCATGCCGGTGAATTCCGGCGCATGATGGTCATTGAAGCCCTGTTCGCCGGCGGCTGGCGTAACCGTGACACCTGGAAGAGATTCGACCTGCGCGACGAGACTGCAGTGGCTGGCATCAAATTCCGGGCGCTGAAGCGGCTGCGTGAACTGGCGGCGCAACACGATCCTGCCGGGATGGTGTTGCCGTCGCTCGCGGACCAAGCGCACGAAGGCATGACAGGCCTCGATGTCGCCGTGGTCTGGAAGGAGCAGCACGTCAGTTGCCCCGCTCGACATTGGATCGCGCGCTATCTGGCAGAAACCTTGGATGATGGCCCGCGCTCGTTCATGGACTTCCACTTGCAGGAGATGGAGTGCCCGTGGTGTCACGCGAACCGAGACGACCTGGCGCGTGAGGATGACCTCGATCAGTTGTTGGAGCGCGTTCGCGCGTCGACAGCCGGCCTCTTGCGCTCCAAGTCCCTCTGAAGCGGGGCCTCTGGCCAATTCCATATTCAGCTTTCGTATCGAGGGCTGAATTCGCTCGTCGCATCAGTAGAGTGAGTGGATGCTCCTGCGACTGACATCACCCCAATCCATCCTCTTCGCCTCTCTTTTCGCCTGCGGCTCGGGTGGAGATAGCGTCTCTGCCTCCGCCTCGTCCAGCAACCCAGCCTTGGAACGCGGGCTCGCAACGGTCGACATCGAGGACCTGCGCAAGGATCTGACGTTGCTGGCCGGCGATGACTTTAGGGGGCGCAATACGCCTAGCCCCGAGCTTGAGCGCGCCGCACGCTACCTGTCGAGCCGAGCCGACGAGATGGGTTTGTTGCCGGGAGCCGTCGACGAAGCGGGTCAAACGACTTTTCTGTACACCTATCCATTGGACTGGGCTCAGGTCGATTCGGAGAGCAGCAAGATTACCTTCGCCGGCGAGCGCGGAACGGGTGAACTCGCATTCGGCGGTGACTACTACTTGTACAGAAGCCGCGAGCTCTTCGAGTGCACGCCGAGTGGCGCGATCACCTTTGTCGGAGGTGCTTCAAGTTCAGACTTGGGCGAACTAGACTTGAGCGGCCGCTGGGCGCTCGCGCACGAACGCACGACCCTCTCGGGTCGTTCGCGTGACCGCGTGCAAGCCAGTGGCGCCATTGGGCTGATCATCACGCCAGGCCCTGAGTTCAAGGGGCGCGCCTACGCGGAGCGCTTTGGCCGTAGCGCCAAGACGATGAAGACAGGAACCGGTGGACCGGGCAAAGCGCCTGAGCTCGGCGGCGTTCCGGACGCGCCCTTTCCGACTGTCTACCTGACCGAGGAGTCCGCAGCGAGCGTGCTGGCTGCCGCCGGGATGACAGCTGATCATGTGTTGCAGGTGGGGGACACAATCGCGGTCGACGTCAAGGAAGTGCGCAGGCTTGCGCAAGCCGGCGGACGCTCGCAGCTCGAAAACGTGTGCGCTCTGGTTCCCGGCACAGATGCGGCGCTCGCCAAGGAAGTCATCATCGTCTCCGCTCACTACGATCATGTTGGAGCTCAAGGCGATCGCATCTTCAACGGGGCGGATGACAATGCTTCTGGAACGTGCGGCTTGCTGGCCATCGCAAAAGCATTGAAGGCCATGGGCGGGCTGCGTCGCACCGTACTGTTGCTCTGGGTCTCGGGTGAGGAGAAGGGGCTCTGGGGGTCAGCGGCTTGGGCGCGCGTTCCTCAACTTCCTGATGGTCACTACCCGGTTGCCAACATCAACATGGACATGATCGGTCGCAACAAACCTGATGATCTAACTGCGACACCGAGCCCCGCGATGGGCGAGGAGTACAACCAGCTCGGGCGCATGGCGAGCGAGCTGGCGGGGCTCGAGGGCTTTGAGAAGCTGCGCAGTGCAGACAAGTATTGGGAGCGCTCGGACCACGTGAACTTCGCGCGTCACCTGGAGCTGCCGGTCTGCTTCTTGTTCGCCGATATACACGAGGACTATCACAAGCCTTCGGATACGGCAGAGAAGATCGATTACGACAAGATGCGTCGTGTCGTCCGCCTGGTCGTGCGCATGCTGGATGGGCTGCAGGAAGATGAGCTGAAGCTCTCGTCTCGCGAAACTCCAAGCTACGAGCAATACATTGCCAAAGCGCGAGCAGAGCGAGCGCGGCGTGACATGGAAGAGATCGGGCGCGTGCTCGAGTCTTGGGCCATGGCTAACGGCAGTGTTTGGCCGGAGAGTCTCGCTGCTTTGACCACTGCCGATGGTGACGAGCGCCCGATTTGGGGCGAATCGCTGCCGAAGGATCCGTGGGGGGCGGCCTATTTGTATGAGAGCAAGGATGGCAAGGTGCAGCTCACGAGCCTGGGTTCGGATGGAGCGCAGGGTGGCGAGGATGAGGCTGCCGACGTTTTGGTTGGCAGCATTCGCTAATCGAAGGACGGCGCCAAGCGCATAGCCCCAAGCCAGTCATGGAGTATTGCCGAATGAACGCATGCGTAGTGCCGATGGTGATCCTATGAGTATCCGTGTCGCGACCGTTGGACTGGGATTGATGGGTACGCGTCTGCTCGAGAGCATGCGCACGCATGCGGGCTTCCAGCCACTCGTCGGTGTCGACACCAGCCCTGAGCGCTGCCGTGCAGCAGCGGGCCGTTTTGGGGTCGATGCCACGACGGATCTCGACAGTGTTCTGCGTCGAGATGACTTGGACTTGATCTACGTCGCGACGCCTCCTGCCAGTCACATAGCGCTGGGTGGACAGGTGCTTGCGAGCGGGCGGGCGTTGTTGGTCGAGAAGCCACTCGCTGTTGATCTCGAGAGTGCGCAGGCCTTTGTCGATGCGACGGAGTCTAGCGAGCCGGCCGAAGCGCGCGCCGCGGTCAACTTTCCATTCGCGACCTTGCCTGGCTTGCGCCGCTTCCAACGCGAGCTGCAATCCGGCGAAGCCGGCGAGCCACTGCGTGTGGAAATCGAGCTGCACTTCTCGCAATGGCCGCGTACTTGGCACAAGGCCGGCGAGTGGTTGTCTGGTCCTGTCGAAGGTGGATTCCTGCGCGAGGTTTTCTCTCACTTTGCCTTTCTGACGAATCGATTGTTCGAGCCGCTGACGGTGCTGGACGCTCGCGTCGAGTCAGCTGTCGCCAATCAAACTGAGACTCGAGTCAGTGCTCGTCTCGCTGCCGGATCGATTCCGGTTCAGCTCACCGGCGGCGCGGGAGGCGCTGCGCCCGACTTCAACTGCTGGACCTTGTACTGCACGAAGCGCAGCTACCGCGTCGAAGACTGGTCCAAGGTGCGCATCTCCGAGGGCGCGCGCTGGTACGACTTGATGCCGGAGTCAGGCGAGAGCTTTGGCCTGGATGCGCAACTTGACGAGCTGGCCAAGCTGGTGCGCGGAGAAGCGAACGTGATGCCGTCGCTGCGTGAGGGATTGAACGTGCTGCGTGTCGTCGAGGGGATTCACAGCTCTTCAGGTAAGTGATCCTCGGATCGCACCCTTGTCTCGACAGAAGAAGACAGGATTGACTCACGGCAGCTGATCAGCAGCATCGGTGATTCAATCAGGGTTCTGTTTCAGGAGTCGTGGCGACCTTCAGATCAAGGGTAGAAGGTCACGCTAGCTGTATCGGTGAGATTGGATCCTCCGGGGCCCGCGGCCGTATCGCGCTACCAGGCCTGGAAGTAGCGCGTCTCGCCAGGGATTACCGCTGGAGCGCCACCGAGATTGAATGTGTTGTCAAAGGGGAACTGCACGACACCCAATGGATCCGCGAAGGTTGTCTCCAAGCGGCCAATCGGATAACCCGCGTAAGGGCGTCCGCCGCCGAGCGGAAGATCGACTTGGTTCGAGCCTATGAACACGAGCGTTGGCGTGCTGGCAGGAAGGTCGGTGCTGGTGAACCCCAAGTCGTTGGAGGAAATCTTTGCCGCACCCGAAATGAGAACATCAGCTCGTGCCCCTGTCGAATTCAACTCCGCAAGGCAGTAGGTCTGACCCTCCGGGTAGTTCGCATCTGAGCGGATGGCCCATGTTCCAGCTGACTTCCATCGGGGGCGAGCGTCTCTCTGAAAGCCGGTGCAAAGTGGTCGATGATTGGAGATGACGGCTGCAAGTACAAATCCGTGGCTGACTAGAAGTGCGGGTCCTGCAGCGTCGTCTCATGCAGCTCGATGTTTCCGAACTAATCATTGGGCCCGTAGAGAAAGTTGGTCGTGTTGCCCCAGATGATGCCGAGGACGACTGCGCTCGAAGCGGAGAAACCTGCGGAGCGGCGTCCTAATAGATGGCGATTTCGTTGAAGACTCTGTCGGTGTGGACTAGCGCCAAGTCCGCCTCGCTCGCGATGCCTTTGAAGTGGTCGCGAATGATGCAACGCCGAAGCATGGCGGTGTTGAATGGATGAATCGCGACTTCCGTCGTCCCGCTCAATCCCTCGATCGTGAAGCCATCAAGTCTTCCACCCGTGTCCCTTGTGACGACGGTGATGTTCGCAGTGAAGGCCTTGATCTTCGTTAGGCCGGACCTTCTTGGCTGACAACGCGAACGTATCCTCAGACGCTGGCGACATGAGAGAAGTCGATCAACTCCACATGACTCCCAGGTGCAACGTGAAGGTTGCTTACGATGAGTGTTAATTGATCGCGTATTGAATCGATCTGTAGGGGTCAGCAATCGAGCCGCCCCCAGGACCGGGTGCGTTCAAGTCGACGGTAATGTCGGCCGCGTACGCGCTGGATGCGATTGCGACAAGTGCGAGCAGCCATTAGCGAGCGAAGACTGGCCATGGAATTCCTGATACGTAGTCGTTTGGGAAGATGAGGAGCCAGTGTGAGGCCGGACTCTCTTCACAGCTGGAGCGTAGGTGGACGCCGGGTGTTGCAGCGGATAGGGAAGAATATCCGAAGCCACGTCAGTCCAGCGATTCGGAGAGCATGGAGACAGCCTCAGCCTTCCATGCGATCTGTTCACCTAGCCGTCCGCCCAGGAAAGGCCGGTTCATGGATTGGGTTCTCTAGATGGACTGGCTAGGCGCCAGGCTGCGCGCTTCGTTGGATGCCATTCGTAGTCAAAGGCAACGCAGCTAGACGATTCGGAGAACCCGAGGAATGGATCGGAGCTTTTGGGGCGGGTTGCAAGCTGCGACGAGCCAAGACCAGACCCTGCGTAGATTCGGGTCGAGTCGCAGCAGGAATATGGAGCACAGGCTGAAGCCGTTGCGAGCGGCATCAGCTACCTTGTCTGCATGCTTCGTTACCTGCCGCTCCTCATGTTGTGCACGTTTCATTCTGTCGCCTACGCACAGGACGAAGAGCACGAGCCCGCACTCTACATTCGAATTCAGTTGCATGGACCGAAGCGCGTCCTCTCGCTCGCCGAAGTTCGCGTGTTCTCGGACGGGGAATCCATCGCTGACACGGGCGAAGCATCCCAATCCTCGGTTGCCTCCGGCGGCGACCCGGCGCGTGCGATCGATGGCAACACCGACGGGGACTACCCGGGCGGTTCCGTGACGCACACTTCCGAGGACCGCGACGCTTGGTGGGAGCTGGATCTCGGCGAGCTGCGCATGATCGATCGCGTAGTCATCTGGAACCGCACGGATTGTTGTGGCGAGCGACTGCAGGGCTTCTCGCTGCAACTGCTGGACAAGCGCCACAAGTTGATCTGGGAGAGAATGGGCAATCGCGCGCCCTCTCCGCGAGTTGAAATCGTGCCCTACACCGAAGGGCAGATCGAACCGTCCGGGCCAACGCGCGAAGAGCGCGCAAAGTCTCAGCCTGCGATCGATGGTGCGATCAGTAGAGGCGCACAATTCCTGTTGCAGAAGCAGCTATGGGATGGCTCCTTTGCGCATGTTGCCACGCACTACCGTGCAGGTGCCACGGGGCTCGCGCTCTACACCTTGCTCAAGTGTTCAGTACCGCGCACTCACCCCGCGGTTCGGCGAGCCGTTCAATTCTTGCTCGCGAATCCTCCGAGGCATACCTACGAGCTTGGCACCGTGTTGATGGCCATGGATGCGCTCAACGATGCAGAGCACAAGCCGTTCATGCAGGACTTGCTTGACCAGTTGCTCGGGTACCAAGGAGCCAAGGGTGAGGACGGCAAGACGGACGAGTTGTGGGCCTACCCTGACTTGCATTCAGAGGTGGCCGATCTGTCGAACACACAGTACGCGGCACTGGGGCTTCGGGCGGCCAAGCATGCTGGGCTCAAAGTCCCTTCGCGTGTTTGGACTGGAATGATGAATAGTGTGCTTCGTTACCAAGAGTCGCCGCATGAGGTGACTGACTTCGTGGCGGCGCAGAGTAGTTCTGCGAAGAGCACGATGCGCATTGGCGGCTTTCCCTATCGAGTGCACGGGACGGCAAGCTCGTCCATGACAACGGCTGGACTGGGCATCCTCGCCATTTGCATAGAAGGATTGGACAATCCGCCTCGAGGACTGCGACGCAAGTTCGAGACTGCGAAGGAACTCGCCGAGGGATGGCTGGCATACAACTTCAGCGTTACGGGCAATTTTGGCGGCGATAAGTCCTGGCTCCTGTACTACCTGTACGGCTTGGAGCGCGTAGGCGGATTGCTCGAAATTAATCAATTCGGCATTCACGACTGGTATTGGGAGGGGGCGAAGCAAGTCGTAACGGCGCAAGACGCGAACGGAAGCTGGACGAACGGTCACGAAGCCGACACCTGTTTTGCTTTGCTCTTCCTGGCACGTGCTACGGCGAGGCCAAGGTCCAAGGGCGAGAACGACGAAGTGCTGCCCGCGGGGACTTGGATCGCCGAACGCTCCGCCAGCGATGTCCGCTGGCGCATAACGGGAGGGGACCAGGCCGTCTTCTTTGTCACCAGTTTCTCCGAGTCCGCCATCGCGGATCACGCCTCTGGCCAAGAGGGCCGGCGTGCGTTTCGTGTCGCGCGTGTCGATTACCTAGTCAACGGCGAAGTCGTGCAGAGCATGCCCGGCGATGCAGAGCGCAAGTGGGCAGGAGAACGCTTTGCTGCGCGGCATACTTTCGAGAGTCGCGGAGACTATCTGTGCGAAGTGCGAGTCTTCGTTCGCCCTCCGGAGGATGCGGGTTCCAGTGAACTGATCGAGCTTGAGGGTGAAGCCTTGGTGGTCAAGATCGCAAGCACCGAGGTCGGGCCAAGTCCCTTCGTGGAAGCATGGGCCGACAACCTGCTGGAGAAGGTGCGCATCACGGCATCAGCTTCCTCCGAGAACCTCGCGACTCAGAATCCTGCGCTGACTGTCGACGGCTTGCTCGGTACTTACTGGATTGCAGGCATGAATGACGCGAACCCAACGCTGACGCTCAATTTTAATCGTTCGCAAGCTGGCAAGACTCTGCTCATTGCACACGCCGGCGCGAACGAGTTTGCCCGCGGTGCTCATGACCGCGCCACACGCTTGCAGGTGGTCTTGAACGGCAACAAGAAGAACGCCTACGAGGTCGAGGCTCCCGACGGCGACGATGTCATGTGCCGACTCGATCTAAAGAAGGTTATCAAGCTGCGCAAGGTCGAGATCACAATCCTTGACCGCGTGGTGGGATCCAAGTATCCGAAGGCCGTGGGCTTCAGTGAAGTGCTTTGGCTGAAGTGAGCGAGCTTCCTCTAACGCGCGCCTTCGTCTTGCGTGCGGGCGTGAGCTAAGGGGGATGGGGGCGCCGGCTACTTGTGCCGTGGGGACCGATAGTGCGATCGCCAACAGCATTCTATTCCCGGGAACCCTACCTTCCTTCGGTAGCAATCTCGCGCGGCGCACGCAGCGCTTCATGTCGCTCATCATCATCGACTAAGGTTTCGCTACGTAGAGTGGGTGCGACCTTTTCCGAGTCTGCAAGTTACTGGACGAGAGCCTCTACGCGCGGTCGTAACTCTGTCCTGAATGCTGAAGCCCGCGTGCTTGGGTGTGAAATGGCGCAGCCGGAACTGAACCCCAATAGCAGGAAGGCGCCACTCTTCCACCAGCCTGTATAGTGTCGCTCATTTGATTGTTAAATAGAGTATCGCGGTAGGTGCTCCGGGCAATCGGAGCACCTACCGCGACACTCAACTAGAACGAGCCCGACCCTCGACGACGACCACATCGATCGTGGGGCGCCGGACGGTCGGTGCTCGTGCTCGTCAGCGGCTAGAAGTTGAGCTGCTGCGCGCGGCCGCATCCTCCTTGGACACGTTCTTGTTCTTGTTCTTCGGGCGATACTTCCCGTAGCTACCCTTAGAGATCTTGCCCTTGGTGGTCTTCTTGTCACCTCTACCCATATCTGTCCTCTTCGCTCGTCGTTTGGCCTGCGCCGTCGTTGTTCTTAGCTAGCACCCTAGCGAATTCAGGCCCAGCTGGATCCGCTCCGGTCACTTTCTTCGGCGGAAGTGTGGCACTCGTTCTCCGTCGCCACCTGATAGCTGGCGACTTCGGGCGGCCAATTGCCTGCGCGATGGGTACGGAGTGCACCGCCACAGGGGCACTTCAAGCGTGTCAGACTCGTTGAAGGTGCGACTGGGAGTACGAAGCGCTCCCAATCCCCAGCACCCTAGACGGAGGCTGAGTTTGCTGGAGAGTGGGCGGGCTTCGTATTCCCCAGCGAACTCCCATGACAAGTTGCCGCGGCGACTGCGGCCTGTGTGGGACCTAATTCCGTTGTCGTCACTCCCGCGAGTGCTCCTCGCCCCTGTCGATTTCGAGTCGCTCGGCCATTGGCTGGAGCCCAAAGATCCGGTCATTTGCGTCTTCCTCGTGGCAACTCATACAGCTCGCGAGCTCGCCCGAGGCCGTGACCTTGCCCGCGTTATCAAGAGTCGCGTAGACCCATCCTAGATCCGTTCTTCATCGGCTTCTCGGGAGGGCTGCACTTTTCCCCGGCCGGGGAGAGCGTCGATCCGCGCCTTATTCAGGCCGTCGCAGTGGCATCGGCAGAGGGTGGGCCCGAGGGCGAGTTCTATGCGTTTGTGATGTTTGAGAAGCGCATCACGGCGGAGCGCCAGACGCAGCTCAAGTCACTGGGGGGCAGGATTCTCGGTTTTCACCCGCACCATTCGTTGAAGGCCGCGCTGCCGATCACCGCCATCGAAAACGTCGGGCACTGCCCTTCGTTCGTTGGCTTGGGATGGCCACCGCCGAACAAAAAATCCACCCGGGCCTCTGTTGGCGTCGCGCCGAGACTCCGGACGTTGGCGGCACCTTCGAAGTGTTTGTGAACGTGTTCGAGTCCGATCTGAGAGAGGGAGCGCCGCGCCGCATGTTGCCCGCGCCCCTTGAGGCGAATGCTGGATTGGTTGCGTTGGATCCCGTCGCCGATGCTCGTGAGGCGAGCACACACTCGCGTAGTCGCGGTTGGCAGGAAGCGCAACGAGGGCTCGGTATTCATCAGAGAAAATTCGGTGTCGCTAGCGATGCGCGCTAAGGCTTCTCGCGCAACGCAGCCTGCGCTGCAGCAAGCCTCGCAACCGGTACTCGATACGGGGAGCACGACACATATGAGAGGCCAAGATCTTCGCAAAACTCAATCGAGCTCGGCTCGCCGCCGTGTTCGCCGCAGATGCCCAGCTTGATGTCCGGGCGCGTCTCTTTACCTTCGTCCACTGCGATCTGCATCAAGCGGCCAACGCCGCGGCGGTCGATGGCTGCGAAGGGGTTCTTCTGCAGGATGCCAAGCTCCTGATAGCGGGGCAGGAAGCTGCCACCGTCGTCGCGCGACAAGCCGAAGGTTGTCTGCGTCAGATCGTTGGTTCCGAAGGAAAAGAAGTCGGCTTCGTTGGCGATGTTGCCTGCCCGCAGCGCGGCGCGCGGGAGCTCGATCATCGTGCCGATCAAGTAGGGGATGTTGCAGGCCATCTCTTCGAAGACTTCTGCGGCCGTGTCGCGAATGATCTTCGCCTGCTGACGCAACTCGCGCGCGGTGCACACGAGCGGGATCATGATTTCGGGCTGAGGGAAGGGACCGCCTTCCAACTTAACGATGCAAGCTGCCTCGAAAATCGCGCGGGCTTGCATGCGGGTGATCTCGGGTTGGCTGATGCCAAGACGGCAGCCGCGGTGCCCGAGCATCGGGTTCTGTTCCGAGAGCTGCTCGACCTTCTCTTCAATCGTTTCGATCGTCACGCCGAGTTGGGCGGCTAACTTGACAGTCGCCTCTGCGCCGTGCGGCAAGAATTCGTGCAAGGGCGGATCGAGCGTACGAATAGTGACGGGTCGTCCGGCCATCGCACGGAAGACACCTTCGAAGTCGGCACGTTGCAGCGGCAGCAACTTGGTGAGCGCGCGTTCACGAGCCGCCGAATTCTCCGCCAAGATCATCGCGCGCATCGCGCCGATCTTCTCTTCGCCAAAGAACATGTGCTCGGTGCGGCACAGGCCGATGCCTTCTGCTCCCAAGCGGATCGCTGTCTCGCATTGGTCGGGCTGGTCCGCGTTTGTTCTTACGCGCATGCGCCGGTGTTGGTCGGCCCAGCTTAGTACGTTCTGATAAGCCTTGTACAGTTGGCTATCGCGTGCCTTGATCGCGCGATCATCCGTGCCAAAGATGGCTGCGTGTACCTCGGATGGCACCGTGTTGATCAAACCTTCGTAGACTTCGCCCTTAGTTCCATCGAGCGAGAGCCAGTCACCCTCGCGCAACGTCTTGCCGGCGATATCCATGCGTGCGTGCGCATAGTCGATGATCAACTCTTCGGCGCCGGCAATGCAGACTTTGCCCATTTGGCGCGCCACCAAGGCCGCATGGCTTGTCATGCCGCCGCGTGCCGTCAATATTCCAACTGATGCCTGCATGCCCTTGATGTCCTCGGGCGAGGTCTCGATCCGAACCAGAACAACGGTTTCGCCACCGGCCGCGATCTCCTGCGCACGCTGTGAACTGAATGCGATGCGTCCCGTCGCTGCTCCAGGGCCTGCGTTCAGCCCCTTGCAGAGATAGCGGCCCAGTTCACGCGCTTGTGCCAATTCACGATCAGCGAATACGGGTTGCAGAACTTGATCGATTGCGTCCGGGGGCACGCGCCGCACAGCTTCAGCTGTATCAATGCGACCCTCACCAACCATCTCGGATGCAATGCGCAAAGCAGCGAAACCGGTTCGCTTGCCGGCGCGACACTGCAGCATGTAAAGCTGACCCTCTTGAATCGTAAACTCGAGGTCTTGCATGTCACCGAAGTGATCCTCGAGCTTCTCTTGGATGTTCAGCAGCTCTTCCCAAGCGGCTGGCAGAGTCTCGCGCAAGCCATCGATTGCTTGCGGCGTTCGCAGACCCGCGACGACATCTTCGCCTTGCGCGTTCAGTAGATACTCGCCATAGAACTT
>JBLFWN010000158.1:0-12464 GCA_047611405.1 Planctomycetota bacterium | reverse complement strand
GGGCATCGAAGCTGAATTTACCACCCAACGGCTTCCCGTCGTCGCCCATGAGGTAGCCACTTTCTCGCCGTACGAGACGGTAGAAAGCATCCATGCGCCAGGGAGGCTCGCCCGACTGACTTTCCTCGAACTGCTCGCGGGTCGTGAGCCAACCGGCGTGAGGAAGGATTTCCAGCAGTCCCTCTTCCTCCACGGGCGCAAGATCATGCCGAAGCTCGAGTTCCGCCGGCCGCATGCATCGAAGGCCGCCCTTCTCTCGGGCGATCGAGCGCAAGGCAGCACCGTAGGTTCCTCGAACCGCTCGGTAGTCGACCGCGACTCCGCGCTCCGCTTGCTCCAGCGCGAAGTGGCGCATGTTGGCGAGCACCAGGGCGAGCTTCTGTTTGTGGTACGGGCGTTGCGCGGCTTTCCACGGGCACTCTAGGAGCACGATCCCGAGTGTATCGGGGTCCTCCTCCGAGAGTGGGCCGATGGCATCGCTCAGCTGGTCGTACGGAACGAAGTTCCAGCGCCGGTCCTTTGGATCGGAGTTGCGGCTCGCGAGCTCGTCGCGGAAGGTGGATTTCTCGTTTCGGGTCATTCTGGCCTCGCCTTTCCTTCGTCCCGCGTCGACTTGCAGATGCAGGAAGAGCGGAATGCGTCAGATTGCGGCCCACGCCAGGCCGTCTCGCCTCAAGCTGATCGGCCGCACTTGGCCCAGCGGCCGAGGGTTTGGCACTCCCTCCGAGGAGTTTGCATCCAGCCGATCCCGGGCGGCGAACTGTGGGTGTAGTTAGGGTCGGCCAGGCGTCGTCCCTCATACTCAACTCTCTTCCATGCATAGAGGACGACGCCGGCCGTGTCTCAGTTCCGATCCCGAGTCTCGTGCGATTGGTATCACCCCCTCCGGCGTTCGAGTGAGAGTTTCCCATTGATCTCGAAGATCACATACGTTCCGCGGCAATCGGGCATGCTCGGCCTTGACGAGGCTTTGTAGCTCGACGCGTCAGACCCGCTCGCGAGCTTCCGAGGGGAGTTCGTCATCGCGGATCCGAGGCTCGTCTATCTCGACGGCAATTCTCTAGGCCGACTGTCTCACCGAGCTGCGGCTGCGGCGCGCTCTTCAATAGAGGAGCAGTGGGGCGCGGGACTCGTGCGTAGCTGGAATGACTCGGTCGAATTGCCCGAAGCGGTTGGCGACGAGCTTGCTCCGCTGATCGGAGCATCTCTGGGCGAGGTCGTCCTGGGTGACCAGACTTCGGTGAATCTCTTCAAGCTCGCCTGGGCCGGCCTCGAGCATTCCGGTCGCTCCGTGATCCTCGGTGACGATTCGAATTTCCCCTCCGATCGATACGTGCTCGCTGCGGTTGCTTCGGCCCTCGGAGGTGAGTACCGGGAGGTGGCAGTCGACGACCTGAAGGGCCCCAAGGCCGAAGATTTTGCAGCATCCATCGACGAGAAGGTCGGGCTCATCAGCCTGTCACTGGTCTCCTTCAAGTCGGGTGCGGTGGCCGACCTGCGCTCGATCACGGAACTGGCCCATGCGCACGGTGCGCTGGTTCTCTGGGACCTCAGCCACGCCGCCGGAGCCATCCCGGTCTATCTCGACGCCGCGCGTGTCGACCTGGCGGTAGGCTGCACGTACAAGCACTTGAATGGCGGCCCAGGGTCGCCCGCCTTCCTCTTCGTACGGCGCGATCTTCAGGGTCAGCTGCAGCAACCGATTCCGAGCTGGTTCGGCCACGACGACATGTTTGCCTTCGAAGGCGAGTATCGTCCCGCGCCGGGTATTCGTTGCTTCACTGTCGGCACAACGCCAATCCCGTCGCTGCGCTGCGTTCAGGCCGGCGTCGAGTTGACGGCGAAAGCGGGTATCGGGGCCATCCGGGAGAAGAGCTTGGGCCTCACCGAACTCTTCGTCCGCGGCTTCGATGCGAGGTTGGCGACACTGGGCTTCGAGCTCGCCTCCCCTCGAGATCCCGAGAAGCGTGGAGGGCACATCAGCCTCAGGCACCCCGAAGCGTACGGAGTCACGCAGGCGCTGATCCGCCGTGGTGTGATTCCAGACTTCCGCGCGCACGGCCTGATCCGTCTCGGTGTTGCGCCCCTGTACAATAGTTACCTGGACATCTGGGACGCAATCGAAGCGCTGGTGAGCCTCGTCGAGGACTCGGAGTACACGAGCTTCGGACCGCCGCCGAAGGGCTGCGTCACCTGAAGGTTTTTCGGCCTCGGTTGCGGCATCGTGCTCGGCTGGCCGTCTCAAGAGCTCGGACGCTGGTAAGGGGTGCGTCGCGGTTGATCGATGCTTCGGACAGTCCTGGCCACAATCTTCAGCTTGCGTGCGAAATGGGCCAAGGACCGGGTTGAGCCCGTTGGGTGACCGATTGCATCCGGCAGTGTGTTCTGGTTGTTTCCGAACCCGGCCCGGAGCGCGGCTGGTGAGGCCAGTGGTTGGCCCGAGCGTGCGTCTCTCTGAACGGTTCGAGTCCGCCGAACAGCGGAAGACCGCCCTCCTGTTTCCTGCAATGTGGAATTCCACGCATCTGTCGGAGTCGAGACGGCGAACTACCCTGTGACCATTATGAGCGTTTCCCAAGAAGTCGCCCACTCATGAAGAACCTCGACCATTTGGCATGCATCCTGCTGGCGCTCGGAGGCCGCACCTGGGGCCTCCGCCTCCTATTCGACCCCGAACGACTCGCCGGCACTCGGCTTTCGCTGCTCGCGAAAACATCCGTCGGTCTCGCCGCGCACTGCCAGGTCGTCAGCCTGGGCTCCAGCCAGAGGCGCTGGAACGTCTCGGCAGTGGGGGGCAACTGATGCAGGCCACAGGCACGGTTCAGCAAGAATCCTCGTCTCCCACCAGCACCCCGACGGTGAGCGATGTCACTGTCTTCGGCCTGGGATCTTTCGTCTGCATGATGGTCGCAGGCGCGGTCGGCTTGCTCCTCTGGGGCGCAGAGCTTAAGCCTGGCGAAGACGCTACTAACAGCCAGGTCGGTGGCCAGATGATGGCCGGACCTCTCCCTGCTTCGCCCAGTCCGCTTCCGGTCGGCGGACTGGAATCCAGGAGCCCAGCGTGAGCAACCCGGTCTACTTGATCGTCGGCGCCAGCGGAGGCATCGGTTCGGCTCTCTGCCGCCACTTGTCGACCCAGGACGCGCGTCTTGCTCTCGCGGGGCGCAGTCTCGGCCCTCTCCAGGCGCTCTCGGAAGAGACAGGTGGCTCGGTCCACGTGCTCGATGCCACCTCAATAGAGGAGGTCCAGGGCGCCGTAGATGATGTGCTGGCGGAGCACGGACGACTGGACGGCGTTGTGAACAGCGTCGGTTCCATTCTGCTCAAGCCCGCGCATCGCACTTCGCCCGACGAGTGGCGCAGCACCATGGCCGCGAATCTCGACACCGCCTTCGCCACGGTTCGTGCGGGCACGTCCGCGATGCGCAAGAGCGGCGGCTCGATCGTGCTCCTGTCTTCTGCTGCTGCGCGAATGGGCCTTCCGAACCATGACGCGATCGCTGCCGCCAAGGCGGGTGTCGAGGGTCTGGCTCTGTCGGCCGCTGCGTCGTACGCGCCGCGTGGCATCCGCGTGAACGTGGTTTCACCGGGCCTCGTGCGCACCCCACTATCCGAGCACTTGACAAAGAGTCCGGCTTCCGAGAAGGCTTCCCTCGCGATGCATCCCCTGGGTCGCCTGGGCGAGCCGGGCGACGTGGCGCGTGCGATCGCGTGGCTCCTCGACCCCGCGCAATCCTGGGTCACGGGTCAGGTTCTGGGGGTAGACGGCGGCCTGGGTTCGATCCGATAGGAGGGATGATCTCGTCGTACGGCAATGAGCGGGACTTTTCCCCGCGAGAGCTGGCGATCGTCGTCGGAGAGAGCGAGCCGTCCGTGAAACGCTGGCTGGATGCCGGCCGAATCCCGGCAAGCTGAGCTGCCGCTCACCGAGTCCGAACGACCTGCCGTCCCAGGTGACGAGTTGGAAGTGATCGACGGATGCCGGGGTTTTTGTGCATCGGGAACGGAGTCCGGTGCGAACAGTGTTTCAGAGCGAATGAACTGCTCGTCCCTCTCTCCCTTCCGGCTCTCCTAGCCTCTTCGCCGACACAGGGCGCATCGTTCCATGACCCGGTTTCGAATCCTCTGCGCCATTCTGCTTGCGCTGCCCCTGATCGGGTCTGGAGGCAACTTTATCTTCGGGTTCATCGACCCCCCGTCCGGTACGGGCTTTCGCGGGGAACAGATCCTCGATGCGATGCGTGCCGGAGGCCTCGTGCAGTGCCTCGCCATCGGTCACCTGGTGCTCGGCGCACTCCTGCTCCTACCCCGTTGGCGCTTCGCAGCGGGGCTGCTGCAACTACCGCTCACCTGCGGCATCTTCGCCTTCAACTTGACGCTGTTCCCCCCGGGAGTGGCACTGGCCAGCTCGATGCTCGTGCTAAACCTGTTCGTGGTATCGGACGCCTCGCGGCTTCGCCAGCTCGTCCTCGGGCCGGAATCAGACGCGAGCTCGGCCAGCCGCGGATCGAGTGCCTTCTTGTCCCGATAGACGTAGCCGACAGCCACCTCCCAGACACCCAAGCCCCCCTTACTCTCTATGCCCCCCCTCTCCGTCTCCATTGTCCTTCAGGTCATCCTCGGTCTCGGCCTTCTCAACGTCTGGCTGCTGCGAGCGTCGTCAGCCACCCCTTACCGCGGCGGCGAGGCAGTCTCGTTGCGGCAGGAGTTCGCGGCCTACGGGCTTGCCGGGTGGGTCTTCTTCCTGACAGGATTCCTCAAGGTCGGCTCCGCATTGCTGCTTATCGCGGGCCTCTGGTTTCCGAACCTGGTGCTGCCCGCGTCCGGCGTCGTCGTCGGCCTGATGGTCGGGGCCCTCGCGATGCACTGGAAGGTCAAGGACCCCGCGATCCGCTCGTTTCCGGCCCTGGCCATGCTGGCGATGAGTGCGCTCCTCCTCGTTCTGCAAGTAGCGTGACGCTACTTTGACAGACCTCGCCTTCGAAACCTCGCGCGCCATTTCCATGGTGACGTTCTTCTTCTACGGTTGGGCCTGCCTGGCCTCGAACTACATGGTCGCGGAGTTCGAGCGCTACCGGCTCCCACAACTGCGCAAGCTCACGGGAACTCTCGAGATTGCAGGAGCACTGGGCCTGCTGCTCGGCTACATGTACCCCGTGCTCGTCGTGCTCGCCTCCGGAGGTCTGAGTTTGCTCATGCTGCTGGGCATCGCGACGAGACTGCGCATCCGAGATCCGATCGTCGCCTCGTTGCCAGCGCTTGTACTCTTCATCATGAACGCCTACGTCCTCGCCTTTTCGCTCTACCGGGACTCCGTGTGACAGGCCGCGCGGAGTCATAGAGCACCACAGCAGAACCTCGCAAGCGGACCCTGGTGATCCGGTCCGAGCGGGTACATCGGCGGACGGTTCGTCCCACGCCTCCTGGAGCAGAGCTATCGCGTCCGTTGCGTGGCGCACGCACCGGGGTTGGTACGTAATTCACCACCCATGGAAGGCGCTTGCGGGCTGTCTCTCATGGTTCGAACCTCGGGTATCCGAAGGTTCCGGCATGAACTCCCGAGTGCATCCGGCATACAAGACCCGGCTACCGCGTCACCAACTGGGCCGCCTACGACCGTGCTCTCGTCCAGCGCGGCGAGATCACCCTGTGAATCACGCCCAAGGCCATCAAGGCATGGAAGGCCAAGCCCTCGATCAGATGTGGCGCTTCACGCAGGTACTCGGACCCTGCGATTGAGACTGCCCTGACGCTGCGCGTCGTGTTCCGGTTGCCGCTACGCCAAGCCGAGGACTTCTTGCGTTCGCTGTTCGACGTGATGGACCTGAGTCTCGAAACGTCGGACCACACAACGATCTCACGTCGAAGCAAGGATCTGAAGGTGAAGCTAGAGCCCGTCAACTCGAAGAGGAGTGTTCACCTGATCGTAGACAGCACCGGGCTGTCCATGATGGGGGAGGGCGAATGGGCTGCCGCAAAGCATGGCAAGCGGGGTTGGCGCAAGTTGCACATCTGTGTTGGTCGTGGTGGTCAAATCCACGCGCAGGTGCTGACCGATAGCTCCGCTGATGATGCGAGCACTGGACTCAAGATCATCAAGAAGACCAGAGGCAAGCTGTCGAGTGTCACGGGCGACGCCGCATACGACACTGTGGCGATCTACATGAAGTCAGAATCCAGAGGAGCGCGATTCGTCATCCCGCCATCGAGATCCGCATCCATCTCTCGCCGCAAGCTAAGGTCAACGGAGCGCGACAAGACGATCCGGCGCGTCAACAAGGTCGGTCGCAGATGGTGGAAGAAGGGGGCGGGCTACCACTGGCAGGGAACTGTCGAGAACGCCTTTTTCAGGCACAAGTCGATACTCGGCGACAGGCTTTACGCCAGGGGTCTAGCGGCGCAGAAGGCGGAGGTCGTCATCGGGTGCAAGGTGCTGAGCCGGCTGCTAGACCTGGGCAGGCCGAAGTCCGTGGCTATCGTTCGCTGATCTCGTCAATGGAGGTGGCGCTCGAGTCCCATTCAGAGTTCTGCAACAACGCGCTGCAAGAGGGGGAATCCTAGCGGGCCGGTCTTGGACTCAACCCAGAACCACCGAAGTCCGGTGTCCACCGAAACGGGGGAGGGTCAATGAGAGGGGGGGAGAGTGCCTGACGCCGTAGCTAATTCTTGCGCTCGAGGATGTCCTCAATTTTCGAACCGAGGTGGATCTCGAGCTTCTCTAGCTCACCGGAATCATCGAGAACTCGAACAAAGGAAACGTACTCTTCTCCGAGGATTCGCAGCGTGCCGTCCTCGTCAGGCTCCGTCAGACGCGCACGAGGTGCACCGCCTCCCCTTACCTCCAGAAAGCCTCCAGCAATCAAGAATTCCGCGTCCTCGTCCTCTTCCAGCCAGTCCTTCCCGCGCCACGTCCCCAACACATCCGCGTGGAGAATGCGCAGTCGCTTCTCATCGATCGCGATCTCCTCGGGATTGCGTAGCAAGAGTTGAATGATCTTGGGACGCGCGAAGCGCTCGTCATTGGCGGGTGGGCCGATCTTCACCGAGTCGAACGCTGCGGCGCTGCGCTCGCCGGCCTCTGGCTCGTAGAACGCCCAGGTAGTCGGAAGCTGCACTCCATCGAAGGAGTGGTAGTCCGCGAGCGTCCACATGGAAATGCCGTCGCCGTCGTGGCCAGCGAGCAAGCCGGTCTTCACATCGAAGAAGATCGTACGAGCATGGCCCCGCTTCGTCTCCGCCTTGACCGCATAGCAGTCTCGATTGTCGAACACTACGCGCTCTTGCGTCTGCATCGAGCGGTAGGCCGAGGAGGGGTTGAGTACGCGAGCGACATCTCCCGCTTCGTGGGCCTCGTCCAAGGCGGCCCCCTCGAGGATTTGAGGACCTTCCGACAGCCCGGTAACCCAGCACACCTCAGAGTCGAACGCGAGTTGGAAACCGAAATCGTCCTTCCACGAGAACCCCTTGCCAATGGCCCAGTCGAGTTCCACGACACCTTTGCTTACAGTATTGCGAAGAGAGTCGCCCTTGCCAGTCATCCGTACGGAGGTCACCTTCGAAAGCGCATCACTCCCACCGATAGCGGCGACATGACGGGCGACCAGTGCCTCAGCGCTCGGGAGGTCCGCGGCCGGCCTATCGCTGACGGCGAGCCCTAGCGTGGCGACACCGCGGTGGTCGAGACACGCCATCGCTCCCTTGCTGCTTCTGCAGTAGATCCGCCCGCCGCTGAGGACCGGCGACGACCAGGCCGTGCCGTCCTCGAAGACGCTCTGCTTCGAGAGCTCGACATACTCCTCTGGATTCGCTTCAGCCACGATTACTTGGCCCTTGCCGTCTAGGATGACGATACGTCCGCCCGCGATGGTCATCGACCCGGTACCGAGCCCGCGGACGCGCCACTTCATGTTGCCCTCGAGGTCGATGCACTTCAGCATCGACTCATCGAACCCGATTAGGTGATCCTGCCAGAGAATGCAGCCCGACATCTTGTTGCGCATCATCCGGCCGCCCCAGGATTCGGTCAGCGTGTCGCCCTTGAGCTGGAGCAGCGAGCAGCCTCGCTCGTAACCACCGGAGATGAAAATTTGATCGCCGTCGATGACGGGCGTCATCGGATAGATCTGTGGTCTCTTGATCCATTCATGGAACGCGATCTCGGAACCGTCGGTGCGGTCAAACACGGCGAGCCCGTCCCCGCTCAGAGAGGCGAGCAGTTTCCGTCCTGCGAGTTCGAATGCCGCCGGAGTCGAGTATGCGATCCCGTAGTTGCGCTCCGTCGCCCACGCGTCCTCGCCAGTCTCCGCGTCGAGGGCGACGACCCTGTCAACGTTCATGATAACCCGACCATCGACGACCAGCGGCGATGCCGAGAATCCCCATTTCGGAGGCTCGATCTCCAGCTCGGTGCGCAGGTCCCGGGACCAGCGCACATCACCGCTAGCAGCGTCGAAACAGAACACCTTCCCCTCGCGGTTCGATGTGTAGACCAGGTCGTCAACAACGGTCGGCGTCGTGAGCGTCCCGCCATCGTGCGCGAGGTCCCAGATCTCAGAGGCGTAGGAGTGAGTCCAGATTGGCTGGCCGCTGCCCACGTCGAGGCAGAACACGGTGTCCAGTCCCTTGTCGGCGTCGTAGCCCAGCGTGTACACGCGATTGCCGACCACGGCAAACGAAGAGTGTCCGAGTCCAAGTTCGGTACGCCACAGCGGCTCCGTTGCCCCGGTGGAGCTCCACGCGGACTCGGCCGACACGCCGGTTCGATCGGGTCCGCGCCACTGCGGCCAGTCGACACCCGCGCCGTCCTGGAACAACCCGATCGAGGGAACGAGGGAAGGTAAAGCGACTATCAAGGACAGCAACATTGGCCGATTATTTGAGGGTGAGCGGCTAGCAATCTGATGGAAGCGCCGGATTACGACTACCGCAATACAATACGGAGCCTCACCGTTTGTTGTTGAGACGTGCAACGATTTGTGCGGATCCGTATTGCATACGAATTGAATCATGGAGATCGAGCGACACATCCCCCGGGTCCCATGGCTCTTCTTCTGGCACGGAGCCGGGCTACGGGCAATCGCCCCGCGTCTCCCAGCGTTCCTATCCGCCCTCTCCTCCAGTACGACCCTCGATGCAACAGTCTTCCCTCACGGCTCCCTCCCTCCTCGTGGCCTGCCTGCTCACACCCACGAGCCTCTGCCAGATCGCCGAGAACGTGAAGCTCCTGGCAGCGGATGGTCTCCCGGGTGACTCTTTCAGCGCCGCAGGCCAAGACGTTAGTAGGGACTGGGCCGTCGTCGGAGCAATCTCTGTGAGCGACCTTGGCTCCGGCACTGGCCCGGCCTACGTCTTCGACACCAATTCCGGACAGCAACTCCGGGAGTTGTCATCCCTCGACCGAGCGCTCGGTGACCGCTTCGGTGTCTCCGTGGCGATCAGCGACGATTTTGGCACAGCCCAGGCAACCTTCAACCTGGCCGACGTACCGAATCAGCCCGGCCTGCTCTACTCTGGCGGAGCGGCCTTCGACTCGCTCTTCGGCTGCGGTCGACGGTGCGTGGGTGGCAGTGTAGTGCGTGGCAGCATCATGATTCCTAATGGCAACCAGCTCTTCGGCGTGCCCTTCGATATGAACTCCGTAACACTGACCCATATCCAGTACTGGTACCGAGACCCCGCCAATACAGCGACATGCGGAGGCTCGTTCAATCAGTCGAATGCGCTGACCCTTTGATATGCCCACGCAGAGGGTCCGTCGAAGGCGTAGAGCCTCGGCTCAACAACGCACTCCACGAGTGAACACGGTGCTTGTTTCGCCCGCAGTGGTTACGCGGCGCAATTCAAGCCCTCCATACCTTGGTGATACGTCCTGGCCGGGCATTGCACGTGGCAAAAACGGGGGGGCAACGATCCGGACCGTGAAGATCTCTCGGGACGTCAGCCTCTTCCTCGCCAATCCCGGCAAAGACGCGCGTCGGCCGCTTGCGGCTTTGCAGGAGAACACTCCGCTCATCGAGCTGCAGCTATCGGGACACGATGCCGTGCTTCTTCGCACGATTGACCTGGCCGAAAGCATCGCAGCACGCTCAACCCAGCGAGTATCAGTGTTCCATGACAAAAACTCGAGCATTGGGATCGCAGACTTGCTCACGTCTTCCACTCTGGGAACAGCCACGTGATCGAATGACCGAATCGGGCGCTGCAGTCACTTGAAGTGGCGTGCAGGTTCTCGAGCCAAAGGTCTTGCCGCGTGCTATGAATTCCGGGCTTTTACCCTGCGTCCCTTGTCATTGGGGTCGGTTGCCTGCGGCCTTGCACCATCGCCTATTCTCCTCCCCACTGGCTCCGTTTCCTCGGACCAGTCATGAGTTATTGGAGAGACGAAGTAGCCACCATATGAGTTCCTCCTAATCGCCACAATATTCGATCACGGGAGTGTCAGATGCGTAGATAGGGAGATGGGCGCCGGATTCAATTTCTAGGACTCAGCAAGGCTTCACGTTCTTGCTAGCCTGAAGGCTGTCTGCAGTCGCGAGCTATGTCAGCTCGTCATCTCAATTCCTCCCCTACACTACTGTTATGGTTCCCAGTTCTCTCAAAGCTGCTTCGGTAGGAGCACTCCTGTCCATCTTCGGTGCAAGCGCCGGCGCCAACAACATCGCAGCCGACGTGAGCAGTGCGATCGGCCTCACACAGACTGAAGTTCACAATCTGCAAATCGACGGCTACCTCGACAGCACAGTGCTCGTCGACGTGACGATCGACAACTTCGACTATCAGCTGCAAATGCATCCGCACTCTGTTCGCACGCAGAACTACCAAGTTCTAGAGCAGCTTAGCGATGGCAGCTTGATCAATGTTGCACCCGCACCCGTGCGTACCTATCGCGGAACTATGCTTGGCGCACCGGGCAGTACGGTCTCCGGTTCGATCGAAGATACGGGATTGTATGCTCGCATCCAGATGAACGGCACAGAGTGGTGGATTCAGCCTATTGCTCAACACGTTCCGAGCGCGCGTCCTTCGCAGCACGCCATCTACAAGACGAGCTGGGTCCTCCCCGTCTCTGGGATGTGTGGCTCCGACAGCTTGGCTACCAACGTCCAGAATCAAGACTTCGGTAGCTTTGGTGCGCCGAGTACTCACGGCATTCTCAACGTTGCCGAGCTCGCTTGCGATACTGACTTTGAGTACTTTCAGGACTACGGCTCATCGACAGCCGTCCAGAATCGTATCAACACGGTCATCAACGCGATGAACAGTCAGTACGAGACCGAAGTCGATATCACGCATGAGATTGGAACGATCATCGTTCGCTCTTCATCTAATGACCCGTACAGTTCCAATGACGCTGGTACGCTCCTGAACCAGTTCCGTAGCGAGTGGGTGAACAACCAGGGAGGCGTCAGTCGCGACATCGCCCACATGTTTACCGGACGTAGCATCAATGGCGGCACGATTGGAATCGCTTGGCTCGGCGTCATCTGCAACAGCAACTTCGGCTACGGCCTAGTCGAGTCCGACTTTACTGGCAACTTCAGTTGCACCACGGATTTGTCCGCGCACGAGCTAGGCCACAACTGGAACGCTGGTCACTGCTCCTGCAGCAGCAACACGATGAACCCGTTCATCACCTGTGCGAATACATTCACGACCGGCAGCCGCAACTCCATCATCTCGCACCGGAACTCACGCAGCTGCTTGAGCACGGGCGGCCCTGGTGAGACCGAGCTGTTCTCCGATGGCTTCGAGAGTGGTGATTTTACCGCAGGCGGCTGGGTCCTCACAACCAGCCGTCCGCGTGTCAAGACAGCAGCTCGCCGTACTGGCTCCTGGGGTTCCAGGATCCGGAGATCGTCCGCAATCGAGCGCACAGTTAGCACAGCAGGCTTCAAGGATATTCGCGTCGAGTTCTCACGTCGGACGCGCAACTTAGACGCGGGTGAGAACCTCACCGTCGAGTGGTTCAACGGGAGCTCATGGATCATCATTGAGGTCGTCGGTGACACTGGCAACGCGTGGTCAGACCTCAGTTTCGATCTCCCGTCGGGCGCCAATAACCGTTCGAACTTCAGGGTTCGGTTCACGACAAATGCCAGCCAAGGCAAAGAGCGCGGCGATGTCGACAATGTCAAAACCTTCGGCGTCCCGCTGTAGTCCGCTATTTTGACTCAATATGGAGCGGCCCCAATGAGCGAGACTTATTGGGGCCGCTTCTATATGTCGTCTGGATGCTCGCGGTACGCGTCCGGTCGCCCCATGGCTGATCGCGCTTGAGTAGCGAGCGCGTTGATCGATGATGGACTTCAACAGGAGATCATCATGAAACTCGCCGATCAGATGCGCGCGACATTCGCGCGGCGTTGGTGCAGTATTCTCCCTCACAGTAAGCCCTCAGGACCGCCCAAGAGCGCCTTGATCAAGCACGGGGCATTCTTTGCCATCCTGGGTGAATGAACTCACGA
>JBLFWN010000157.1:0-12495 GCA_047611405.1 Planctomycetota bacterium | reverse complement strand
TATCGAAGAGCTGTTGCTGCTCGAGCATCGAAGAATCCGTCTTGTAAGTCGGCTTGTTAGCCCACGCCAACTTCGGTCGGGCGCGGCAACTGGGTCAGGACTTCGTCGACAACTTGGTCGGTCGTGATGCCCTCGGACAAGCCTTCGAAACCAAGCAAGACGCGGTGGCGCAGCACGGGCTTCGCGACGGCAGCAACATCTTCGGCACCGACGGCAAAGCGGCCAGCCAGCAAGGCTTTGACCTTAGCTCCGAGCAGCAAGCCCTGCGCACCACGCGGACTGGAGCCGAGTGACACAAACTGATTCACGATGCCGGGCGCATAGGCGCTGCCTGGTTGCGTCGCCATCACCAAACGAATCGCGTAGTCCTCGGCATGCTCGGGGACTGGAACCGCGCGTACGGTCGCGCGCATCTCGTTGATCGTCGAGCCATCCGAGACCGGCTTCAGCTCGACATCGACGCCCATCGTCGTGCGCCGCAGGATTTCCTTGTACTCACTCTCGGCCGGATAACCGACGACGAGCTTGAACAGGAAGCGATCGAGCTGGGCTTCGGGCAAGGGATAGGTGCCCTCTTGCTCGATTGGGTTTTGGGTCGCCATCACGCAGAAGGGCTCCTCCAGCTTGATCGTGCGCTTGCCGATCGTGACTTGTCGCTCCTGCATTGCTTCTAGCAAGGCGGACTGCGTCTTGGGTGTGGCGCGGTTGATCTCGTCCGCCAGCACCAAGTTCGCCACGATCGGGCCTTCTTCGAACTGCAATTCGTGGCCACCACCTTCGTTCTCGACCAGCACCGAGGTGCCGCGCACGTCAGCCGGCATCATGTCAGGCGTGAACTGAATCCGGCTAAAGGACAAGTCCACCGCTCGTCCGAGTGAGGACACGAGCATGGTCTTGCCCAGACCGGGCACGCCCTCGAGCAACACATGGCCGCCGGCGAGCAGCGCGGTCAACACGCCTTCGACGACATCGGTTTGACCGACCATCATGCGGGCGACTTCGCCCCGGATCGCGTCGTAGGTCTCTCGGAAGCGCTGCGCGTCGGCGCGCGCTTGATCAGCGTTCGATTCAGTCATGGGGTCAGGAACTTCGTGGGTTCGGAAACGGAGTTGTGCGGGCCGTTTCGGTCGCGTGTCATGAGGCTGTGCCTCAAGACGGGGCGAGCCGGTTGGCGGTGGCTTGGCTAGCTGTCAAGAGTTGTGATTGGCGCGCGCGACTGGGCAGCCGCGACTCGGTTCTTGTTGTGTGTGGAGGTTGCGCCACGCGCCAGCGCTGCCGGGCGACTGCGGACGCATGAGTGCGCGTAGGCTTTTGCTGGTGTCAGCCGCAACGCATGAGCCGCGTCGTGTACTCGATCAGGGCTCGGCGCGCATGCGCAAGAAATAGTCGCGCACGAGATTGCGCAAGGCGGGGTCGAGACTGACAGGAGTCGGGCGTTCGAGCGGCGTGTCGCGTGCCATCCTTGCAGTGGCTCCGATCGGTGCGGCTTGTTCGGCTTCGGGCTCGATGCGCTCTTGCGTGATCTTCGTTGGTCCAGGACCGGGGCGACCCTTGATGCGGTCGGGAATCGGAACACCCAACACAAGCGAAGCCACGCCACGCGACTTCTTTTGTTCGGAGGGACCGCCGCGCCCGTTGGCGTCCGGGTTCGGACGATTGCCGAAACCGATTTGTAAGTCGCGGCTTACCGGCGGGCGACGATCGCGCAGGCTGGGCTGCACGCCACCGCGGTTCTCTTGTTCCTCTTCGTCTTCGTCCGTGTCCTCGTCGTCCTCGACCTCTTGGTCATCGACATCGGTGACTTGATCGCGGCTCTTCCAGTCGGAGGCCGTCGGGTTCTTGTTCGAGCCTTTGGAGGATCCCTTGCCGGCAGTCGCGCCGGACTGTTCGTCCTCGGGGCGCTCTTCGGGCTCGGGTTGCGCCTGTGTCTCCTTGGGCTTCTTGGTGTTCGGCTTCTTGATCTTCGGGTCGCGCTTGGATGGATCGGACTGTTGGCCTTGGCTCGAAGGAGAGCTTTTTGATTCGCTCGCCGCCGACGAAGAGAGCGCACCCGCTGAACGACCGCTGCCGGTCTTGCCGCTGGACTCCTTCACGTCGTCGTTGACCTCGGTCGCAGTATCTGCCGGCTTGGACTTGGCTTCACGAGCGGCCTTGCGTGCTTCCGTCTCGGCCTTGGCGTCCGCGTCGTCGATCGCCGGCTCGGGCGCGTCTTCACGCACCGGCTCGGTCGCGAGATCGACGGAGGTACCTGCGGCTGCAACGAGGGCGTCTCCACCCTGCGCGGCGACGGCTTTCAAGTCAAAGGTGCCGACCCAGATGGCGACGAGCAGTCCAGCGACGGCAACTCCGGCCCAGCCGCTTGCAGCGCGGCCCAATTTGATCGGAACGTCGCGCTGCTGCAAGGCTGCTGCGGCAGCCTGCGCTGTGCGTTCTGCTGCGTCGTCAATTGCAGCTTGCTCGAAGGAGGTGCGCGTCTCGCGCCTCATGAACTCGTCAGCCGCAAGCAACCGGCCTTCGAGTCCCAGCTGGCGATCCGCTTCGCCCACAGCGCGTAGACGCGGAACGTCGCGCTGGCGTGCCGAGCGAGATGCGAGCCAAGCCAATGCAACCGGCACGGCGACAGCCAAGCCTGCGATCAGCGGCAAGGGTAACAGCTGGGGGTCACCGCCGGTGTTCCAATGGATCAGCTGCAGGACTACGTAGTAAGCCGGTATGGCAGCAAGGAAAGGCAGGGACAAGCGCAACCGTTGTGCGAAAGCAATGCGTGCCTCCACACCGGACAGTGACTCGCCCGCGCGAGTGGCTATACGATCGAGATCGTCGTTCAGGCGCTTGGCGTCGCTCATCGAGGCTCACCTCTTGTCGCGCTCGGTACGGTGACCGAATCTTCGCTCTCGATTCCTTCGGGGACACACGAGGCCGCCGCGATGACGGAGCCATTCGTGTCGTCGAATAGGAACGCGATCACGCGCGCTTGGTTGGGGTCGATCGCGGTCGAAATACGCGGTGCGGTGCCGAGGCCTTCGGTCTCGAGTGAGGTCAAGAAGTCGATCTGGGCCTGTTCGATGTCCGCGAAGGAAGCGTCGAAGCTGACCTCTTGTTCAAAGTCGTTGGACTCAAAGGGAACACCGAGCACATCGCCAGTCAAGGCCGCACGCGCCACGTAGCGGTGCACGATAACTCCACTCGTTCCAGGGTAGAGGGTGCCCTTCTCGGCCAATACCACTTGGATGCGATAGCCCATCTCGTCCGGGCCGACGACGAGTGCACTGCCCGTGATCCGGCCATCTTCAATGCGAGCTTCAATGTCGATCTCGTAGTCCCCGAAGTCGGCCATCTGCGACAGGGCTGCATTGCGTGCGCGCGAGTAAATCGCTTCCGCGTCGCGCCACTTGCCGGCGCCCGGCGAAGGGATCTGTCCGTCGAGTACGATGACGGTCGGGTTGTCGACTGACAGCAAGGCTGCGCGTGAGCGTGCCAGTTCGCTGCACAAAGAATCCGGCTGCGGAGTCGGTAGGTGATACTCGAGGAAGGCCATGTGCTCTGGGCCGAAGTGGCTGATCAAGCCTTCGAAACCGAGCGCCCCCCCGATGGCACCGCCGCGTTCCTCGTTGCCCAAGTGGCCGTTCGTGAAGAACTCGGCCAGCACAATGCGTTCTGCCGGGTGCTCGTCATTGGGTTCGAAGCGACTCGAAGCGCCGAAACTGCGCACCTTGCCAGCGATCATGCGCTCGATCGTATCGACCGAGAAGGCTTCGCCTTCTTCGGCGACGCGCGGCTGCACGCGCTGCAGAGCTTCGATCGCGAGCCCACCCGCTTCAGGCTTGATCACCGCTTGGACGTAGCGCGAATACGCGCGTCGATAGCGGCCTTCAGCCTCATAGAAGCGCCCGAGGTCGTAGTTGATGCGTCCGTCTTCCGGCAAACCGAAGGCGGCCGACAACAGGTGGCTCCAGGCGTCATCGCCCTCGCCTTGATCCATCAGCGTCCGACCGAGGCGCCCATGCACCTCGTGCACCGCGTTCGGATATCGATCGTCACGTCCCGCTTCGATGCCCAGGCGACCTGCGGCGATGACGACATCGTCCTCGCCCGCATCCGCCATCTCCTTCATCAGGTCCAACATGCGCGTCGTGCGCAGATCGCCGACCATCGTGTCGTACATCCACTGCACGGCTTGCTGTACATCTTCGGCGAGGGCCATGTCTTCGAGCCGATAACCCAGCAAGAGACGTGCGGCTTCGTGCGCGAGTCGCGTCGGATCCTCTTCCGCCTCTTCGTCACCACCGTGCTCGTTCAAGAAGGCGATCAACGCATCGGGATCCTGATCCGCTCGGGCGCGGAAGAACTGCAGGTCTTCCTGCGGAAAGTCGGCGTCACGCTGCTTCTTCAGCCTTAGCTCGCGTCGAGTGCGATCGATCGACAGCTCGAGGTGTTCCAACAGATTCACACCGGTCACGCCGACGACGCCATCAGGATGAACCTCGATGACGGGCTCCGGACGGAAGGCGACGAACTCGTGCAGATCGATTCCGCCGAGGCGAATCGGGCCGACATCGCCGGCCGGCTTGCCGAGGCTTTTGGCGGCACGGCTGTCAACGCGCGTGTCATAGTCGCCAGTCCCGAGCATCAGACCGCCCGGCATGCCTTCTTTCCAACGCACCGGCAGCCAGACCATGTCATCGATCAGGGTCAGCGGCGCGACAATCGTTCCGTCGGGCTCGACGCGCACGTTGCTTGGCGGCGGCTCGTTCGAGTCTTCGGGCGATACGAGACGCAACTCGCCATTGCCGATATCGAAGGTGACGGTCCAGTCCTTCAAGATCTCGACGCCAATCGATCCGACCAGCGCGTTCTCGCCCATCTCGGCCGAGTGATACTTCGTGAACTCCTCCATCAGCTCTTCATCACCCAACTCACGACCCGGAACGGTGATCGTGAAGTCCGGGAAGTGCAGCGTGATGGGACGCTTGCGTCCATCCGAGGTCTCGGCACGCAATCCCCCAGCTGCCTTGTTATGTAGCTGAAGCTCGTGGCGACCCTCCACTTCCAGGAAGAGGTTGGCCGCGATGCGATTGGCGGAGGTCGAGAGATCACAACTGACGACCAGGCGGCCGGCGACCACGCTGACGGGAATCGTGCCGCCCGTGCGCGACTGAATCCGCACCGGCTCCGGCGCGGATTCTTGCGTCTGCGTGGCGGCAGCGAGGGTCGCACTGGCCGCAAGGGCCAGCACGAAGCTGAGTAGGCGAAGGGGCATGCGGGGGTCTTGCTGATGCGGACAACGCGAACCGGCGGCAGAGTACGATCAATACCCGCGCAGTGCCGCTAGCTACACATAATCCGCACATGATGCCGCAGGCATGGCCAAAGCGCCCGGGATCCTGGGCAAGAGATGCGTCAGCTCTCGCACCTGTCCCAGATGCAGGCTCGGCCCCGCGCCGGGAATGCCAGGACTTTGGGTATTGAGCCCGAATGCCAAATACAAAAGAGCGGAGGAGCCGCAGCACGCTGCAGCTCCTCCGCTTGATTTCTCGGGGTCGTCTCGGACCCAGCGCTGACGATCAGTTTGTTCCGCGGACGACTCCGCGGATCTTGCCGAAGGCCCAGTTGTCAGCAGTCATATCGATGGCAATCGCTTCAGATGTCGGCACGCTCACGGCGGCCGGAACGAATCCGCGGCCTCAGCAAGAGCCGGGGAAGACGACGTCGACGAGGACTTCGCCCGAGTCCTTTTCCTTGACCTGGAACTTCGGGCTCTTGCCGATCGGCGACCAGCCGACCCACTGCTCACCGGCTGCGCCAACGTACTTGACTTCGCGCGGGTCCAGCACAAGTTCACTGCCGGTCATTTGATAGGCGAAGGTTGCGCGAATCGGCGCGCCCCATTCGAGCTCGGTGCACGCGTCGCTGCCGACGGTGAGCGACTTCATCTCGGTCGGGATGATCGTGACGCGTGACTTGCCAAGCCCGAGTGCAGCCGAGACCAAGCGGTACTCGCCGGCGGGGACGCTAAGTCCTTCGTCGTGCAGCGACATTTCGAAGGAGTGCGCGCCGTCGAGGCTCTTGACGACGGCCGCCAAGAGGACGCCCTTGCCGTCGAATGCGGTGTGCAGGTCAAGAGTGCCGACTTCGCCCTCGAAAGGCTGAATGCGTGCCCTCGCGCCATCGAAGCTGAGTGCGAACAGATCGCCATCGATCGACACGCTCTCGCCCACAAACTGAGCGACATCGGTGCCACCGACCACGATTGCATCCGTGCCGACATCGCCGTGACGACCATTGCCGTCCATGTCGATGACTTGGATGGCGGTTCCGTTCAGCTCGCCGATCAGCGCGCCCCCGGAAGCCCACTGCCAACCCTTGCCCTTGGATTCGAGACGCACCGGATAGCGCAACTCGGAACCATCGGCGTGCTTACCCGTCAGAAGGATGCGCGCTTCGCGCACTTTTGTCTCGGGGTGGACACGGCCTTCGACGACGCGATCAAGCGTTCCGTCACCGGTCGTATCGACGGCCAGGCCGACTCCACGAGTTTCGACTGCGAAGCCAGTTCCGCCCGCATGAGGAACGGGGATGGTGCCGGCCACCTTATGGAATGCGTCCGCCGGCAACTCGATCGACCAAGTGCGGTAAGCCTTCGGGCGAAGCTCGCTAACTTCGATCGGTGTCGGGGCGGTGCCGCCAGCCAAAAGGGCTCCGGCAATGATTGATAGTGTCATGGTCCGTTCCTCGGGGTCTCCGTTGGAGTTATTCCTCGGGAGTGTCCTGCAGGGTATGGAGGGTCGTTCGGAGTCGACCGATTCCCAGGATGCGACATCGGGCGCTTAGTGATCACGCCCCACCTGATTTTTTGCATTCCTTGTAAGAAAGCCCATGTAAGCCCACTGTTCGACACGTGAGTCGGGGCGTGAAGGCCAAGTATTGGCACTCATCCAGCAATTGCCCGTTTCACTATCGATCAAAGCTATACAGGTGACGCGGTACGTTCTACGGCACCCAGCGAGAGCTGCAAGGTCACCGCCCAGTGGTGAATAGAGATCCCGCAGACCCGTACCACTGCCTCTAAGGCTTCACTCCTTCTTCCCCCGTCGAAAGGCCTCCCAATGCATGCGAGCCTGTACCAGCATTTCCAGGCCAAGCTCGATCGCCAGGACCGAGATCTAAAGAGAGCTCGTGGAGAGACGCGGGACCTGGAGAAGGAGCTCCGCGACGTAACCCTGCTTTGCGAAGGCCTGTGGATCCTCATGCGCGACACGAGCGAGCTGACGGACAAGGACCTGTCGTCTGTGCTGGACAAGCTCGAGGCGAGACGCGCTGCGCCCAAGAGCCGATCCTGCCCAGCCTGTGGCAGACCAAACTCGAGCAAGGTCGTGATCTGCAAGTACTGCACGGTGACCCTGCCGGACATGCCCACAAACCCCATTGCCGATCACCTGCGGCCCGACGGCTGAGTTGCCCGGATGTCCCAGGGTGGCGAAATCAGGCGGATCGGAGATGCTGGGCACTGGCGCCAACCTCTCATCTAGGAGTTCTGATGTTCACTTCGCTCGTGCGACGGCTCGTTCCTCTCGGTCTGTCCTTTTGCTGCTTCGCTTCCCCCTTCGGTGCTCTGTTCGCGCAAGGCACTGTGAGCGAGCAGGCCGAGCTGAAGTCGGGTGAGTTCGACTTCGACCTCGACGCGAGCTGGGGCACGCTGACGGACACGGTCTGTAACTTCGAAAGCACCTTCGACTGGATTCGCGAGTTGAAGCCGGCCGCCGATCGCGCCAGCTATGACGCGTCCGCCTTTCGCCCCTTGCTCACCGCTGCAGCTGTCAGCGTCGGTGATGTGTGGCTTGTTCGCGTTGCGGACGCGCTGCCCTTCTTGCATCAACTGCATCCGGACGCAATGGAAGACCTGCATCACGCTGGTAGCTTTGGTCTTGGGGGCGTGGGCGTGCTTGCGCGCGCTCGATGCCAAGCACGCTGAGATCCGGTTGCGCGTGCATGCAGACATCTTTCTTGACGGAAATGGTGAGCGAGGTTCGTCCTCTTGGTTCACGCCGGCGCAGTTCGCTGGGCACATGCTGATCGACCGTGAACAGGAATGCGTCGTCGGATTCCAACGGCGTGTTCCAGATCAAGGTGCCAATGTGGATCTGAATGTTTCCAACGGAGAGAGTATTACTGTCGATATCGGCCGTGTCTCAGACATGTCGAACGCATTCCTAGTGACGGTGTGCGTCAATCTGGATTGACGTAGGTGAGACAAAGTGTGCCGGGATGTCAGCGCTCATTCGCTAGCAGCCACGAACCGCCGCTCTTTGACTCAAGTCGGAGCTAACCCGGGTGGTACTGGCCCGGTTTGAGGTCCTGGAGATCCTCGAGAATCGTCTTTGCTTCGAGATCTGGAGCGGCTGCGATTTGCACTTTGATCGCGGGCCAGTCCGACTCGAATGGGTCCACTCGTGTGCGATACCTGCGCTCCTTGCGAAGCTAAGACGGGAGCTTTTCGAGCTTCAGGTTTTTGTGGGCTGTCTTGCGATCCATGCCAGCTCGAAGGCCGGAGGCTTCGACTCTCCCGGTCTTACTGTGCTCTTCCATTAGTTTCCTCACTTGAGGGTCGGTGCTCGTCAGATCTGCCCTCCTGGCTAGTCCAGGGGGTAAATCAGACGGAGAGACCCGGGTCGTGACGGGGAAATCTAGTTGTCGTTAAGCGGGGAGGTCTAATTATCGCTGAGCAGAGTCGGAACTGCCCTCGGTCGGCGTGACCACGAATATGGCGGGCGGATTTTGTGAGCTATCCATCGAAGACTTGGCGAACCCAGTCGCGTGTCTCATTCCATCGACGACACCTGCGCTGGGCGTTCTCTATCCGCTTCGCAATGATTTCTATGTACAGCCGGTGGCACACCGCGTGGGTGTTGGAGCGACCACTCCCGCTGTGCCGCTTTCGATGGCAGGGCACATTCACACAACGACGGGTGTCATTTTCCCTGACTTCTCGATTCAAACGACGGCACAGGTCCAGGGCCCCGTGGGTCCGACTGGCGCGACAAGCCACGCTGGAGCTCAAGGCCCAAACGGTCCGACCGGAGCCGCTGGCACCGCTGACCAAGATGGAGCCGCTGACGCGACGGGATCGCAAGGGCCTGCTGGCCCGACGGGCGCCAGTGGCGCCGATGGTACTGACGGCTTGCATGGCGCAACTGGACCGCAAGGCCCGCTCTGCCCGACAGGCTCCGATGGCGTGGCCGGACCAGCGGGACCCGCAGGCCCCATTGACCCAACAGGCAAAGAGGGTCCGCGCGGCCCGAAGGGTCCCAGCGGAATTGACGGTGCTAACGGAGTGCGAGGCAAGGCCGGACCTACAAGTCCTGCCGGCTCTGCCAATAGCACCTATGCTGCCCAAATCTCAAGTGGAGATGAGGCGTAATCGCGACAGGCAAGCGCGAGGGACCTTGTCGCTTACACACCAACACCTTCCCCGCACGTCCCGATTGGCTGCAAGGCAAGCACACAGCACAGCTACATTGGACGCGCGTAGACTCGCTACTGCTCGGCACTTGCTATGAGGGCGAGTGCTGCCTCTAGCACTCGTTGATGCTCGACTCGTTCGAGAGCTCCCTACATGCCGTCAACTAAGACTCGCGCGGTGTGTTCAGTCGGAACTGTGGCTTCGAGTCATCTCCAGCGCCTCGTTGGTTTTTGCTGTCGAGATTGATGGAAGATGGGATGAGAGTGACCCCTGACATCGATGTGAAGGTGCGATGAGAGATTCACCGCCGCGGTTCCTGTTCGTTTGCAGGCTAACTCAGTGATGCCGCGCTGCTTGGGACTCGAGGTTCATGCGCTTTGACATGACCGCGCCCAAGATGAGGGCTGGAGTTCTGGGTCCCGTAGCCAATGTGTTGCGCAACAACCCAACGAGAGCGCTCACCCAAACTGCACTAGTAATATAGGCCATCCGTATGGGCCACAGAGCTGAAGCGCATTGATAAGAGCCCTGGGCAAGAGGACTCAATGCGGGAAGAAGATGAGCTGCACAAAGGTGACAGCTGCGCCGGGCTAGCTCGGGAGAGCATGAATCATGCCGAGAATAGATGCGCACTTTGTTGTCAAAATGACATAGATCCAAACCGTTTTCTTCGAAATTGCATAAAACGGAGGGGCGGTACAAAATTAGGAAGCAGTGCAGTTTCCGAACTCCCGATTTCAGCTATTTCAGCAAGCCCAGACTCCGCAAGGGCACCGGCGATGACCAGCAGACAGTCATGACCCCCCACAACGCACTCCGCCTGTTCTTCCTCCTCTCGATTCCCCTTGCCGCGAGCGCTCAGCCATCTGTTGGTGGTGAAGTTGTGGATGCAATTGCTTCCGCGACGGCTTCTCCGCGCTATTTCTGGGGAGACTACGACGCCGATGGCTATCGAGATGCTTTCGTCGTGCTGGATGAGGGGCGTTCCGTCCTACTTCGCAACACGGGGGATGGCCAGTTCATCGACGCAACCAGCAGCGCGGGCCTACCCGATGTGACACACGCTGATGGTGCTCATTGGGCGGACTTCGATGGCGATGGGACCGTTGACTTGTTCCTGGCTTCCTACTCAGGTGAGACGCGCCTGCTGCTTCAGACTGGGCAGGGCTCCTTTTTCGATGCGACGCTGCAATCTGGAATCCCGGGCGACATGCATCCGATTGGAACGGAGCTTTTCGACTACGACCAGGACGGTCTGTCAGACCTGCACATCGTCACGCTGCGTGAAGATGTGTTGTTCCATAACTTGGGGAGCGGCCGTTTCGAGAGAGTCGCCATGGGGCTGGTCCGTGTCGATCCCTTCGACTCGGGATTGATCACCGAGGACATGACCTTGCGCCAAGCGCGGCTGATGCGCGGGCTCTCGTCCTACCCTGGTAGTGATTTTGGCTCGAACGGTAACCAAAGCGCGATCACCGGCGGTCAGACGATCACACCGTTAGGTGGAGGTACGACCGGCATTGCCGCGACTGCAGCTTGCGCGCTGGGAGTCGAAGACATGGCGAACCCCGGCAACTGCATCAACGCATCGACAACTCCTGCGCTCGGAGTCCTCTACCCGCTCAGCAACGATCTGTTTGTCCACCCTGTGACACATCGCGTGGGAATTGGAACGATGGTTCCAGTCGCCCCGCTTTCAGTTGTTGGTCACATTCACACAACCGGTGGCGTCGTGTTCCCGGACTTCACGATCCAAACAACTGCGCAAGCCCAGGGCCCCGCGGGTCCGACAGGAGCTGCGGGCGCAGACGGAACGGATGGCGCTGCTGGATCAACGGGTGCACAAGGTCCTGCGGGACCGACCGGTGCTGCAGGTGCGGATGGGGTCAATGGTGCAACGGGCGCGCAAGGTCCTGCCGGACCGACCGGTGCCGACGGCGCTGCTGGTGCCGCTGGTTCTGATGGAGCCGACGGTGCAACAGGCGCACAAGGTCCTGCTGGACCGACCGGTGCCACGGGAGCTAACGGGTCTGACGGCGCAACGGGTTCGCAAGGTCCCGCTGGACCGACTGGTACTGCCGGTGCGAGCGGTTCCGATGGCGCGACAGGCGCACTAGGTCCTGCCGGACCGACCGGTGCCGCGGGAGCTAATGGTTCCGACGGCACTGATGGCGCGACGGGTGCTGCTGGTTCTGATGGAGCCGACGGCGCAACGGGTTCGCAAGGTCCTGCTGGACCGACCGGAACTGCCGGTACGAACGGATCTGATGGCACCGATGGAGCAACTGGCGCACAAGGTCCCGCCGGACCGACCGGTTCTGCCGGCGCGAGCGGATCTGATGGCACCAATGGTGCAACGGGCGCACAAGGTCCTGCCGGACCGACTGGTGCCGCTGGCTCTGATGGAACCGACGGCGCAACGGGTTCGCAAGGTCCCGCTGGACCGACTGGTACTGCCGGTGCCAGCGGATCTGATGGCACCGATGGCGCGACGGGCGCACTAGGTCCTGCCGGGCCGACCGGTGCCGCTGGCTCTGATGGAACCGACGGCGCAACGGGTTCGCAAGGTCCCGCTGGACCGACTGGTACTGCCGGTGCGAGCGGATCGGATGGCACCGATGGCGCGACGGGCGCAGCAGGTTCTGATGGAACCGACGGCGCAGCGGGTGCGCAAGGTCCCGCTGGACCAACTGGAACTGCCGGTACGAACGGATCTGATGGCACCGATGGAGCAACTGGCGCACAAGGTCCTGCCGGACCGACTGGTGCCGCTGGTTCTGATGGAGCCGATGGCGCAACTGGTTCGCAAGGTCCCGCCGGACCGACTGGTACTGCCGGTGCCAGCGGATCGGATGGCACCGATGGCGCGACGGGCGCACTAGGTCCTGCCGGACCGACCGGTGCCGCTGGAGCTAACGGTTCCGACGGCACTGATGGCGCAACTGGTGCTGCAGGTTCTGATGGAACCGACGGTGCAACAGGCGCACAAGGTCCTGCCGGACCGACTGGTGCAGCTGGAGCTAACGGGTCCGATG
>JBLFWN010000156.1:0-12641 GCA_047611405.1 Planctomycetota bacterium | reverse complement strand
GACAAGGCGCCAGGTTCTGCGCATAGTTGCGCGCTATTCGTAGGTTCTGGCAACGCGGACAGGCGGTTCGAGGGGGCCGAGACATGAATCGCTGTTTTTCAACGGGCTGCTAGATCGGAGAACTGGCGTGTAGCGATTGTATTCCTCTCCGCTGAAGAGGATTGGAGTATGCCTATTCTCTCTACCACCACCGTCCTTCAGATGATCCTGGGTCTCAGGCTCCTCAACGTGTCGATTCTCCGTTGTCTCGCAGCGCTGATGCTCAGGACATGGCGCGCATGAGGCGGTCAGCCATCTGTCGGGAGATACACCCACAGCTCAGGTCGGCCGACGTTGCAGTGCACGGCCCGCGGCAGCAGGGAGACTCCAGCGTAGGATAGGTAGAGTGCGGTACGGGCTAAGTGCCACGCACCCCGCGACCGCGAGACGGGTTCCAAAAGTGCACGCATGCGATTTGCCACAGACGGTACTGGATGAAAGATAGTCTCGAGTCCTGGTGAGCGCTCGGGCTCGCCGTCCTGGAGGTCATCAAGGACTTTCACGGCCTCCCCCAAAAGCTCGCGGGACGGTTCATCGGGCGCAACGACAGAATCGACTGAGAGGGTCGCACGACGGCTAGGTGTGGGGAGCACCAACAGGCCAAAGAAAGTCCAGAGCGTGAATCCTAGAATAGTCGTGACGAGTTCTGAAACGCTCCCAACACCGGCGCTCGGGAGCAGACTCGCTATCAGGAAACCGAAAGCGTTCCAAGTGACTGCTAGCGTCAGTGCCCGTCGCCACGCGCCGGATCGCAGTATGTGTTTGCGGCGTTCAAGTAGGAGCGAGAGTTCGCGCGGCTTGAGTAGGCGGAACCAGTGCTCGGGCAGAACCAGTTTCGCAGACAAACCCGTGAAGCCTCCCGAAAAGCCTGGATCGGTCCCATGCAACAAGACGATGCGTCGAGTGTCGGTAGTCAGCTTCGCAATCCGATTCGACGGAACGCGGCGCAGGCCACCGACCAGGCGCGCGATAGGCTCTTGCAGCACAACCATGAGCAATGAGATAGTCACAAAACCAGCTAGCGCCGCTGGTCGTCCGCCTGCGCGACCGGCAGCTAGTAAGACCACGCCGTTGACCGTCGATACAGTGAGCAAGACGAGTACTCCGCGGAACCAGGCAGCCGCAAACCGGCGGGCAGTCAGAACAGGCCTGCCGAAACGGCTTGGCAGCTTGAAGCCCCCTAGAATGTCGAACGGCAGAACGACGAACGCACCTATGGCGAGTACGGTGAACAGAAGGACCGCATCCGCACCTAACGTTCCGCCACGTCCTTCGAGCAAGAGCGTTGGCACTTCGAAAGCTAAGAGTGCGGTCGCCAGCAGCACGATCGTGCCCACGCCGACGATTCCCGTCCAGAGCCTGGCACGCGCGTAAGTCGTGAATTCCATATAGGAGGTGTTCGCTCGTGGACGGCTTGCGGATTCCGTCCTCTCGCTAATTTTGACGAGCCGCTCGAAGCAAGACCGTCGCAGGCGAGTCGCAAGAGCTCAATCGAGACAACGAGCAGCCGCCATCCCACTCAGATAGGCCCCCTCCACTCGACCGCCGCAATAGGTGTCACCTGCGTGGACGAGGCCTCCTTCAGGGGATAGGCGGTACAAGGGACCCCGCCGAGCGCCCCCCCCCCCTCGGTCACCCCTGGCCTCACCATGAGCTCGAAGGCCATCGCTTGCACCCGCGACCGGCCGAATCCATCTTCACTGACCTCATCAGTCCGATCAACAGGTCAACTTCGAGCCGACAGCCTACGACGCTCCCTCTGCACCGCTCCGAAAAACGAGCTGCTCGCCAACTTCGACCCGGTCGTGGCCGGACGGTCTAGAACTCAAACTCCAGTTGTGGGGGAGGTCTTGCTGGAGATACCGTTGGTGGATCAGTTGGCAGCTTCAAGTGACCGAGGATCCTGCGAACGAATGGCGGTTCAGTAACAAAGGCGATTAGCTTGCGCCTCCCGCCGCAGTGTGTGCAGTGCGAGGCATCGACTTCGAATACTCTGCGCATTAGCTCCGCCCAGGTGTAGGCATCAGGGCTCGGAGATGGTGATGGAGGAGCGCAGATACCGGGTGGGCTAGGTGCGCGGGTGGATCGCCAATCTGGGGATTCGGGCATGCACGGGAGGGTAGAGCTGTTTGCCCCGTCACTCTTGTTCAAGCTCTCGAGATCCGACGTGCAGGATAGGGCCGGTGCGATCGATTTGTTCTCTGACTCGTCTGGGTTCCGTGTCGATGACGGTGGGTCAGGCACGATCATGTCGCGCAATGACGAGGCGGGTGCCAACACTCCGTGGTAGGTGACCAAGTGCACACCAAGATGCGGAACGAGCGCAGCTAGATGCTCGATGAAAGGTCAGTGAGTCGAACACGAAGTGGGTCGAACACGAAGTGGGTCGTGCTATCACGCCGGCAAGCCGCGGTCCCGCATAGCGGGATCGAAAGGACCCAGTGGGTCCTTTCGAAGTGGATCCCCCGGCGCAGCTCGAGCACTACCTTGCCATCAGGCGAGAGGGAGAGGCGTTCGGCAGCGATTGGTCCTCTCGCGACATACCGGCAAAGATGCTCGAGTCGGACTCGATCGTTAGACTCGCCGTTCATTTCGGGGGCTCAACGTCTTCCCAACGGCAACACTCTCATCTGTTCTGGTGACCAAAGGTGGGTGTTCGAGGTCACTCCGGACAAGCGAGTGGTCTGGGATTGGCGTAGCCCGTTCATTCCGGATCCCGACGAGTTGGAAGAGGACAACGACGACCTGCCGGCCGCCATGTTCCGTGCGGAGCGCTACGGCGCCGAGTATCCCGGCATCGTTGCCCTTCACGCGAAGGGAGCGGCGATCCCAGCGGAGCCGTGAACGGGTCCGCCCACCAATCAGCGGGTGCAGTTGGACGTGCAGGACGAGTAGCCGATATCTGGTGGAGTCGTGTTGCTCCTGCATCGAGGCTCGGCTTGGACGAAACAGCCAGGCCGTTCCTGCGCCGTCTGAGGATCTGCACGGCTACGCCTGCAGTCCCCTTTCGGGATACGGAACGCTGCCCGAGAGCGTTCCTCTTCAGCCGAGCCAGTCGGCCCCCAGCGACCGCATGTGGAAGAGGCTTCAACCCTTCCCGACGGGGTCCTCTTTTCTTGGGCTTCGGGCATGGTAGATTGCGTCCCTACCGGTGCGGGCCCCGCCTTCTCGCTGCGCCGAGATACCGCAGGCGCCTCGGCGTCGAGTTGATCCGCGTGGTGAACTTGAGCGCCGCAATAGCTTCGGTCTCGGTGCGTTTCAAGCCGCCGTCCTTGCCGACCAGCTTGAGCATGAAAGCTCCGGTGGAGAAATCGTACTCCTTGCGCAGGGCGGCCACCCTCGCGCCGCGATAAGACGTGAGCCGGCGCGCGAAGTCCCGTCCTCGAGCAGGACAACGAGCGTCATGTCACACTCAGCGAAGGCTGTCTCCAAGACCGAGACGATCTGTTCCTGAAGGCACTCGTCCTCCGCATCCGGAGCGAAGAGGAGCAGCACCGTGACTTCTAACGGTCGCGCTTCATGGAGGAGGGAGCGTAGGCAGCGATGGAGTCCACCTCGAGCAGGAAGGCGCCGTCAATCTTGTCTGCGATCGTGATGCCAATCGTCTGGATCTCGGCCGGGTCGATCGGCGGCCGATCGAGATCCCGTCCTCGCCATGATGCGCGGAAGGATCGGAACGGCAGCCACACATCCTGCCACTCGCCTGTCTTCGTCGTCTCGAACTCTGCGCGATACGAAGCCGCGCGCATGCCGTCCGAATCCTGCAGGCGCGCAGAATAGGTCCGGCCGCCGCCCTTAACACGCAGGTGCACTCCCTCCATCCCCTCGAGGCCAAGCTGTGTGGGGCGGGTCCGGATCGAGGCGAAGCCGCCGCCGTTTGTGTTCAGGACCCCGGAGAACTGGAGGACGGCGTCGACGACGCGGAACGAACAGCTCGATAGGCCGCCCATGACGCCGTCCTCGACCGAGAGCCAGCGCAAGGGCATTCCCTTCGATCCGAAGTCGGTCAGCAAGCGATCTTCCATGGGGGTGCCTGGAGCCCTGGCCGAGCACCGCTAGGGTTGAGAGTCTCAGGGATGTCTTCGGGTCCGGTTGCTCGATCCGCTTCCGATACCGGTGGGACGCAGCCGGCTCACATCGAGAGGAAGATGAACCAGACTGACAGGCCCGCGCGGGTCGTCCAGGCAAAGGTCCGGATCCAGTTCGTGCGCACCAACCGGCGGTGGGAGTCGGCGTCGAAGCCGGAGAGCAGCCTGCGGTGCTCGGGTACCTGCTGGAGGAGTGTCGAGAGCCAGATGATGCCGAGCAGGGCCAGCCCCAGCCAGACCGCCCAGGCGGGAATCGCGTTCGGGCGCCAGTAGATCAGAGTAGCGGCCGTTCCGAGTTCGGTGAGCATCGGCGGACCTACTACCCACCCGGCGCGCTTGGTGTGGTCTCTTTCGTACTGCGCGAATCGATCGTGCGAGACGCCTGCGAACAGCGGGTAGTGCACGACCTGAACAAACCAGATCAGACCTGTCATGAACAGCGTGGCCGCAGCGTGGATCAAGAGCAGCAGCTGCGGCGTCATGCGAAGAGGTCTCGGGCAATGGCGCTTGCAGTATTTCGGCCGGAGACCATTGCGCCTTGCAGCGATGCGCGATCGCAGTGGTCTCCGCAGACATACACGCCTTCGCGCGGGGAGGCCATGCTCTCGGTGCCGGGCGCCTGGGACGGGAGTGCGTGCCTGACATGAACTGTTCGAAGGTGACGCCACTCGCGAACGGATTCTCCGAACCATTCCGACACTTGTTCCTTAACTGCCCGCGTGAGTTCGTCGCCGTCCAATTGCACGTGATCGAGCACCGAAGCGCTCACCAGTGCGCGTCCCGGGGGCGCGTAGGCTCCCGACACCTCGCTCATGACGCAGAGGTCGTTGACAGGGCCGATTCCTGTTCCGTCGAGCACTAGGATCGGATCGCGCACCGGCGGTTCGGGAGCGTCGAAGAAGACGGTGCGCACGCCCTGACCGGCAGCCGGTGCGGGCGCATCGAGGAGCCGTGCGGCTGTCGGTGCTTCGGTCGCGATCACGACCGCACGCGCCGTCAATTCCTCGCCGCCTTCTAGCCGCACACCGCGATCGGTTAGCGTATCTACACTCGCTCGCAGGCGGATCGTTCCCTCGGGCAGCCCTTCCGCGATCTGGCCGGGGATCGCGGCCATACCGCCTGCGGGCACCGCCGTGTCGCCGGTCGAAAACATCCGGAACGTGAATTCGAAAGAACGACTCGAGGCACTGAGAGAGCGGTCCAGGAAAACGCCGCCGAACCAGGGACGAAAGAGTGTCTCGATCATGCGTTCGGAGAACCCGAAGTCGCGCAGAGCCTGTTCTGTCGATCGCTCCTCGCCGAGGCCGCGCCTGACCGCGCGCCGCAAGCGCGCCATGCGCAGCTTGTCGCCGAGCGTACCGATGCTGGCGCGCAGCGTCGCCCACAGCTGGCTGGGACAGCGCAACGGATCGGCGACGCGTTCCATGCGGCGCCCGGTCCAAACCAGCGCGCCCGGCATGAAGAGCCGCAGATCCAGACGATCGTAGTCGAGGACTTCTTGCGCCTCGGGATAGGCCGTAAGCAGCACCTGGAACCCACGGTCCAGCAGGAAGCCGTCCACCAAGTCTGTCTGTACCCGGCCACCGACGGCGCCGGAGGCTTCAAGAAGCAAGGGTCGGATGCCGACCTCGCTCAGCTTCCGCGCGCAGCACAGGCCGGCGATCCCGGCCCCCACGATGATTACCTCGGGTTCGGTCGCGATTGACAACTCAAGCCTCCTTTGCCGTGAGCGCATCCGCGGTCACTTGATGCCGGTAGTCGAACATTCGCTTTAGCTTGCGGCGCACGAACCAGCCTGCAAGCCAATGCGCCACTTGCCCGCCCGGTAGCGCGTACTCGATGTGGTCCTCGAGGATGCTGCCGTCGCCATTCGGGATAAACGAGTGCTTGTGCTCCCACAACGCGAACGGCCCCTTGATCTGGGTGTCGCAGAACTGGCGCCCGGGGATGCAATCGTGGTGTCGCGAGACCCAGCGCGGACGGAAGGGGCCCACTCGCAGGCGAATGGTGACGAGCGATCCCTCTTCCTCGATCGTGGCGGTCTTCGACTCGACCTCGATCGGCTCCCATGGGGGCGTCAATTGCTCGAATGCGTCTGGCAGCATGTGCCAGTCATAGACCTCTTCCGCAGTGGCATCTAGCTCGACTCGGGCGACAAAACCGTAGCGTTTCATGACGATTTAGTGCCAAGGACGGGGCTCCATCCCGATGGCGTGCGCGGTTCTTCCCCCGCAGAGGTGACTCGAAGTTTATCGCCGCGTGCGACGAATGTTCAAGCTGAGAGGGTATCCGCGATTCTCTCGGACTCGATCCTTAAGTTGTCGAGCTTCTCTGCTGGGAAGGGCTATGGGAAAAGCGGGAAGCCGATCGCATGCGCCGGACGTTGGGTACCGTCGGTGTCTCTTTCGAGGCAGGCATGGCGAGTTGTCCGGACCTGGTACTGAGCCAGGAGCGCTGCCTTTCACTAATGAAAATTGTGTGCCAGGGACAGAGCTTCAGGACTACTGAGATTGACTGCCTTCCGCGAATTCAGAATGAGCCTTACACAGCACGACTCTGGTACAAGTTGGATACTGTCAAGCGGCTCTGTTCCTGGCTCAGTACTCCCAGGGGAGCGTTCTCGAGAGTTGGAGTCGCCTTCGAAAAGTACGGCCTAGAGCGGTAAGGATATCGCACTTGACACAATGTCAGTGAGTGCGCGATCCGGTCTCCGAGCGTACCTCCGGTGGCCGGTGGACAATGAAGATCTCGATTTTGGCTGTGGAGTTTCCATCCAGCACCAATTCGACCTCGGGGCATCTAAGGCAGATGCTGGGCTCTGTGGTCATTGCCTTCTCCGTAGGTTCCTCTCACGTGCCGTCGCTGCGAATTACTTTGCATGCCTAACGGTTGGGGGGATCAGGGACGGGGCGAAGCCCGTCCGTTGCATCGGTTTGTTGGGCGGCGTCTCTTGGCGATCCTTTGTGTCCATCTTCTGCAGTGCCGCGACCTGAATAGAGCAGGTGTAGGTCCGTCCTGACGTAGGCGGCATGGCCAAGTTGGAACCAGGATCGAGCACCTTGCGCGGTGCCGGAGCTTCCGCCGACCCATGCTCGCCGTGAACGGGAAAGAAGATCGTGGTCTATCGCTCTCTATCTGGGTCCTCTGCCCGATTCGGAAGAATCCCGGTCGCTGGCCAGCACGCCATATGTCGCCGTTGCGCTAAGACGGACCTACACCCATATCTTCGAGCACCATGCTGGGGGACCCGGCGCCTGGGGACAGACGGCCGACTTGTTCGACCCGAACTACAATCCGTACGGTCTCTGTACCGAAGCGATCGAGCGAATCTCCGTCCATTGCACTCCATTCGAGCTCCTGTTGAGCGAAAGATGCCGGTGCGGTAAGAAGGATGAGGCTGACACTTTGAGCGAGCTTCATGTCTAGTGGCGGGCTTGTCGTAAACGGGGTCGGGACAGTGACCCTATGCGCAATCCGGGAGTGCAACAACCCAATCCGGCATACGGCGTCAGGCGCTTTCCTCCGGTTTCGACAGCCCCCTATGGCTCCGTACTCCCTATGCGCTTGACGTTGTGCCGTTTAGAGGTGGCTCCGTACTCCCGTACCGCTCTTATAAATACGTAGAAACGGTAAGTCCGAGGTACTTGAAATTCAGTGGAGCCGCGCCGCGCACGCTATCCTGTTCCGATGGATTCGAACTCAGACATCGTCTACGAGCTTCTCGACTCTTTCCTGGCTCAGAGGAAGGAAGGGGCTGGGCTGGAATTCGAAGAGTGGGCCGCCAACTACTCCGACCACACCGAGGCCCTGTGCGCTGCGTGGGAGAACTGGCAGCTCGCGGCTGGTGACCTCGAGGCAAACCCCAATCCGTACGGGACGAGCGTTCCCTTCGGGCCCGGACAAGAGATCAGCAAGTTCACGTTGATCCGTCATTTGGGCGGCGGTGGGCAAGCCGACGTCTGGGAGGCGGAGCAGGCAGAACTTGGCCGCCGCGTCGCGCTGAAACTACTGCGCCCCGATCGAGTCTCTGCGCGTGACTTGGCCCTCTTTCAACGAGAAGCTCGCGCCGGAGCGCGCCTAAGGAACGAGAGCGTTGTAGCCGTCTACGACTATGGCCAAGAGGGCGAGATCTATTGGATCGCGCAGGAACTTGTTCCCGATGGTCGCACCCTCAGGAACCGAATTGATGAAGCGAGGCAAGGTGCAGTTGCAGACCCGACTTGGTACACCGAAGTTGCGCAGCTTGTCCAACGCATCGCCGCCGCGTTGCAGCTCGCTCACGATGCGGGCATCGTGCATCGAGACATCAAACCGCAGAACATCCTGCTGACTCCCGACGGGTCTCCGAAGGTTGGCGATTTCGGACTCGCACGAGTCGAGGACACCTCCGCCCTCTCGCAGAGTGGTCAGCTGGTGGGGACTTATTTGTACATGAGCCCAGAGCAGGTGGCGGCCCACACCTCTCGCATCGATCACCGCACAGACATCTTCTCGCTCGGTGTGGTGCTGTACGAGATGTTGACACTCATGCGGCCCTTTGACGGAGACACAGCGCACCAAATCTGTACGCGCATCCTCCAACGTGAGCCGCCAGAGCCGCGCCTGCTGTTCTCGCGAATCCCGAGAGAGCTTTCCGTTATCTGCTGCAAAGCGCTCGAGAAGGATGTGGGCAAGCGTTATGCAAACATGAGCGCGCTGTCGGAGGATCTCGATCGATTCCTGACGCACAGACCGATTCTGGCGAAGCCACCGACGACCTTGGAGCGCGGACTGAAGTGGATCCGGCGCAACCCGACAAAGAGCGTGGCAGTCGCTCTGGCGTCTGTTGCTTTTGTTGTGATCTCTGGGATGGGAGTCCGATTGGCCCAATCGAACTCGGCACTGGGGCTCAGCATCTCGGCAGAAAAGCAAAACGCAGAACTGGCGCGGCTGAATGCGGAGGCAGCAACAGAGAACGCGGTGCGCGCTAACGAAAACGCCATCGAGGCGCAGCGTGTGACCGCGGATGTGCTGCGACTGTCGATCTCCCAAGACTACGGGGACTTGATCGCTTCGCAAGCAGAGTTGTGGCCGGCTTACCCGGAACAGATCGATGCATTGCGGACTTGGATCGAGGAGGCTGAAGGTCTCGTCGATCAACTCCCACAACTCGTCGACAAACGCGATGAGCTGCGCTTGCTCGCTGAAGAACAATCTAAGGACGGCGAGACATCGTGGGAGTTTCCGGCGGACGCGGACTCCTCGCGATGGTGGAACAGCCAGTTGACCGAGCTAATCGAGAAACTGGAGTCGCTACATAAGCCCGGTGAGGGTCTGCTGACGGAGAACGGGCTCAGTCCGGAGCGTGGCTGGTGTGTGCCCTATCGTCTAAGGCTCGCGGAAGTCGCGCGGGACGAGTTCGCCGACGATGGAGAGTGGGCGGCCAGATGGGCCGCGGCGATACCTGCGATTCAACGCACCTATCCACTCTTGAATTTGCACCCGCAGCCCGGGCTGGTGCCGATCGGTGATGATCCGGACTCTGGCCTGTTGGAATTTTGGCACGTGCAATCTGGAGAGGAGCCGCTTCGCGACGAGACTGGCGCGTTGTTCCTACAGGAAAGCTCTGGGCTCGTGTTTGTGCTGCTGCCGGGTGGCAAGTTTTGGATGGGAGCACAGTCGACTTCACCGGACGGCCGCAATTTCGACCCGGACGCGTCGTTGAAGGAGGGCCCCCCGCACGAAGTGGAGCTGTCCGCTTTCTTCCTGTCGAAGTACGAGATGACGCAGGGACAGTGGAAACGCGCAGTTGGCGCGAACCCCAGCCTGCACGGACCCGATGCCGCCTGGGAGCAGAGCTGGAACGAAGCCGGCGCCGAGGCGAGTTTGCTGCACCCGATCGAGATGGTGAACTGGCTCGACTGCAAGCGAGTACTTGCGCGACTTGGATTGCAACTCCCCAGCGAAGCTCAGTGGGAGTTCGGAGCGCGGGCAGGAACCGCGAGTGTCTGGGCGAGTGGGTCGGACGTACTCAGCCTCGAAGGTATGGCCAATATCGCGGACGAATTTTTGCGCCGAGAAGGCTCTTCGCTTGAGTTTAGAACCGAAGCTGGATTCGAGGATGGCCACTGCGTCCATTCACCTGTTGGCTCGTTCGAAGCTAATGCGTTCGGACTGCACGATGTGCACGGCAACCTCTGGGAGTGGTGCCTGGATGGCTGGTGCGACAACTACTACAGCTCGAGTCCGAAAGAGGACCCCGTCTGCCCGCCCGGGACGGGCAAGACAAACGTGTGGCGCGGGGGAAGCTTCGATTGGTCGGCCGTCTTTGCTCGATCGGCACTGCGCGACGACGGCGCCAGGACCGGAGCGAGCCCAACGCTGGGCGTTCGCCCGGCCAAGGCAATCCAATGATGAGCAGAGCAATACGGAGTGGCTCTCCTTGCCGCTCTTTCGCGACAACCAAGTACGGGGCTACCACTCCGTCGTAGTCTCCAACCGTTGCGTCAGGTCCTGACCCTGCCATCGCTGGGTTTTGGCCGAGCCTGGACTACAGCTGGTTCGTCGGCAGGCTTCAGTTGTACCGTACTTTGCTGCTGCAAATGCGCAGCAAGGAAGAGCTACTCCGTATCGCCGGGCTGCTAGAACCCGTTCTCAGCGATGTCCTCTAGGGCGTCGTGCACATAGGTCGCGGCGCCCGAGGTCTCTATGTAACCCGTCGTGATTCCGATGCCGATTGGCTTGACGGGTTGATCCGCGAGAGTCTCGAATATCATTCTGTAGATGTCCTCTTCGATTGCCTCAAATGTCGGATCCGAGCCTTCCAGTAGGTTCCGGTGCACGTCTCCATCGACAGTGATTTCTTGTGCGATCCAGGGGATGTCGGAGCGTTGAACTATGGCCATGTAACCGGCTAGCTGGTCATCGAGGTATCGTTGCGTGGCCTCGAGGTTACCTTCGGTGAAGAACACGAAGTTTGCTTGGTCCCACTCCGACAAATTGATTTGGTCCCAGTGCTGGCCGAAGGCGGCGTAGCGGTCGTAAATAATGACTGACAGTGTGCCGGTGAACAGTGGACGCAGAGCATCGTGCAATTCGTCGATCATGGTTTGAGCCAGGATGACTTGGCTACCGGTGCTCATATCATCCAACCAATCATCGCCGAAGGTGCGCAAGAAGATGCCTGGCTCGATGTCCCAAGGCATCAGAATCTCGGCCTTGACGCGCTCCGCCATGATGGCCAACTCTTCACGTTCTGGTATGTACTCGGTCCGCCACCAATCCAAGAAGGTCTCGGCTGAGTTGATGTTCTGTGCGCCGAGCTTGGACCAGTTCTCCTCATCAAAGAAAGGGGGCGGGAAGAAGTGCGTCACACGAACTCTGTAGCCCTGCTGCTTGGCCCAGATTGCATTCAGAGCTTTCGAGCGAAGCTTCTCGTCCCAGCGGTCGTCGCTTTCGCGATAGAAACTGGTCGTGCCATCAATGCTGGTGAAGGGCGGGAAGTCCGAGAGCTCGGACACCTCGGCCTCCGGCCACGACTGCAAGAACGTTGTGTAGGTTTGTAGCGAGTCCCACACTCCGGGGAAGTCTCCTCCTCCTCCGTCGCTGTCTGGCGGAATCGGAGCCGCCATGATTACATTGGAGGGATAAGCTAGGCGGGAGAGATCACTCGTGTAGCAGTCGATCTGTTCCCAGCTGGGGATAGCCTCGGAATCTATGTCGAAATTCTGGATGAGGGTCTCGGTAGTGGTGTTGCAGTCCACATCCTCGACATTATCAATCTCGTCGTCCTCGAGTAGATCCTGGTCATCGTCCTCGCCGGAACCACTCTCTGATCCACAAGAAACGGCGAAGGTGCCGGTTAATATCAGAGCTGCGGACAACCATGCGCAAAGAGAAGCCCGATTGGCGGTCGGCTGTGTCATGAGGCGAGTGGGGGTGGGAGGGTCCAGAACGTTTAGGGGAAATCGCATCTGCTCGCTTGGGCGGCGAGGTGGGGCGATTCGGTACGGTCCTAGCAATCGACACACTCACGACCACTCCTTGAGTTAGGCCGGGGACCTTCGCCATCTCCTACGCTTTGTTTCTTAGCGTCTTGACGATACTTGGGGCAATGCCGAAACAGTGCCTGAACGAGCTTCGAACACCGGACAGGTTCGACCCAGGCCACGCAATCTGAGAGCGGAGCTATGCGGAGCGACTCTCCTTGCCGCTCGTTCGCAGCAGCACCACTTCGTCGAACTTCCCATGCGTTGCGTCAGGTCTTGGCTTGTACCGTACTTTGCTGCTGCGAAAGTGCGGCAAGGAGAGCCACTCCGTATCGCTTGCTATTTGGCGTCGAAGCGCAGTTCGGTTGAGAGGCCACTCTCGACACGATGCCAGTTCGAGTCCTTTGCACCCCAGGTCGAATTCGGCGAGTGTGCCTCGACTCGATACATCCCTTGCCAGAGGTCTGGAATGAGGGCGAATCCGTGATCGTCTGTCGACCCGGCGCTTGCTGCACCGGACTCGGAGCCCTCTGGGATGGCCGCGATG
>JBLFWN010000155.1:0-12937 GCA_047611405.1 Planctomycetota bacterium | reverse complement strand
GCCTTCGACGTGGATGTTCTGGTGTGCGAGGGCGTTGGTGCAGAATTCACCATGCCCGGAAGGCCCTTGCGGACCGTTCTTCATGTTTCGAGCTTCGGGACCCCGAAGGTTTCGGCATGAACTCGCGTGTGCACCCTGCCTAAAGCATCTTCGGCCTCGATGGGTTGGCAGTGGCTCCGTAACGCAGCAGAATCGTCTGCTTGGCTGCCCGGACCGGTTCAGGAGCGCCTCCTCGAGGGGGGCCGCGCCACTGAGTCGGGCAAAAAATGGTACCTTGAATTTCCTATCCTCAGGGAGACACCGGCGAGGGTGAAGTTCAACATAGAGATAGTGGTTAGCCGCAGTTGTGCATCAGGTCATCCCTAGCATCGGATGGGCACAGCGAACGGGTTCGACGAAAGCTAGAATAGCCCGCATTCATGGCATGGGGCGCTTCGGCTTCAGATCGGTTTGGCCGCAGTGTTCCGAATGAGTACCGAGCCCGGGCAAAATTGACGGCATTCGCCGCAGCAGCTAGGAACCCAAGTCACTACCAGTCCAACGACTCCCCTCGTACTCACCCGGTGAGAGGTTGCAGACATCGTCAAAATTGCCCGGGCTCGGTATTTCGGTACTTCCCGTGCGTCATTCCCGCGAGTCGACTTGCATGGGGCAGAAAGAAATCCAAGATATCCTGGTGCAACACGCGCGTTCCTCCGCCACCTAATGCAAGTAGAGCCTGCGAGTGGCGTGACCAAACACTCCATGCTGGCACAACCAATCCCGCAAGCTGTGATCATTGCCCAACTCAGGATGGAGTCATGAAGTACTACGGGGACTTGAACATGGGCGAAGGTATGGCGGGTCCCTGCCCTATCGCCCTCTGCACGACTGCGATCTTCTCCTGCATGGGGATTGCGATGGTCAATTCCCAATCAGGGATGGCGGGGATGTATCACTATCCCGCAAATCGAGCTAGCGACGAACAAGTTTGCGGAACCCTCCGGCAGATGCTCAATGACATAGAACCGAGCCTGGTCGTGATTACGCCTGCAGCAGCAATCGAAGGCAGCTACACGGGCTCGACTCCCGTAGATGTCGCCGCCATTTTCGCGTTCATTCAAGGTGTCACGCGTAAGCAACCGCAGGTCTATGCCAGCGAACACCTTGCTTGTTTGATTGTGCGGGCTCCCAATGACGTGACGTTCAACATTCCTCCGCCGCAGCTTGGCCGTGATGTCGTTCAAATAATCCAGGACGTTCGCACGCGATATGATCCGGAGGGCCGCTACGTGGCAGGCAATCTCATGTACTACGGCCGGGATCGTGAGCAGCCCGAGCAACCGCCAATCGACTACAGCGGGCACGTGTACTGAGTGAGCGCTCGTGCCTCACGGAGGATCCACGGTAGCCCGCGCTCGTTCCGTGTCCGCACCGGCTGTTGCCCGAGGCGTTGGTGCAGAATTCACCACGCCTGGAAGGCCCTTGCGGACCGTTTCTCATGCTTTGAGCCTCTGTTGTCCGAAGGCTCCGGCATGAACTCCCGTGTGCACCCGACGTACAAGACCAAGTATCGCGTCACCAATTGGGCCGCCTACGACCGTGCTCTCGTCCAGCGTGGCGATATCACCCTGTGGATCACGCCCAAGGCCATCAAGGTTTGGAGGGCCAAGCCCGTGGCCAGACGCGGCGCACCACGCAAGTACTCGGACATTGCGATAGAGACGGCCCTGACACTCCGGCTCGTGTTCCGATTGCCGCTACGCCAAGCCGAGGGCTTCTTGCGTTCACTGCTCGGCATGATGGACCTGTCACTCGAAGCACCTGACCACACGACGCTCTCTCGCCGCAGCACGGAACTGGACGTGAAGCTAGAGCCCGTCACCTCGAAGAGGGGCGTACACCTGATCATCGACAGCACTGGGCTGTCCATAGTGGGGGAGGGTGAATGGGCTGCTGCAAAGCATGGCCATCGTGGGAAGCGTGGTTGGCGCAAGTTGCACATCGGCGTTGATCGCAAGGGCATGATCCACGCGAAGGTGCTGACCGATAGCACCGTTGATGATGCGAGCACTGGGCTCAAGATCATCAAGAAGACCAGGGGCAAGCTGTCGAGTGTCACGGGCGATGCTGCGTACGACACCGTTGCGATCTACAAGAAGGCAGGGTCCAGAGGAGCGCGAGTCGTCATCCCGCCATCGAGATCCGCATCCATCTCTCGCCGCAAGCCAAGGTCAACTGAGCGCGACAAGACGATCCGGCGCGTCAACAAGGTCGGTCGCAGAAAGTGGAAGAAGGAGTCGGGCTACCATCAGCAGGGGACAGTCGAGAATGCCTTCTTCCGCTATAAGTCAATGCTCGGCGACAGGCTTCACGCCAGGGGTCTAGCTGCGCAGAAGACGGAGGTCGCCCTCGGCTGCAAGATCATGAACCGGCTGCTAGACCTGGGCAGGCCTAAGTCCGTGGCTATCGCTCGCTGAGATCTCCAATGGAGGGGGATTTGTCGATCCGATTCGATTTGCGCACCAACGCCCTGCGGTACCGCTGCGGCACGCCCTCTACGGCAGGAACTCAATCCTGAGACCGTTCGACAAGACGGCTCCCAATCCGGATGGATGGTTCCAATCGAACCCGAAGACTTGGAACACATGTTCATCGCCCGGCTGAAAGACCGTGGCCGGGTTGAGTTGCCAGCTCCCGGCCCCACTTGAATCCAGAAGCCGAGGAGCCAAACGAGTGTGTGGGCTGCTCACGTAGAGCTGGCCTCCCATGAAGGGTGCATTGGTGAACTCGCATCCGTGGAAGGCGATCGCGAGTCCGCCCGGCAGACCTCCGCTGACAGTCAAGAGTGAGAGCATAGGCGGTCCAAAGGGACGCGCCCGAGTAGGCGCTCGAGCAGTGGAGGCATCTCGGGAGGCTGTCGAGGGTGATCAGGAAGGCGGTCGACATCGACGGCACCCGCGAAGCGCGCCTCGGTTCGGGCAAGATGTGTCGGGAGTGGCCGCCGGGCCAATGCGCTGACACCGGTGCGAGACTCCGCGAGGGGGATCGACCGGTGAAGAGATGACGGTGTCAGCTGCCGTCAGTAGGCGAAGGACAGCTGCGGTGGAGAGCGGGCAGGGGCGAGCTGGTGGAGTTCGGCGTCGAGGCCTAGGTGATTCAAGATGCGTCTGGCGACGAGCAGGTCGGGCCTACGAGTCGTACGAGCGGTCGTTGGGGAAGGCGGGCCCCTTCTTACTTGCCTTCGCCGCGCGCCGGCCCTGGTTCTTGGTCGGTCGAGACTGAGCAGGGTTGCCGTGTTTCGACGCGAAAGCTGCCTTCGGCGGCTTGTCAGAGATCAAGCACTCCGGTCCCGAGCCAATCAGGTCCTTCCGGCCCGCTTCGGTTAACGCTTTGTGCACCGTGAAGTAGTTCTCTGGCGCGAAGAACTGCATGAGAGCACGCTGCACCTTGCGGTCGCGGAGCTTCTTGACCGTTTCGACAGGCTTCATCGTCATCGGGTCGAGGCCTGTGTGGTACATGCAGGTCGCGATGTCCATGGGGGCCGGGATGAAGTCCTGGACCTGGCGCGGCTTGTAGCCCGACGCCTTCAAGTACTGCGCCAATTCGATCATCTCCTCGACACCGGAACCTGGGTGCGAAGCGATGTAATAGGGGACGAGGTACTGCTCCTTCCCCGCCCGTTCCGACGCCGCTTTGAAGCGCTCAGCGAAGTGATCGAAGGTGTGTGTTGCCGGTTTCTTCATGTGGTCGAGCACCGCATCCGATGCGTGCTCCGGCGCGACCTTTAGATGGCCACCGACATGATGTCGTGCGAGATCTTCAAGATACTCGTCGTCGAAGCGGGCCAGGTCCATTCGTATCCCGCTCGCTACATGGACCTTCTTGATACCGGCTGTCTCGCGCGCCTTCTTCATCAAACGTTTGGTAGGTGCATGACTCGTGTCGAGCAACTTGCAAACCGTTGGATGAATACAAGAGGCGCGTTTGCAGATGGCCTCGACCTCTGGCTTCGTGCAACGCATCCGGTACATGTTCGCCGTCGGTCCACCCAGGTCGGAAATAACCCCCTTGAATTGGGGATCGGCCGCCATGGTCTTCACTTCTTTGAGGATCGACTCTTCGCTGCGGCTCTGAATCGCGTTGCCCTGATGCATCGTGATCGAGCAGAAGGTGCAGCCCCCGAAACAGCCGCGCATGATCGTCACTGAGTCACGGATCATCTGATCCGCAGGGATAGGCTTGCTGTAGCTCGGGTGGCTCATCCGCGTATACGGCAAGTCGTACAGGCGATCGAGTTCTTTTGTTTCCAGTGCCAGTGCAGGCGGGTTCACGACGAGCGTGCGATCGCCGTGTTTCTGCGTAAGTCGAGCGCCGTTCAGAGGATTCGTTTCCTGGTGAAGAGTGCGGGTCATCTCCGCGAAGGCGATCTTGTCCTCCTTGACCGCTTCAAAGGAGGGCATTGCCAGCGTCTTCGTTACGGGTTCGCCAAAGGGGCGATCAAAGGCATGCTCCTCCAGTTCTTCCTTCTTGCCCATGAGATACGCTACCCCGCGCAGGTCACGGCACTCTCGAATCGTTTGACCAGCGGCGAGTCGTCGCGCAATCTCGACGATCTGTGGCTCGCCCATGCCGAAGCCGCACAGGTCCGCTTTGCTCGTCACAAGCATCGACGGTCTGACGGTTTCCGACCAATAGTCGAAGTGTGCGATGCGGCGCAGCGACCCTTCGACGCCCCCAATCACAACCGGTACATCCGCGAAGGCCTCGCGGCAACGCTGAGAATAGACTGCGGTCGCACGGTCCGGGCGCAGGCCTATTTCACCACCGGGCGAATACGCATCCTGGTTGCGACGCTTCTTGTTGGCTGTGTAGTGGTTGATCATGGAGTCCATGTTTCCACCACTCACAGCATAGAACAGGCGCGGCTTTCCAATCGCACGCCAGGCGTCGGCGTTCTTCCAATCGGGTTGGCAAAGGAGCACAACCTTGTATCCCTCCGCCTGGAGCACACGACCTAGGAGGGCATTCGCAAAGGATGGATGATCGACGTATGCGTCGCCCGAGACAAAAACGATGTCAGGCTGTTCCCAGCCGAGCGCATCCATCTCGCTCGGGGTCATCGGCAGAATGTCCAGATTGGGCATCGTGCGAGCAGAGTAGCCGTGATAGGTGGACCCTGATACTGGCGATTCGATCTTTCCCATCTATCGCGAGGCTTGGACAGCGACAGCTCCCCAGAGCAAGCGCACCGAGGCGAGGAGGGCGAACATGCACCTCCACCACTTTATCGTCCCCATGGGGGCACTCCCGCACCGGACTTGACTCAGCCGCCGGTCTCAAATCGGCACGAGTCCGGCTTCAGGGGGGGTGCTGCTTGCCAATACCGTGCTCAAAAAACCATGCCCACGCGCTCTAGCATTTCCTTCGGGAGTTCCGCCTTCTTGCGCACGACGAGCGCGAAATAGGCGAGCGGGTTTCCCTCCATCGATAGGCGATGCCAATAGCGCTCGAGGTGGTGCACCTCGATGGACTCGGAGAATAGAAGCTCGCGGACGAGGGCCGAGAAACCGGTCTCGTCCGATGGGTCGAGGAAGGTGTGCTTGATGTTGAACGCCGCCCACCCGCCCGGCCGGACGAATTGGAGGGCCTGGATGAAGGCGCGTTGGGGGATGTCGCCGAAGCCGAGCGCGGCGACTGAGGTCAGGCAGTCGACCTGCCACTCGGAGATGTCCTCGTGCAGCTCCGCGTTGATGTCCGTGAAGTCGGCGACGTAATACTCGTCGTACACTCCTGGCCGGTCGCGCAGGCAGGCGACGCGTGCTTCGGGAATAATGTCTACTCCGACGAGTCGTGCGACGCCGTGGCGCTTGAGCGCTTCTCCCATCATCCCGTTGCCGGCGCCGAGGTCCAAGACGCGCAGTGCCGTCGCGTCCTGTCCGTTGGCCTCGACCGTCTTGCGCAAGATGTCGGCCACTTTGGTAGGCGAAGTGCACTTGAGCCGGTCGTAGAAGAGCTGCTCGTACAAGCCGGGGCGCTCGTAGATTCCTTCGTAGTCGTGGAATCGCAGAGGGATCTTTTCCCCGTTCTCGATCAGGTAGAAGAAGACCTCGTCCTGGGAGAGGTCCGTGGCGTACTGCGGCGGGAAGTGAATGCGGTGTCGATTAGGCATGAATTCAATTGAGCGATGGGGACGAACACACACCTCTTACTGGATGCACGCAGACCGTAGGAGTCCCCCCCCCCTGCTGTCAACTTGGCGGTACAGGTTTGATTGAGGCCCGTGCCGCTTACAACACCGTATAGAAGAGTCAAGCAATAATTCAGGCGCCAAGACCGCTGAGGCGCTTGATCATGATCAAACACGGATTGGTTTCACCCCACATGTCATTCTCCTCGAGGGGTCTGAACGCTACGCGTTCGTAGAATCCGCGAGTCCGATCGTCGTTGATGCCTGGTCGAGTGGGCCCGAGAGTCTTTACCTGTAGATGTTCAACGGAACGCGAGCGGAGTCTCTGCTCCGCATGAACGACCCACTGCTGCCCAGCGCCATGGTCATGACAATGGCTCAACACAGCAAGGGCGTAGACTCGGCGAAGAAGTTATTGTGCTGGTGAAGCGTCAAGAAGCCAACGGACGCCCCAGCAGTTTCGATCATCCATATCTCTATGACTTGAATGTCTCGTATGTATTGGACGATTGCCTACTCATTTCCAAAGCAGGCTGGAAGTGCCCGAAGGTCTGATCACTGACCGTGTGTTCTCCTGTCCTCATGGCGCGAATCACATGGGGCATCAGCTTGACTCCCTCATCTTGAAATTGATCCTAGCTCTGGCATGCAGTTGTGGGGCATCGGGACGAAGTCTGCTCGCTCCAAGCAATCGTCGTAGTGTCAACTGGGGATGGCGTTTTCATCTAAGGGGCGAGCACCGTGAGCTTTCTTACTTCGCGATCTCACTGGGGCTCTGGTGGAGCCACCCGAAGAACAAACGGGTCAGGAACGGCAAGAGGATCCAAACCATTGCCGGTACCGAGATTGACATTGAAACGAGCACCTGAAGAGCCTGTGGCAGTCCTGATAGACTTGGCCCCAGAAGGGCGTTCAGCACCAGCACCAAGGGATAGATCCCCATGAAGACCAGGGCCGCGGTCTTGTAACGTGGCGGCATTCGGTTCGCGCCCTGGTCCGGGAGCGTAAACCAGCGTTCCATGCCTGCCATCGTGAGTACCTCTTCGCGGCAGATATCGATCTCACGTAGCTTCTCGAGCCACTCGCCGCGTTTCGGTGAGCGAAGCCAAGCTTCGAGGCTGTCCTTGCCGTCGAAGTGAGTGATGGCGATGTACTCGTCACGTCCCTCGCTCGGGCGCAGGATCGTCGTGCCCTGGTTGCCTGGGAACCCCGATGATGTGCGTGAGATTCCCGTGAGCCACTCCTCGTAGCGCACTTCCGAGCCTTGCCTAACTCGGCGCGCGAAGATCGTGGTGACGGGGGACGATGAGTTCGCGCTCTGCGGTTCGGGGTTCGTTGCGTTGGACAACACTTTGGATCTGGTTCGAGAGTGAGGTGAATGTTCGTGATCGTTAGAGCGATACGGAGTTGCCCTCCTCGCCGCACTTTCGCGGCCGGAAAGTACCGCAGTCCGACCACATTTCGTCCAAACTTCCTGCAAGCTCTCGATTCAGCTGCAGCCTGTCTAAGGAATAGAAGTCCGCAAGACCTGGTTCGAAACAACACTCCATACGGTGTCCACCGAAACGGGGGAGGGTCACTTGTGTTGCGAGGCAACAGCAAGGTGTCCGACACCGTATGGAGTAAACACAAGACAGGTTCTACGTTTAGGCCGTTCTGATAGCTTCCGTTTGTTCTCATCCGGCGCACACTCGACTAGGCTACCTGTTTCAATCTGTCAGTCCCTATCACGCGCCATTAGCGCGTTTTCTCGCTTCAACACCAAAGGACAGGCTTGCCTGCCGAGTGCGCTCCATGAGCCCGGAACTTTCGCGTATCGCCATCATCGCATTGTCACTTGTGGGCTGCTCTATGCTGTGGGCCAATCAAGCTGAGGGCGAGCCCGAACAGCCCCGCATCGTGACGTCAGGGACCGAAACAACCGCTCCATCGGATGCTATGATTCTGTTCGATGGCAGCAGCCTCGACGCTTGGAAACATCCCAGCGGTGAAGCCGCGAAATGGATCGTTGCTGACGGCGCAGCAACGGTGAGCGGCGGCAGTTTGATTACCAAGCAGTCCTTCGGTGACGCACAGGTGCATATCGAGTTCGCCACTCCAGGCGAACCAAAAGGGGAAGGGCAGGGGCGTGGTAACAGCGGCGTCTACCTGCAGGGACGTTACGAGGTGCAGGTGCTGGACTCCTTTGAGAATCAAACTTATCCCAACGGGCAGTGTGGCGCAGTCTACGGACAGGCGCCGCCGCTGGTGAACACGAGCCGCGGGCCGGGCGAGTGGCAGACCTACGACATTATCTTTCGCGCGGCGCGTTTCGATGCAGCTGGTGCGAAAAGCTCACCCGCAGTCGTGACCGTCTTGCACAACGGTGTTCTGATCCAGGACCATCACGAGTTGACTGGGCCGACCACTGCATCGCTGCAGGCTGAGGGCTCCAGTGATGGACCGCTCTATCTGCAGGATCATGGAAATCCCACTCGCTATCGAAACCTTTGGATTCGTTCTCTCGATTGAATTCGCAATGAGTGACCCGTCTAGAACTCGGAAGATCAGTTGTCGCTTCGCGCTCATATGCGTTGTTGGTGGCTTGGCTATTGGGCAGTCCAGCGTACCCAAGACGAACTCCGCAACGAAGACGATGCTCGAGTCGGAACTTTCTGACTCGGATCGACCTGAATTCGAAGAGCTCAAGAGAGAGGGTGCACTTCGCTCACGTTACCGGGAGCACGAGTTCATGCCTGAAGCGGGGACCGCTTCAGAGCCTGCTCTCTCGACCTATCGAGCTGATATCGAGCCGATCCTCTCGAAGACTTGTTTTCGATGCCATGGCGCCAAGCGGCAGAGAGGGAATGTCCGCATCGACACTCTTAATCCAGATCTCTTTGCTGGAGGCGATGTCGATTGGTGGCTGGAGGTGCTGACGGTCCTGAGCAACGATGAAATGCCTCCCGAGGGCGAAGCTGAGCTTTCAGACAAGGATCGTGGAAAAGTGATCGAGTGGTTGGCCAAAGAGCTTCAGGCCGCCTCCTCAGCACGCCGCTTAGAGAAGGCGCAATCGTCGTTCAGGCGCATGACTCGATACGAGTACGAGTACGCGTTGCAAGACTTGCTAGGCCTTCCCTACTCATTCGCCGAAGACCTGCCGCCCGACCCTACTTCCGAAGACGGTTTTCAGAACAGCTCCGAGGTGCTGCACCTGACGGCGATGCAGCTGAGCGCCTATCTGGATTCGGCTCGCGAAGCACTTCGATTGGCAACCGTTCGTGGGGCCAGACCGGCACCCAAGTTTTGGGGTGTCTCCATGCAGGCAGCTGCGGCGGTCGAGTGGGCCAGGCAAGATCGAGAGCTCGAGGAGATCAGGCAGAAGCACAAGGACGACCCACAGAAGTCGAAGGATGAGCTGGAGCGTCGAAGCGAACGCTTCCGGACTCGGCCAAAGGGTGTTCACTTCGAAGATCGGCAGAGCGGACGCACGGCAGGACAGTCGTGGAGCTACGGGGAGGCCAAGTTTGCATGGCTGCCAGAGACCAGCAGGCCTGAGCTGTCGCACGACTCCACTCACGTTGCGATCATTCCTGCAGGGGAGGGACTGATCGTTGAACTTGGCGATCAGATCCCGGAGAACGGGAGTCTTCGTGTTCGCGTGCGAGCATCGCGTGCATCTATCGATGATGAGCGAATTCCCAGCATGCAACTGGTGTTCGGTTGGCAGGCAAGCAACGACTCACATGCCTCGGTGAGAATCAGCCAGCAAGATCTCGTCGTCGACGCGGCACCGGGAATTCCCGAGCTCTATCAATGGGATGTTCCGCTGAGCCAGATCTATCCACGCAACACCGTGCGTGGGATTTCGAAGATGGGAGATTTACCGAGTCCCTCCGAGTATGTGAAGCTCCTCAACGCTTCGGTTTCGGACGGTGACATTCACGTTCACCACGTCGAAGTGATGGCGCCAGTCCATGAAATGTGGCCGCCGAGCTCGCACACACGAGTCTTCTTCGGGAGCGACAATGAGCGCGATGAAACGGCCTATGCGCGAGAAGTGCTTCATGACTTCCTTCCGCGCGCCTGGCGACGTGAAGCGAGCCCCGCGGAGCTCGAACAGAAGCTGGAGCTGTTCAACAGGCTTCGGCCCCAGTTCGACGGCTTCCAGGAAGCCATGTGCGAGGTCTTGGCGACGGTGCTCTGTTCTCCGAACTTCCTCTATATCGTCGTGCAATCCGCCCCTTCCAATGCCGAGACAGACGGCGATGTCACTGCGCGGCTCACCGACATCGAGCTTGCCACGCGCCTGTCCATCTTCCTCTGGTGTAGCACTCCCGATGATGAACTACAGGCACTGGCACAAGAGGGTCACCTGAAGATTCCCGAGGTCCTCAGTAGCCAGGTCGATCGCATGCTGTCCGACCCAAGGTCGAGACGCTTCTCGACACACTTTGTGCGTCAATGGCTGGGATTGTCGCTGCTCGACTATCTGCATGTTGATGCAAACGTCTACCCGCAGTTTGACGCAAGCTTGAGAGAGGCGATGCGCGAGGAACCCATCGCCTTCTTTCACGAGATCCTGCAGAGTGATGACGGTGCGCTCGAGTTCATCCATTCCAGCTTCACGATGGCTAACGAGCGGCTCGCGAAACACTACGGATGGACCGGTGTCTTCGGGAATCACTTTCGTCGTGTCGAAATAGGACAGCATGAAGAGCGTGGGGGATTGCTGACGCAGGCAGGTCTGCTCGCCATGAATTCGGACGGCAAGGACTCGCATCCATTGAAGCGCGGCATCTGGATGCTCGAGCGATTGCTGAATGACCCACCACCTCCTCCGCCGCCGGCTGTTCCTGAAATCAATCTCGCGGACCCCGAGATTGCGAAGCTCACTCTGAAGCAGCGCATCGAGAATCATCGTGACCATCCAGCGTGCATGTCTTGTCACGCCAAGATCGATCCGTGGGGGATCGCCTTCGAGAATTACGATGCTGTGGGGAGCTGGCGAACGGAGGTGCAGGGTCATCCCGTCGATTCAGAGGGCGTGCTGTTCAATGAACAGAGGCTCGATGGAATGGATGGTTTGAAGGGCTTCTTGCTTGAAAACCGTCAGGATCAGTTTGTGCGTTCCATGGTCTACAAGCTGACGGCCTACGCCCTGGGGAGGCCTTTGACCTTTGGGGATCGGGCAGGCATCGACCGGATAACAGGCGAAACCCGTAAGCGAGGCGACGGACTCGCTACTATGGTCAAGTTGATCGCGACCAGCTCGCTGTTCCAGACCAAGTAGATGTCCCGACGACACTCCGTCTGAAGCCGCGCGGGAGACCTCCATGAAGACCGAATTCGCAGCACTAGACCGACGAAGCTTTCTGCGGGGTTCAGCCTTCGCCCTCGCGCTTCCGTGGTTGGAGTCATTGGCCAGCGCATCTCTTGAAGTGCCGGCTCGAAAACGGTTGGCCTGTGTGTATATGCCGGATGGTGTGCCGATGCCGCTCGCGCAAGATCCTGCTTACAAGGACTGGTCTTGGTTCCCTCACGGAAGTGGAGCCGATTTCACCTTCAGCAAGTGCCTCGACCCCCTAGAGCCGTTGAGGGACGACTTGACGGTCTTGTCCGGATTGTCTCACCCGTCTGTGCGCAACATTCATGGCCACTCGAATGCCGATCAGTTTCTCACCGGAGCTGCGACGGGGGCGACCGGAGACTACAAGAACTCGATTTCGATCGACCAGGAGTTCGCCTCGCATGTAGGTGACCAGACTCGTTTCTCGTCGCTTGTCATGTCGACGGATGGAGGCACTGGAACTTCACGCGGTGCGCACACCTTGTCGTTCGCTCGCAACGGTCGAGCCGTTCCTGCTGAGCACCGACCCAAGAGAATCTTCGATGCGCTCTTTGTGACCAAGGATGGAGATGCGGGCAAGCGTCTTGCATTGAACCAGAGCGCACTCGATGAACTTCTGAGCGACGCAAACTTGCTGCGAAAGGGGCTATCCGCATCCGACAAGCTTTCGCTGGATGAGTACCTTGATTCGGTCCGCGATACCGAGATTAAGATCGAGAAGGCGAAGCGTTGGGTCAATATTCCGCTGCCCCACATGGACGCGGAGAACCTGAAGCTCGACATCACTGCGGATGATGCACGCACGTATCTGCAGACGATGTTCGAGCTGATCTATCTCGCGTTTAAGACTGACTCCACAAGAGTCGCGACATATCAGATTGGACGAGAGAACGGCATCGGCATTAGCGATCACCTCTCCCGAGCTGTCGGCTTCCCACTTGCTCACAATCTATCGCACGAGACAAAGGCTCCGGGCGGCTGGGAAAACTTCGGTACCTATTGTCGCTTCCTGAGCGAGGAGTTCGGACGCTTCGCAACCAAATTGCAAGCGACTCCGGAAACCGGCGGGCATGGCAGCATGCTGGACAATTCCTTGCTCCTGTTCGGTTCTGCTTCGAGCGCCTTCCACCTCTCCCGCAACTATCCTCTGATTCTGGCCGGCGGAAAGAAGATGGGCTTCAAGCATGGCCGGTACCTCGACCACGCCGGTGCCGACGCCTACGGCGGATCATGGGATGGCGGCCGTGAGCCATGGCAGCGTGAGTTCTCGCACGAAGACAAACCCCTATCGAATCTCTTCGTGACCATGCTTCAGCGACTCGGGCTCGAGACCGATCACTTCGCGGACAGTACAGGCGCGATGGACGAGGTCTGAGGGACAATACGGTGTCGGACCACATTTTTTTTGTGGGGCACAAACACGGGTGGGGCCACAGAAT
>JBLFWN010000154.1:0-12991 GCA_047611405.1 Planctomycetota bacterium | reverse complement strand
TGGTCCCGCTGGTCCGACCGGTGCCGCTGGTGCGGCAGGTAACGACGGCGCTGCTGGTCCCGCTGGTCCGACCGGTGCCGCTGGTGCAGCCGGTAACGACGGCGCTGCTGGTCCCGCTGGTCCGACCGGTGCTGCTGGTGCAGCCGGTAACGACGGCGCTGCTGGCGCTGCAGGTCCCGCTGGTCCGACCGGTGCCGCTGGTGCAGCCGGTAACGATGGTGCCGCCGGTGCAACAGGCCCCGCCGGAGCCGACGGAGCTGATGGCACGGCAGTCGTGAACTCGAACTCGAGCACGACGTCCTCATCCACCACCTCGACAACAGATGTTTCGATTGCCGGAACTTCTGTGACACCGGGCGCCGGCGACTACGTCGTCCTCTTGTCCACCACCTTCGAGCACACAGGCGCCATTGACTCTGATGTGACAATCAGCATCTACGTCAACGGTGTTCAGGTCTCTGACTCTGTTCGCAAGGTCAGCATGGTCCTCGGCGACATCGTCTCGATTAGCAGCCAGGCTCACATCACCGTGGGCGCTGGTGAGGTGATCGAAGCCTTCTGGAATACAAGTAGCGGCGATCAGCAGACCATGGAAGCCCGTTCCATGATCGTGATGCAAGTCAACTGATTCAACTCTGACTGAGACTCACAGCGGGCGGCGCACTTTCGGGTGCGCCGCCCGCTTTCATTGGGCAGAAGGGGCACCACTCCCCATCCATGGAGGCTGCGTCAGGTTCCAACGAATCCTTGATGTCCGCTGTAGACTTCGCTTACCTGGCGCGTAGCCCCATGGAGCCGCATTCGCCTTCCGAAACCAAACTAAACTCAGCAAGCAACGAGTTGTTCAGTAGAACCCAATTCTCGTAAATATGAGACTCACTCATAGACCTGCGTTCCGCCTTGCCGTCTTCGTCCTGCTGATGCTCGGCCTGCAGCCGCTCGTACTCTCGTGGCACCCCGTGGATGTCTGCAAGTACTGCCAAGCCACGCGTGTGTGCGACAAGCACGCAAAGCTCGATGAGGCGGAGATCGAACGCCTTAGTCCCGGCCTCTCGTCGGAGGATGCACGGGACCGCATCGAGGCGCTCGACGAGATCGCGGCGTTGACGGAAGAGCACGAGAACGCTCCGAGTAAAGCCGTTGCCAAGGTACTGGCCAAGGCTCTTGAAGACGACTTCCTGCGCGTCCGCGAGAGAGCCGCCATGCTGATCTCGGATGGACAACATCCCGAGATCGCCGTGACAGCGATGCTCTCAGTTATGAGCGACATCCGGGCGAGCATGTGGACGCTTGTCGAGACGCTGATGGGCCCCAAGCACGAGCGCGGCAACGTCGGCGACGCGATGAACTACCTCGAGACGGTGATGGACTCGTGTGGCTACCTTCGCGATGACCGCATCGTCAAAGCGCTCGGGGAGACATTGATGGCCTATCCAACTGAGATGCGCGGGCAACCCGTGGCTATGGCGGCGACTCGATCTCTGCTCGCACTCGGAACCAGGGATAGCTTGAAGACTGTGCTGAAGCAGTTCAAGACCTTCCGCTTCGACAATGAGTACGAGAACATCCACCACGCGCTGACGCTGCTCGCTGCCGACCTCGACATCGAGGAGTTCCCGGAGTGGAGCGTGGAAGCCGACGAAGAATGGGAACGATGGAGCAACAAGTACTCGCGTAGGATTTCATCAAAGCTAGGTAAGTGGAAGGGCGAGAAGCCTGCCGAGAAAGCAACCGACAAGGAGTGAGCTTCCTCTCCGAGCGGGCAAACGCTCGCAGCTGAGTTCGCCAATCACGCCCACTCGTAGGCCAAACTCCGAGAGAGTTCAGAGTGAGGCCCGGGCATTCGTGCCACCCGCCGAGTGCGTGATTGGACCGGGCAGTTGCGCGAGGCGATCAAGTTCGGCAGCGCGGATCTCTCGCGGCTCGCGTATCCTGCTCGGCCCATGACTCGAACCCGCTGCACTCGATGAACCTGCGTGCTCTTGCGCCGCTTGGCGTCGCACTGATCTGGGGCGTGAACATCCCTTTGATGAAGGGCGCCATCGGGCACCTGCATCCCTTCGCGTTCAATACGATTCGACTAACCTTGTCGGTGATCGTGCTGGGCATCATGGATCATCGTGCGCAACGCGGCTTGGAAGCGAAGAGAATTCCATGGCGTGGCGTCGTCGCGGTCGGCCTGATCTCCGGCTTCATCTATCAGCTGCTGTTCTTGGGCGGCATGGGACGAACGAGTGCGGGCCATACGGCGGTCCTGATCGGGAGCGGCCCATTCTGGACGGCAATCATCGGTCAGCTAACCCGCACCGAGCAACTACGCAGGCTCGCGTGGATTGGGATTGCGTTGGCCTTCTCGGGCACGATCCTCGTCGTTGCGGACAACGCCGGCGGAGCGACACTGCATGGCGATGCCCTTGTCCTGGCTGCTGCCATCATGTGGGCCTCTGGCACAATCCTGTCGAAGCACGTGCTGCAACGCATGGACGCTCTGCGCCTCGCATTCCTCTATGCGTTGGTCGTGCTGCCCTTGCATTGGGTGGTTGCCTGGCCGCACTTCACACTACAAGAGTTAGAAGTCGCTCCGAGCAACTTTTGGATCGCGGTGATGTACTCCGGCATCCTCTCGACAGGAGTCGCGTATGCGCTCTGGAACATGGGCCTAGTTGCCGTCGGCCCCGCACGCACTGCAGTCTATGTGAACCTGGTCCCAGTAATCGCGACGCTCCTCGCCTGGGCATGGCTAGACGAAGCGATCGGACCCAAACAAGCCATCGGTGCTGTGCTCGTTATCAGCGGGCTCTTGCTGGTGCAAAAGAAACAGCCGCGGCGCGAGTTGATCGAACGGGAAAGCTGATCTCGCATCAATCGACTCCAACCCTCCCCCCCCCTCCCAGCGAAGTGCTGAGGGCTGGTTGCGATTAGCGCGGGACCCGAATCCGTTCGACCAGCTGACGGACGCGCTCAGAAGGCGGGCTCGTCATGCGAGAGAGAATCAGCGCCACGATGAAGTTCAGGCACATACCAACCGTGCCAATGCCCTTCGGCGAGATGCCAAACAGCCAGTTCTCGGCTAAGTCCAACTCTGGATGCATGAAGCGGAACCAGACGATGTAGGTCGCAGTGAAGAAGATTCCGAGCACCATGCCTGTCACTGCACCTGCGCGGTTCATGCGTTTGTCAAAAATGCCCAGGATGATGGCAGGGAAGAAGGAAGATGCGGCCAAGCCAAAAGCGAAGGCCACCGTCTCACCCACCAAGCCTGGCGGGTTGATCCCTAAGTAGCCCGCAATACCGACGGCGACGGCGGCGCTGACGCGTGCGGCGATCAACTCGGCACGTTCCGAAATATCAGGCCGTATCCCACGCTTCAACAAGTCGTGACTAATGGCCGAGGAGACGACGAGCAGCAAGCCCGCTGCCGTTGATAGCGCTGCGGCGAGACCACCGGCTGCAACCAATGCGACAACCCAATTGGGCAGGCCCGCGATCTCGGGATTGGCCAACACCAAGATGTCCTTGTCGACGAAGAGCTCGTTCTGGATCGGCATGCCCTCAACATCGACCGCAGCGCCACCGACGAACTGAATTTTTCCATCAGCGTTATGATCTTCAAAGGAGATCAACGATGTCCGCTCCCAGTTGCTGAACCAGGCTGGCATTTCTTCGTAAGGCTTGCCAGCGACCGTTTCCAGCAGGTTTGTGCGTGCGAAGACCGCGACTGCAGGCGCAGCTGTGTACAGCACTGCGATGAATATGAGAGCCCAACCGACGGAGCGGCGCGCGTCGCGAACACTAGGAACGGTATAGAAGCGAACGATCACATGCGGCAGACCGGCCGTACCGGCCATAAGCGCAGCCGTGATACAGAACATGTCCAGCTTACCGATGCTGCCCAAGGTGTAAGAAGCAAAGCCGAGTTCTGTGTGCAAGCCGTCCAGCTTGTCCAGCAGCGAGGTCGTTGTCCCTATTGCATTGGCCGAGAACCCGAGCTGAGGCACAGGATTCCCGGTCATCAAGACCGACAAAAAGATCGCCGGCACCATGTAGGCGAAGATCAGCACGCAGTACTGAGCCACTTGCGTATAAGTGATGCCCTTCATCCCGCCCAAGACCGCGTAGAAGAACACGATGGCCATGCCAATCATCACGCCGATCTCGATGTCAACTTCAAGGAAGCGACTGAACACGATCCCAACGCCGCGCATCTGTCCAGCAACGTAAGTGAAGGACACGAAGATGGCGCAGAACACGGCGACGTAGCGCGCGAACTGCGACTCGTAGCGGTCACCTACAAAGTCAGGCACGGTGAATTTGCCGAACTTGCGCAGGTAAGGCGCTAGCAACAGTGCCAGCAAGACATAGCCGCCCGTCCAACCCATTAGATAGACCGATCCGTCATAGCCGCTGGTCGAGATCAACCCAGCCATCGAAATGAAGGAGGCAGCCGACATCCAGTCTGCTGCGGTAGCCAAGCCATTCGCGAAGGGCGAGACGTGGCCACCGGCAACATAGAAGTCGCTCGTCGACTTGGCCTTAGCGGCGAAGGCCAGCCCGATGTACAGCGCGAAGCTGAGGCCGACGAGCAGGAAGGTCCAGTTCTGGATGCTCATGCGGCTCTCCGTTCGGAAGCGGGATAGCAGGACAAACGCGCCCGCTTGTAAGCCAGAGGCTTAGCGTGTTGACTCCGAATTCTCATTCTTCCGATACCCCGAACTCTTTGTCCAAGCCGTTCATCAGGAAGGCATAGACAAAGACCAACACGACAAAGACATAGATCGAGCCCTGCTGTGCAAACCAGAATCCAAGCTTGAAGCCAGTGCCCGGCAGATGGAATTGGTTCAGCGTCTCGACCCAGAGGATTCCGCATCCAAAGGACGCTACAAACCAGATCGCGAGCAGCACGCCCAAGATACGCAGGTTCCGTCTCCAGTACTCTTTGTGACGCTGGTCGATCGTCTCGGATGAGTCAAGTCCGTCAGAGGACTCGACATCTTCGGGGGCACGCGATTCGCTCATGTGGGGTGGGCAGCAGTGAATGGAGGATTCAGTGTCTCGAATCCAAGCGTGAGGACCAGAACAAAATCATGGAGCTGGTCAGCTCGATCGCCCCGCCCAGCACGCGTTCCATGCCCGGGTAGCTATTGCGTACCCCGCCCTCTTAGAACGCATGCCTGCCCACGCGTGATCGCTCTGCAACCTAGTGGGCAAGCCATCTGCACGCGCTCCACGCATTGTAGAGAAGACAAACCACACGCGAGCCGAGGGCACCATTTGGAAGTGCCTTCGCTTGGAAATCGATCGGTAATCAGAGAGTCGAGCACGCGCGTTGGACGTGCATCAAGAGTGCACGCAGACCACGTGTTGCGCTTGGGTCGCAGCTCGATTCGTGGCCTCAGCACCCAGTCGTGTCCGAAACGGGCGTTAGCCGATTCAGACCAAGTCCTTCGCTTCCATCCGGGGAGCGCAACGTATGTCTGGCGCCTATCGCGCTCCAGTCCGAGCGCGCCGCCTAGTGCTGGTGACCACCGGGACCGTGCACATGACCGTGCTCGAGTTCCTCGGCGCTGGCGGTGCGCACCTCGACGATTTTGACATCGAAGTTCAATGCGATTCCGGCCAGCGGATGGTTCGCGTCTAATTTGACTTTGTCCCCTTCAACGCCGACAACCGTTACGACGGCTGCGCCGTCAGGGCCTGGGGCCTGGAACTGCATGCCCGCTTCGATCTCGACATCGTCCGGGAACTGCGTGCGAGGAACTTCCTGGACCATTTCTTCTTTACGCTCGCCGTAGCCGTCCTCGGGAGCGATTCGGACTTTGAAAGCGTCGCCGCCTCCCTTGCCCTGAAGTTCGGCTTCAAGCCCGGGAATCAGGTTGCCAGCACCATGGAGATAGGCGAGCGGATCTCCTCCGTCGGAGGAATCGATAACTTCGCCCTGATCGTCTGTGAGCTTGTACTCGATCAGTGCGACGGTGTTCTTGTCGATTTGCATCCCCCAAGAGTAATTTTGCCTTCCTCCGGAAGCAGTAGTTTGGTGCGATTCTTGCTCAAATTCAGGTATTGAGGCCCCCTCGGGACTGGCATCTGAATCCATGATCGCGCTCAGATCCCCTTTGGCGGCATGCCTGCTACGCTGCACGGAGACCGCCAGTCGCGAGCCTGCACTCGATAAACCCAGGTGTCCCATGCGAGCGAGATCACTCAGAAATGGAATGGCTCTGGCGCAAGCTCTCGTCTCCAGCGCGATGACCGCATGAGCACAAGCCCCGGCCCTTGCTATTCGGAGACGCAGGTCTTGACAGCCTGCACCGGTGCCGGATTCGACCGCGGTTGGTGTTCAATGGAGACACCATTATTGCCGGCTCGAGCGCTGAGAAAACGGCAGGTGCTGCCCACGTGCTCCGGCGCAATCTGCAGAGCTGGGTGTCAGAGTGGATCTTGTCCTCGGGCAGTACCGATGCGATAGAGTTCTGCTGGCAAATCGCGCTCGATGGAGACCTCGCTGTCGCCAGCGCCTGAGTGGGAGATTGGAATACGTTCGGTCCGATCGGCACGGCGTATGTCTTCGAAAGCATCGATCCCAACCGGTCCTTGCAGCAAGTGCTCGAAGGTGGCTTGACGACGGAGTGGCCCTTCTGCGACGCTTCGGTCGCAATCATCGATGGCACGATCGCAGTCGGTGCCGACTAGCGACAATCAGTCTTCGTGTTCGAACGCAGCGGAGCCATTTGGTCCGAGGCCGCTCGCGTCGATACTCCGCAAGCGTCGATGAGCTTGTTCGGCGGAGAGATTGCGCTCGACGCATCAGGAACAGGAATGACGCTCGCAGTCGCAGCGCCGACCAGCCCCATTGCTGCCGCGAGTGCAGCCGGAAAGGTCTACATCTAAACAGGCAGCGGATCGAAGTGGGCTCTCGAACAAACCACTCTGGGACCGGCCGGCTCCCTCGCCGATAGGCATATGGGCTCCAGTCTGGCGCTACGCGGTGACACCTTGCTGATTGGTACACCGAATGATCGCAATGGCGGTGCACAAACCGGCGCGGTCTCTTGCTATCAGCGCAGCGGCACTCAATGTGACACTGTCACGGAACTCAGCGCGCCAGGTCTTCTCGACGGGAATAACTTTGGGATGTCGCTCGCGCTCACGGGTGAAATCGCGATGGTTGGTGCACCGGGTGTCGACAATCCGGGTCTTCTCAACCATGGCGCAGTGTTCTCCTATTGGCGTGCTGGCGGATCGTGAGAACTTGTGGGTGAACTGGAACGAGAAGGACAACTAGCGAGCTACCAAGCACTGGGATCGACGGTCTCTAGTTCTTCGGGAGACCTCGCCGTGCTGGGCTCGAACGATGTAAACGTCATCGAGCCGGCGGCGAGCATCGGTACGCCTCGATGCTTCTGCGCGAGCGCGCCGTGTGGCAATGCCGACACGGCTGCTGGTTACGCCAACTCCACCGGCACGAGAGCTGATCTGGATGCCGAGCGTGGCAACAAGGACGAGTTAGTGAGCCTGCACGTGTTCGGCGCCCCGACTTTCCAGTTCGGGCTCTTCTTCCGAGGCGACAACTCGATTCAATTGTCCTTCGGCCATGGACAGCTATTCACGGGCCAGAATCAAATTCGTTCAAGTAGCGCACAAACTTTGACGAGCTTCGATAGCTGTGCTGGCTTTGGTCCATGCCTCGATTGTCCGACCATCCCAAGCATAACCGGAGTCGCCCCCGATCCGGGTGTCAGCAAGCACTACCCGTTTTTGTATCGAGACCCGCAGGGTCCGTGCAGCAGCGGATTCAACACTCGTGCGCGATGGCGAGCGACTTCGACATACCGGCTCAAGCACCGAGCAGCTGAACAGTGCTGCACGACATCAACAATGATGGCGTGATGGACATCACGGCTATCGCGAAATGGCCGACCGGATTTTCATCTACTCGCCGAACCCCTGATTCGATCAGAGACGCAAGATTTCAATTTCGCCGGGAGTCGGGCTCAGAGGGTAGCGCTGCACTTCAGCGCTGCCCTTGCGCAAGACGGCATGTGCAGCTCGTGCCGGAATGGTCACGACCGAGGATAGCCCTGCATCGATTTGCAGCGGACGTGCGAGGCCAATGCCCCCACCAGAGACGTTGACGATGGGTAGCTCCTCGCCTTGCGCGTCGAGAATGATTAGGTCTTCGGCTCGACCCTGCCAATCACCCCAATCGACCTGCAGGTAGGCGCGCACAGCTACCACCAGGTTTAGGTCGTTCAAGTCTGCCAGCGCCGGAAGTTCGCGAATCAGCTCGGGTACGATCGCGTCCCCTTCCAGACGAAGGCAGTCCGGTCGAGTGGTGACATTTTGCAACGAGAAGCGGCCGAGCTTATCCGTCTTGACCATCAAGCCGATCGCGAAGCCGTCGCGCTGTCGCTTGGTTGGAGCGACGCGCACGCCTTCGATCCCCTTCCCATCTCTGTCGACAACCCGTCCTTGCATACTGCCAATGAGGCTCTGATCGGCGACGATGCGAGCCATCGAGCTACCGGCCGGGATCGGTTCCGATATCGTTGACAAGAGAGAAGGTCGCTGCAGAACATCGATCCGGTAGGCACGGTCCTCCAAACCCATAAGTTCGAAGCTGCCGTCGCTGCCGGTCATGACTTCCCCGCCACCTGCGAGCTGCTCTACGCTGCGCTGCTGCCCCCAGCCAAGACGGCTACCCTCGACCAAGCCAAACTCACGTTGATCCAGCACATCGACAGTCACACCTGGCAAACCCTGTCCGTTCTGGTCAACGACTCGTCCACTAATCGTCAACGGTGGCCCGCCAAGCACGAGCTCGATCCCCTCGGGCCATCCACTCTCTTCGGCATCATTGACCGACGACAATATATGCGTCGCCGCTCGATGCCCGGGCGCGATCGCGACGAGCTCCAAAGGCAGCTCGCGATTCGTGCGAAACATCGTTAGCTCCAGATCGAGTACGAAGCGACCCTGCGTGTCCGCCTTGGTCGCGACGATCCCGATCGAGACGAGTGCGCCCTGCGCAGGGTCCCTGTTCGGCCGCAAGACGCGACCCGTTATCGTGTAGCGACCGCGGTCCCCGCGCGACAGCAGGATGTGCATGCCTGCAGCACCGCCAATCGGAACGCTGCGCGAGTAGGTCAAGAAGCCAGCAGCGCGCACCTCGAAGAGCGCTCCAGGAACCTCGGCAGCATCAACCAGCACAAAACGGCCGCTCTCGTCCGTGATTCCCTTGGGCTGAAGCTTTTCCGATGCGAGCGTCGCGCGCCCCTCGCGTGGTAGCTCGACGCGCGGTGCATGAATTGCCACGCTGGCCCCGACGACGCTTTGCCCCTCGTCATCGATGATGCGTCCAGCAAACGGAATCTTGCGGGCCACAACGATCGTCGGGTCCGCCTGTTCATCCAGGCGAATGACACCACTCGAAACCGTCGAGTACTCCTCACTGACGACGACGAGTCGTTCGGCGGGAGAAGCCTCCATTTGAAATAGTCCGTCCGCGCTCGTGGTCACACTACCGTTTACATCGCGCGCACTTCCGTTCGCCCGCATCCCAAACAGCGGCATGCGCCCCACCGTGATGCCGGCGACTCCCGTGCCCGACAGATCAATGACTCGTCCTCGAACAGCGCGAGTCGGAGGCGAACCGATTCCAAGCGCATTCAATCCGTTCGACAAGGTACTGATCGGCGGATGGCCTTCCGGCATGCTGGGAGACACAGAATCTTGGCTGACCACGAGCGGCTCACGCACGTGTTCAACGAAGGCTTCCAATAAGGGAGCCAGCTTCACGTCACCCGCTGTGGCTTCAACCTGTGAAGCAGTCAAGGGAGCGGCTGTGGGATTCGATTGCACGGACCAGACCCCGAGCAGCAAGAGCACACCGGCCAGAACGGCTTTCGCGTGCAGACCCAGCAGAGCTGCCATCAACTTCGAGGCCGCAGTAGCTGGTACGGTCGTCGATGTCTCTGTCGCGAGTAACGGAGTCAACGCGGCCAGCCACTGACCCGACGCGCCGTCCTCGCCCCTGTCCAACTTCGAGCGCAAGCGTTGCAAGCCTTCGGCGGTACGAGTGGTGACCGTCGAAGCAGGTGTCCCTGTCCGGTGAGAAATGTCGCGCGGCGACAGCTCTTCGAAAAAGCGCATCAGGATCGTCGAACGCCACGGCTCCTCGAGCTCCAGCACGATATCGAATAAAAGCTGTTGACTGGATGCGCGCTCGATCAAGTCCAGAGTTGACTCCTCGAATCGCGGTTGCTGCACCGCTTCCTCACGTCGCGTGCGACGCTCTTCACTGCGGCGCGCGCCTATTCCGAGCTGGCGCACGACAGCATTCAGCCACGCACGCCACGAGCGCGGGCGCTCGTCAGCAAGCAGCGCGACCAACAGCGCATCCTGCGCCAGATCGTCCGCACGGTCGGTATCACGCGCTATCTGCAACGCGAGGTTGCGTACCCAGGGAAGGTGAGCCAGAAGCTCTTCGTGGTCGAAGGAGGACGACGGGGTCATGGGATCTCACCTACTAGTGTCTCCAATCCGCGGCCGATCCGTAGAAACTTCGAGATCTGCGTCGAGTTTGGCCGAGAGGGGCTGCTCTCGAGGATGACAGATGGACCTGGGGTCCCCAGAATGAAGCGTGCTTCGCCCACTGACCACCCGCCGCCAGCTTCGAGTCGCCCTCTCACCCTTCCGCCACACGACTCAGCTCCGGATCCATCATGCATTCCAGAACACGCCTGGCGCTCTCTCTCAGCCTGCTGTCGGCCCTCGCATTGTCCATGACGCGAGCGCAGCAGAGCGAGAGCACGGATCCGGCAGTTGCCGCTCAAGTCATCGATCCGAATCCGTTGTTGCGCATGGATTGGCTGGCCGGAACTTGGTCGGGACCGATGTGGGATGGCACCTTCGAAGCGCATTACAGCACTCCGGCTGGCGGGCGGATTCTTAGTCACAGCCGACTCTTTCTTGAAGACCAGGTGCGTTTCTACGAGTTCGAAGTGTTCGAGTTCCGGAACGAAGTCGCCACCTTGGCCCCTCACCCGCAGGGCAAGGCATTAGTTGGATTCGAGTTGAGCGAGCTGTCGGATAGCGAGCGTAAGGCGACCTTCGAGAACCCCGACAAGGACTTTCCGACACGCATCGTTTATCACCGCGTCGACGATGATCAATTGGTGATAACGCTCACCGATCCGCATGGCGAGAGTGACAGAGTCGAGACCTTCAAGCTGCAGCGCTGATTCATCCGTTAGCGGCATCTGCGGCCGAGACCCAGCCCATTCGCTATCGATTGCAACCGTCTGTCGACGAGCCCCCCGCCACGTTCAAGCACGAGTGCGACCATTCCCCATCAAATTATGACGAGCCCCCAAGCTGGAGTCTTCGCGTCAAACGACCGCTACCAGTATCACCTTGAATTTTCTGTTGGTCCGTCGACCGACAAGAACGCAGTGCGCGAGGCGCTACGCACAGCGCTAGCGAACACCGAGACAGCGCAGAGCGATGGCCCAATCGAAACGGTCTTGTCCTTTGGACCAGAACTGTGGAGCTGTTTCTCATCTGACATGAAACCTACTGGCCTCGAAGACTTTCAATCGATCGCTGGTCCCAAGCATCATGCCCCCGCTACGCAGGGCGATCTGTGGATCTGGATCCAGAGTGATCAGCACGATCGCAACTGGGAACTTGCCCATGACATCCGCAGGTCGATGCCGAGTGGCGTCAAGTTGACCCTCGACCAGCCCACCTTCGTCTACAAGAACTCGCTCGACCTGATGGGCTTCGTTGATGGGACCGCCAACCCGAAAGGTGATGCGCGCTTTCCAGTAGCCCAAATCCCGGACGGCTCTCCAGGCGCAGGCGGCTCACTGGCGTTGACGCAACGTTGGGTTCACGACCTCGAGAGCTTCGAGCAGCTCACCATCGAACAACAGGCCCTCATTATCGGACGAACGAAAATCGAGGACGAGGAGCTCCAGGGAGACGAGATGCCGCCGGACTCGCACGTCAGCCGCACGGATGTCTCAGTCGATGGTATCGCTCAGAAGATTTGGCGCCGAAGCACTCCTTTCGGCGACACCAAGGAGCACGGTTTGCACTTCGTAGCCTTCGCGTGCGAGCAAAGCCGGTTCCAGATTCAGCTCGAGCGCATGTTCGGCGTCACCGACGATGGCATGCGCGACCGTATCACGGACTTCTCGATGGCTGTCACTGGCAGCTATTGGTTCACGCCTTGCGTTGAAGACCTGCAGCACACCCTTCGCACTTGAGACTTGGCTAACAGCCTCCCGACCTACGACATGCCCATCGCAAAACTCGAAATCGGTCCTTCGCCGGCTCAGGCGCTCACAGACCTGAAAGCCGCCTCCTCATCCGCACCGGCCATCGCGTTCAAGTTCAGCCCTATCTGCCCTGTCAGCACGCGAGCAGAGCGAGAAGTTCAGCAGTGGGTGGAAGCACTAAAAGAGAGCGCCATCCGCATGGTCACGATCGACGTGATCGCCGAGCGTGAACTCGCACGTGGGTTGACGGCCGAGATCGGCATCCAACACGAGTCCCCTCAGCTGCTGTGGTACGAAGGTGGCGAGTTGGTCTGGCACGGAAGCCATGCCGACATCACCGAAGACAAGCTGAACGACTTGTTGGGTGCCATTTAGCGCAACCGCAAACGGAAGCGACTGATTGGCGTCATGTGTGAGCTTCTGAACTGCCATGCTTCCGTGTTGAGAAACACCATGCGCTCATGCTACCTGTGCCTGGTGGTGTCTGAATGCCTCGATCGTCTGTCCATTGATCGACTCCCCACCTTTTGCGGGCGATGTCTATCGGCGTGCCTTCGGCAGTCCGCTTAGCGAAGCAATAAGCGAGTTGGCCAAGGCGCACCTAGCAGCCCGGTGATAAACAGCGATTCATGGATTGGTTCCCTCGAATCGACTGACAAGGCGCCAGGTTCTGCGCATAGTTGCGCGCTATTCGTAGGTTCTGGCAACGC
>JBLFWN010000153.1:0-13122 GCA_047611405.1 Planctomycetota bacterium | reverse complement strand
CCACGAGTTCCTGCAATCGCCGCAAGTCACCGAGGTCGCCATAGCCCAAGCCGCCCTCGCCGCGCAGCGAGTAGAGGTTGGCCGTCACACCGAATACGCGCCGTCCCCCGAGACGCTCGTGGAAGAGCGGCGCTGTGCGCGGAGCTGCAATAAAACTCTGCTCCGAGGCGCGGCCGTCTCCTAAATCGATGCTCAGGCGGTGAACACCCGGGGCGGGGCGTTCGGGGAGCGCCACGCTGACCGTTCCGTCGCTTCCGGCGACGACCTGACGCTTGCACTCGATCAGGCTTCCGTCCTCCCGTTGCAAGGCCAGCCGCATGTTCCAGCAACCGGGACCCGGCCGCAAGGACACGCGCGGGAGCTGCGCGGCGTGCGTACGCCAAACGCGAACGGGGTCGAGCCAGCGTTGCGCGCGTCGAGCATCGAGCCCATCAAGTGACCTGCGCGCGCTCGCCTCGCTCGAGCCGTCATGTCCCATGGCGGCGAGCAGCGCCTCGCGAGTCTCGTCCGAGGCCACGCGCAGCACGCCGCCGAGGTCGTGGTAAGCGGGCACGATGCCCGAGCGCGCGCCAAGCGCCTCCAATGCCGGACGCGTACTCATCGCGGCGCCGAGATCACGATGGCGGCCAGGGGTGGCAAGTCCAGAACGAGCGATTGCGGACAACCATGCCACGCTTCGTCATGGGCTTCGTGCTCCGCTGTCAACACTTGGCCGCTGCCCCCGAAGCGCGACTCGTCGCTCGAGAAGACGATGCGGTAGGTACCGGGAACTGACGCGCCCACCCGATAGGCGGGGCGCGGAACAGGCGTGAGGTTAAAGATGACGACGAGCTGGGCGTCGCCGTCGCGGCGTTCGAAGGAGAGCACGGCGTTCTCCCGGTCGTCGCAAGAGAGCCAACGGAAGCCACAGGGGTCGTGGTCCCAGCGCCAAAGGCAAGACTCCTCGCGATAGAACGCGCCGAGCTCGGCCAAGAAGGTGCGCAAGCCCGCGCGCCGGGGCTCGTCCTCCAGATGCCAATCGAGGCTGCGTTCGTGGCTCCATTCGCTCTCGGGAGCCAGCTCAGTTCCCATGAACACGAGCTGCTTGCCGGGACGTAACCACTGATAGGCGAGTAGCAAACGCAGATTGGCAAAGCGCTGCCCGTCGTCCCCTGGGAGCTTGTTCAGAAGGGACCCCTTGCCGTGCACCACTTCGTCGTGCGAGAGCGGCATGAGGAAACACTCCTTCTGCTCGTAGATCATCGCGAAAGAGAGCTCGTTCAAATGCCAGTGGCGATGCACCGGGTCGCGCTCGAAGAAGCGTAAAGTGTCGTGCATCCAGCCCAGATTCCATTTGAAGCTGAAACCCAGCCCGCCCTCCTCTACGGGCTGCGTCACTCCCGGCCAGCTCGTCGACTCCTCGGCGATCACCACGCAACCGGGATGCCGTTCGGACACGCGGGAGTTGAGTTCGCGCAAGAAGTTGACCGCCTCGAGGTTCTCGTTGCTGCCATGGACGTTCGCAGCCCACTCGCCTTCCTCACGCGAGTAGTCCAGGTACAGCATCGACGCCACAGCGTCCACCCGCAGACCGTCGAGGTGGAACTCCTCAAGCCAGTAGAGCGCGTTCGCAACAAGGAAGTTGCGCACTTCATTACGACCGTAGTTGAAGATCAGCGTACCCCAGTCGGGGTGCTCGCCGCGCTGCGGATCCTCATGTTCGTAGAGCGCGCTGCCGTCGAAGCGCGCCAGGGCAAACTCGTCCTTCGGGAAGTGCGCCGGTACCCAGTCGAGCAACACGCCCAAGCCGTGCGCGTGGCAGGTGTCGATCAAAAAGCGCAGGTCATCCGGCGTTCCGTAGCGCGCCGTCGGCGCGTAGTAGCCCGAGACCTGATAACCCCACGATCCGTCGAAAGGGTGTTCGGCGATGGCCATCAGCTCGATGTGCGTGAACCCGAGGCCGCGCGCGTGCGCGGCCAGTCGCGGGGCCAACTCGCGGTAGCTGAGCGAACGATTACCCTCTTCGGGAACCCGCGCCCAAGAGCCGGGATGAACCTCGTAGACCGACATGGGTTCGCGCAAGGGATCAGCGTTCTTACGCCTGTTCAGCCAGGCCTCGTCGCTCCACTCGAACTCCGAGCGATAGACGCGCGAGCTGTTACCCGGCGGCCCCTCCGCGGCCTGGCCCATGGGGTCGGCCTTCCAAACGCTGGCTCCGCCGTGCGTACGCAGGTGGTACTTGTAGGTAGCGCCCGGCTCGAGGCCTGGTACGAAGAGTTCGAAGACCCCCGAGGGTCCCAGACTTCGCATGGGCAAGGCGAGTTCATCCCAGGCGCAGAAGTCTCCGACTACGCTGACCCCCTCCGCGTTGGGGGCCCAGACCGCGAAGGCGATCCCGCGGGTTCCCGAATGCTCAGACGGCTGTGCACCAAGTACGCGCCACAACTCGAGATGCGTACCCTCGCTGATCAAGTGCAGGTCTAGTTCCCCAAGAGTCGGTAGGAAACGATAAGGGTCGTCGCGTTCCCACGTCGCACCGCCGGCGAAGCTGAAGCGCAGCCGGTAGTCGAGCGGCAAGCAGCCGCCCACCAGCTGGACTTCGAATAGACCCGAGTCCAAGGCCCCGAGGCTTCGCGCTTCCTCACCCGGGAGCAAGAGCTGCACGCTCTCGGCCGCGGGGTGAAAAGCTCTCACGACGACGCCTCCGTCCGTCGGATGGGCCCCCAGTAGCGCGTGCGGATTCGTGTGCCGGCCTTGGGCCAGACGCTCGCGCTCGGCCCGGTCAGTTCCAGCGGACCGGTTTTTTTTGGGCTCAGGAGTCATGACGCCCGAACTCAAGTACGACCATCGAATGCGCGGCGAGCACGAGGTGCCGGCCGAAGTTCGTGCGCCGTTCCACGCAGGCCGTGTGCAGACTTTCGCGCCAGTGCGCGCCGGGCGGAGCTGGCGGCAATCGGAACGCCCGCAAGCGCGAACTGCCGTTCATCAAGAGCAGAACGGACGGCAAGGGGTCCGTGTGATCCCGCTCTCGCGCTTCATCTGCAGCGCGTCCGCTCAGCAACATCGCGAAGGAATGGAGACCGGGATCATCCCAATCGTTTTGTGTCAACTCGTGACCACGGGGGTGCAGCCAAGAGACATCCTTCTTTCCTTGTGCGTCCACCGTCCCCGATAGAAAGCGTGATCTGCGGACAGCCGGATAGCGTCGGCGCAAGGCCATGGCCCGGCGAACGAACTTGAGAAAGGCGGTCTGCGATTCGTCGAGCGACCAGTCGACCCAGGTGCGCTCGTCGTCGTGGCAGTAGGCGTTATTGTTACCGAGCTGGGTGCGACCGAGTTCGTCCCCGTGGGAAATCATCGGAACCCCCAGGGAAAACGCCAAGGTCACGGCGAGGTTGCGCCGCGTCTTCTCCCGCGCGCGCAGGATTTTTCGCCCGTTGCTGGGCCCTTCCTTGCCCCAGTTGCGCGAGCGATCGTTTGAGCAGCCGTCGCGGTTCTCTTCGCCATTCTCAAGGTTGTGCTTGTGGTCGTAGGAGACGAGGTCATTCAGGGTGAAGCCGTCGTGGCAGGTCACGAAGTTGATCCCGCCATGGGCGCCGGCCCGTTTGGACTGGAAGAGGCGCCGCGAGCCCGAAAGGCAGCGGGCCAAATCGCCGATTCGAGCCTCGCCGGTGTTCCAGAAGCCGCGCACCTCGTCGCGGTAGTAACCATTCCACTCGGACCAACCTGCGGGGAAGCGCCCGAGCTGATAGCCCTCAGGTCCCATGTCCCAGGGCTCGGCGATCAGCTTGACATTTGCGAACAGCGGGTCCTCCTGCAAGCGCTGAAAGAAGGCCGCGCGCGAGTCCATGAGTTCGGGGTCACGAGCCAGGGCCGGCGCAAGGTCGAAGCGAAAGCCGTCTACGTGCATCTCCTCGACCCAGTAGCGCAGACTGTCCAGCACCAGCTCGAGTCCAGGACCGGAGCGTGTCTCCAGTGTGTTCCCGGTTCCGGAGAAGTCCTGGTACTGGGCCGGATCGTGCGGGGCGAGGCGGTAGTAGCTCGCGTTGTCGACACCCCGCAAGGAGTACATCGGCCCCAGCGGCGGTCCCTCTGCTGTGTGATTGTAGACAACGTCGAGCACAACCTCGATCCCTGCGGCGTGCAGAGCTTTGACCATCTGCTTGAACTCGTGCACCTGCTCGCCGTCCCCGCCACTGGCGAAGCGCGCGTCGGGAGCGAAGAAAGCAAGCGTCGCGTAGCCCCAGTAGTTCTGCATCCCGAGGCTAGCCAGGTGTTCGTCAAGAGCGTGATGATGCACAGGAAGCAGCTCGACAGTAGTCACGCCCAGCGACTTCAGGTGTTCGATCACCGCCGGTTGGGCAAGGCCCAAGTAGCGTCCTCGATGCGACTCGGGGACCTCTGGGTGGAGCTGGGTCAAGCCCTTCACGTGGCACTCGTAAATGACCGTGTCAGCCCATGGCACTTGCGGGGATCGTTCATCTCCCCAGTCGAAGTGGTCGTCCATGACGATGCAACGGGGCATCCACGGTGCGCTGTCCTCGACGTTTCTCTCGTCGGGAGCGTCGTGACGCGCGGCTCGCAGGGCCTCGTTCCAACGCACCTCGCCGCGGATCGCCCGGGCGCGAGGATCAACCAAGAGCTTGTGCGGGTTGAAGAACAGGCCGCGCCCCGGATCCCATGGGCCGTCGACACGATATCCGTAGAGCTGACCGACTTCGACCTCGACCTCGACCTGCCAGATGCCCTCAGCGCCGGGATCCAGCGGCACACGGCGCGACTCCAGCGCTTGCTGCCCGTCGTCGAATAGGCACAACTCAACCTGGGTCGCATTGGGGGCGTGCAGCGCGAAGCGCGTCGCATGACCGGCGCGCGTGACGCCCAGTTCGTAATGCATGACTGACACGGCGATTCAGTTTCCCGCGCGGGTCAGTTCGAGCAACGCCCTTTCCCAACGCTCGGCCGGAAGTCGCCAGGAGACATCGAGAGCCAACAAGCGACCGCGCACGGCTGCGCTCCCCTGGCTCTCGAAGAGAGCTGCGGCTCGGGTCACGGCTGCGACCAACGCTTCGGGCGTCAAGGGCGCGAACAGGACGCCGGTGTGGCCATCTTCGATCGTGTCCACGAGTCCGCCGACTGCATGGGCTACCGGTAGGGTTCCGTAGCGTTGGGACATGAGCTGTACCAGCCCGCATGGCTCGAAGCGCGACGGGAGCAGGACGACGTCTGCTCCGGCGTAGAGCCGGCGCGCGAAGTCCTCATCCCAACCGACGAAAAGCCCAACGCGTTCCGGGTAGCGCTCGGCGAGACCGCGCAGGCGCGCCGCGATCTCCGGGTCGCCGTCACCCAAGAGAGCCAGGCTGGCACCTTCGCGGACCAGGGACTCGACGCTGTCCGCCAGAACGTCCCAACCCTTCTGGGTCGCGAAGCGACCGACGGCCGCCAGCAACTGGCCCGGGCCCGGGTCGGCGAGACCCAACTCAGCCAAGAGAGCACTGCGGCAGGCATCTTTGCCCGCGGGCTGCTCGCTGTCGAACGTTGCGGCCAGAGCGCTGTCTCGTGCGGGGTCGAAGCGTTGGGTGTCGATTCCGTTAGCGACGCCCACCAGGGCCTCGCGCCGATGGGCGTACAGCCCCTCGAGACCGCCGCCGAATTCGGGGAGCGTAAGTTCCTCCGCGTAAGTCGGGGAGACGGCGACGATGCGGTCGCTCCACAGGAGACCACCCTTGAGTAGGCACAGGTCGCCAAAGAACTCGAGACCCTCGGGCGAGAAGAGTTCCGGCGGCAGGCCCGTGACTTCCATCGCTTGCGCCTCGAAGCGTCCCTGGTAGGCACCGTTGTGCACGACCTGCACGATCCGAATCCCCTCGGCAGCCGCGGCATGCACCTCGCGCAAGTGACAGGCGGCGAGGGCACAGTGCCAATCGTGCAGGATCACGACGTCCGGTAGGAGTTCCACCGCCAAAGCGGCGCCGGCCCGGGCAAACGTGGCAAAGCGCAGGGCCTCGTCGGAGAAGGGACCATCGTCATCCCCGTAGAGGCCGTCGCGATCGAAGAGCTCCGGGAGGTCAAGCAAGCGTAGATCAAGGCCCAACCCGTCCTCGAATATCATGCGGCCCGCAAGCCAACGACCGTGCAGCTCGCCGTCTGGGAGCCCTAGCTGTAGCGCTCCAACATCCTGCAAGCTGGGGCAAGCGGGGTGCTCGATCGCAGTCCGATAGGCCGGAAGTACACAAGTGACTTCGTGCCCGCGTTCCACGAGGGCGCGCGCGAGACCGCTGACGGCGTCGCCCAACCCACCGCTTTGGGCGATAGGAGCCATTTCGGCGCTAAGGAAGAGGAGACGCAAGGGTGGCACGCTCACGGGCGCACGTCGTACTCGTCGTGCTGGTCCAGGTCCTGGCGCGAGACGGCCACGATCCCTCCGGGGCTGACCGTGAAGCGCTCGCGATCGCGGACCGGGTCCTCGCCGATGACCTCACCCTCGGGAATGTGCACGCCCTTGTCGACGATGCAGCGTTGGAGCCTGGCCCCGCGACCGACCGTGACGTGCGGGAAGAGCACGGACTCGTTGACCGAGCTAAAGCTGTTCAAGCGCACATCGTTGAAGCACACGGTGCGCTCGATACGTCCACCGGAGACGATCGTGCCTGCGCCGACGATGGAGTCGAGCGCGGCTCCCATGCGACCTTCGGCTTCGTCGCTGAACACGAACTTGCAAGGTCCGCTGCTGCGTGGGAGACCGCGCACGGGCCATTCAGAGTTGTACAGATTGAACTTCGGGCTGACGGAAACAAGGTCCATGCTGGCCTCGAAGTACGAGTCGAGGGTACCCACGTCGCGCCAGTAGCCGCGCGATGTCTCGTCCTCGCCCTGGCAGAGGTGCGAGGCGAAGTCATAGGCATAGACGTCGAGGCGCTCGTGAGCTGTGGCTAGGATGTCGCGGCCGAAGTCGTGGCTCGAGTCTGGCCGGCTGGCGTCGAGCCGCAACTCCTCGAGCAGGGTTCCGGTGCGAAAGACGTAATTGCCCATCGAGACCAGGGTCATCTCCGGATCGTGCGGAAGCCCGGGCGGATTCTCGGGCTTCTCCATAAAGCCGATCACGCGCCCGTTCTCATCGACGTCCACGCAGCCGAAGGCGCTGGCCTCGGAACGCGGAACGGGGAGCGTCGCCACGGTCACGTCCGCTTTCTTCTCGCGGTGGAAACCCACCATCTGGGCCACGTCCATTTTGTAGACATGATCCGAACCGAACACGAGGACCTCCTGGGGCCGCGTATAGCGCAGCAAGTCGAGGTTCTGGTAGATCGCATCAGCGGTGCCCTTGTACCAATCGGGGCCGAGGTTCATCGCAGCCGGGACTGGATCGATGAACTGATCCAAGAGTCCCGGGGACATACTCCAAGATCGCGAAAGGTGCTGTAGCAGCGAGGTCGCCTTGTACTGTGTCAGCACCATGATTCGCCTGACTCCGCTGTTCACCAAGTTGGAGAGCACAAAGTCGATCAGGCGGTAGCGGCCTCCGAAGAAGACCGCGGGCTTGCTGCGCTCGTGCGTCAGCGGGTGAAGACGTTGTCCTTGTCCGCCCGCCAAAACGAGCGCGAGGGTCTGACGCATCGAGTATTCCATGCTCGCATTCTAGGAAGCCGCGATGACGAATCCAATTAGGGCTATGCTCCTACGCAAGATTCCCCAGAAGGGAGCCAAGGACTTGATCCTCAACGGGCGTCGCTTCGAGGACAAGCGGGCGTTGAAGCTCGGAGGGGCGCGAGTGGTTGTGCCTTCAATGCGATCGGACTCCATCGCCAGGCGAGGACCGAGGTCATCCGAGCGCGACAAGGCGGTTCGTGGGGTGGAGGGGCTGCGCCCTCGGTAGTTTAAGGAGTAAGCGGGCTAGCACCCGCAAGGGACCGTCCTGAACACCTTCTTTCGGCACAAGTCGATACTCGGCGACCCGCCCCACACCCGGGGGCTAGCTGCACAGCGAGTTGAGATCGCGATCGGGGGCAAAGCCCTCGACCAGATGCGGGACTGCAAACGACCGGGGATGGTCGCCATTTCTGGTTGAACTCACCAAATGGGGGCGATTCGATTGGTCGATTCGAATTGCGTACCCACCCAATCTCAGGTTTTGCCTCGTCCATCATGATCCCTAGGTGGTCGAGCTGTACTGCGTGGTAACCTCCCGCGCACATGACTTCCTTCAACCCGAACGACCCCTTCCCGCAAGACGAGGGGAAGGACACGATCCCCGATATCCTCGGCGGGTTTCCGCGGCATTTGACGACGGAGCTGATTGAAGAGCGCGAGGGTTTGCTCGCGGGACGGGAAGTCTTAGCCGGCTGGATCATCGGAATCGCTCTGGCGCTGCTCGCCTTGGCTCTGCCCCAGGAACGCTTGATCGGTAACGCCTTCGCCGCACCGTTCGAACAGGGTCTCGCTTGGGGAATTTGGATCTCCGCGGGCGAAGGACTCGGGAACCTCCTCGGTCTACACGGAGAGCAGGGGCGCTTCATTCTTGCCGCCTTGGCTTACGGCGCCTGCCTGCCAGTGGCCTTGGGCCTTGCGCGCCGCCTGGGCTGCCCCTTTGGGCTGGCACTAATCGCGAACTCAATTTTATTGTTCACGCCAACGGCTTGGCTAGCTGCGACAACACCGGGCTTGGGGTCCCTCAGTTTGCTGCTGCTCTTGGGTCTCATGCGCCAGCTTTGGGATCCTGATGCCCGCAATCCGTGGATTTGTCTCTCGATCTGGGGGCTCCTAACCTGCAGTCAGTATTCCGCCCTACTTCTTCTTCCAGCTGTCCTTTGGGCCTGTGTCGAGTTCGAGGAGAACCCGAAGAGAAAGCCGCTGATCATCGGGATTGGAATCATTGCCTCGGGCGTGTTCATCAAGAGCTTCAGCGACTTACCTGCCGGGCATGGGTTCCTTGATGAAGTCCTCTGGATGCGCTTTGCGGGTCTACTTCCCGGAATCGGATTCGCGCTAGCGGGGCTCGCTAGCCTTTGGCTTTTGAAGCGCAATGAGTCGGAGCTTCCGCCGCCGAGATGGCTGCTCGTTTGGAGTTTGCTCCCCTTGGCATTTCTCTCGCTCAGCAGCTCGCTAGCTTGGGACGCTTCCTATCTGTGGCTGTTACCGGTGGCGCTAATTGGGATCTTTGATGTGCTCGCCCGATCGGATTTGAGCACGGCCATCCCCCTCGGCCTTGGAACATTGGTCGCACAATTAGCCCTGCTCTTTGGGTTTCAGAGCTACGCCGCGAATACGGACCCGCTTACCGATTGGCGGGCCTCAGCGAGCGAGTTTCTGGAGCCCGGTGACATCTTCCTTTCCGCAGATCAAGCGCACTCCTACTTGGCGGCAGAGCGCTGGGGTTTGGAAACTGTGCCCTTGGAAGGCGAGTCGATCGAGGAAGTGCGCTTGCGCCTCGAAAGCGGAAAAAGAGTGATTCTCGACCCCTCCGTCCCCTCGGAGCTAGAGAGTAAAAGCGCCGACTTGGAGCACCGACTCGCTGCTCACCCCAATTTCCACGTTCTAAGAAAAGCCCGGGATCAGTAGCCTGCGGCCTTATCAACCTGGTTCTTGAGTTCGGCGCCTGCGCCGAAGAGCTCCACATTGTCGCGGAAAATCGCCCAACGACGGTCGCCGGTTAGTTCCGCGACCCCGGCAACGTGAGGAGTGATCAAAACGTCGCCGCGCCCCCAGAGCGGATGGTCCGCCGGCAAGGGTTCGGGGTCCGTTACATCGAGGGCGGCGCCGCCGAGATGTCCTGTGTCCAAAGCTTCCAGCAAGGCGTCCGTATCTATGATCGCCCCGCGCGCGATGTTGACGATCATGGCGCCCGGCTTGATCTTGGCGATGCGTTCGGCGTCGAACATGCCGCGGGTTTCGTCCGTGAGCGGCAGGGCGATCGCGACGACATCGGCGCGGGCGAGGTAACCGTCCAAGTCCTCAGTCGTTCCCAGCTCGGTGCAGTAATCCGGCGCGTCACGCTGGGTGCGCACCGTCCCTAAAACTTCCATCTCGAAGGCATGGCCGCGTTTGGCGATTTCGCGCCCGATTCCGCCCATGCCGACTACAACGAGGGTTGAGCCTGAAAGGGCCGCTTGGCCCGTGCCTGCCCTGCGATTCCATTCTCCGGTCTGCTGCGCATCATGAAAGGCCCCGAGTTGGCGCTTCAAAAAGAGCAGCGTGGCGAAGACGTGCTCTGAGATCACAGGGCCGTGGGCTCCCTTCATATTGGTGAAGGTCACGTTGTCGTTCTCGATCAGGCCTTCGAGGCCCAAGTAGCGATCCACGCCAGCGCTCCAAGCCTGCACCCAGCGTAAATTCTCCGCCTGGGCCAAGAATTCGTCGTCGATCACGTGAGCATCCGCCCCATGGAATTCCGCGGCGCGTGCCCCGGCTTCCTCACGAGAGAGCCCGGAGACAAAGGTCACATTTGGGGCGATCTCGGCAAGCTCTGCCAACTGCTCAATACTCCGGCCGCTCGTCAAGTAGAGCAATTCTTCCCTCGGAGCTGCCGGCGCCGCAGCGTCGCTAGTGACCTGATGCTGGATTGGCCCGGAGCAAGCGCTAAAGAAGCAGACAAGAAAGACGGGGAGCGTCGAGGTCAAATTCAGCCGCATGGGATCTTGGCAAGTTGGGTTCGCGCGAATCTGTGGGCGCCCCGGGGGCACTCGGGCCCCGATCCTACTCTTGTCCGTGGGCCTATCTGCGCCATGAAGCCCGGAAGTCTAAACTGCTCGCCCTGTGCAATCGACAGGACGCTCAGTATGTGGTTCAATCCCGGCGGTTTACCCGGTGCGGAGTACCCCCACTCAGCATCCTGATCCCTTCTCCTTCGCCCCCCTGTCCAGGCCACGGCCGGATTACGCTGGATGCCCCGTCGCGACGACCTCAAGTCGATTCTGATCATCGGAAGTGGGCCCATTATTATTGGGCAGGCATGTGAGTTCGATTACTCCGGAGCCCAGGCGTGTAAAGCGTTACGGGAAGAGGGTTATCGGATCATATTAGTCAACTCCAACCCGGCCACGATCATGACCGATCCGGAGATGGCCGATGCAACCTACATCGAACCCATCACCTGGGAAGCGGTCACGAAGATCATCGAGAAGGAGCGGCCGACAGCTCTGCTCCCGACGCTCGGTGGACAAACAGGATTGAACACAGCGCTCGAACTGTACGACCGCGGCATCCTCGAAAAGTACAACGTCGAGATGATCGGCGCGACTCCGGAATCCATCCTCATGGCGGAAGATCGCGACCTATTCCGCGCGGCGATGAAGCGCTGCGGATTGGCGAACGCGGATTCGCGAGTTGCACACACGATGGAAGACGCGCGCTTGGCGCTGGCCGAGATTGGCTTGCCGTGCGTAATCCGCCCAGGATTCACAATGGGCGGCACCGGTGGCGGCATCGCCTACAACGTTGAGGAGTTCGAGCAGATCGCCTTGGGTGGACTTGCTGCATCGCGCAACACAGAGATTTTGGTCGAGGAAAGCCTGATCGGATGGAAGGAATTCGAGATGGAGGTGATGCGCGACAAGAACGACAACGTCGTCATCATTTGTTCAATCGAGAACCTCGATCCGATGGGCGTGCACACAGGCGACTCGATCACGGTTGCGCCGGCTCAAACGCTTACCGATCGCGAGTACCAAGAGTTGCGCAATGCCTCGATCGCGATCATGCGCGAAATCGGAGTCGAGTGCGGAGGATCTAACTGTCAGTTCGCGATCAACCCGGACGACGGACGCATGATCGTGATCGAGATGAACCCACGGGTTTCGCGCTCTTCGGCACTGGCCTCCAAGGCCACCGGGTTCCCGATCGCAAAGTTCGCAGCCAAACTAGCCGTGGGTTACACCCTCGACGAACTGCAGAACGACATCACTCGCGAAACACCCGCGTGCTTTGAGCCGAGCATCGACTACTGCGTGACCAAGATGCCGCGCTTCGCTTTCGAGAAATTCGCGGCTGCGGACGCGACGCTCACGACCTCAATGAAGAGTGTCGGCGAGACGATGAGCATCGGGCGCACCTTCAAGGAGTCCCTGCAGAAGGCGCTGCGCGGTCTCGAAACCGGCAGCCCGGGCCTGGGCCTCGACCCGCGCGATCCGGCAGAAGCGAAAGCTAGCGACCGTGAAGCCTTGACTCGCCTCTTGCGCATTCCCAACGAACATCGCCTCTTGGCGCTGCGCGTGGCCTACCGCCAGGGCTGGAGCACGGAAGAGATATTCGAGGCCACCAAAATCGATCGCTGGTTCCTTGAGAACATCCGCGAGCTGGTTGAGTTTGAACAGGAGTTGGGCGGCGCGCTCTTGACGAAGGTCTTGTTGCGGCGCGCGAAGCAACTCGGCTACAGCGATGTTCAAATCGCTTTGGCAACGGGCACAACAGCCAGCTCAGTACTTGCCCTTCGCGATGAGTTCGGAATTCAACCGACCTATAAGTTGGTGGATACCTGCGCCGCCGAGTTTGCTGCCGTCACGCCGTACTACTACTCAACTTGGGAGGACGAGTGCGAGCTCAATCCTTCTGACAAGCCCAAGATCATGATCCTCGGCGGCGGTCCGAACCGCATCGGTCAAGGCATCGAATTTGACTACTGCTGTGTTCACGCAGCCTTCGCAGCCCAAGAGATTGGATTCGAAGCGATCATGGTCAACTCGAACCCAGAGACAGTCTCCACCGACTACGACACGACGGACCATCTCTTCTTCGAGCCGCTGACGCACGAAGATGTGATGAACATCGTCAAGAAGATCAAGCCGACCGGCATCATCGTCCAGTTTGGTGGTCAAACTCCACTCAACTTAGCAGAGGGGCTACACCAAGCTGGCGCGCCACTGATCGGTACCTCGGTCGAGTCGATCGACCGCGCGGAAAACCGCGAACTGTTCACAGAGTTCCTTAAGAGGCTCCGTATCCGTCAGCCCGAAAGTGGCATCGCCACAACAGTCGCAGGTGCCTTCAGCGTTGCGCGCGAAATCGGTTATCCAGTTCTTGTGCGTCCCAGTTATGTGCTCGGCGGGCGCGCCATGGAGATCGTTTATGACGACGAATCCTTGGACACCTATATGCAGCACGCCGTTCAAGCTTCGCCTGACAAGCCGATCCTGGTCGACAAGTTCCTCG
>JBLFWN010000152.1:0-13231 GCA_047611405.1 Planctomycetota bacterium | reverse complement strand
GACAAGGAGAGACGCGATGCGTGACCGCCGACATGCACGACGACTGCTCGAACGCGTCTTTGACGGACGCGTGACGTTCAGCGAAGAGCGACGTTACACCACCGACTGTTTCTGGCGGAGCGCGTCAACCTGAAGCCGGAAGGGTCGCGCAGCGAGCGGTGGACTCGTCGCATCGGGAACCTGAGCGATTCGGGGAACGAGCTGAGACTTGTGATCGAAATGATGCGCTGAGCCTTGGCATCCAGTAGCAGGCGGCAGGTCTTGACGGTCCCCGGGAGTTCTCACTGTGCCCATGCGCTTGTGAGTGCATCGGGAGACCGTTTCTCTATCCAGGCCGAGGGCGAAAGGTAGCCTCGAGTGCGGGACCACCATCGCGCCCGCGCTTGCCCGAGCCTGCGAATAGCTCGGTCTTGCCGTCGAGCGTGACCTTGTAGATCTGGTGCGCCCCACTTGCGACCACAAACAGGCACCCATCGTGAATGGTCAGGTGCCCATTGTTGTTACCCGGCAGGGTGACGAGCTTCGTCGCGCTACCGTTGATGTCGATCGCGATCACAGCGCCGTTGTTGAAGTTGCAGACGTACGCTCTGCCATCGGGACCGAGGACTATGCCGTTCGGACAAGACAAGAGCTTGCTCGTGCAAATGGTATAGGGCTCGCCATTTGGAGTGACTTCGACGATCGAGTTGGATCCGCATTTCGCAACCAGCAGCGCGCCTTCTTCATGAATCGCGATACCGACCGGCGAGCGCAGGTCTGTGTTCAAGAACACGCTTCTTTCGCCCTCGGGTGTGATCTTGCTGATGTATCCGCCGGCGATGTTGGATTGGAATAGCGTCCAATCCGGACCGAAGCAATTGCGGAGGCTCCGTGCAGACCCTCGGCGAAGACCGTCGCCTTGCCGGTCTTCGGATCTAGCTTGTAGATGCGCGCAGCAGGAGGACCAGCGCCGAGCTGCGTGCCAAAGTCGGCGCAGTACACGAAGCCCTCTTGATCGATGGCTAGTCCACCAGAGCCGGCTGCGAGATCCTCCGGAAAGGTGTCGACGACATAGCTCGGCTTCTTGGAGGGAACCTGCGGCGCTGCCTTCTCTTGATCGTCGCTTGTCGGTGTGACGGGGATAGCCGTTTCGATCAGCAGCGCGCACGTCAGCTTGATGCGTCCGAACCTACGCCATGGTGGTGGGGGCACAAGGTGCGCGCTTCCGATGACAGACTCGATACGCGGGCCGAGCAGTAGCGCGACGACGCGATTGCGCCGGACCTATGCGAGCCTGGTTCGACGTGCGAGCGTGTCCACATCCAATGCTCATTCGGCTTGAATCTGCCAATGCAGTGCTGCCGCGAGCCCCATCTGCCGCTACGAAAAAACTTGGCATTGCATCCGGACATGCCAGCGAGTGATCGCTGCTCATGTTCGCCGGCCGTCCTTCGACGCGCGCGGGTGGCTGCAATGCCAAGTCTTGATGGTCGTGCGGCAGAGCTTTCGCTCTGCCGTTAATTGGCAAAGGCTACTGCGTAACCTGCGCCTTCTTCTTCTCGCGCTTGCGGTCCGTCTCGTTCAGGTGGCGCTTGCGCAAACGCAGAGTCTGCGGCGTGACTTCGAGCAGCTCGTCGTCCTCGATGTACTCCAAGGATTCCTCCAGGGAGAGGATGTTCGGAGGGGCGAGCTTGACGTTGTCGTCGCGACCCGAGGCGCGCATGTTCGTCAGTTTCTTCTGACGACACACGTTGACCGGCAGGTCCGTGTCCTTGTTGTTCTCGCCGACAATCATGCCCTCGTACACCGGCGCACCAAGCGGGACCATGAAGGTGCCGCGATCGTTCAATGCGTCGAGCGCGTAGGGAATAACAGAGCCCGCGCGATCGCTGATCAACACTCCGTTGGTACGGCGCGGAATCACGCCGCCGTCCTTGCGCCAGGTCTCGAAGACGTGACTCAGGATCGCTTCGCCCTGCGACAGTGTCAGCAGCGCGGTCCGTGCGCCGATCAGTCCACGCGACGGGATCAGGAACTCGACCTTCGCGATCGAGCCGAGCGAGTCCATGTGCGTCATCTCGCCGCGGCGCTTACCCAGATACTCGATGATCTTGCCGGCGCTTTCGCCCGGGACTTCGATCGTTGCGCGCTCGTAGGGCTCGCACATCACGCCATCGACATCCTTGACGATGACGTAGGGCTTGCCGACTGCGAACTCGAAGCCTTCGCGGCGCATGTTCTCGATCAACACGGACAGGTGCATCACACCGCGGCCTTTGACCTCAAAGGCGTCCGCGCTGCCGGTCATCTCCAGCTGCAACGCAACGTCGCGTAGGCCGGCCTTCTCGAGGCGCGCCAAGATCTGGCGACTCGTGACGAACTTGCCTTCCTTGCCGGCGAAGGGCGAGTTGTTGACGTAGAAGACCATCGAAATGGTCGGCTCGTCCAGCTCGATCGCGGGCAGAGGCTCGAGATGCTCGGGGTGGCACAAGGTGTCGCCGATGAACAGGTCATCGATGCCACCGACGACGGCGATGTCACCCGCTTCAACCACCTCGACCGCGACGCGATCGAGGCCCTCGTAGCGGAATAGGCTCTTGACGGTAACGAACGGAGACTTGTCGCGGTCCGGGTGACACATCGCGAGGCGGCTGCCCAGCTTGAGGCGGCCGCGCATCACGCGGCCGACCGCGATGCGGCCCAAGAAGTCGTCTTGATCCAAGGTCGAGGCCTGGAATTGGACGGGCGCTTCGTCGTCGACTACGGGCGGCGAGACCTCGCGCAGGATCATCTCGAAGAGCGGCTTCAGGTCGTCTGACTTGTGCTCCGGCTCATCCATCGCATAGCCTTCGCGGCCCGAGCCATAAATGACCGGGAACTCGAGCTGCTCGTCGTGCGCACCGAGGTCCACGAAGAGGTCGAAGACTTCGTCCAGCACGGCACCGGGGCGCGCATCGGGCCGATCAATCTTATTGACCATCACGAGCGCGCGCAGGCCGTTCTCGAACGCTTTACGAAGCACGAAGCGCGTCTGCGGCATCGGACCCTCGAAGGCATCGACCAGCAGCAGCACGGCGTCGGCCATGCGCAACGTACGCTCGACCTGACCGCCAAAGTCGGCGTGACCTGGCGTGTCGACGATGTTGATGCGCGTACCTTCGTACGAGATCGCGGTGTTCTTGGCTAAGATCGTGATGCCGCGCTCACGCTCCTGGTCACCGGAATCAAGCGCACGCTCCTGCATTTGCTTGCCTTCGCGGAAGGTACCCGCGAACTGGAACATGGTGTCGACCAATGTGGTCTTACCGTGGTCAACGTGCGCGACGATCGCGATGTTGCGAATGGGTTGGCTGGCCATGGGGCTCTAGAGAAGGCGGCGCACACGCGCCAAAAGATAAGTCTTAAGGAGACCAGAGCTAGGACACTCGGCCTCCATGTAGCCGCGCCCGTGGCGCTCGTACAAAAAGTTGGGACGCAGCCGGAGTCGGCTGGGTTGTGAATTGTTGTCGCCGTAGAGCAACTCGACCTCGTCGCCATCCTGCGCAGCCTGCCGTAGGCGGCGGATACCGCTGCGTAGCTTAGGCGCGTCCGGGACGCGTGCCGGGATCGTGCGCGGGCGCCCGAGTTCGGTCATTACTTCGGTCATGCTCGTGTCGTCCAGTCCGCCGCGCCGTTCGAGGCAAGCCTCGACCACTTTCCAACACGTCACCGCATCGGGCAGGGCGCGATGATGACCGACATCCTCGAGCATCAGTTCTTCCGAGAGCGTTGCCAGCTTGTGGTCCGGCGCTTCCGGCATGTATCGTTGAGAGAGTGCGAGCGAATCCAGCACCGGTCCTTCCGGCATCTCGTCGACACCGAAGCGCCTGTAAGCGAAGCCCAACACGCGCGTGTCCGCGCCGGCGTTGTGCGCCACCATCCAATCGTCTCCGACCCACTCCGTGAACTTGTTCAGCACGTCGGCCGTTTCAGGCGCCGTGCGGATCGCGTCTTCGTCGATACCGTGGATGGCTTCGGCCTCGGGATCGATCGGAATCGATGGGCATACAAGGCTGTTGAAGCTGTCCTCGATCTCGCCATCGATCACACGTACAGCAGCCAACTCGAGCAGATGCGGAGCACCTTTCGAATTGGCCGTTTCAGTGTCTAGAGCGATGAGGGGACGGTCCATTTTCAAAATTAGCGTACGAGTGTAAGGGCGCATTCCAGAATGCTCAATCATTCCCTGCCACATCGGACTCGATCCCCTGCATCGCGGAAGCTCTCAAGGCGGTCTGACCTCGAGCCCAAAGGGTGTCCGACCGCTCCCTAGGCCCTGGCGATAGGCGATCCAGGCCGCCTGTGCCGTGCGCGGCTGGTCCTGGTCGAGATATCGCATGCTCTGCCGCCCCCTAAATATGGCCAATGAGGAGCGTGTTCACGCGGTTGGACGACAGGCTGGCGTGCAGCCGAGTCGAGACGGCCGCAGAATGCAGCAAGGACAGCTTGGTCAGCTCCGCCGTCTCGGCCGCATAGTCCAGATCGCTGATCCGGCTATGTGTCTCCGAAAGGCTGATGCGCGAGCTTTGGAGGGTCGAAAGTCCACTCCGCAGCGTGTTCACCGAGCTACCGAAGGACGCGCGCGCCACCGAGACCTCGTCTATGGCGTCATCGATGGCCGAGATCGCGCTCGATGCGTCGCTGGAAGTGGTCAGATCGAGATCGTCGATCGACAAGGCCGCGCTCGACGTGTCGACCAGGTCGACATCCGTCGTGTTTCCGGAATAGGCGCCGCTCTGCAGCGAGACGGAGCTGGTGCTGCCGTCTAGCAGATCGACGCCGTTGAATTCGGTCGAGTCCGAGATGCGATCGACCTCTTCTCGCAGCTCGTTGAATTCATTATGGATCGAAGTTCGATCCGAGCTGGAAAGCGTGCCATTGCTGGCCCGCACCGCCAGTTCACGCATACGAATCAGGTTGTCAGCTACCTGCTCCAGACCGCCCTCTGCAGTCTCTGCAAGGCTGATGCCGTCACTCACATTGCGACTCGCCACTTGGAAGGAATCGATGAGACCCTTCATTTTTGTCGAGATGCTCAGGCCGGATGAATCCGTCCCCAGCTTCGCGAGTCGACTTCCTCTCGATAGCCGTGCTTGGCTGGCGAGAAGACGCTCGCCGAGCTGGCTCAGCCGGTTGTTCGACGCGCCCATGGCGCGAAACGAACTATAGAAACCAATCATGTTATCACCCTCTCTACAGGTTGAGCAGGTCCCCTACCCACTCGCCCACTTACATCGTGTGTGGCTGAGGTGATCCTTGAGTTTGATCCAAGTTTCCGCGCGGAAAGGACTCGGTTCGGTGGGGGAGAGGAGCGAGAGGGCCGCGGCGCTCGCCTCTCAGCTCTTGCGCGCACGGCTCATACCAATGCGCGGCTATGCGACTGGTCCTCACGATCAGCGCGGCGGGACAGAGCACGCGATTCGGCTCGCGCCCTCCGCCGCCAATCCGTCAGCTGGCGAGTTCTTGGAACTCGGGCAGCCCGCGTAGCAGGTCCAAGTCCGTGTTGCGCACGAGCTCGGTCTTGATGTAGTAGCCGCGCGCCTGCGCCAGCTGCAGCAGCTCGAGCGCTTCCGTCGGCTCGCCCATCAACGCGAACACGCATGCCGAGTGGAAGGCGGTGTAGCCATCCTTCGGCGCGCGCTTACGCGCCTCGGTCACTTGATCGCGTGCATCATCTTGCAGGCCTAGACGTGCTTGCAGCATAGCGACGTGCAAGCGTGCGGACTGATCGTCCGGCACTTGCTTCAGATGTTTCTTACCGGCCGCAATGCCGCGGTCCGCAACCTCGATCGCCTCTTCGTAGCGATCGAGCCGCAGCAAGACCGTGTACAGATGATCGTAGGAGTCGATGTGTGTCGCCCGCAAACCGATCGCGCGCGTCAACAGCGGCGAAGCGTGCTTGAAGTTACCTTCGCGAGCGAGCAGCGCGCCTTCCAGACGGTGCGCGAGCCATTCGCGGTTGTCGAGTTGGATCGCCGCACGGTATTCGCGCAACGCGTCCTCGCGGTAGCCTGCCAGGTGATTCGCGAATCCAAGCGCGGTGTGGGCTTCCGCACAGCTCGAATCGAGGGCTAGCGCCTTATCGGCCGCTTCGCGCGCTTCCTCCAAGAAGGAGGGATCGCCGTCCCAGTACAGGAATTTGCGCACCATGGCTTCCGCCAAGCCGGCGTAAGCCAATGCGCAGTACGGGTCGTTGTCGAGCGCGCGTCGGAAGGATCCGATCGCGGCCATCAGGTGCCTGTTCGTGCTGCGATGCAGTACGTCGTGCGCGTAACGCGCGAGCGCTTGTGCCTCTTCGACCTTGCGCTTGGTGGGCGTCCTCTGCGGCGTGCTGGTCGTCGTCAAGCGCTTGCGAATCGTTCGAACGGCGGCGCGCACCAGGTTTTCCTGCAACGCCCACTCGTCGTCGTCGACTTGCTTGCAAACGTCCTCGTACTTCTTCGAGCCTGCACCGGAGCCGTTGTCGAACACCTCGGTGCCAATCGTCAACGTGCCTTCGCTTCCTTCGACGGCCAGCGTGACGCGCAGGCAGTAATCGAAGTTGCGGTCTGTCGGCACTCTGTTCTCCTCGAGGAGCACGACTTCCAGGCTCTTGTTGCGGCGTAGTTCCGTCGCGAGGTCATTGCGCACACTGCCCGCCATTTCGTGGCACGTGCTCGGATCCGGGCCACCGCATTCAATCGGCGGCATCACGAGGCTGCCCTTCAGCGTCGCGCGCGCGCTGGTGGCGGACAGTTGATCGGAGAGCGTCGACAAGTCCGTGAAGGCCTCGGTCGCGTCGTGGTAGCGATCTTCGGGATTGGCCTGCAGGCAGCGCAGCAAGAAGTTTTCGAGCGGCTTCGGCAAGCCGGAACGCACTTCCGAAGGCGGCCGCGGGCTGCCCTCCAGGATCGCCATGCAGACTTCCGGGAAGCTCTCGCCGGGGAAGGGCAGAGCACCGGTGATGACGTGGTAGAGCACCGCGCCCAGCGAAAAGACATCCGACCGGAAGTCCAAATCGTCGCCGCGCACCTGCTCGGGTGACATGTACAGGACGGTGCCGACCAGCATGCCGTGCTGCGTGATTCCGGCCTCGTCGCGCGCTCGCGCGATGCCAAAGTCGAGCAGCTTCACGCTGCCGTCGTCTTGCAACAGGATGTTGCCCGGCTTCAGGTCGCGGTGGATCAGCGTGTTTTCGTGCACGATCCGCAGCGCGTCACATACCTCGCGCGCGATCCTCAGGCACTCCTCGTACCCGAGCGACTGATCCTTGATGATCTTGTCGAGCGTGCGACCCTGCAGGAACTCCATCGCAATGAAGGAGGTGCCTTGGTCTTGCCCGAATTCATAGATGATCGCGATATTAGGGTGGGCGATGTTCGCGGTGTGCTTCGCCTCGCGCTGGAAACGGCGATCGGCTTGCGGATCGATCTCGGCGTGCGAACGCAGGATCTTCAACGCCACAGTCCGCCCCAAGTCCATGTCGACGGCCTTATAAACCTCGCTCAGGGGACCTTCACCGAGACGGTCAGTATCGGGATCGAATTCGAAGTGGGAGAACCGCATGCCAATGGAAGACTTCACCTTGGTATCGACGCCCCAAGGGGGCGCACCACTCTAGTGAAGTGCTATCCGTGTGTTACTTAAATGTAATCGAGCTTTGGGCTCTGGAGGAGCCGAGGAGGAGCTGGGAAGGGGGCGCCCTTAGCAAGGGGTTCCAGCGTTCGGAGAGTAACGCCTTCGGAGTCGGATTTCGTGCCAATTCGGTACCAGATGAGACGCGCGGCCGGGATCGAAGCTAACGTGGCGGCCCTGAAAAAGGCTCTGATCAGGCCTTGGCCGAGATGTGAGGGAGCCGTAGAGCGTGCAGTCCCGCTGGCGCCGCGATGCGAATTCCCAGCGAGGGCGGCTGAGTCGCGTCGAACGGCCCGGTACGCGGGCGCGAGCCTCCAATTCCCAAGGATCTACCAAAATTGACCCTCTCGACCCGAGCTGCCGCGGTGGCCGCTCGCGGAGCCTTCTCGCCGATACCAGCCATGACCACTGCGGACAAAGAACCCCGTGCCCCTTCCGCCCCGTTGCCCTTCGAGGCGTGGGATTTCGAGTGCTTAGCCCCGAGCAAGGCCGGCAGCGCCGAGTTCAACGCGCCGCGTTTGGCCGCGCGTCGCAAGTTGGCGGCCCTGGGCAAGGTGCTCGTGGCGAAGGGCAAGGAGGATGGGATAGGCCTCCTGTCGCGTACGTCGATTCACAATCCGCATAGTTTCAATGGGAAGCGCGTGCAGCGCTTGTGGGCGTACGTGGCGCGTGACAAGCCGGCGAAGGCGAAGCTGCGGAAGGTTGTCGGGCGCGACCTGGCCAAGGATTTGGATTCGGCCTATCGCAATGCGTACCTGTGCTTCGCGGTCGAGCACGAGTGCATCGAGGTGTCCTTGCGCATTCATGCGGATGCTTGGTTCGACGGGACCAATCTTGTGAAACGCACCAAAGCCGAGGGAGTGCGCGGCTGGTTGGAACTGCTCAATCAGCTGAAGGGCTTCCACTTGCAGTTGGATAGCTGGAAGGGTGAATGGCCTTGCGGCGATATGAGCGTCGATCGCTTGGAGGAGTTCTTGAAGTTCTATACCCCGGGCGAGCATTGGATGGCCGTGCAGAAGCGTTGGCCAGTGCCGGCGGGTCCAGTGCGTGATGCGGTGATGGGCGAGGAAGTGCCGGCCATGTTGATCGAGGAGGCGCAGCGCTTGTTGCCGCTGTATCGCTACATGGCTTGGGGCGATGAGAGTGACTTCTTGTTCGGGTGAAAGAGCGGGAGAGGGCGCGTCTTGCGGGAGTGGGGGGAGGGGCGAAGTGCGGCGTTCTGCAGTGGCTCGCCGTGCCCAAGGCCTGAACTCCTGACTCTGTGCACAGGGGCCAGACATCCCGTGCCATTCGGATCGTATCCCATGACATGAGCGACTCGACTCGACTCGAATGAGCCTGCGCAGCTTGGCCGCCTTCGCGGTCGACTGGTGTCTGCGATCGGATCAAAGCTGCCGGTCGTGAACCTATCTGGATCAACGTAGCTTCGAGCTCAATCGGGAGCGCTTCCAGAAGACTTTGCTCGGTGGATGATAGCGGCGCATCAGATCCGGTAGCTACCAAACAATCGATGGAACACACGAGCCCCATCAGGTGAGGGTTGCCTTATGCTGCTGACGCTGGCGCGTTGTCCTCTTGGTGGACTGAAGCGGCTGCACTATTCGCAAAGGCCCGCATGTGGCGCTTTGACTGAACGCCTGCAACACAACGAAGAGAATCAATGAGTGGCCAAGGATCCGGCGGCAATGTGCTCGCTGCGCTGTGCAGCTTTTTCATCCCAGGGTTTGGACAATTGCTTCAAGGGCGCCTGGCCCCTGCCGTGATCCACTTCTTACTCGCGTTCGTGTTGTGGTTCATCTTCCTGGGATGGATCATCCACCTCTGGTCGATTCTGGATGCGGCGAGGTTCAAGGCGTAGTGGAGGGTCGGGAGAACTCGAGTAGGACTATGGACCGAATCCGTTTGTCATCGGCTGACAGATCGATGATTCGTCTCTCCGGCGCGTGTGGCCCACGGTGATCTGCCACACTGAGTTGTCCGCTCATATTGAGTCGTTAGAAGCGGAGTAGCTGACGGCTGCTACTCGTGCATCCAAGGGTGCACTCGAGCAGCTTCTGAACTGCCATGCTTCAGTGTTGGAAAACACGATGCCCTCATGCCGCCTGCGCCTGGTGGAGTCTGAACGCCTCGATCGTCTGCCCATTGCTAGACATCGGATGGACGCTGCGCCGGCCCCACTCCTGCCGCCAAGCCAACACCTCGCTTGCTGACAAGCGGCTAGGCATCAAGCCTGCAAACTGCGCCGCCGAGGCCTGATCTCGATTGAAGCGCCGCCTGACGAGATTTCGATGCGCCATGTGGAGCTGCAAGGCGAGATCGAGATAGCAACGGTCTTTGCTCACGAGCCACGACTCTCGCCTGAGTCGAGCCATCATATCCCGCATCATTGCTTCCTCGTGATTGATCGCGAACAACGGATTGCGCGTGTCGCGCGCGAGCTTGCTGTTTGTCTTACGGTGCTCGAGTCGGCGCTTGCCGAAGGCCTTAGCGGCCAAGCCGCCATAGCTAGACTTCTCGTCCGTAGACAGCACGATCTTGTCCGCCCGCTTCGCGATCGCTGCGCCGTAGCGGAGCGTGCGCACTAGGCTTGCTCGTGATTGGTCAAGCCGGTGTCCATGCCGCACCTCGGACTTGGCAATGGCCTGCAGGCGCTTCTTTGTCATTTTGCCGCGCGGACGGATTGGAGCCGACTCCGCCCACACGATGTAGCGGCTATGAGATAGCAGCAGTACCGGCACGCTCAATGGGCGGGCATTGCGCCTGCCCTCAAAGGTCTCGATCTCATCCAGGTGGAAGGAGACGGTACCGGGGAGCGGCTCCATGAGACTCTGATTCAGGTTCCGCGCATGCCTCCCCAGCTTGCGCAGCTTGAACTCCGTGCACCGAAGGGAGAGGTTGATGAAACGCGCGCACTGCCGGATACCTACTCCGGAGGAGACGAGCCGAAACAACAAGGAGTTCAGGTGCGGCTTGTGGTCACGATAGTCAGCACGAAAAGTCTGCCTCGAGAAGGTCAGGCGACAAGTCTTGCACTGGTAGCGCTGAACCCGATGTGCGCGACACTTGGCGGGGTAGGAGCCAAAATGCACATAGAAGCGTGGCTGTGGCGACTTGTGGTTGCGGCAGTCAGGGCGTGGACAGAAAGGGGGTACGAACATCGACAAAGGGTCTCCAAGCGAGGTCGGCATGACCTCGTCCCAAGAAGACCTGCGATGTGCCCCAGGGTTGCCCTCGATTGGCTGAATGTCTCGCATTCCTCAACACGGAAGCCTGGCAGTTCAGAAGGCGCTTGGCAGCCAAGTGCGCCGAAGCCTCAGCGCCGGTACGCCAGTCCAACCTCTGAGAAACCAACTAGGTCAGGGAGCTTGTCGCCAGGCTCGAACTCGAGGATCTCGATCTCTAGGCGACGTAGCTTGGTCGTCTTGGGGAATTCGATTGACTGCGGTCGCAGCGTGTCGCCATCGAGTGTGGCTTCGGTTGCATGCTTGCTCCCGTTCACTCGCAAACTGACACGCGTCACGCGTGAGTGGCGGCCAAGCTCGGCGGGATTCGAGTCGGCTTGGCAGAGGACCAAAGTGTTTGCCTTGACGGAGCGCTTGAAGGTCAGCGTTAGTTTCGGGCGCGAGTCGTTTGCGCTGCTGAGCCATCGTGTCGATGCGAGACCATCGATGGCTCGATCGGCGGAGGTGTGTTCGCCGTTGGCACTGCTGGCTTCGATCGTTGGTGGATTGTCAGCCAGAAGATTCTCTTCCGAGAAGCGTGCGTGCGCGAGCATCCAAGGCTCGAGGATGCCGCTGATCTCGATTGCGACCGTGTCCGATTCGAGCTCGACTTGGCCGTTCGGGGCGCTGTCGCTACGAACGACAACGCCTACGCGGAGATCGAAAGTGCCGTTGCGCACTTGGGGGAGCTGGCTGGCGAAGCGGTTGTCGGTCCAGGGCTTTGTATTGGTGGCTGCGACGACGCTGACGACCTCGTCGTCGAGGTAGTAGCGCACCTCCTCGACAAACATGCCTTCTGAGTCAGGAGTCTGGATCGTGTTTGCTGCGACGACTCCATCTCCAAAGCCAGTGACCCAGGCGCTTACGTTGGATCGAATGGCGGCACGGAACATGACCTCGTCCCGCGGGTCTTCGGCGGCGTAGCTGCCGTGCCTTCGTGATGGGCCACCGGAGACGGGCGCCATGGCCTTGACCAGGAACAAAAGTGCGTAGCCCGTGTTCCCATGCTGCAAGGGTTGTCGCGGCCATTGCATGTACTGGCCCTCTTGCCAATGCCCGTCATCGTATTGCTGCTTGATGAGCTCCGCGGCGCCTTCCTGATACCAGTCGTGGCCGCCGATGGTCTCGACTTCGTACAGGGCACCGATGCGTTGTAGACCGTAGAGGTAGTAGTAGGTCCATGCCTTAGGGCCGAAGAGGTTCTCTTTGACGCTCCAGTTTTCTTGCAGCCACTGGAAGCTGTACTCGGCGGCGAGCTTGACACGCCGCAAGAGTCTGGGGGTGAGCTTGGAACCACTCTCGGTCTCGGCAATGCGGAGGATGGCGAGCCCAGCCGTAGTCATCGATGCGCTCGGCGCGGTGTAGCCGAAGCTCGGCGAACTCGGGTTCGGAAGCAAGTACGAGAAAGCGGCCTTGCGTAGGAGTTGCGGCTTCTTTTTCTTCCTCTTGTCCGTTGATGCAGCCAGTTTTGAATCTTGCGGAGGCTCCTGATGAAGCAGCACGCGTTCGACAATTTCGGGCCAGACCTTGCGCGGAATCTTCAGGCCAGCTCGATTCGCAGCTCTTAACGCGAGCGTGGCGTATTGGGTGTTCGACAGGTCCGTCTCGATCGAGGGGTGACCCGGATAGCCCCAAGTTCCGTGGCTCCCATGTCGCAGGTCGAGCAGAAAGTCGACCAGGTCGGGCAGTCGCTTCTTCCAGCGAGGATTGTCGCATTCGGCCAACAGCAGGATCTGATTGCTGATCGAGTACACCGTCGTCGGCCAACCCGACTCCAGGAAGGTGAGCGCGCGTTGGATCGAGGGGTGCTCGTAGGGGACCTTGGACTTCAGCAAAACGTACGAGCAGAAGGCCGTTAGGTCACTGCGAGGATCGCGATGGGATCCCAGCGCGTGGTCGTTCTCGCCCCATGAACCATCGCGACGTTGTTGTGCCAGCAGCCAAGTAACACCGCGATCGACGGCAGCATTGATTGCTTCTTGCGGGACGCGTGGTGCTTGCGCGAAGCAGAGTGGAGCAAGGAATATGGGGAGCAACAGGCGCAGGATTGCTGAGCACGACATAGAGGGGATGATAAGCGATGAAGCGCTCATTCGCCTGTACCTGTGAGCAGTCGTTGGCTGCAGAGTTGCCTGCCGTGCTCATTGCCGAGGTCGAGCGCGATTCTTCAAGGGTGGGGCGCTCGGGTGCTCTCTCATCCAGAGGTTTTCGCGCCTCACTTCAGGCGCGGCGGACAAGGCTGGAGAGTGCACATTTTCAGTAGTCTCAGCTTTCCAGCTGTTCACCGCGACTGGCCACATCAGTGACGGATCGACGTGGCACTTCCGGGCTTGGTATCGAGATCTGAACGGAACGCTCGGCACACAAGTCGGCGTGGT
>JBLFWN010000151.1:0-13276 GCA_047611405.1 Planctomycetota bacterium | reverse complement strand
TCAAATCGACAGCGAGCTGCTCTCCCTGTTTCTAGGAGGCTGTGAAGAGGCCATCTCCAAGCTCGAGCATGGCCTAATTGAGCTCGAGGAGAAGCCAGGACAACCCGATGTGCTAGGCGAAGTGCGTGGAGTGATTCACACGCTCAAAGGTGAGTGTGGAGTAATTCCGTTTCCGGAGGCGCAGGCGATTTTCCACGAGGCCGAAAATCAGATCGACAAGTGCACGATTGCCGGACTGCCGCTACCTATTGATCGGCTGCTCGCGTCACTCGATTGGTTCAAGTCGTACACCGAACTCCTGGCCGAGAACCCCAGCGCGCCAGTTCCTCCGCACGAGGAAGTGCTCGCTACGCTGAAGGCGAGCGCAGCTGACATAGCCCAAAAATCCGCAGATGCGGAGCCCGAAGCCATCGAAGAGACTCAAGAAGACTTCCGCATCAACTTCCCCGAAGAGGTGATGATTGACCCGACCCTTCCGGAGTTCGTGGTCGAAGCGAGAGGTCATCTCGAAGACGCCGAAGCGGCTTTGCTCGAATTCGAAGACACGCCCGGCGATCTCGAATTGATCAACCGAATCTTCAGGACCTTCCACACGATCAAGGGTGTGGCCGGGTTCATGAACATGGTCGCGATGGTAAACCTGGCTCACTCGACCGAGGCTCTCCTCGACGAGTTCCGCAAGGAAAACCTGGCCTGCACCGAGCATCACACGACGCTGATTTTCTCATGCTGTGACGCCATGTCGTCGATGCTGGACTACCTCACTGGCGGAGATGCGCCGTGGAATGGTCACATCGAATTCCTCGTCCACTGCACTACGGTTGCGGCCACAGGAGCATCACAGGACGAGTTCCTCTCCAAAGAAAACCTGCGCCTGGCTCTTGCGGCCGAGAACTGCGAACGCGCTGGGGAAGCCGCTGAAGCGAGTCCCGAGTCAGCGGACCACGAGAGTCAAGGACAAGGCACAGCGGGCGCTACTTCCGCATCAGCGAGCCCCTTGCCCGCGACGGCTGTCGCGCAAGCGAGCAAGCCGGCAGCGAGCTCAGACTCTCCGGCCAATGGCGGCGAGGGCACCAAGAAGGTGCAAGCCAAGAAGAAGTACAAGCTCGAGAACACCGTCAAGGTTGGAACGGTTCGCCTCGACTCCCTGGTCGACATGGTCGGCGAGCTAGTGATCGCGCAGCAGATGGTCTCCCAAGACGAGGATGTCACTGCGATCAAGAGCCAGCGTCTGACGCGCAACCTGACTCAGGTCGCCAAGATCACACGCGATCTGCAGGCATCAGCCATGTCGCTACGAATGGTGACAATGAAGTCGACCTTCCAGAAGATGTCGCGGCTCGTCCGCGATGTCGCGCAGAAGTCTGGCAAGGTTGTTCACTTCTCGACTGCCGGCGATGACACGGAACTGGATCGGACCGTCGTCGAAGAGATCAGTGATCCCCTCGTTCACCTGATTCGCAACTCGATCGATCACGGTCTCGAAACCCCTGAGGATCGAATAGCTGACGGCAAAGCCGCTAAGGGCAATGTCGAGCTGCGCGCCTATCACCAAGGCGGCTCGATCGTGATTGAGATTCGCGACGATGGCCGCGGTCTGAACAAGAGCAGAATCTTCAAGAAGGCCGTCGAGCGAGGCATTCTGTCGGCCGATGCGAAGCAAGAGGATCTCTCCGAGAACGATCTAAACAAGCTGATCTTCCAGCCGGGATTCTCGACAGCCGAAACTGTCACCGACATCTCTGGGCGAGGTGTCGGCATGGATGTCGTGCGCCGAAACATCGAGAAGATGCGGGGGAAGATCGACATCGCCTCTGTCGAAGGACAAGGGACCAGCATCTTCCTGCGCTTGCCGCTGACGCTCGCGATCATCGATGGAATGATCGTTCGTGTCGGCTCCAGGCGCTACGTGATCCCGACGCTCTCTATCGAGATGAGCTTCAGGCCAAACCTCGACAACATGCACGCCTTGTTGCGAGACGGAGAGATGGTGGACATACGCGGCATGATGCTGCCCGTTCACCGACTCAAAAACATTTTCAAGCTGGACGATGGGACAGAAGAACTCGAGGACGGAATCATGATTCTGCTCGAGGACAACGGAGAGCGCATCAACCTCTTCGTTGACGAGATCATCGGTCAGCAGCAAGTAGTAATTAAGAACCTCGGCAAAGCCCTACCGCAGACTCCCTGCATCTCGGGTGGCGCCATTCTGGGCGATGGCCGAGTGGCCTTGATCCTTGACATTGATGCCCTCCTCTCCGAAGTCGCGCAGCCCATTTCCTAGGCAAGACCGATGAGCCAAGTAATCGAGAACAATCAAGTCGAGCACGTGCTCGCCGGTAAGTACCTCTCCTTCATGCTCGGCGGCGAGGAGTACGGAGTTCGCATCCTCAAGGTACGCGAGATCATCGCGTTTCAGGATGTGACACCTCTTCCTCGCATGCCGGAGTTCATCAAGGGTGTGCTGAATCTGCGAGGGCGCATCGTCCCCGTCATCGACCTGAGGATGAAGCTGGGCGTTAGCTGTCCGGACATCACTCCTCACAGCTGCATCGTCGTGCTGGAAGTCGAAGCAGCGGGTGACTCAGAGACTCTCGCTCAAATTGGCTGCATCGTCGACACCGTCAGCGAAGTGCTCGACATCAACAGCGAACACATGGCACCGGCCCCGCGCTTCACGGGCTCACTGAATACCTCATTCATCCTTGGCCTGGGGAAGATCCCGAACAAGGAGAAGGTCGTGGCCTTGCTCGACATCGATCAGATCCTCTCGAGTGCCGAGGTGATCGAGCTCGCTCTGCAGGTAGCCGAGGAAGACCCGGCCCTCTTCGCAGAGTGATTCGAGCTAGCTCCTCATAAAGCGCTACGTCTACGACAGACCTGACCCCAGAGGGTGGGTCTGTCTGTCTGTGGCCCCTCTCTATGCAACCGCGAGCACAGATGGAGTAGGTGCGCACTTCGGTTGTGCCAGCCAATCCTGGATCGGCACAGTGTTCGTCTCAATTCAGCACAGTATCTCTGTCGATACTGTCACGAAGCCCATGGAACCTCGACGCCCCACTCCCGTACCCAAAGACTCTATTTCCCTTAGTGGTCTGCCTCAGCATTCTCCTTCCGAAGCGGACCTGACGGTTAAGCAATTCAATCGCCTCTCGAAGCTCGCGTACGATCGCTATGGGCTGAACATAGTCGAGAAGAAGCGCTTCATGGTCAGCAACCGGCTGATGAAGTTGCAGCGGCGCTTCAAGTTCGCGGATATGGAGGCCCTGCTCGAGCACTATCAGATGTCCAAGAGCCGCGAGGACGCGCTCGACCTCTTCGATGTGCTGTCGACGAACCTGACCCACTTCTTCCGCGAGGCCCAGCACCTGGACCTCATGGTTCAGAACACGCTGAAGAATGCTAAGGAATCTGGCAATCGTAAGATTCGCATCTGGTCAGCCGGATGCTCGCGCGGATGCGAGCCATATAGCATCGTTATTTCGCTATTAGAGGCGATCCCGAATCCCGAAGAGTGGGACATTCGCGTCCTGGCTACCGACTTGTCGGTCACTCAAATCGATCTCGCCAAGCGTGCATCCTACGGCTCGGACGCGATCCGGGCCGTGACACCGCAGGTGGCCAAAAAGTACTTCGATCACAATGCTGAGACCGGGGACCTGAGCGTTAAGCGCCGGGTCAAAGAGTACGTCACCTTCGCGATCCTCAACCTGCTCGACCCATGGAAGATGCACGGTCCGTTCGACGCCATCTTCTGTCGCAACGTGATGATTTACTTCGATGATGCAACACGCGAAAAGTTGACGACGCGCTTCACGACTCTCATGAGGCCAGAAAGCGCCCTATTCTTGGGATGCTCGGAAAGCCTTACGGGGAACCACGACAGCCTCCTGAGGATCAGCCCAAGTTCGTACCGAAAAGTCTCCTAGAAGAGCACCGTCTTGAAGCAACTCGGCATGGATCTCGCCTTAACATGGCACGAAGACCGGAAGGGACGCGATGTCTAATCACGTTTCTCGCGCACCAACGGGGACGACCAAGGGCAGTGTCACCATTATTGGTGTCGCTGACATGGCGGTGATCCAAGCCAAAACTGGAGTCTTGACGACTCACGCACTGGGGTCTTGCATCGGCATCACGATCTTCGACCCGGCAGCGCATGTTGGAGGCCTGCTGCATTACATGTTGCCGCAACCATCCAGCCCCGATCAGCTGACTACGCGCAAGGCTGCCATGTTTGCAACTACGGGCATCCCGCTGCTCTTCAAGACCGCCTATGAAGCAGGCGCCACGAAAGCCAACTTGACTGCCTGCATCGCAGGTGCGTCCAACTTGATTATGGACGGGGCCGGATTCCAAATTGGGAAGCGCAACCACACGATGCTGCGCAAACTCTTTTTCAAGAACAACATTGTCGTCGCTGCCGAGGATGTGGGTGGGAGCGATGCTCGCACCCTGACTCTCGACATGAAAGATGGCACCGTTTTAATCAGATCAAAGGGGCAGGAGACCGCACTATGGAAGCCCTAGAAACCCGCCTCAAGAACCTCGAGACCCTACCTGCAGTCCCCGCTGCACTAGCAAAACTCGTATCCCTCTTGAACGAGACGGAACCAGACAGCGCTGAAGTCGAGGCCATGGTTGAGGCCGATCAAGCCGTCAGCTTGGCGGTTTTGCGCATGGCTAACTCCGCAGCCTTAGGAGGCCAGGAGAAACTCTCTTCTATTGGGGAAGCCGTACGCCGCTTGGGGACGCGCAACTTGATGAAGGTCGCGATTACCCACCTGGCTGGGGCCGCCTTGAACGGATCGGGCAAGGGCTACGGTCTCGTGGGCAAACAGCCTTGGGAAGGAGCCGTCGGTGGTGGAATCGCCGCCGAAGTCGTTGCGACGACCTTGGCACCTGCTACTACGATCGACCCTGGTGTTGCTTTCACGGCCGGCTTGCTACGGGACTGTGGAAAGCTCGCCATGGATCATCTGGTCGGAGTGGAGCAGTTGAAAGGCTGCATGCTCGATCGGAGCGCGGGCGATCAGATAGCGCTCGAGAACAAAGAGTACGGCTTTGATCACGCCGAGCTCGGCGCCTTGCTAGCCAAGCATTGGGGCCTCAGCGAAGACTTGCAGGACGCAATTCGGTACCACCACGCTCCGCCCAGCGACGGCTCAGAAACACTCGCGGAAGTGATCTACATAGCAGAGATCCTTTGCGCTCACCTAGGGATAGGCATGGGGCTCGATGGGATGAACTACGTGTTACACACCGAAGTTCTCGAGCGACATCAGATCGATCCGATCCTCTTCTTTCAAATGATGGAACGCGTGGCCGACCGCTTCGCTGAGTTCGAACCGCGTCTCGCGGACAATCCTTGAGCAGCCCCATGACGAACACAGTACTTGTTGTCGACGACTCGCCTATTTTGCGGCGTTCGATCCGCAAGAGCCTCAACCAAACAGGTGTCGACGACTCGCGCATCATGGAGGCCAATCACGGCGCGGAGGCGCTCGAAATCCTGAAGATCCACGAGATTGCTCTGGTCCTCTTGGATCTGAACATGCCGGTCATGAATGGCGAGGCCACTCTCAAAGAGATTCGAGAGAATACAAAGACCAAAGATGTGCCCGTCGTAATCGTCACGACCGAAGGCAACATCATGCGGCTCATGCGCCTGCAGTCGATGGGTATCCGCGGCTACCTTCGCAAGCCTTTTCAACCCGAGGATCTGCGCGAACTCGTTGGCGACGTACTGAACCTGGCATCATGACCGAAACACTCTCAGCCAGCCAACTCTCCCAGATCGCGATGCATGCGTTGGAGGCAACCGCCTTCATGATCGTGGACCCGGTCGGAGAGCTCGGCAATGAGCCGTTCGAGTACAACTCGATGATCAACATCCAAGGCGCCGAGCATGACATCTGGCTCGTGCTCTCGGCCAGCGGAGGATTCCTGGAGGAGCTCGCATCGAGCATGCTCGGCCTCGATCCCAGCGAAGTCGATCAGGAGGTCGAGGGACCGCAAGCCCTCAGCGAGTTGGCCAACATCTTGGGCGGCGAAGTCGTGATGGCCTTGGGTGGCGCCGAACTGAGCTTCAATCTGAGCCTTCCGCAGTCGCCTGTATCTGACGAACGCTTGGCGCACAGCCAAACGACTTGCGAGCTCGACTCCATGGGCGAGCGCTGCCGTATCTCGATCGCTTGATTGAGGCTCGGCTACCCTGGGCAGTCGCTCAACCTGCTGTTTCGATAGACCCCGGAACGATTCCGCTCTAGCGCTAATTTCGCCGAGCGTCTTCGAAAGTCACAGACCCAATTGACGCTTCAAGGTCGCGATGTCTACATGATTCGGCGACATCGCTCGCGCGCGCTCAAAGGCCGCGATCGCCTCGGGCCGGTTTCCAAGCCGGTGCAGGCAGAGGGTCAGCCGCGCAGCGCCCGGAAAGTATCCTGGCTCCATCCGAAGAGTTGTTCGGAATGCCTGGACAGCCTCGGGCAGTCGATTCAGTCCCAGCGCGACATCGCCTAGCACTGCGAACGAAATCCACTGCGTCGCATCCAGCTCCACCGATCGTTGCAAATCGCGATACGCATCCTCGGGACGCTTCATCGCGACGTAGGCACGAGCGCGCACGAAGTAGCAGCGGCCGACATCGGAGGCCAGGGATACTGCGCGGTCGGCCTGATCCAAGGCTTCGCCTACTTGTCCTTTGGTCAAGTAAGCAGACGACAGATTGATGTAGGTCGCGAATTGTGTGGGATCGATCTGTTGCGCCTTCTTCCCAATCGCGATCGCGTCATCGACGCGATCGATCCGAGAGTAGATCGCGGCCAGATTGTTCAAGGCGGTCACGTCATTGGGCCGTGACGCGACGACCTTCTCCAACACGACAGCTGCAGCGGCGTGTTCCCCACGCGCCTCGAGTCCCGACGCCTGAGCAAGTCTCGATGTGTAGCTCGTCTTCAGACTAGTGACGCGCTTGGCGATATCGTCCTGGACAGAGATACGCTTCGCATTCAGGCCCTTGTTCAGCTCATCCCGCGCCTCATCCGCCCGCCCCAGGCCACGGTACGCGAGCCCAAGCGTGTAGTGCGCATGCTTGTAGTCTGGCGTTTTCTTGAGTGCACTCTCACACAGCGTTGCAGCCTCTTGAAAAGAGTCCTGTCGCACTCGTACTTCGGCCAAACCCACGAGAGGTGTCGGGTGCTCGGGATGCAGGTCGATGGCACTCTGGAACTCGTCCGCCGCCTTCTCGAGCTCCCCTTCTTCCATCCAGGCCACGCCGAGGTCGTTGCGGCTGGCGGGCGAGTTGCCATCAAGCTTGACCGAGCGGACCAATTCCAGGAGCGCATCGTCCGTGTAGCCGGCTTGACGCAGGCAGGTTGAACGATGATAGATCCATGCGGCACGCTTCGGCTCTAGTGAGAGTGCGCTAGACCAAGCACCCTGTGCCGCTTCCCAGAACTCATTCGCCTGATAGACCATCGCCAGCTCGGCGTGACGATCTGCGGACAAGGGCTCAGAACGAACACGCCCGAGGTGCTCGTTAATAACATCGCGAACAGCTGAATCGATGGTGCTCGAGGCCTCGAGCTCGACGATCGGCGGAGGATCGCTCGGACCGCATCCTGCGACGAGCAAAGGAAGGCACAGCAGGAGTGGTCTAATGAAGTGCTGTCTCATGCTGAACTCAGTTCCCTTGACCACGACTCAAGACCTTGTATGCGCCCGTCTCTGTCACGGTGAAAGATTCCGATTCGCCGCCGGGCCACAGGACTTCGACCGTCTCGATTTTGCTCCCTGCTGCGAGTCCGAAGTGCACGCGATCGTCGTTGGCAGCAGCAAAGGAGTAGCCCGAGTGAGCAAGGCGGTATTGCACCTTGCCACCACAGACAACCTTCACGCGCGCACCCGTAGCAACGCTTCCATCCGTATTGCGCACATCAAAACCGATCCACTCGCCTGACTTCTCACTACAGTTTCGATAGAGCCTGCCAGGCCCCTGTGCGTTCGCTACGTAGACATCGATGTCCCCATCCGCATCGTAGTCCGCGAAGGCTGCCGCTCGGCTCGTTCCGATTTCTTCGCTGGCCTTCCAGCCTTTGATTTCGGAGAACTTCCCACCTGCCCTGCCTTGGAAAACTTGGTTCGGCTCGGCGAAGGGATCCGTTTCGCTGAATGCCGGCCTCCACAAGCCAACGCGGCCGTTTGCGACGAATAGATCGATCTCTCCGTCGTGATTAAAGTCGTGGAAGCCAAGACCGAAGCCAGTGAACTGACGACTAGCCTGAGCCAAGCCGGTCGCAATCGTGCGATCCGTGAAGACGCCCTTGGAGTCGTTCAAGTAGAAAGTATTTGTCTGCTCGCGCACGTGCGTCATGAACAGATCCCAATCGCCGTCGTTCTCGACATCCACGGCTTGCACTCCCATGCCGGCCTCGGATGAGCCATTCATGTTCACGGCACAACCCGACAAGATGCCCTCTTCGCGGAACCCTCCGCGCCCATCATTCATCCACAGGTAGTTCGGCATGCCGTCATTAGTGACGTAGATGTCGACATCACCATCGCCGTCATAGTCCGCAGCGACGCAACCCAAGCCAGTCCCCGTGCCGGCGCCGATGCCCGACTCTTTGGTGACATCGCTGAAAGTGCCATCGCCGTTGTTGCGGTAGAGCGTGTCCTGCGAAGGCGCGTTGTAGTTGATTGGGTTGCAGTAGTCGCGCTCGCCGTAGCTCGTCTGGCACTCGATCTCGCGTTCGGGTGTCCAATTCAAGTAGTTGACGACCATCAGGTCCATGTCGCCATCTGCATCATAGTCCAGGAAGGATGAAGCGGCTCCCCACTTCTTCTGATCCACACCTGCCTGCGCGCCTACTTCGGCAAAGGTCCCGTCACCGTTGTTGCGGAACAACAGGTTCTCTTCCAGGTTGCAGACATACAGGTCCGTATGGCCATCGCCGTCGTAGTCGGCTGTCGCACAACCGAAGCCGTACCCATGACCCGCTACGCCCGCAGATAACGTCACATCGGTGAAGCTACCATCACCGTTGTTCTTGAATAGGCGGTTCGTTTCGAGCTGTTCGAAGCCAGGCACCGGGTCGCCACCCTGTACGCAATATAGGTCCAGGTGCCCATCGCCGTCGTAGTCGAGCCAGGCCGCACCACCTGTGATCGTCTCAGGAATCCAGGCGCGATGTTCGTGCGCTCGGACGTGTTGAAAGTCGACTCCGGCCGCGGCCGACACTTCCTCGAACCAGATCGGGCCCGACTTCCTTGCACTTGACGAGCTGCCCGGTTGAGTGGGTGCATCGTCGCCACAAGCGGCAGCGAGTGTCAGAGAGGCGAGGACGAGGTATTGTGTGCTTCGATTCATGACGGCGGGGAGATCGATATCGACCGGCACCACGGTTCAGGTGAAGCGTCGATTGCGCTCCCGAAGCCTTCGTAGCACCCGCAAATAGGGCACCGGAAGTCTACGACAGGATCCGAAGATTCACCTCACCCGAACTCTTGGCTGTTCCGCCACCAGCGCCTGCCATGCGTCTCACTACTCGTCCAACCAGATCCAATAGCGTTCCTATACCGCTCGCAGTCCGCAGCAGCTTCGGTTCAGCCCACCTGAACTCCGGTCTGCGTCCGAGCCAACTCCAGTAGACAGTCCTTCAGGATTTCGATCGCCTGCAGGTACTCCTCGAGCACGATGTGTTCGTCTGGTCGGTGGTCGAGTGCAGCATTTCCTGGTCCATACGCAATCGCAGGACAGTCCCAAGCAGGCGCCAGAATGTTCAGGTCCGCTGTTCCCGTCTTGACTTGATAGCGAGGCTTCACGCCGCGCGACAGCATCGTCCTCCCCAGGGTACGCGCAAGTGGCCCCGTGCGCGGACCTTCCCATGCCGGCACTGGCACGTCGCGTGATTCGATACTGACATCGGAACCAAGAACTGTGTGCAGCCACTCAAGCGTTTGCGCTCCATCGAGGTCCACGGGTAGCCGAATTGCGATCGAGAGCGTAGCTGAGGCCGTGCGGCCATCTCCGTCACAACGAATGTCCAGCAAGGCCGGCAGTAACTGGTCGAAGACACGCCTGCGACCACAGTTCCATTGAGCGACTGCCTGCTCGAATTCCTGCCACAAAGAACAAGCTCGCGCTGCGATGGTCGGTCCCTCGTGCGCAGTATGACTGCGTTCTCCATCGATGCGTAGGCTGACTTTCAGGTAGCCCTTGTAGCCCAGCGTGATGCCATCCCACGCGCTCGGTTCTCCGATGATCAAGTAGTCCGGCGCAGGATCCTTTGCCAGGTAGCGGGCCCCTTTCGAAGAGGGAACCTCCTCCTCCGTGACGCCAACCACGCGTAAGCGCAGTGGAGTCCCAAGGGCCTTGGATTCGGCCGCCGCACGAGATGCGGCGACCAGGAAACAAGCCAAGGGCCCTTTGGCGTCGACGCTACCGCGGCCGTGGAGAATTCCGTCGCGAATCTCCACGGGCCAAAAGCCAGTCACAGTGTCTAGGTGACCGACCAATGCAATCACGGGTCCTGAATCACCCCACTCGGCGATCCAGTTCCCGGCCTGATCAACACGGGCGTCGAAGCCAAGGGCCCCGGCTTGAGTACGAAGGTCTTCCGCAAGCGCTGCTTCTTCATACGAGAAGCTCTGCGTACGGACCATACGGGTAAGCAGCTCGATGGCTGCGGCATCATCGATCACGCGCATCGCAGCACCTCCTCGAGTGCGTCTGCCACGCGCTCCAAATCGTCCGCTTCGATCACGAGCGGCGGAAGGAAGCGCAGGACGTTGCGACCTGCAGAAAGAGCGACGATGCGTCGGTCAAGTAAGCCACGCACGATCGGTGCGGCCGGCACTCGCAACTCGACGCCGATCATCAAGCCGAGGCCGCGGATCTCGCGGATGCGGGGATCGTCGATCCGTCCGAGCCGTTCGCGAAAGGCGTCCCCAAGTTCATTGGCTCGAGATGCGAGTTGTTCGTCCTTCAACACCGAGAGCGTTGCGCGTGCTGCGGCACAAGCCAAAGGGTTCCCTCCAAAAGTCGAGCCATGAGCACCGAGCGGCAGCTCTGGAACACGCGCGCCGATCGCCAGCGCTCCCATTGGAAAGCCCCCTGCGATGCCTTTGGAGAGAGCGATCAAGTCTGCACGAAGCGCCGTGTGCTCGACGGCGAACATGCGCCCCGTACGAGCGAAGCCTGTCTGCACTTCATCCACAAGTAGCAGCGCGCCACGCTCGTGAGCCAAGCGCTGTGCGGCAGCCAAGAACTCAGCCGATGCCGGACGAACGCCCCCTTCGCCCTGAACAACTTCGATCACGATGGCGCAGGTGTTGTCGTCGACCGCTTCCTCGAGCGCGTCGACGCGTCCCAGTGGAACGTGCTGCACATCTTGCAACCAGGGCGAGAAGGCGGATCGATACTTCGGCTCCCAGGTTGCTGACAAGGCTCCGAGCGTGCGCCCATGGAAGCCGCGCACACAACTGACCACGCCTTCCCGCTTGGTTGCTAGGCGTGCCACTTTCAAGCCAGCTTCGATCGCCTCGGTGCCAGAGTTGCACAAAAAGACGCGCTGCATGCCATCCGGCAACACTGCGCAGAGTTCGCTCAAATAGGCCGCGCGTTCGTCGTTGGCAAAGGACGGCGTAGACAGCATCAATCGCCGGGCTTGACGTTCGATAGCTGCGATCAAGACCGGATGCGCATGCCCAAGTGATGCGGCTCCATGCGCTGCGGCCGTGTCGATGTACTCGTGCCCCTCGTCGTCAAATAGATGAGCGCCCTCACCTCGAACGAAGGTGATATCGCGCGGCCGCACAAAACCCGCGCCATGGCGCAGCTCCAGCTCGTGCGCCGTTTCCTGGACAACTCGTGAGCTCATGCCTGTACCTCGCGCAAGCACGGCTCGCCGATCACGGTTCCATTGCCGGAGAGCGCGGACTGGATCGGTGACTCACCCGTTGCCGCAGCGATGATCACCCGCCGCACACCGGCATCGAGCGCTTCCCGCGCGCCTAGCACCTTCTTCTTCATGCGCCCGGCGGCGAGTTCGAGTAGATCGCCGATCTCGGACAGAGCGACATGATCAATGCGTGTGCTCTCATCAGGGAACTCACGCAAGACACCGGGTACCGCGGTCAGCAGCATCAGATTCGTCGCGCGCAACGCGCTCGCAATGACAGCAGCGGCACGATCTCCATCGATATTGAGAGCCTGTCCCTCCTTCGTTCCGCCCACGGGAGCGATCACAGGGACATGCCCCGCCGCCAACAAGGATTCAAGCAAGGCTCCATTCGCACGTGTCGGCCGGCCGCTCAGGTCGTCACGCACGACGCGCACGCGGCCTGCTTCGACGACACGCAAAGCTTGCTTACGTTCGGCCTCGATCAATCCGCCATCGAGACCCGACAGTCCAACGGCGCTGACTCCAGCTGCTCGCAGAGCACTGACGATGCGGCGGTTTTCGAGAGCGGTCGCCATTATGAAAATCTCCAGCGTACGCGCGTCGGTCAAGCGACTCGTGTGTCCGCTGGGCGAAGTCGCGAAGCGTGCGGGGTGCCCCAGCTCCTCTCCCAAGCGTGTCGCGGCATCCGAGCCACCATGCACCAGGACGAAGTGCTCGCCAGCCTGATGTCTCTGCGCGAGCTCGCGCACGACATCCTCAATGCCGATGCCTGCCGCCCCACCAATCTTGATTACGTTCATCATGTCGTCTCGGTTCTGATTTCGATCACTGCGGGTGCAAGCCAATGAATACAAGGCCCATGCCCTCGTCTAATCCACACATCAAGTTCAGGCACTGAACAGCCGTACCGGCTGCTCCTTTCATCAAGTTGTCGATCGCGCTGAGGCACACGATGCGCTGTCCATCGGCTGCGAGAGCCCAACCCACTTGGGCTTGGTTCGTGCCTGTGACCGCGCGCGGTTCGGGATGCCGATAAGCACCACCTCGGTCGTGAATGACCGTCACAAAGGCCTCCTCCGCAAAGGCGGCACGCCACATCTTCCACAACTCTCGGTCACTGCTCGGCTCGGCCAGCCAGGCATGAGCCGTCGCCAAAACGCCGCGAACGAGTTCAACGGAAGTGACCGATAGGTGCAGGTCGCTTAGCCCGAGCGTGTTCTCGACCTCAGCCGTATGCCGATGGTCGACCGGGGCAAAGCTACGTACGACACCGGAGCGCTCGGGATGATGACCAGCGCTGCTCGGTGAGCGTCCCGCCTCCGAAGAACCGACCTTCAAGTCACACACGATCGGGCGTGACGAGTCGA
>JBLFWN010000150.1:0-13288 GCA_047611405.1 Planctomycetota bacterium | reverse complement strand
AAGGTCTGCCTCGAGAAGGTCAAGCGGCAAGTCTTGCACTGGTAGCGCTGAACACGATGCGCACGACACTTGGCCGGGTAGGTGCCAAAGTAGACAAAGAAGCGTGGCTTGGGCGACTTGTGGTTGCGGCAGTCAGAGCGTGGACAGAATGGGGGTACGAACATCGACAAAGGGCCTCCAAGGGAGGTCGGTATGACCTCGTCCTAAGAAAACCTGCGACGTGCGCCATGGTTGCCCTCGATTGGCTGAATGTCCCCAATCCCTCAACACGGAAGCCTGGCAGTCCATCTTGCTAGCGGATGGGTTTGCCTAAGAATTCGCGGCCGCGCAAGTAGGGCTTGAGCGGTTCCGGGACGCGTACGGTGCCATCGGCCTGCTGATGGTTCTCCATGATCGCGATCAGCATGCGCGTCGATGCGGCGACGGTGTTGTTCAGCGTGTGGCAGTAGCGAACCTTCTTGTCCTCGTCACGATAACGCAGCTTCAAGCGGCGCGATTGATACTCGTGAAAACGGGACGCGCTGTGCGTTTCACCGTAGTTTTCACGCGACGGCATCCAGGTTTCGATGTCGAACTTTTGGATGGCCGGCTTGCCCAGGTCTCCACCGCAGACATCGACGACGCGATACGGCAATTCGAGCGACTGCATGATCCCTTCCGAATTGCCCAGAATCTCGTGGTGATTCTCGATCGACAGCGCCTCGTCGTTGCGATCAATCACGACTTGCTCGACCTTTTGGAATTGGTGTACGCGATACAAACCCTTGGTATCGCGACCCGCGGCACCCGCCTCGCGGCGGTAGCAGGACGAGAGAGCGACGTAACGCAGCGGCAACTCTTCCAGCGTCAAGATCTCGTCTTGGCGATAGGCGGTGACCGGCACCTCGGCCGTACCGACCAAAACCAAGTCGTCGCGATCATCGCAGCGATAGGCTTGATCCTCGCCGCCAGGGAAGTAACCCGTGCCGACCATCACACTGCTTCGCACAAGCGTCGGCACACTGATCGGCGTGAAGCCCTTGTCGACCATGGTGTCCAGGGCATAGCGCATGACTGCGCCCTCGAGCAGCGACAGATCACCAAGCAGAATGTAGTTACGCGAACCCGCGATGCGCGCACCACGCTCGATGTCTAGCCAGCCTTGCCGTTCGCCGATTTCGATGTGAGAGAGCGGCTCGAACGTGAAGGTCGTCGGCTCGCCGAAGTGCGACAGCTCGACGTTCTCGGCGTCGTCCTTGCCTTCGGGAACCTCCGGCGCGGGCGGGTTCGGTACGTCGAGGAGCAAACGGTCAATCTCTTCTTGCAGCTCTGATTGACGCGCTTCCGAAACCTTCAGCTTTTCCTTCTCGGCCTTCTGCTGCACGAGCAAGGCCGGGCGCTCCTCGTTGCTGGCTTGCGCAATTGCCTTGCCAGCCTGACGCTGCGCTGATCGAATCGAATCGACTTCCTGTCCCAGGCTGCGCAGCTCCTTGTCGAGCTCCAAAATGCGGTCGATGTCGCAAGTGAAGTGCTTCTTCGCGGCCCCGGCTGCGACATGCTCGGGGAACTCGCGGATGAATTTCAGATCGAGCACGCTGTTACTGTCCCTTCCACTTGGATTCGATTTTGCCGAAGAGCTTGTTCTTTTTCTCAGTCAACTGAACCTCGACTGTGTCAGCAGCCTTCTTGCCGACCGTCACAGTCAACGGGCGCCATGAATCCGCGTAGGTGTGGTTGCCATCCGTCAGGTTCGTGACAATGCCCATTTTCTCGGGCTTGCCACCACGCTTGCTGCCGGCCTTGCGGGCCGAAGCTTCGGGGCGCGGCACGCAACCCCAGGGACGGTCGTAGCGCTCACCACCGGTACCGATGATGCACACGCTCTTGCCGTCGACAATGACCTCGTCGCCTTCTGCCGTGAAGCTAAAATCGAAACCGTAGGGCGCGCCCAACTCGATCTCGGTCGTCTTGTCGACCTCAGCATTCCAGCGCTGCGTTGTCTCGCCTGGCAGAATCAGCGCCTTCACGGCCTGCAACTTCTTGCCCTTGCGAAGCTCGCCCACGTACAGCTCGTAGCGGCCGACCGGAACCTCGGTCCCCTTCGACGTGATGTTGAAGAAGCAGTCTTCGAACTTCGCGCTGCCCTTCACGATCATGTAGGTCGGCTTGCCGCCCTTGTATTTCAATTTGAGCGTACTGGTCTGCAGCTCGATCGGTGTCGCGGAGAGCGCCAGGCCGGATCCGTCGATCTCGAACTCATACCACTGGTCGCCGATCTGCTGCAAGCGGCTCCACGGTCGAGCCATCTTCTCCTTACCGACCAGGACACTGTCGAACTCTGGTTGGAACTTTCCACCGGTGATGCCGACGTTGCCCCAAGAGGCGTGCGGTCCACCATAGATGCCGTCGAGATCCTCGTCGATGATGCGAATCTTCGTACCGTTCAACTCTCCGACTAAGCTCGCAGCGGGTGCGAGGTAGATCGTCATGAAGTTGTCGGTCGGCTGCAGATTGATCTGCATGCCTTGATAGAAATCCTTTTCTAAGCCGGTGATGTACTGACAAGCCCACTTGCGCTTGCCGATTTCGTCGTCCAGCTCGAACTCAACCGTTGCGATCTTGCCTTTCAGAGCCAGCGGCGTATCACCCTTGCCGTCGTCATCCAGATCGAGGCCGACGTTGGCCGACCCCTCGCGCAGCACCTTCGGGCTGGCCTTCAAGCGAGAGAAAGATGTCGAGCTACCTTTGGCCGTCAATGACAGCGAGGACCACATTGGATAGAAGTCGTCGACGCTGTAGTTCGGACGCGTGCTGGTCTTCAGGTCGTTGAAAATCTCGAAGTCGAGTTGCGCCGTGATCGCAGCGGAGCGCACTACAGGCTCGGAGGATCCGGCACCTTCCGCTCCTTCGGAACTGTTGCCAAAGCCGTTGGCGAGCAACCAGTCGAGGCGCGGCTTGGTTTCCTTGTACAAACGGTCTTGCAGATCGATGGCGTCGCGTTGATCGATGCAGCCCTTGAAGCCAATGCAGGCGCGTATCAAATCGGCCTCATTGCCGCGCAGGTGCTCGTCATAGCACTGCCCCATGATCGACCAAGAGTCAGAGGCGAAGTACCGATCCCCCACCTCTTCGAAGCCTTTGCCCAGCTCTTCGAACTCGAGCCCAAGCACACCAAGGATAGGCGTATCCTTCTTGCGCGCGGCTTCCACATACACCGCGCGCCGCTTGAAGTACTTGGCCTTCATGCGCGTGCGTTCACGCTTCATCGCCGGATCGAGCAGCGAGAAGTAGCGCTCCATATTGTCGACGAAGTCCGTCTTGATCGAATCGCGCCAGCCCTGGCGCAAGCCGTCCATGCGCTCGAAGAAGGTGTCGTTCGGCGCGTTCGCGATCGCCTCGGCGGTCTCGATCACATAGTCGATGGCTTCGTTGTTGTACTGACGAATCAACGTCCCCATCTTCTTCACATCCTTGGTGCGCAAGGATGCGTGGAATTGGGTCCGAAACTCGGTCTTCGGATCTTGTGATGAGGGTCCCTGGGCGCACCCCTTGCTTGCTGCCTCTAGAAGCGGCGCAGCGGCGAAGCTCGCGGCGGCGAGAAACAGAATGGAGAAACGAATGGCTCTTCTGGCGGTCTTCATGGCAGTCACGCTGTCAAGCGAGGCGAATGCGATGGATCGAGGGTGAGGCGGCGTGGCGCACACCCGTTGGGGATCGAGGATTCTAGCACCCGCAGCGGGTTGTCCCCAGGGTGGCTCGCTCCTCGTGCGCAGCAACTCGTTGTAGTCCAGGCGTTGAGGGGGGTTTCTCGCCGAAGACAGCCTCTGCGCCGGCGGAGTGGCTCTCATACCTAAGGTTGACCGACAATTGCTCCGGCCAGATTTCAGTCCCTGTCGGACTCCCCACTTCGACCGCCACAGTGCGATGGCCTGCACACGCGGAACAGTTCGGGCATAAGCCATGCGCCTCTCCACGAAGCAGGGCTCGAGCTGGAAGCAGGATGAACGCCGGGCGCGGCTCCCGCCGCGCTCATTTGCGCTTGGAAGTCTGCTTCAGGAATTCTTTGTCGCGCTTCGACAGCGCCGCGATGCCTTCGTGGTGGATCTTCTCGAGCAGTGCATCGACGCGCGACTGATCACTGACGCGCTTATCTTCAACTGCGATAGCTCGGCGCGACTGCACTCGCTGGATCGGATCACTCCAGATGAAGCGATAGCGAACTGCCGCATAGCCGTACAGTCCACCAACGACGTGGATCAAGTGATTGACACCATCGCTGGAACCGGCTTTCCAACCGTTCAATCCAGTGATAACGCCTATTCCGACAATGCCTATCGCGAGCCACTTCAGTGCGATCGGGAACATGATCAAGATCACGCGCGCATTCGGCCTGAAGGTCGCTGCAGCACAGATCATCGCGTAGACCGCGCCGGAGGCTCCGATCGTGGAAATTTGACCGCCGGTAGCGACCGAGTACAGCATGAAGACGGCGCCGCCCACCGCGATCGATGCGAGGTAGTGCACCAAGAATCGCTGCGACCCGATCGCTTCCTCGACCATCGTGCCGAAGAAGTACAGACCGAGCATGTTCCAGATCAGGTGCATCGGCCCGACCGAGTGCATGAAGCCGTAGGTCACGAGCTGCCACGCTGGAACGAAGGGGAAGAACTTGCTCCAGTACTCGGGGTTCAGACCGAGCACATCCATCACGAGTTCCAAACCAGGGCTGAAGGTCAAGAACATCAGCCACGAGAAAGCCCAGATCCCTGCAGACAGGATCATGATTTTCTTCACCATCGGCGTGACGGGCGGGAACGCGAAGCCCGGCTGGGCTGGCCCTCCGCCAAAGCCTGACCGAGCAGGCCCTCCTTCATCCGATCCGTCTTGTGTGTAGCGGCTCATGGCGTGTTGCGACGATGGTACTTGTTCAGCTCGAAGCCGCTGAGTTCGCGCATGCTGACGCGACGTGGCTCTCGAGTTTGCACAAGGTCTATATCTCCGTGTCCGGGCGGTCCCGGAGTGAATCAATGCCTCCCGACGGATCGGCTGCGAGCGCTGCGCGAGGATCGAGCAGCAGCCCGCTTCCCCTCTTTTAGGCCAGGATCCCAGCCGGATCCAGCCCATGAGCGCTAGCCGCAGCACGCAGCGTGTTCGCTAGGAGCATCGCAATGGTCATCGGCCCAATCCCGCCTGGAACCGGAGTGATCGCTCCCGCAATCTCGCTGACAGGCCCGAAATCGACGTCTCCGACCAGTTTCCCGTCCTCACCGCGGTTGATGCCGACATCCAGCACTACGGCACCGGGCCGGATCCAGTCACGCTGGACGAGCTTCGCAACCCCGACAGCGGCAACCACGACATCCGCGCGCAGGCAGTGCGCGGCCAAGTCTTTCGTTCGACTGTGGCAAATCGTCACGGTCGCGTTTCGCTCCAGGCACAGCTGCGCGAGAGGCTTGCCCACAAGTTGTGAGCGTCCGACGATGACGACTTCGCTGCCTTCGAGCGAGATGTCGTACCGGTCGAGCAACTCGATGCAACCTGCCGGCGTGCACGGACGCAGGCCGGGCTGACCCATCGACAGAGCCGCGACATTGGCGGCAGTCAAGCCATCGACATCTTTGTGAGGAGCGAGACGATTGAGCACAGCGCTCTCATCCAAGCCCTTCGGCAACGGAAGCTGAACCAAGATACCGTGCACCGCATCGTCGGCGACGAGCCGGTCAACCTCTGCTTCGAGCGTGGCCTGACTCGTGTCAGCCGGTAAGCGCACGGTCTCGGCCCGAAAGCCCGCCTTCTCGGCGGCCTTCTCTTTGTTGCGAACATAGACCTGGCTCGCGGGATCCTCGCCGACGATGACGACGCTCAATCCGGGAACGATCCCCTTCTGCGCAAGCTCGGCGGTCACTCGTGTCACATCGGCGCGTACCGCGAGCGCGGTAGCTTTGCCGTCCAAAATTAGAGTCGGTGCCGCTTCCATGAGGTGTCCTTCGTTTCCTTCAGCCCAATCGATCGAAGCCGCAGCGATCGAGACCGCCGCGCGCGAAGCAGGCCGCATGCGTAATGTGAGTTCAGAACTTGCGCTGAACGACGAAGGCGCCGAGCGCATCGAGTGATTCGCGAGCCGGCGATGGCGCGAGGGCCTGCAAGCTTGCGCGCGCATCTCGAACCAGCTCTTCTGCGCGCCCGAATGCAAAACTAACGCCGGGCTCCAAGTCGCACACTTCGCGCAAGCGTTCGGCGCGCTTCTCGAGACCGGGCAAGGTGTAGGCGTCGCGGATTTGTGAGCGTGTTGCTTCGTCCGAGTTCGTGAAGACGTGCAGCACCGGCAGCGTCACCTTGCCGTCCTCGACATCGTTGCCGACGCTCTTGCCAACGACTTCTTCGCGACCGACCACATCCAGGCAATCGTCGACGATCTGGAAGGCGAGGCCAAGCGCCCAACCGTAGCGCGCCATTGCTTTGCCTTGGGCGGCATCCCCGTCCGGATAGCGAGCACCGAGTTCGCAAGCCGCGGAATACAGCGCCGCAGTCTTCGCACCGGCGATGCGCTCGTACTCCTCGATCGTCGCCTCAAAGGCGTAGCGACCTAACGCCTGATCGATCTCGCCTTCGCAGATGCGCTGCGTCGTATCGGACAACACCTGACTGCACAAACGCGACGAGAGCCGCGTCGAGAAGCCAAAGGCTCGCGCGTATAGATAGTCACCGAGCAGGACCGCCGTCTGGTTGTCCCAACGCACATTGACCGAAGCGACGCGTCTACGTACTTCGGCGCCATCCAGGACATCGTCGTGCACCAAGGTCGCCAAGTGAATCATCTCGACGATCGCAGCGACACTGGGCAGGTCTTCATGCTCGTGCCCATGTGCTTGCGCGCACAACAGCACCAAGGCCCCGCGCAGCTGCTTGCCGCGGAAGCTAGCAATATGCGTCGTCATATCGGACACGGACGCCGACTTGGGCTGCAGTTCGCGCGCGAGATGCTCGCGCATCTGCTCGAGTCCCGCTTCGACAGGCGCCAGTAGATCGATCAGGGAGGAGTCGACCGAGCTCATGATGCAGATTCCTCTTCACCAGCTGAAGCATCGTGACGCGACGGCGCGTCGACGATCTTCAGCGCCTCTTCTAAGGCTTGCGGCGTATTCAAATTCTGTAGGGAGTTGCTCGTTCGCGCGTCTGCAGCGATCGTTCCGATTCGCAGCGCACGTCCATCCGCTGTGGGGTAATTCCAAAAGGAAGTGGCACGCCGCTCGCCCGCCGCCAGGGCTGCGTCGATCGAATCGAGGCAAGCTTGACTCAGCACCGCGCACAAGGGTTCCTGCCCGGCGGAGTGTTCGAAGAGACAGACATCCAAGTCGTCAAGAACCACTTTAGCGAGCAGCTCTTCGTACATCTGCGGCACGACGCGCGGCATATCACACGCCAGCACCAAGACCCACGGCCGCTCAGCGCCGCGCAATGCGACTCGCATGCCTCCGAGCGGACCGGCTTCGTTGTCTTCATCGAGCAGCAGCGGCAAGCCGAGTTCTCGATAGCGTTCGCTCTTGCCACAAGCCAATGCGACACGGCTCGCGACAGGACTCACGATCGTGATCGCACGCTCGAGCAGGGACTGACGGCCGAAGCGCAGCAGCGCCTTGTCCTGGCCCATGCGCCTGCTGTTGCCGCCGCACAAGATGACGGCCGCAATCTCGGATACAGAGGGCATCGCAGCCTCTCCCTTGGACGAGCGCGCGCGCGGAGAATCGCTCACGACAGATTCAGGCATGGAGGGATGAGGCGAAAGTTCCGCTTGGCGGAGCTGCTCAGGTGAGCTTCTCGGGATCGTCCTGCTTGGACTCGATCTTGTCGGGGTCGCCGTCTTCCGGCTCTTTCAGCCCCTTCTTGAATTGGGTGATGCTCGAGCCCATGGCACGTGCCAATTCGGGCAATTTCCGGCCGCCAAAGAGCAGGACCAGAGCAAGCAGGATCCAGAGCATCTCCGGGCCACCCGGAAGGGCGAAGCAGACGCGGTTCAGAGGGAGCATGTGTAGGGCCATCGGTTCGTGCAACGGGGCAAGCTATCTTAGCTTAGCTTGCGTGGGATTCTGCACCACCATTGCCGGTTTGCAGCTCTGCCGTGACCCTGCGAGCGAGCTTGCGCTCGGTTCGGGCGTCGAAGGCGCCCGGATCCATGTCAGGACTCGCGAGCGTCCCCTGTGCTTTATCCCCCACGCGGGGTCCCGGCCCAACGCGGAGTCCAGCGGCCTTCAGGCGCGCTCGAACGCTCAGTGATGCCGTATAGGTCGAGAGCCAGCTGCCTGGAGCCATGCACAGGGCAACTTGCCGAAGGAAGTCGGCGCCCCACAGCGGTGGATCGACGGCGGGCGAGAATGGATCGAGGAAGACCGCGTCGAAGAGTCTCGTACTGGCCTCATCGCGCAGCGTTTGCGTCGCATCGCCTAGGCGCAATTCGATTCGCCCGGCGCAGCCAGCTCCCCAATCGACCGCTTGCGACTCGCCGCTGGCGATCGAGTCTAGGCCGGCACGCAACCAAGACCGTCTGGCATCGTCCGCCTGGCTCGGGCCGCTGGCCGGGAGTTCCAGGGCTACCTCGAGCACGGATCGATCGGATTCCAGTGAGAGAACCTCGAGCTCGATGGGCGCTGATTCGAGTTCAAGGGCCGCCGCAGCTATGTTCCAACCCACGCCGGTCCCGACATCGAGTAGCCGCAGAGGGCGCGCTGCTCCGTCCGCGGCCACGATCCGGCTAGCCACTTCCCGCAAGCGCGTTGCTCGTGCGTAGCGCTCGACCGACTCAGTCCAGGCCCCCGCCTCAGAATGGCAGGCCTGACCGAGGCTCGTTTGAAGGAGCGTGAAGCTGCCGTCAGCGGTCGCACAGCTCTGCCATCGAGACGCCGTTGCCATCAGCGCAGAATACATCCCCCAACCAGCCAGGTACGCTAGAATATTGCATCCCCCCTTATCTCTCGCCTGCTCCTCCCCCCTGGCAGCGCGACTCCGCCCGGTGTAGCCCGGGCTGATCAGCCTCACTAGGACGAGTGGGCCACGCTTCCCATTGCCGCCCTCGCTCCTGCATTCCTCCAACTCTCGCGCGCCCGTTCGTGTTGCGCTGATGCGTCGCATTGCGCGCGGACGAATCCGGCACGCAGAGTGCCGTTGTTCGGTCATTGAACAGTTATGGGCACCTCGTAGCGACTTTTTTAGATTTTCCGCGCTCCACGGGAGATCAGACTCCGCCCTTGTCTCTTGTCGATGATCCTCCCCGCAATGACTACCCACCCAGTAAGAGTCGAGGACTCAGGTTCCGAGTTCGACTTTGCACGAACTCTAGCCGCTGCAAGAACTGGCGATGCGGCCGCGACCGAAGCTCTGACCAAGCACTTCTATCCGCGCGTCGAAGCGATGGTTCACATCGAGTTGGCGCGTGACTTGCGGCACAATCGCCCCTGGTTGGCGACACGCTTCAGCACCGGGGATGTCGTACAAGATGTCTTCCGTGGCTTGCTCAAGGACCTGAACGGGTTCGAGGGTGATAGCGAGAACGGTTTCGTCGGCTACCTCGCGATGATGATTCGCAATCGGCTGCTTGATGCATTGCGCTTTCATCAAGCGGCACGTCGCGATGGCAGGCGTTCGACGCCTTGGCCGCAGGATATGGATCCTCGCTTGCAGGGCGCTGGCCCGGCGACACGTGCTGGACAACGGGAGGGTGTCGATCAGTTCATCGAAGCTCTGCAGGATTTTTCGACTCAAGATCAGCTCTTGTTGCGCGAGCGACTCGAGAACAGCACATCTTTCCAAGAGCTCGCCGCCAAGCTCGGCTACACGAGCAAATGGGCCGCAAGCCGTGCCTTCTATGCCGCACAAGCGAAGCTCGTGATTCGCTTGCGGCAAAACGGTGGAGGAACGCAGGCGTGACTTCGGCAGACGATGCCACTGGCAGGTTCGACGATCCAGAGCTTCCCGATCTGTTGGCGCGCGCCTTCGAGCAGCGCGACAACGGCATCGAGCCGGACTTGGAGGATTTGTGCCGCGAGCGGCCCGACTTGCTCGAAGCCGTCAAGCTGTCGATTGAGACGAGCGAGATGCTACCCGAGCTGCAGCAGCAAACCGCCACGCATGACCGCCTGGCCGGCATGATCTTGGAAGGTCGCTATCGGCTCGACCACCGCCTCGGTTCCGGCGCAATGGGCGTCGTCTATCAAGCGCATGATCTCGAGCTGAAGCGCGATGTCGCGGTCAAAGTATTGCGCGCCAGCTTGCTCAGCGGCGACAAGGCGAATGAACGCTTCGACCGTGAAGCGGAAGTCCTGGCCGCTATCCAGCACCCGTCCGTCGTCACGATATACGACCGCAGTCGCGATCACGATCGTGAACGCTTCTTGGTCATCGAGTTGCTCGATGGCATGTCGCTGTCGGAGCTGATTCAAGAGGCGGAGCAAAAGGGCAACCTGAGCGAGTTGACCGACAGCGCGTGGATCACCGAGACGCTGGATGGTGTCCCCCTCGAAGATCCCAACTACTTGCGCACGGTCGTCCGCTGGGCGGCCGACCTCGCGAGTGGACTGCAGGCTGCGCACGACAAGTCGATCTTCCATCGCGATGTCAAGCCGTCCAACATCTTCATGACGCGCGAGGGCAAGCCCGTGCTGCTCGACTTCGGCATTGCGTCCCAAACCGACCATGCGAGTTTGACGCGCGAGTACTCTCCTCTCGGAACACCGGCCTACATGGCGCCGGAAGTCCTGACGAAGCACGCCAAGCCTTCGGCACGCCTCGATGTCTATGGCCTGGCTGCGACGCTGTACCACTTGCTGACGTTCTCGCCGCCGTACACGGGTACTTCGTCGCAGGTGCTCTCCAGGCTTGCGATGCGCGAGCCCGTTTCGATCAAGAAACTGCGCCCGAGCATCCCGCGCGACCTGCAGGCGATCATCGAGTGCGGCATGGCGCGCCGGCCAAGTGAGCGCTACGCGTCGGCGACAGACATGGAAAACGACCTGCGTGCTTTCCTCGATCACCGTGCGATCAAGGCTCGCGTGGCTTCGCACACGACGCGCGCGATTCGGCGGCTAAGGCACTCGCAGTCGTTCATGGTCGGTGCGGGAGTTGCCGTGCTGAGTCTTTCGACCTGGGGCGTGGCGCTTGCGGTAGACAGTTATGAGGCGCTGCGGCAGGAGAACCGGGATACAGCTTGGGCTTCCATCCCGCCCTTACTCTGCCTCAACTACACAGCAAACAGAGATGTGACGGATGCGCAGGAGCCAGAGCACATCGAACGCCTACTTGACACAGCAGTCCAATTCAGCGTTTCTCCGATTCCCGCTAGGCTGAGGCGAAGCTCGTACTACCTCGATCGGGGCCGTATTGCAGAGGCCAAAGCGGACATGCTCCAACTCGCCGATGAGCTCAGCACGCCTTACGCTAAGAGCCTCGCGGCCTGTTATGAAAAACTAGCAGCGGATGCCAAGGGCGCGAAGAGCGTTGTGCTGATTGACTTACCGGAACCTGAATCACGAGAGGACTTATTCCTTGCGGCCTATCACTACTTCCGCGTGGACCGCAGCAGCGTAGCACTACCCATTCTCGAGCTAGAGCAGCTGCAGGGATATTTGCCGGCGGATGAATTGCGAACCGCCCTCTACAAGCCCAAGCCACTCACAATGTATGAGTCGGCACTCTCGATAGAGCACGCTTACGGGCATCGGACCGCCATGACTGCACGCTTGCTGGGCGTAGCTCTGTTTGTCCTACTTCGTTTTGAAGATGCCACCGAAGCAATCACAGATGGACTCGAGCTTGCACCTCATAGTCACTCTCTCCATCACGACGCAGCGAGAGCGCACATGAGCCTTCTGGAATTCGAGACTGCGCTCGAACACATCGATCATGCCATCCGTTCGCTCCCCACGTGGGAGAAGGCACACAAGGTTCGGATCAAGATCCTCAGAGAGATGGAAGCCTGGGACCAGATGCGCGCGGCAATCACTGAAGCACCGGTCAGCGATTGGGATCGAACCATCCTCCAGGGCGAATACGAAGCCGAGAGGGCGCTGCATTTCCTTGTCGATGACGACAAGAGTTCCGCGCTAGAAGCTGCGCAGCGCGCTAGCGAGCACTTTCAGATGGCCGAACAGGCCAAGCCTTTCCCCTCAAATTCACATCACACTCTCTGCAAGTCCATTCTGCATGGCGAAGAGAATCCACTCTTCGACAGCATGTTGGAATTGATGCAGGACGACCCTGTACTTCCAAAACGCCTTGAGATCCTGATGAGCGATTTCCCGGCGACACTCAATGATGCCAGATCCAAGAAGCTGACGAACATCCTCCAAAAAGTCCGTCTGCAAATGCTGGCTGAGAATCAATAGCTTCATCTCCTGCTCATTGCCGCGGACAAAGATTCGTGCGCTTGCATGCTCCATGCCTCCTACCCATCCTCCAGTCATGAATCCGCACATTTCCGGACATCCGCTCTCTCTGTTCGCGCTAGTCGCGACGACCGCGCTAGCTTCCGCGGCCCCCCTCCAGGGGAACGGTCCGACATCTTCGCTCGCGAACGGCATTTCACTTTCACCAGCGGCGGGTGAAGACGGAATTTTGATCAAGGCACCGCTCAATCAGACCACTCCCCCTCTGGTTTCGAGTGCCGGCATGTTCCAGCAAACAGACACGTATGTGCTTGCCGACATGTTTCCGAATGATTACTCCATTATCGAAATCGATGCCATGTCTGCCGGCGCCTGCAGAATCCCCAATCTGGTGGGACCTGGAGTCATTGGAGTTGAGAATTCAGGGGGATGGTTAGGGCTAGTGCTGTCTGTTGGCGAGGGAGCGATGGGAACCCCGGGAGGCGTTATCGCTGCTCAATACTCACCTATAAGATCGATGAGTGGGGACCTGTTCGGCTACTACTTCGCCGAGAGCACTGGACTCCACAATTCGGTCAGCGACCATGCTTTCTTGGAGCAGGCCAAAGAAGACATGGGGTTCCCCTCGTCAGGCACCAGCAACATTGACGCCTTCGACTACTCGATCGGCGTGAGGAGCCATGCCCAACAAGTCAATCCACAGCTGGTGTTCGAGCAAAGCTCTGGAATCTATTTCTCATTGAGCCGAGGCTGCGTAAACGACCCCGCCCTAACGCGGCCCTTTGCGATCGAGATGGTCAACATCGGTGGAGTGCCAACTCCGGTTGACTATGACGCCGATGCGGCCACGATCTATCAAATTCAACGCGTAGGCAATGCTTGGAGTTCGCCTCAGATCTACGCCCAACCATGGGAGCTCGGCTTAGCCTCTAGGG
>JBLFWN010000149.1:0-13441 GCA_047611405.1 Planctomycetota bacterium | reverse complement strand
TGGTCCCGAGCCTCATTTATGATCCGAGCTAGCTGAAGTCTTCGCGGTCTGATAGCGCCGACTGCTAGACTGCGAGCACAATGAATCGACGAAGCTTTCTGACGGGCGCTTCGGCGCTGGGCACGGCGGCATTCCTTAGCCCCGACGCGCATGCGATCGCGGCTGAGCTCGCGAACACGCCGGGCACGGCGGATGAACTCGCTTCGGATGAGTCGTTTTGGTTCCAGGTGCAGCAGGCGTACACCGTCGATCGCTCGATCGTGAACTTCAACAACGGTGGCGTCTCTCCGGCACCGTCTAGTGTGCAGGAGTCGCACGCGCGCCACCTGGCCATCGCGAATCACGCGCCTGCCTACACGATGTGGCGCTTGCAGAACCCGAAACGTGAGACCGTTCGCAGCGGACTCGCGCGCATGTTTGGTGTCGATGCTGAAGAGGTTGCGATTACGCGCAACGCGTCCGAAGGACTGCAGATCTGCCAGTTCGGGCATGAACTCTCACGCGGCGATGTCGTGCTGACGACGACGCAAGACTACCCGCGCATGCTGACTACCTTTGCGCAGCGCGAGGCGCGTGAAGGCATTCGAGTCGAGACGATCCGCTTTCCGGTTCCGCTCTCGGACCCTGCGGACCTAGTGCGCGCATTCGAGGAGGCGATGGACGAGCACAAGCCCAAGCTCGCGCTCGTCAGTCATGTCGTCTTCTTGACGGGTCAGGTCTTGCCCGTCAAAGAGATCGTGCGCGCGGGACGGAAGCGCGGGATTCCCGTCATCGTCGACGGCGCCCACTCCTTCGCTCATCTGAACTTCAAGCAGTCCGATCTGGACTGCGACTACTTCGCGACCAGCTTGCACAAGTGGCTCTCGGCCCCGATCGGTACCGGCATGCTGTTTGTGCGTCGCGAACGGATCGAATCCCTCTGGCCACTGATGGCCGCGGATGAAGCGCGCGCCACCGACATCCGAAAGTTCGAAGAGATCGGCACCCATCCTGTCGGCCTGCAGCTGGCGATCGCGGATGCGTTGATCTTCTTCGAGGCGATCGGAGCCGAGCGCAAGCTGGCCCGACTCTGCTACCTACGCGATCGATGGGCCAAGCGACTCGCTTCCGAAGATCGCATCCGGTTCAACACGGATATGACCCCGGGCCGCTCGGGCGGAATCGCCAACGTAGCGATCGAAGGCATCGATACTGGCGCGCTGCAGGCCCACATGTGGATGAAGCACCGCATCTATACAGTGGGGATCAACCACGAGGAGGTCCAAGGCTTACGTGTCTCCCCCAATGTCTATTCGACCTTGAGCGAAGTGGACCTATTCGCTGACTCGATGCTGCGCGTGCTGCGCGAAGGCTTGTAAGCCTCGTTCAAAAACGCGCCTCCGGAATCTAGGGCTTTCTCTTCATGACCCGCACCCAGGGGTTACGAAGAAGCTCTTCAGAGACGAACAGAAAGAAGGATGCAACCGACTCTCACAACCGCATTCGTTGTCGGAATCACCTGTGCTGCATTAGCTTTCGCAACTGTGTGCCTGCCCGGAACTCAAACCGGGGAGGAGCAAGCCGCAGTGCATTGCATACCTGCGTATTCGACTGACACCATCAATCAGATACTCCTACGAGCCCCTGCAACCTGGCAGCAAGCCGATTCAGGCCGTTCCTAGTGTCGAAGAGTTGTTCGCGAGCGATCCCGCGCGCGAATGAACCGAAGCGAAGGTCGCGTTGGGTTCACAACTTTTCACGACACACGGCTATCGCACGACAACACCTTGTCGTGCGCCAGCTGCCATGATCTGCGCTATGCCGGTATCGACCGAGCCGTGACAGCGATCGGCCTCAATGGCCAGCGTGGTTCACTCAATACACCGACCGTCTTCAACTCGGCCTTGTCCTTCAATCAACTGTGGAATGGCCGCGCCGATGATCTCGAATCGCAAATTGGCGAGCATCTGACCTCTCAAGGCGAGATGGCGTCCAACTGGGACGAAGTCGCAACGAATCTGACCGTAGACCCGCCGATCATGAGCCTGCTGCAACAGGCCTACCCCGGCGAGAATTCTAGTGAGTCAGTCGATCCAAGTTTTTGGCTGGCGGCTATCGCCGACTTCGAGCGCACGCTCCTGACACCCGGATCGGCTTTTGATGCCGATCTGTGTGGAGATGATGAAGCCATCTCGGAAGCTGCCAAAGAGAGTTACCAAACCTTCAAGAACATCGGCTGCACGGAGTGTCATCACGGAGCAGGTGTGGGTGGACAAGACCTACGCCAATTCGGTGAGAAGCGTCCGTACGGACACGGTCAATCACAGCCTGTCGAGGGCGGTGACGACTGTCGTGCAGCGGCAGTTGATCCAAGACTGTTCAAGGTGCCCAACCTGCGCAATGTTGGTCTGACAGCCCCCTACCTTCATACGGGCTCGCTGGAGAGCTTGCATGAGGTTGTGCGAGTCATGGGCAAAGTGCAACTCGACATCGATCTGACTGACCATCAGATCAGTCGCATTGTCCAATTCCTGGAAAGCCACACCAGCAAGTACCCGGGCCAGGAAATGGATAGCTGCGAACCTTCAGTTCACAGATCGATTCGCGCAGGACGACAGTCACGCGGGCAAGCTAGAAAGCCATGTGGGCTCACGCAGATGGTCCGAGATTGGTCGGGCCTGGTCGCGTAGGATAGCGGCGCCCAGGACAAGAATTGTCGCGTCTCCGGGATCCCCGTGCCCCCCCCACTTTGCTCGAAACGGACGCTCCCTCGACGGCCAGCGCCGAGCTTGGATAGCCTGCGATGCGCATTGGATTCGACTACCTGACGGCCGTTTGTCACGCACCCGGAGTCGGTCGCTATGGACGCGAATTGGTGCGCGCCATGGTCCGCTTACAGGAATGTCCGCAGCTCGCATTGTTCGAGATCGGTGGCGGAGAGCGCGTCATGGAAGGAGCGCCGCTTGGGCTCGAAGCTGCGCCAGCCGGGCGCGTGAAGCGTTTGCGACTGCCGCTGCCTCGCCGCGCCATTGAGCTTGGATCACGGCTGTTTGGGTTGGGCGCGGATCGCTTGCTGGGTGGCGTCGATTTGTTTCATCGCACGACTCTCGATTACCCTCCAGTCAGTCGCGCACCGGAAGTCCTGCCGGTCTCCGAGTTGCCGGATGTAGGCAGCGCGACGGAAACGCGCATGCGGGCAGCGGCAAGACGCGCGGTTGCGGTGGTGGTTTTTTCGGAGCACTACGCGCATCTCGTGATCGATCGATTTGGACTCGATACAGAGCGAGTCCACATCACGCCCGTCGGCTGCGATCACTGGGTGCGCGATCGCGAAACGGATGCCAGAGAGAGTGCACAGCTCGGCGCTGACGCAGCACCACGAGCCCCACAGATCCTTGCATTGGGCGCGTTGCGCAGCGAGCGTAGCCCGGATGCGCTTGTCGCCGGATACACGCGCTGGATCGAGTCCGGCGGCGATCAGGACCTATGCTTCATCGGCCGCACCGGCGATGCCACCGAAGCCTTCGAGCGCGCGCGGGCAGCGAGCTCAGCCTCGCATCGCATCCGCTGGATCTCCGATCCACGCGAATCCGACATGCCCCGCATCGTCGCAGCATCGACAGTGTTAGTCCATTTAGACGCAGTCGCAGGAACTCCCGTCACACCGCTCGAGGCCATGGCTATGGGCTTGCCAGTCGTGGCACGCCGCTTGCCCGCTTTCGTGGAAGCCTTGGGCGAGACGGCAATCTGGATCGACCAGGACGACAGCCTGACTCTCGCGGAAGCAATCGAAACAGCCACGATTCAAGCGCAGGATGCAGAGTCGCGTGAGCTAAGGCTCGCGTGCGCGCGCCGTCATCCGTGGAGCCGCTGTGCTGAAGCAACGCTGCAGGTCTGGAGGCAGGCCCTGGAGCGATAGTGTAGGCTTCGGCAATGCGACCCTCGAATCTGTTCACAATCGCCGGAGCCATCGCTCTCGGCACACTGACCCTCTCCGCTCGACTCGTTGCCTCTCCCGATGCAACCGCGCCTAAACTCGGAATCTCGAGTCAGGAAGAAGCGGAGCAGGATGAGCTGCACGAAGCCATGGAAGTGATGCAAGGCGGCATGCGCCGACTACGCAAGCTCGTCAGCGATTCCGCCAGCAAGGATGCGACCGTGAAGCTGGTAGGCGAAATGCAAGCCGCTGCGGTAAGCGCCTTCGGCCACGCTCCTGACGCGCCCGAAGGTCTCGAGGGCAAGACGCTCCTCACCTGGAAGACCGACTTCAATCGCAAGATGCTGACGCTCGCGCTGCAGCTAGTCGAGGTTGAAGAGGCAGTCCTGAAGGGCGACACCGAGCGCGCCGGCACTCTCTACAGTGGACTCAAAGCGATGAAGTCCGCCGGGCACGAGAAGTACGAAGACCAATAAGCGCGTACCGCAGACCTAGCGAAACGGGGCTCCCTGCCGAGGAATGGCAGGGAGCCCCGTTTCGTTGGGGTTCATATCAGGTCGCGATCAGGGGCAGAACGGAATCGAAAGACCATCCGTCAGGTTGAAGAAAGCCCCGCCGCCTGCCGGGTCGCGATACCAGAACTGGAAGTTCAAGGTCTCGCCCGGAAGGATGACGCCCAGGTTCGGAGCGACGCCGTTATCCAGCGAAAAGGAAGCGTCACCGCTGCCGCTTGCAACGACCGCGCCCAAGCGAACGACGGTGCCGCCCACGCAACGAGTACCGTTACCGAAGACCTGTGCGATCTGGTTCGGACCGTAGTAGAAGATGCCGGGCTGTCCCGCCGGAAGGCTGTTCGAATTCAGGGACAAGTCATTTGCGAAGACACTTGTCGACCCGCCCATGCCCATCAACGGTGACCCACCGGTCGAGTTGGCGCTGCTCGAGCAGTAGCTCGTCGCGCCGGGGCAGCTGTAGTCACTGATGACATCACCGTTCAAGGTGACCGTTCCGGAAACGCCGGTGCCCGCATCGGTGAAGGCGAAGCTCAGACTCACGGGTGAATCGAAATGCATCGCGCCGCCGGCATACGACAGGTTACCGCTCATCACTGTCGGGTCGGATTGCGAGCCTGTCAGGTCCAGGGTGGTCCCACCAAGAGCGCCCGCATCAATGACCATGATTCCTGTCAGTGCCGTGAAGATTGCCGTGGTCGAGAAGTCGCCGTTGGCAGCTAGCGCAACCGCATCCGACGAAACGGAGAGCGACAGGCCTGTGATGTCAATCGTCGCGAGCGGCGGGAGGAAGGGCAGAGGGTTCGGAATCTCGCCGCTGATGTCGGGACTGACGAGCGCGTTGCCCTCTTTCAACTTGATCAAACCGATCGGCTGGGTCACACCCGGCGTCAGGCGCAGCGTCAGGGAGCCGGAGAGGTTGAAAGTGTTCGGGTTGCCGACGATGGCACCCAGGCTGGTGTTGCCCGTCCACGTAAATGCGGAGGCTCCGCTATCCACAGTCGACACATAGTTTGCTTGAGCCAGGCTGATATCGGGGAGAAAAGCGATGCTGAGGAAAAGCGGGGTGAGTCGTAGGTGCATGAGTCGAGTGAAAACGAGTCGGACGGGCATGAGAGAAGTCTGCGAGTCATCCCACCCTACCCCAGACTGCCTAATTCCAGAAGACCCAGGGGCTTAGGGCCACCCGAGAGGAGTCTCAGACCGAACGAAGAGTCCCGGAACGCTCCTGGACGGCAGCCCGAAATGGAACACTCCAGCGAATAGTTTCAAGAGTCGCACCTCCGCTGCCCGAAAGCCACGGGGCCAGGGGATCGGATGCGCTAGGTGCGCGCGAGCCACCCCACGCAACGCCCATGCATACAGCTCTTCGGGACATCGTCACGGAAATTCGCAGCCTCGAGCCTTTCCCGGCCGTGGCATCTCGCGTGCTTCAAATAGGCATGGGACCCGAGGTCCTGCCGAACGACCTGATTGCCCTCATCCAAGTCGACCCTGGTTTGACCGGCAAGATCCTGAAGCTCTGCAACTCCGCCTATTACGGGTTCCAGCGCGAGATCGGATCCTTGATGGAAGCCGGCAACTTGCTCGGCGGACAGACGCTCGTCAGCTTGGTAATGACGTCGGCTACGAGCCGCTACTTCCGTGAAATGGGGGGGGCCGACGACGGTTCGAACTCACACCTGTGGAACATGAGCGTCACGACGGCCTTGGCCAGTCGCTTAATCGCGCGTCTGCACGGAGGCGTCGACGAGGAACGCGCCTATACGGCCGGCTTGCTGCAAAATATCGGACACCTCGTGCTCGATCGTTTCCTGGATCGCGAGCAAGACCGCATCTTGGAGAAGATCGATGAAGGCTTCAGCGTGCTAGGCGCTGAGAAGTCTGTGCTTGGTTTGAACCACGCCGAAATCGGTGCACGCCTCGCAACGCGCTGGGACCTACCGGAAGTTTTGGTCGACACGATTCGTTTCCACCATTCGCCGCAGCACGCAAAGATCGATCCGATGCTTTGCTTCACGGCGCACTTGGCAGAGAGCCTGGCGTGGTCAGTCAACACACGCGAGGGCATCTCGAAGGTTCCGCCGCAGGTATCCATCACCGCGCTGAACGCGACCGGGCTCGATGAAGGTTGCTTCCACGGCATGGATGTGAAGCTGCGAGAAGAACTCGCCAAGGCCAAGGCCTTCCTGGGCGGCTGATCTGGCGCGCATCTCGAGGCGGGGTGCGCCGTCTCGACGCGCTTGGGAAGTCAGGATCCATACCTGCGCTCTTGATGAGGATCGATCCAATGCAGGGTCCGCCCAGCTCGGGACGGGCACACCTCAGGGCCCGTGCAGCCCGGTGTGCAGCCTGGTGTGGAGCCAGGCGAAAGGAATGGGGTGGATAAGGGGACTCGAACCCCCGGCCTCCGGAGCCACAATCCGGCGCTCTAACCAGCTGAGCTACATCCACCATTCCTGCGTCGAGATGCGGAAGCATCCGACCCGCTCCTGTGGAGGAGGGGCGGAAAGCATCGTCCTCAGCCAGCACATTGTCAAGGGGCAGAAGAGGTTCTCAAGGCCTCATCGCTCCTACAATGACTTCATGAACAGCAAGGCAGCGGGAGCGGAGTCAGCGAGCGGGATGTCAGCCCCGGAATCTGGCGCGGACGCGGCACCGAATCGATTCGATCGACAGATTCGATTTGCGCGCATGGGCCTGGACGGGCAACGTGCGATCGAGGGCAGCCGCGTGCTGCTGGTCGGTTGCGGCGCGCTGGGTGGCGTGCTGGCGCAGTCCCTGACGCGCGCCGGCGTCGGAGACCTGGTGCTCGTCGACCGCGATGTCGTCGAACTGACGAATCTCCCGCGCCAGGTCTTATTTGAGGAACGCCACGCGAGCGCGGGCACCCCCAAGGTCGAGGCAGCGCTCGAAACTCTTGGCCGCATCGGTGGACCGACCCAATTCGAGACCCACGCGGCCCACGTCGACTCCGAAAACCTGTCGGAATTCGCGCAGAAGGCCGATCTGATCCTGGATGGCACCGACAACATGGCGACGCGCTACCTGATCAATGACTGGAGCGTCAAGACCGGCACGCCTTGGATCTACGGAGGCGTGGTCGGCAGTGCCGGCTTGGTACTCGCGGTGCTGCCCGGGACGGGGCCGTGCCTGCGTTGCGTGTTCCCGGAACCGCCGCCAATCGGCAGCCTAGAGACGTGCGACACCGCGGGCGTGATCATGCCGGCCGTTGGCCTGATCGCTTCGATGCAGGCAGGACTTGCGATGCGAGTGTTGGCCGAACCGAGCGACTTTCAACCCGCGCTGATCGAGTTGGACGCATGGTCCGGAACCGTACGCGAATTGCGCTTGGAGCGCCGGTCCGATTGCCCTGCCTGTGGCACACGCGAGTTCCCTTTCCTGGATGTTCCCGAACAAGAACAGGCCATCTCACTCTGCGGCCGCAACACGGTTCAAGTGCGCGGCCGCGCTGGCTCAAGCGTCGACCTTGCGCGTCTCGCGAGCCGGCTCGAGCCTCTCGCCAAAGAAGTGCGCTTGGCGGGCCCCTTACTGCGCGTGCGTATCGAGGAACTCGTACTGACAGTCTTCCCGGATGGCCGCGCCTTGATTGAAGGTACAGACCAAGCGGAGCGAGCGCTCGCGATCTACGACCGCTTCATCGGTGCATGAAGCCCACCTTGGTCGTACTGGCAGCCGGCGAGTCGCGCCGCTTGGGTCGCTGCAAAGCGATCGAAGTCTTCGACGGGTGTCCCGCCATCGTGCGCTTGCTGGAGGCGGCGCGAGCTTGGACGGCAAGCTCCCCCATCGTTGTGACGGGACCCGATCACGATGTGATCAGTGCTGTGCTACCGAGCGGTTGTCGCATCGTTCGCAATGAGGCCTGGAAGCTGGGACGCAGCGGCAGTTTGGCTGCTGCTGTACGTGCACATCCGGATGCTGACTTGATGCTTGCTCCAGTCGACGTGCCGCTTGTGCCCGAGCTCGTTTTTGCAGCGCTCGCGCGCGAATGGATAGCTCTCGGATCTCCCGAGCGCGGCTGGTTGGCACCCGCCCTGCGCCGCGAGTTGGCGCTCAATCTCGACCTCGCCCATCAGGGTTCAGGCCGCCCGCTGCTTTTCGGTCATCCGATCCTGATCGGGCGAGAGTTGGCGTGCCAGGTGAGTGCACTCCCCGCGGATGCCCCGCTTTGGAAATTGCGAGAGCGGGCGGAGCCACTGGCAGGCCTGGAAGTAGACGCACCCGAGATCTTGGATGACATCGACGAAGAGTCCGATGTCATCCGCATTCGGAAGCGTTTGCGGGAAAGCCGCTAACTCCCCCAGCGCCTCAGGCACTGCGCGAGTAGCTCCGGCGAGCCACGAGTATGGCCAGCGTACGGGCTGAGCAAGATCGCTCTGCTGCGCAAATCGCGGGGCTGATCAAGGACTCTCGCAATCGGCCCAAGATCGGCGCCTCGAATGGACGACAAAGAACGGGGCCTCCGCCCTTTGTACAGATTCTTAAGACGCCGTCCCCACGGCTATCCATCTGAGCGCGCAGGTGTGACTTGATGCTAGACATGCCGAGAGCGGGCCTCGAGCCCGGTAACTGACCACAATGAGTTTTCAGGGAGACGTACGTGGTATTGGCCTAGCAGAGCTTCTTCAAGGGCTCTCGCGTGGGCGTAAGGCCGGAGTTCTGACTCTGACTGCGAAGGACGGCGAGCGCTCGATCCTGGGAGTCGACTGTGGCCAAACCTTCTTGCTGCCGGATCCCGACGAGGAGCTCGAGTCTTGGCGCGAACGCGTTCGCGATGCCTACGCCGACGATCCCGAGCTCCGCATCGATTACCTGCGCATGTCGGACATCGCGCGCGCGGTGCGGATGGAAAATCTGTATTGCTTGCTCGATGGCGACGGTGTCCACTTCCGGTTCGAACCAGGCCCCGTGCCCGGACGCGTGACGGCTGGCTCAGTCGCCGAGGAACAGAAGAGCGAAGTCTATTGTGAGGGCATCCCGATCGAGAGCCTGCTGCTGGAGTACGCTCGCATCAGCGACGAGCTCGCCGGCGCAGGTGATCTGTCGAGGATGCACGAAGACATCGTGCCCGGCGTGTTGGATCCGATCGGAGCGCAAGAAGCGGGGCGCCTCGCACAAGAGTGCACGGGTCGCCTGACGCTGCGTGAGATCGCCGACCGCCTCGGTACGCCGTTCCGACAAGCTTGTTTGACGCTCAGCAAACAGCTACGCGCAGGAACGATGTTCCAGACCGGCCCGGGTGATGTGCTGCACCTGGCCATTTCAGAACTCGGTAAGTCGAACTTTTCACGCGCGGCAGCACGCTTGAGATCGTGGTCAAAGGACAGCCTTGGTGGGCCCCTCGCTCCTTCCGAAGCCTCGACACTCGCGCGCGAGTGGAAGGCCGGTCGATTGGTGCCGAGCTTGAAGGTGCTGAAGGCGGTCCACGTTCGCCGACTATTACGTCGCATGGATCACGCACTCTGCGATCCCGCTACAAGTGTCGTTCACTGGGAAGAGGCGCGTAGCCTCTTCCGGTATGACCGCATTAGTCACATGCGGCACTTGAGCTTCCAGTTCAAACTGGAGGACGACACGGAAAAGGTAAGCGTCGAAGAATTGCTGGAAGTCGCACGCGCCTTCCAAGAAGACGAGAGACCGATGCGCGCCGGGCCGGTCTTGGTCATGGCAGCCTTCCTGCAACCGGAGTCGGCCAACAAACAACTCGCTCTCGGTCGCGGCTTGCTGAAGGCGGGACGAACGGAAGAAGGCAGTCCGTGGATCTTGGCCGCAGTCGAGGAGCTGCTCAGTCACGACGAATCAGACCGTGCGCTGCCTGCGCTACGCGAACTGCTGGCTGTGAACCCGCGCCTGCGTGAAGCGCGCCAGCTGTATTCGCGAGCGAAGCGCAACTCGACGCAGGTGCGCCGCCTACGCAAGCACATTCTGATTGGGTCGGCGGGCCTTGCGTTCGTCGTCGGCGCCGCTGTCGTTCGTGTACAGAACCAGAGCGAGCGCGGGACCCAGCTCGGTAATGTGCGCATGATGATAATGAGCGATCCTATTCAGGCGATGAAGCTGCTCGAGACCGGGTTCCCCGAGAGCAAAGATCTCGAGGTCTTCGAGCTGAAAAACCTGATCCGAGAGCAGCAGCGCGCGATGGAATTGGCCAAGCGCACGCAATGGCTCGAGACGTACAACGCAGCTTCGCAAGAGTGCACACAGGGTGATCCAATCAAGGGCATCGATATGGCACTCAAGGTCAAGTCACCGCCGGTTCTCCGATTGTTGACCGACCCCTGGCCGCTCGAGGCCGACTTGCACAACGGCTTGGTCGAGACTCTGCAGGGACGCATTGAGGCATTGGGTGAGCCGGCCGAAGGCGATCCCAAACAAGTCAGCGGCGAAGAAAAAATCCGGCGTCAATTGCGCCAGCTGACCGAGATCATCACAGAACTCGATGTGCAGACGGCAAGAACGGGCGAGCTCGGTGCTGAATTCCAAACCCTGATTGATACGGTCGATGGGCGTGTCGTACGCCGCGACGAACTGAAGGTCGAACGCGAGGGACAGGAACTGCGTGACGCGCAAGACCGTCTCTGGCAACAGGCAAATGAACATTCCAAACGGGGAGACTTCGTGCGCGCTGCTCGCGTCTACGAAGAGCTGATCGCATCGGATGTCGACGGCCAGATCACCGACTTGCTTGCAGATGAGATTCAATCCAATCTGCGTCGCCTCGAGGCGGTGCGCGATGCCCAAGAGGCTGCGACGGCGGGCGATCACGACAAGTCACTCAAGTTACTGACCGAGGGGCTCGGCGAGGATTACGATCCGCTAGCGTTCATGGTGCCGTGGGATGTCGACAGCTCCCCTAGCGGAGCGGTCGTGCGCTTGATGCCAGAAGACCGCGTCCTCGAGACTCCATTCACGATCCAAACGACCTTCGGTTCCGAGACGGAACTGCACTTCGAGGCGCCTGGCTTCGATTCACGAACGGTGCTCGTCGAGCGACCCTCGGACCAGTTCGTCTTCATGTCCCGCACGCCTGAGCGTGCTTGGATTGGAGAAGGTCGTGTCGATGCCATGCCGATCAGCGTTGGCACCGACAGCATCGTTGTGGATCGCCGCGGCAACATGTCACGCGTGGGTCCGGACGGAACGACCAGCTGGTCGCAGGTCGTACGCACTCTGTCAGGAATCGCGCGCGCGCCGGTCTTCATGCCGGGCCGCAAGGGTTCCTTGTTGGTCGTGACCGAAGAGGGCATGGCTTGGATCGTCGATGCGGATGACGGCGATCTCGAGGGACCTTGGGATCTGGGTTCACCGCCCGTAGCCGGCCCGTATGCGACGCAGAGTGTCGTTCGCGTTCGACTGCAAAATGGCAAGATCGCGCTGTGGAAGAACCGTTTGAAGCCGTACACCCCGGACGCTTCCAGCGGAACCACGACGACTGGCAACGACGACGACTATCGCTTCGGTGCAGAAGCCGGCCTGAGCGTTCTTCGCCGCCGACATGCACAGAAACCGGAGCTCGTTTCGCCCTGGGATAGTTGGCGTGTGAGTGTGGAAGCGGAGATCTATCGCGTCGTGAATACGAGTGACGATTCCGAGAGCTACACCATCTTGCGTTCCGGCGACTGGGAGTACTTGGCCTGGGAAGCACCCCACGCCGACTCGCCGCTGGGTAAACTCTGGGTCTCGGATTCGTTGGGACTACGCGCTTTCGTGCCACGAGTTGCCGCCACGGCTGGCGACGAGGACTCGAAAGAGTAACGTGATCGGCGGCCATCGGCCCTGTGGGCAGGCCGTCTCCCCTTGAGCTTTGTATAGCGGATGCTGCGGATGGCATCGATGCGTGTCGCGTCTTATGTTGATGCCATGATCCGCTCCAAATCCGCTGCACTCGTGCGCTTGCCGCTGGCGTTGGCCCTGCTGAGTCTGGCGTGTCGGCCTGCTGCCGATCATGTGCAAGCCACGGCAGCTGCAGAGGCTGCTGTTCGCATCGAAATCAGCCAGTTGCCGTCTGACTGGAACACCTCAGCGCGCAGCCGCTTCGAAAAGGCGCTTAGCGTGTGGAGTCCAGAGGGACTCAGCGATGCTGATTTGGCCACACTTCACAATGGACTAGGTTTCCAAGGCCAAGTCTCCGTGCGTGCGGCCTTGCTGCTGGCGCACGCGGCCTCGGGACCGACGCGGGCGCGCGCACTCGAGATTCTGATCGGGCGTTTGGGAGCGAGGCAAGTTCCGCTCGCGCGCTCGCTCGACGCGGGTGATGTCGTCGCGGCGGCGGCACTCGCTGCACACACATTGTCGGCGCAGCAACTCGACGGCTTGTCCGATCTCGCGATCGGAGATCATCATCCGGATCTCGAGGTTCGCGTCGAACTGGCATCGACCTGCGTGCGCGCGGGTCGCTCGGAAGTGGTCCCCTTCTTGCTGCGCGTGTTGCGCGCGATGACTCCGGACGAACGTCTGGACCCGCCGGATTGGGAGCGCAAAACGACGATGGCTTGGGCCAAGAGTCGCGCAGCCGAAGCGCTGTCCGAGAGTGCGGGCGTCCCTTGCACCTTTGTGTCCGACGCGTCTTTCGCGGATCAAGAACGCGAGGCCGATCAGCTTGCCGCGCATTGGGGGCTGTAATTCTCTGCACACCGAACGCTGTGCTATTACACGGCAGGGCCCGCCGTTCGCGCCAGCCAACTAGCAGTCAGCTCTAGCTGCCTAGCAGCCCGTTGGAGTTGGCACACAACGGTATGAATGGCCCCGCGTATCGGCCGAGCGGCTAGGCAGCCCGATTGAGTTGTCCGGCAGCCAGCTGGATTATGAAACGCACCTGTTGTGCGCCGTGGCAGCCCGGCTGTGTCGCATAGCAGCCCGATTGCTCTTTGCCAAGCAGCACGGTTGCGCTGCATGGCAGCACGGTTGCGCTGCATGGCAGCACGGTTGCGCTGCATGGCAGCACGGTTGCGCTGCATGGCAGCACGGTTGCGCTGCATGGCAGCCCGCTCGA
>JBLFWN010000148.1:0-13594 GCA_047611405.1 Planctomycetota bacterium | reverse complement strand
CTCCGCGCACTTCGCCTAGCACATCGGGTTGTCCTGGCTTCTCCTCGAGCTCAATTAGGCCATGCTCGAGCTTGGAGATGGCCTCTTCACAGCCTCCTAGAAACAGGGAGAGCAGCTCGCTGTCGATTTGATCGTCGTCGGCTTCCTCGTCGCCGGCGGAATCAGTTGGCTTGGCTGCAGGAGCGGTCTCGGCAGCTGAATGGCTCTCCTCTGCGACCGTCGCGCTCGGCTCGCAGTCCATACCCAACGCATTCATGATCGAGGTGACATAGCCCTCGATCTGCGCCAGATCAGCCGTCGAAGCATTCGGCTTTGCATCCACCAAGCGCTCTGCGATCGCCAGGGCTTGATCGAGTTCGGACTCCAGTCCTTCAGGACCCCCCGTCTTCCATTCGTCTCGAAGAGTCTTGATCTCCTCGAGCAACTGGGCGAGTGCAGTCTCGTCTTCCGGCGAACACAGCTGGATCGAGATTGAAATCCGATCGAGCAGAGATTTAATGGACATGGGGTACTCGTGTTGGGGAGTGGAAACAGGCGCTAGCCAGTTTCCAACTGCATTCGAGCGAGGGGTCGAGGCGGTCGGAAGTTAGGACGCTGGTGCGCTATCGGATCCCTGATCGAAGCACTTGAGGTTGGTCGTGCAGGGATTTAGCCCGAAGTGCGGGATTCGGTCGCTAACGGGGAATTCCGGGTTCTCTCGATCAGTACTCTTACAGCCCGAGGCCCCTTACCGTTCCAGAACGGGACGCCCCAGGACGGGACGCTATCGAAACCTACGAGCGAGTCGAATCGGGTGTAAGCCACAAGTGCTCACCCGTGCGTACCTGGCAGTGCCAAGCCGGCGGGACCAAGGTCGTTCCAGAGAACTCCTCGAGCACAGCGGGGCCCGCGAGCCAGTGCCCACTCTTTAATGCACTGCGATCATAGATAGGGGTCGCGTGCATCTTGCCCGCGAAACCGACCTGGCGTTGGTCCAGGACAGCCGAGGTGCTGGCAGGGCGTTCGGGCCCACTTGTTCGCTCTGCGAACTTCCTGCGTACGACCGCGCGCGCTCCCAGCTGCACCAGTTCCAGCTCGGCCTCTCGGAAACACCAGCCGTAACGACGTTCGTGCAGCTGGTGAAAGATCTCCCTCGGATCGACCGACTCGGCGACGGTCAATTCGAAGGCTTGCCCGGCATAACGCAACTCGAGCGCGAATTCGTACTCGATCGCCGCTGCGTCGTGTCCCGTTGCGATCAACTCGTCACGTCCAAAGTCAGCCAGCTTCGTCAATGCTTGTTTACGTCGCTGTGAGTCCCATTCGCTCAGTGGCGCCAACACGGAGCGAACGTGATCTCGAACAGCATCCGCGCAAGCCATGCCAAAGGCGGACAGCACGCCCGGCATGGCGGGGATCAATGCGCCCGGCATTCCCAAGCTCTTGGCCAGAGCGGCGGCCGAGAGCCCACCTGCTCCGCCGAAGCTGACCAACGGGACATGTGCGGGGTCGCTGCCGCGTTGCATGGTCTTGACGCCCAGCGCGCGCCGCATCGCAGCACGAGCGACATCGAGGACGCCCTGCGCGGCGATGGTCGGTGCGACACCCAACTGCTTGCCAATTACTTCGAAAGCCAGGTGCACTCGGTCGGTGTCCAGCGCTAGCGCGCCGTCCATGAAGCTGCCACCCTCACCACGTACATGGCCCAGCAGCACGTGTGCATCCGTAACCGTAGGCTCATCGCCGCGGCCGTAACAGACGGGACCGGGATCCGCGCCCGCGCTCCTTGGTCCGACATGCAAGATCCCGCCCTTGTCGACATAGACGATTGATCCACCGCCACATCCGATCGTGTGTAAGTCGAGCGTAGGGACCGCGATCGGGTGATCGGCAACGCGTGCATCGCGCACGATGGAAGTCACGCCACCGTCAGCTGAATGGAAGGCTACATCCGTACTCGTGCCGCCCATGTCGAGCGTGACGATGTCGCCCAAGCCTGCTTCGCGAGCGGCGCGAGCCGCCCCGACGACGCCCCCTGCTGGTCCTGACAAGAGTACACGTACGGGTTCATCCGCCGCTTCGCGCGCACTGATCGTCCCACCCGAGTTCTGCAAGATTGCCAGTGACGCGCCCCCCAAGCCTTGCTCGAGACGAGTCAAGTAGGAGCGTAAGACCGGAACAGAAGCTGCATTGACCAGGGCCGTCGAGAAGCGTTCAACCTCGCGATAGGTCGGAAGGACCTGACTCGAGCACGTGATGGGCAAACCGAGTTCACGCAGAGCCTCTCCGATCTCCGTCTCGATCGCCGGGTCCGCATAGCTGTGCAGCAGACAGATCGCCACGCTCTCCGCATCGCTTTGCGATATGGCCTGTCGTAGTGCATCGAGTTGCTGTGCTGTCGGTTGGGACAGGCGCACGACTTTGCCGTTCGAGTCGGGTGCGGAGCGTTGGTTTATCTCGAAGCGCCTCTGGCGCGGCACGAGCGCGTCAGCCTTCTTTGGTTCGAGCGCATAGAGCTCTGGCCGGTCTTGGCGACCGATCTCGATCAGGTCCAAGAAACCTTGGTTCGTGACCATCGCGACGCGTGCTCCGCGGCCCGTCAGCAATGCGTTCAGTGCGACTGTCGTACCGTGCGTGATGTCCGGCGGATGGTCACCCAACGCATCCAGCTCACTCAATCCTCGCAGCACTGCGCGACTCGGATCGGCAGGTTGTGAGGGCACCTTCGCGGTCCGGACCTGAGATCGGTCAGATCCCTCGATCCAAACCAAGTCCGTAAAGGTTCCACCTGTATCGACGCCAAGTTGACTCATCGACTGCGGGACTTGTTCGAGGAGGGGACGTACATCGCGGCGTGAGCTTTGCGCTGATCGCGTGCGGAATCAAGCTCTCGTCCCGCTCCGATCGCGGTTCGCCGGGAATCCTACAGGAGGGGGGGGAAGTTTGAGTTTGCTGGACTTTCGTACCTGTGCATCCATTCGGCGGCCTGGATCGGGGTCGCAGTCCCAAATGAGGCATCGACCTTAGCGAGAGTTCTCCGTGATTCTGGCGAACAACACCCTGGACAGAGAGAAAGAGAGATGCGGTCGTTCCGCATGGGGAGCTACCACGTATGTGGCAGCTCCCCTGGCCCAGGGCCTGGCCCTCCAGGCAAACTAGGGCTCGCTGTAGACGCAGCACAGGTGCGTTCGCCCCAGCGAACGAGTATCCTGCCAAGAGCTTTGATCGCAGCCCCTGTTCCCTCCGTACCGATGCCCACACAACCAAGCGAGATAGGGCTGATCATCTTCAGCTACTTGCTTGGCGCGCTCCCTTTTGGGTTGCTGATCGCACGTGCCAAGGGAATCGATCTACGAGCCATCGGCAGCGGCAATATCGGAGCGACCAACACGATGCGCGCGCTCGGTCGTGGCTGGGGCGTGACCGCATTCTGCCTGGACTTCGTCAAGGGCATGTTGCCGGCTGGCGTCTTCGCCGCGCTGGTTGCCAGCGACCCGGAAGTCCTGATGAGCCTGCGCGTAGCTTGTGGAACGGCGGCCGTATTGGGTCACTGCTTCCCAGTCTATCTGCGCTTCAAAGGCGGCAAGGGAGTCGCGACCGGCTGTGGCGCCATCGTTGCTATCGACCCGTTCGTATTCTTGAGTGCCGGACTCGTGTGGCTCGTGGGTCTGGCTCTTTTTCGATTCGTAAGCCTCTCTTCAGTCTTGATGGGATTGGCCTTTCCAATTGTCGCATGGTTGCGACACGGTGAGGAACCCGTCTTCATCGGAGGGACAGCCATGTTGACCTTGCTGGTGTTGATTCGTCACAAGACGAACATCGCTCGCATTATCGCGGGGACGGAGCCTCGCATTGGCGGCACTACCGCCGCGAGTACAGCTGATGGGTGATCAAAAAATCAAAACGGCCGTCGTCCTGGGCGATGGCGGTTGGGGCACATCTCTAGCCATGTTGCTTGCGCGCAATGGCGTCAAGACGACCTTATGGAGCGCGTTCTCCGAGCAAGCCGAAGAGCTGCGGACGAACCGCGAGAACAAGCGCTTCCTGCCGGGCGTCAAGCTGCCGGATGAACTGGAGTTCACGGCGGATGAGTTCAGTGCCGCCGAGGGAGCGGACATCGCAATCAGCGTCGTGCCGACCCAGTTTCTGCGGTCGGTCGCTGAGCGTTTCGAAGATGCTCTAGCCGGCAGCGTTCCGATCATCACGGCCAGCAAAGGAATCGAGATCGAGACCTTCCGCACGCCGGCGCAGATCTTGCGCAAGGTCCTGGGCGATCGACCGATTGGCGTTCTCTCCGGACCGACGCACGCCGAAGAAGTCGCGCGCGGCTTGCCGGCCTCGGTCGTGATCGCCTCGGCGGATCCCGACCTTGCAGCGGCGGCACAGGTCGCTTTCAACTCCGACAAGTTCCGCGTCTACACCAATGCGGATCCAATCGGAACTGAACTTGGGGGCGCGCTGAAGAATGTGGTCGCGATCGCTGCCGGCATCAGCGACGGGCTAGAGCTTGGCGACAACGCCAAGTCTGCTTTGTTGACGCGCGGTATGGCCGAAATGGCCCGTTTCGGCGTTTCTCGGGGCGCTACCGCCGAGACCTTCTTCGGCCTGGCAGGCATCGGTGACTTGGTCACGACCTGTTGTTCTGAACACTCGCGCAATCGCCGGGTCGGCTACGAAATCGGTCGCGGCAAGACTCTGGAGCAAGTCTTGGACAGTATGGAAATGGTCGCTGAGGGAGTCTGGACGACGAAGGCCCTGTTCGGGCCCGAGGCGGACATCGGTGGAACATCGCTACCCATCGCCGAGCAGGTGCATAGCGTGCTCTTCGATGGCAAAGATCCGAGTGAGGCCGTGACGGACCTCATGAGTCGCGAGCCCACCTCCGAGTGGGGCGGCTTGCTCGGGGGGCAAGCATGACACCGCTCGTTGGATTCATCCTGTTCCTAGTCGTGACGCTGGCTTTCCTCGGCGCGACTGTCGCGACTGGCTTGAAAGCACATCGCAAGGCTCACTTGCGCTATGTCGTCGGCTCGATCGTATCGCTTGGCATCGCCGTTTATTACGCCGAGAAGCTGGGCGAGACCCTGGACTTGGAATCGGCTGGGAAGATCTACCCGATCCATCTTGTCCTCGCCAAGACAGCGGTCGCTGCCTACTTACTTCCGGTCATCAGCGGCATCCGGACGCTGCGCAATCCTGCCGGTAAGACCCTGCACCGACGCATCGCTTTCTTGGTGCTGGGGCTGACCGTGTTGACGGCCATCACTGGTGTCTGGATGGTGATCGCTTGCGAGCCGCTTGAGCCGCCAATTCGGCTAGAAGGTGGCGCGTAGGCCAATGACGAAGGCTCGTCCAGGTCGGTTCGAACCCGAGCCGTGGACGCGATAGTCCTCGTCGCTGATGTTTGTGACGCCCGCGCTCAACTCGATGTCGTCATGCAGCGGCCAGCCCGTCATAATGTCGACGACGGTGTAGCCGGGTGTTCCGCCCGGCGGGATGCGTGAGCTGTCACTTGCATCGCGTGAGGACAGCTCGTCCGCATCATCTGCGTGCAATACGAGCAGCTCGGCCCAGCCGTGATTGCCCGGGTCATCCCAACGCAGGCCCGCTTGCATCGTCAGTGGCATCTGGCGACTGATTGTTTCAGACACGATCACCGGCGCCGATGTAGGGAAGGTCTCGACTTCACCTTCTATCCATGTCGCGTTGCCGAACAAAGTCCACTCGCTGTTTACGCGCCACGAAGATCCGAGCTCGATGCCATACACCTCGCCGTCACCGACATTGTCCTTGCTGATGATCGTGTCGCCATCCGCATTCGTGGCTCCGGTGGGGAAGCGCACGATCTGGTCTTGGATGTCGGTGTAGAACAAGGATGCCTCGGCAGACAGGTCGTCAGCACGAGCCTTGATGCCGAGCTCGTAGCTCAGGTAGCGTTCGGGATCGAGGTCGGGCGAGGGCACCTCGAATTCATCTGTGCGAGCGGAATCTAGACGCGTCAAGTCCGAAAGGTTCGGCGCACGAAAACCCTGCGAAATACCCCCAAACAGCTCACATTCGTCGGATTCGAGTTCATAGCGGAAGCGCAGACTCCCTGTTAGCGCGCTCCAGTTCTCGTCAATCGAACGTCGCGTGTTGGTCTCAGGATCGAGCACGTCATCCGATGAGACTCTGACAAGGCTCGCGCGTGCGCCTGCGGTCAACGTCAGTTCATCGGAGACACTCCACTCGTCCTGAGCATAGGCGCCGAACAGGTCATAGATCGCATCGTCCGCGACAGGACCTTGGATGTCGTCGGCAGCGTCTTGCTCGTCGAATTTGTTCAAGAAGGAATCGACGTGGTCGCGATAGAGCTCGAAGCCATAGACCCACTCGCCACTGGCCGTCTCGCTGCGTGCGTTGGCTAAGAGTCCAAGTGTGCCCACCTCGAAGCCTTGCTTCTGACGCGAGCCGCTGGACTTGGTGCGGCGTAGGATCTCGTCTTGCTGGTGCCATGACAGGCTGATGCGCGCCGAGTCGATGAAGCCGGCGACATCGTCGAGGTGCAGTTGCGCGTACGACAACGAGCGATCCTGGTCGTAGTCGCGTGCAAGATCGCTGCCTATCGATGTACCTTCGAATGGAACCGCGAAGACGGTCTTGTGTGTGCGCGGCACATCATTCTGATCGACGCGTTGATGCGCGATGACGAGCCGCGACGTGTCGCTCAGGAAATTCTCGATCTTCACATCGCCGGACCACTCTTCGTAGCCGGTGTTCGCCTGCTCCCCAGTCGAGCCGCCCGCTTCGACATCGCCGAAGTCCTTGCGACTCGCGCCGATCAGATAGCCAAAGTCCTTGCCGATCGCACCCGACCATTCGCTGCGCGCGACGTGCGAATGCTCAGCCGAGTTGACGCGCCACATGCCCTCGCCCGCAAAGCCAGACGCAGCGGAGTACGCGTAGGGCGACTTGGTGATCGCTTGCACGGTGCCGCCGATCGCGTCGGATCCGTACAGCACGGAGGCCGGTCCTTTGACCACTTCCAGACGCTCGATTGAGAGCGGATCGACGGTGTTCCAATACTGATTAGGGCCTGGCCGGAAGACGGAGTTGTTGAGCCGGATGCCATCGATCAGCATCAGCGTGCGGAAGCTGGTGAAGCCTCTAATAATGGGAGAGCCGTGACCGGGGGCGGTTTCCTGGACGCTGACGCCGGGGATGTTGCGCAGCGCCTGCGGAGTGGTGCGATAGCCGCGCCGCTGCAGCGCCTCTTGCTCCAGGACCTGGGTCGAGTAGGGACTCTCGAACAGCGTCTCGTCCTTGCCGCCGGGTGTGATCACGAGCGTGTCCAGGTCGTGGGCTGGGATGGGATCCTGTTCCTCGGGGGCGACAAAAGGGGGCGGATCCGAGCTCTGCGGCGCCGAGAATGGCGTAACAGGCAGAATCAGCGGCAGCCAAAGCGGAAGGGACAGCGTCATATCTTCAGGTTTGGAGGGGGTGAATCGGCCTGCTCAGGAGCCTTCGATGCGGTCTATTCTCAACTCCTGGGAGCATCTGTGAACGCAGAACGGCCTGCTGCGTTCACGCTCGGTAGGGATTCTGCATGCCGAAGACTTCTGGTCCAGTTCTGAAGTCACGCAACCCTACCTCTTCGCTAGCCTATGGGCCTGCGATAGCATCTCGGCCCCTCCAGCCAACCAGCTGGCGGGCCGGCCTGATGCCACCAGCCATGTCCGCCCCCAATCCCGTCAGCCCCAAGCTCCACACGCGAGCCCTGACCGAGTCGACGCTGAAACCGCGTCCGATGGGGGCGTCGCTGTTGATTCACGCGGCGGTGATCACGGGAGTGGTGGGGGTGCCGCTCGGTTTGCACTCGCTGTGGGACGAGCCGACGCCTGTCTCCGTGACGGTCGCCTTCGCGCCCTCGTCTCCGATTGCAGATCTCGTACCCGAGCTCGAAGAGTTGGAGCCGCAGCCGGCCGAGCTCGAGCCGACCTCGACTGAGATCCCGGACGCCGAAGCCGTCCCGTACGAGATGCCTGTCGCATGGGGCGAAGAGCCCGACTTCGAATGGATCGAGATTGATGCTCAGCCCATATCGGAAGAGCAACTCGAGCGGCCGTTGTTGTCGCCGCTGCGAACCGCCGCCGCTCAGGATCTCGTTCCTGAAATACAGTCGGAAGCGCTTGCTGCGACGGACGCGAATCCGGCCGCAAAAACCGCCGAAGACGAGGCAGCGCCGGAGCCAGCGCTTGCGGTGGAGCTACCGCCGGAACCGAAGAACGAGCATTGTCTGACCCCTGCGTATCCGGCAGCCGCACAGCGGCGCGCTTTGCATGGAGCTGTCGTCTGCTTGATGACGGTCGATGCGAAAGGCCGTGTCAGTCACGTTGCCGTCGAGCAATCCAGTGGGCACGAGCTGCTTGATGATGCGGCTTGCGAAGGCTTGGCGACTTGGAGCTTCCGACCTGGAACGCGTGATGGATGTCCTGTCGAGATGGTCGTCCGCAAGCGGCTCGAGTTCCGCTTGCCGAAGTGATCGTTTCGGGCTAGCGCGAGCGCTGGCTCACGCTTTGGCTAATTCGGGCGGGATGCTTGAGAGTTAGTTGCTCTCGTCTTGCAGCTCGTCTGAGTTTTGAGATCTGTCCGGGTCTTGCAGCTCGCCCTGATCTTGAATGAGGTGCACTTCGAGGTCCGCGACCAAAAAGGGCATCAGGAGCAGCGCTCCATTCGCAAAGATTGGCACGCCCGCCAGCAGCACCCAGATCTTGCGCGCGCGGATCGTGAAAATCCCGAGGAAGAGTCCGACGACCGCAAAGGCGCCGCCTATCCACGAGGCCGTGGTCAGGCTGGGCGCGATATCGGGAGCGACTCGGATCAGAAGCACCGTCACCCACCAGACGCCCCAGCCGAGCGTCGCCAGCGTCATAGCGCTGATCCACGTGCGATGTCTGCGCCGGACGGTCGTCCTGATATGCCACTGCGGTCGAAGGGGTCGAGCCATGCCCTGATTCTCGGTCGATTCGGCGCATCCTTCCAGCCTCCTTCGAGCAGGAACAAAAGCTTGCTGTGATTCTCGTGTGTGGCTTGACGGTTGGCGGTGCCCTCCATAGACTTCCTGCCCCATTGAGTCGGGGCGTGGCGCAGTCTGGTAGCGCGCTGCAATGGGGTTGCAGAGGTCGGAAGTTCAAATCTTCTCGCCCCGACCATCATCTCTGGGGCTTCATAGCAGCCTCAGAGATGATGTTGTTTTTGGGCCCAACGGGTGACGCCGTTGGAGCGGAACAACATGATGCTGATCGCCGGCTTACGGCGAACCTGTTCGGATCGAGCAGCGCGGCTCTAGGGACTCAATCGGGTGGATGTCCACCTTTTTGAGCATGAGACCGCGACATGAACAGAGGAACGAAGCGAGAACCGAGTCTTCGCAGGCATAAGAGCTCGGGAAACGGGTACGCGAAATGCAACGGGCGGCAGATGTGGTTCGGGCCGTTTGATGACCCGGAGACCCACTCCCAATTCGCTGCGTTCAAGGCGGAGTGGGAGGCTGGAGGCCGCAGGCCTACAGAGGTTGATCAAGGCGAAGGTCTCACGATTGCCGATCTCGTAGCCCGCTACTTGGAACATGCGGTTGTGTACTACCGAAGGCCGGACGGGACGCAGACTCACGAGGTCGACAACATCCGGTACACGGCCCGGCCGCTCCTCGAGCTGTTCGTCTCGCGCCTCGTGTCCGAGTTCGATCATTGAAGCTCGTTCGTGAACGGATGATTACTTACGGCCTTTCGCGCTCCACCGCGAACCACCGGATCTGCCGTGTGCTCCGGATGATCAGGTGGGGCGTGGCATTGGTGCATGGATCGAAAGTCGTGGACGCTCTCAGGGCCGTTCATGCCGACTCTGCTCCCAAGTTGCGCGCGTTCCTCGACACTGGTCCGATGAACTCCAGAGTCCACCCCAAGCACAAGACGAAGTATCGCGTATCGAACTGGCCCGAGTACGAGCGCGGCCTGGTACAGCGGGGCGATCTCACTTTCTAGCTGTAGGACGATGCGATCAAGGCATGGCGAGCCACGCCAAGGGGAACGCGCTGAGGGCAGCGACGGCACTCTGACCTGGCGATCGAGACAGCCCTGTTCCTGCGGCTGCTCTTCCACCAGCCACTCCGCCAAGTTGAAGGGTACCTGAACTCGCTCTTCCGGCTGATGGATGTTGATCTCTGCGCACCCGACCACACAACCCTCTCCAGACGCTGGCAGCACCTCGACGTGGACCTGGCCGGTAGCCACTCGGGGCGAGGCACTCACCTCATTGTGGACAGCACGGGCCTCACAATCGTGGGGGAGGGGGAATGGGCTACAGCGAAGCACGGCTGCCGGCGCAGACGAGGCTGGAGGAAGCTCCAGCTGGGCGTGGATGAGTCAGGCGTAATCGTCCTCCAGGTGCTCACGGATGACCGCGGTGACGATGCTGCAGCCGTGCCTGGTCTACTTGATCAATTCGAAGGCGACATCTCGGTCTTCACCGCCGACACGGCCTACAACTCGCGGGCGGTTTACGCTGCCGCGGGGAAGCGAGGGGCCAGGGTTGTCATTCCACCGACGAAGGCTGCTCGGGTCCGAACTCGGCCAAGATGCAAAGCTCGCGAGGAGACCATCGCCCGTGTACGGGAGGTGGGGCGAAGACGCTGGAAGAAGGAGTCGGGATACCACCAGCAAGATCGAGTAGAGAACGCCTTCTACCGGTGGAAGTCGATCCTGGGAGGCCGGCTTCGTGCGCGTTCAGAGGAAGGCACGGCGGTCGAAGTCGTGCTCGGCTGCAACATCCTGAACGGAATCACGGAGCTTGGGCGTCCGACTTCGGACGCCCGCTGAGGCCGTTGGGGGGGGCTGTCGGCCCAATCCTATCCATGCACCAACGCCGTCGAGTTCGGCAACGGTTTGCCTGTCCTCGGTCTGAATACTAAAGTAGGTAATTTGGCAATCAGCGCGAATCATCGGCCCGCCAGCAACAGAAAAATCCTCCTGTAGATCAGGAACGTCTTTGCCGTGGAAGTGTCGGTCGTAGAACGCCTGCAGGTCGAGCCGCATGAGGTGCTCCCGAAGGTCACCAATGGAGTAGATACGGTCCGCTCCCCCGTAGAGAGGCTTCATGAAGTCCATCAGCCCGGGTACCCCAAGCTTGCGGAGTTCTGTATCCATGGCGAACGCGAGCAACGCGCCTCCTCAGTAGGCCATCGTTTAGTTGGGGCTGTTCAAACCCGTGCCGCTGAACGGTGGCTAGGCAGCCGGGAACGGTGAGGCTGTTCTACGCACAATTGCGGATGGAATGGCGAGCGCGTTAGGGTGACCCTTAGGGTCGTGTCTCTCGACTGCGGCCATCCGTCCCGATGGCCTGTCAGCGCCCGTCTTCTTTCAACAGCCCTGTCATCATGTCCATATCTTTGCAGTTCCTTGGCGCCGCTCGGCGGGTGACCGGCAGTAAGCATTTGCTCACGGTTGGGAAGCGTCGTGTTCTGATGGACTGCGGCATGGTGCAGGGGCCGCGCAAGATCGCCAACAAGCTGAATCAAAAGCTACCCTTCCTGGCAAGTAGCATCGACGCCGTAGTGCTCTCTCACGCACACGTAGATCACTCGGGATCCTTGCCGCGTCTGGTTCGCATGGGCTATCGCGGTCCCATCTACTGCACGCCCGCTACCCGTGATCTGCTCGAAATTTTGCTGCCGGACTCGGCCCACATCCAGGCTTCGGATGCCAAATACCTGAAGAAGAAGGGCATCGACTTCCAGCCTGCCTACGAGATGGAGGACGTGGAGCGCACTCTTGGACAGATCGAGACAGTGCCCTACAACAAGCCCTTCGCGGTGCTTCCCGATGTGGAGGGGCTCTTCATCGACGCGGGCCACATAATAGGGTCGGCGCAGATTTGCTTGCAGGTTGGCGGCCAGGAAGGGCCTCTGCGGATCAATTTCACGGGAGACCTTGGGCGCTCGGGGATTCCGATCCTGCGCGATCCCGATCCGTTGCCCGAGTGTGACGTTCTGCTGACCGAATCCACTTACGGAGATCGGGTGCATCCTCCGGGTGATACTCAAATGCAGCAGTTCCGCGCCTTCATTCAAGAGCAGTCCTCGCGCCGTGGCCGGATTTTGATCCCGGCCTTCTCGGTCGGTCGCACACAGAACATCCTCTGGTATCTGGGCCGCATGATCCATGAGGGTTTGATCGATCCACTTCCGATTTACGTGGACTCACCGCTCAGCAACAAGGCTACTGCGGTGGTCGCGCGCCATAGAGATCTCTACGACGAAGAGACCCGTGCCATGATCGCCGGCGGCCAGAACCCCTTCTTCTTCGAAGGCGTGCGTTGCATCGCCGATGTGGAGGAGAGCAAGGCGCTCAACGAGATCACGCGCGGCATCATTATTTCTGCCTCGGGTATGTGCGAAGGCGGCCGTATCCTTCACCACCTGCTCCATTCCCTGGAGCGCTTCAACGACTCGATTCTGATCACCGGTTTTCAGGCTCAAGGCACGGTCGGGCGCAAGCTCCTGGACGGCTATGAGTTCGTGAAGATTTTCGGCCAACGGGTTTCCGTTCGATGTCACGTGGAACACATCAACGGCCTCTCCGCCCACGCCGACGCCAGCGAGCTGCTCGAGCACCTCTCCCCCCTGGCCGCCACCACGGAACGGGTCTTCGTTGTGCACGGCGAGGAGGGCCCCGCCCAACGCTTTGCCGACCGCCTCTGGCAAGCCGGCTTCAAGGACGTACGTGTGCCCATTTACAAGGAAAGCTTCGAGCTGCGGGCGTGAGGCGGCGTTGGCTCAGGGGCTCGCTGGCATGGGGGGGAGGAGGGCGTTGGTGCAGAATTCAGCACGCATGGAAGGCCCTTGCGGGCCGTTTCTCATGCTTCGAGTCTCTGTTGTCCGAAGGCTCCGGTATGAACTTCCGCGTGCACCCAACGTACAAGACCAAGTACCGCGTCACCAACTGGGGCGCCTACGACCGTGCCCTTGTCCAGCGTGGCGATATCATCCTGTGGGTGACGCCCAAGACAATCAAGGCATGGAAGGCCAAGCCCTCGACCAGACGTGGCGCTCCGCGTCGCCCAGCACGCGGCGCTGGATCTCCAGCGTCTCTAGGGTGAGCGGCTCGGCCTCGGACGGTGCCTGCAGGAGTCCCAAATTCGCTAGCTGAGCGAGTCTGCTGGGAAGTCCCGGATAAACTGCTCCTGGATCGTGGTCTCGAGTGCCCGCTGTGAGCGGGCCGCGCGCACGGATTCCATGGCCTCGTCGGCCGCGGCCCCACGCGTGCGCAGGTAGGCAGCCGCCGCCATTCCGGAGCGACCGATGCCTCCGACACAATGTATCGTGACCTTCTCGCCATTACGCAAGCCCTCATCCACCCAGCCCAGCGCCTCAATCATCTCCGCCTGGTTGCAGGCCTTCTGATCGACGATCGGCAAGTGGTGCACGAGCATCCCTGCAGCCCGACAGACGGTTAGAAGTTCGTCCACTCCATAGCGGTGCAACTCCTCTTGCGGCACAAGGCAGAGTAGCCGGCTGACGCCTTCTTCCTCGAGGGTCGCGACGTCGTCGGCCAGGCTCCGACCCCAGTCCCGGCGACCC
>JBLFWN010000147.1:0-13925 GCA_047611405.1 Planctomycetota bacterium | reverse complement strand
CTGGTAGCAACGACAACCGTCGTGAGCACCAAGGCTGGGGCTTCCCCGACCTGCAGACGATGTACGACAACCGCGCCAAGATGTACATCGTCGATGAGACGGACGTCATCTTCCCCGGCCAAACTCGTCAGCACACGATCACGGTCGCCAATGGCGAACCGTCGCTGAAGGTATGCCTCAACTGGAACGAGCCCGCTGGTAACCCGGCCGCTTCTTCGCAGCTGATCAACAACCTGTCGCTGCGCGTCACCGCGCCGAACGGCAGCCAATACTGGGGCAACAACGGCCTCAACAGTGGCCTGTGGTCGTCCACCGGTGGCAGCGAAGACACGGTCAACTCGATCGAGAACGTCTTCGTGCAGAACCCGCAATCCGGCCTCTGGATTGTCGACGTCATTGGCTCGGGCATCGTCCAGGACAACCACGTCGAAACCGGCAGCGTCGATGCTGACTACTCGCTGGTTGCTGCTGGTGGCCTCGGCCAAATCGGCACTGGTGGCGGAACGTTCGCGACCAAGTCGCCCGTCGGCACCGGTTGTGGCGGCACCTCGATCGTCTGTGACGAAGGCATCTACGAGTTCCCGAACTTCGACCTTCAGAACTCGTCGTTCACGCTCGACTACGCGAGCGGCCAATACACGCTCGTTGCCGGTCAAGGCACTTGGATCAACCCGGCTGGCCCGCAAGGCTTCGGTGATGACACCACGCAGTCCTACACGCTTGGGTTCAGCTTGCCGTTCCCCGGCGGCTCAACCAGCTCGATCACCGTTTGCAGTAACGGTTGGGTGACGTCGGGTGGTTACACCGGTGGCAGCAACTGGACGCCAGTCGTCGGCACGTTCTTGTCGAACGAGATGTGGTGCGCGGCGTGGCGTGACCTCAACCCGAGCGCGGGCGGCGACGTCTACGTCGACAGCACCGCGGCGCGCACGGTCGTCAGTTGGGACGGTGTCCCGAACTACTCGAACACTGGTTCGAACACGCTGCAGATCCAGTTCTGGGCTAACGGCGACGTGCACTTCGTCTATCAGAACATGACCGTGGCTGGCAGCTACCTGACGGGCTACTCGCTCGCCGGTGCGGCCGACCCAGGTTCGATCGATATCTCTGCGTCGCTCAACGGCACGGTCACAGCTTGCAGTTCGACCTCCGGCACGCCGGATGTTGCGCTCGACGCGTCGGCTCGCCCGGTGCTCGGTTCGACGATCAACCTGGTCACGACCAACGTGCCGCCGACCGCGGTTGCTGGTCTGTCGATCCTGTCGTTGACGCCGATCGTCGGTGGCTTGGAATTGACGTTCTTCGGTATGCCTGGTTGCTACGTCTACCAGGATCTCGACGTCATCAACAGTATGGTCGTCGCTGGCGGCACCGGCTCGGCGTCGCTGTCGATCCCGTCCACGGCAGCGTTGATTGGCACGGAAGTGCTCAACCAATCGGTCGCGCTCGTGCTCAATATCAACGCGGCAAACATGGTGACGTCGAACGGTCTCGAGCTGTCGCTCGGCGACATCTAGTCGACGGATCGCATCTCGATAGGGCTTCCTGCACGGAAGCTCGCGAAGCGCCATCCGGTTTCCGGGTGGCGTTTTTCGTATGCGGGCCACCTCGGCTTGGGCCAATGACCTCGCTGCCAATTGTGGCTGGTATCTAGTGGTGTGATGCCGAAATTAGCCATCTTCTCCGCGGCCCTCAACGCCGCTCATTGCGTTGGGTTGTCCTCGACGTATCCATGAATAGGCCTGCGGCAACCCGCCTTGTGAGCGACGTCGATGACTCGCGCATAAGACGGCAACTGTCTGCATCACACCGCTAGTAGCGTTTAGAAGGCCGCATGTCGGCCTGCGGTGCGCAGGTTTTCGCTCGAGATGTTAGTCTTCCAATTGCGCGCTGATCCCTGTCGAGCCGCAGAATGAAGCTGGAGCTGCACAATGCCCAAAAAATACCACGTCGCTATCACTGCTGCGCTGCTGCTAACTGCATCCCTGTCGTGGCCCGGTGGCGGTCCTCCAGCCGACGCCTCGAGCCATCACGATCTTAGCACCTTCAAAGACGTCGGCTCGGGTCGACTGCATCGTGCCGTGCAGATGCTCGGTTCGCGTACTCCGGCCGTGTTGTTCGCCGACACCGACGACATGCTCGGCGTGGATCTTAAGATCCCGAAGAACATCTCCCTCGTACACCTAGGCGGCGGGACCATCCAACTCGCCGGCCACGACCTGACGGTGACCGGTGCGTTTGTCGCCGCGCAGACCCGCGTGTTTGCCGGTGACGGAACAGTGAGATTCAGCGCCGGTAGCGTTAGTCAAATCGTGCCGCAGTGGTGGGGAGACAACACTTCGCAGAATGTCCAGAAGGCATTGAACGCGGCCGGGGGATGTGGTGCCGAGCTCTTTCTGCCAGCGGGGCAGTACCACTTCGGAACGACCGCGCAGTGGCTCTTCACGGAAATCGGCGACTTTGGTCGCGGCTTGACGGTGCGCGGTGAAGGGCCTGGGCACACAGTCATCCAGAATCAGACGGGCGGTCGGCCCGCATTTTTCTTCGGAACCGCGAACGCGGCTTCTCAGCAGGGATGGTTTCTAAATATCGAAGGAATCGAGGTGACCAGTCCGAACAGTTCCGGGTCGGTCGGGTTCGAGATCGAGGACGTTTGGAACGGAAGAATCTCCGAATGCCGGGTGAGCGACCACGCTCTCGACGGTCTCTTGATGAGCGCGGACCTGAACGACTTTGGGCAGCCCAAGACGTGGACGATCGAGAACTGCGTGTTCCGTCGGAACGGCAGATACGGCATCAATCTGGCCGCTCCTGGCGATGCCACCGTGGCCTACAACATGAGGCTTGATCACCTTGACATCCAATTGAACGCGAAGGGCGGAATCTTCGCGGCGACAGAACTCTCGCAGATCACCAACTCACTCATCGGTAACAACGGGGTCGGTCCAACATCGCACGGCGGCATCTACATGACCGGCATCACCGGCTATCGGGTCTACGAGAATCTGATCGCCGACTGTGGCTTCGAGGCGAACGTGCCGTTCGATATTTACGCCGACCGCGTCGCGAATCTGACGATCGCTCGCAACGACCACAGCCGTGTTCCGCAAACGAGCGGCCTCAGTGAGGATCAGTTCATTCGTCTCGATGGTCCGCAGGGCGCGTTCAACGTCATTGTCGAACACAATCAGTTCTCGTCAGGTCTCGGTGGTCCGTTCACGGCGATTCTGGGTGGGACCGGCCTGCAGAGCATCGACGTCGATAACAACCGCTTCAACTTGCCCGCGGGCAACACGCATCTCGACGTCGCGAGCACGACGAAGTCAACTCGCCGCACGCTTGGCGATACCGTGCTTACGAATCAGACGATCGAGTTCGCGAACAGCGTGACGGGGGTCGCGGACGCGCGATTGCGCCGAGGTGGTCCAGGCATTCTCGCTGCAGAAGGCTTCGCAGCCACCCTTCAGAGTCTCTCTTCGAGCGCCGGTGTGGTCCAGGTCGATTGTAGCCTGGGCTTGACGATCCTAGTTTCCCTCACCGAGAACACGAACTTCCCGCCGCCGCTCAACCCGGTTCCGGGGTCCATACTCAACTTCTCCGTATTGCAACCGTCGGCTACCGGCCATGGGGTTTCGTTTGACCCCATCTTCAAGAAGACGGCAACTCCCTTCAGGGCGAGTGGGCTGCACTTCTCCACGATCCGCTTCCTCTACACGGGGCTCTACTGGGTTCAGCTCGGAGCCTCGGCGATTGACGCGCCGCTGTAGGCTTCGCTCGGCACGAGCCTGCAGATGAGCCCCAGAACCCTTCTTCTCATTGCTGTCGAGCAATCTTGCGAACGCGTCGAATGACTCGATCTCGCGCGCGATATCCACAGCCTCCCCTGCAGATGCTTGCCCCGCCGCGAGAGTGTTGTGTGGTCTGGAACGTCGAGCGCGAGGCCCATCTAGTCGAACAGCGAACGCAGGAATCCTTCGACTCGGCGCAGTGGCAACTTGAACACCAGGCGTAGTGTGAGCCCCGTCTCGATGGCCAGGTCGGAGCGCTTGCGCTGCCTCCACGACGCCACGAGGGCTTGGCATTCCATCGTGCGATTGCGTCTGGCGACCCCCAGATCGTGAGGCTGCCAAGCTCGATTAGGGATCGGTCGTAGTCTGACCAGTTACCGACGCGATACTGCGTCTTGTACTTGGGATGGACTCGGCACTTGGTGCTAGGCATAGCTCGGGCGAGTCGGGGGAAACCCCATGTCGACAGTTTGCGCAACCACCGGTTTGCCAGCCACGCATACCAGACACCACCGATGCCGTTCATCAAGAGCGCTGGCCAGCCGCGCGCAAGACCTGCAGCGGTCCACGGCACGTGCACGAGGTCAAGGAGCACCGAGCCAACGAGCTTCTGAGTCGCTGTCGTAACTGCTTCTCGCGAACCGCGATCGAGTCTTGGGGTGTCGCGGGCTCATAGATTCTCGCCACTCACTCTGCGATATGGTTGCAAGGTGCATCTAGTTGGGTGTATGTTGCATTTATGAGCCGCAGCCCTACCGTGCCCCCCGACCCTGAGGTCCGCCGGCTCCGAGACCAGTCCCGGCGTCTTGCGCGCGCGCTCGGCGTTATGCAGCCCCAGGTCGACGGCACAAGCTGCACGCCGGCGCAGTGCCACGTGCTGATCGAGGTGTCCCAGCACGGCCAGATGACCTCCATCGAAGTCGCGGAACTCCTGAGCGTGGACAAATCAACCGCGAGCCGCGCGCTGCAGTCGCTCGCGCTCAAGGGGTTGCTCGAGCTGCAGGTGGATGCCGCTGACCAGCGTGCAAAGCCGATGCGAATGAGTAAGAAGGGCGCGCGGCTGGTGCACGAACTGCACGAGCAAGCAGATGAGTTCGTCGGGCGGGCGTTGGCCCACTTGTCCGAGAAGCAGCGCGCGACTGTGGTCGAAGGAGTGATCCTCTACGAGGACGCGCTGCGTCGGGCGCGCGCCCTCGACGGCGTCATCGTGCGTCCGCTGCGGCGCGCAGACCAGGCCGATATGGCGCAACTGATACGGGACGTTCTGGCAGAGTTCGGGGCGGTTGGGGGTGGGTTTTCCAGTGAGGACGTGGAGCTCAAGGCCCTGCACAGCGCCTACGCCGGGCCACGAACCTCGTACTTCGTCGCGGAGCGCGCGGGCGAGTTGCTCGCCGGCAGCGGCTTCGCACCGCTGGCCAGCGCGGGCGACGACAAGGTCTGCGAGCTGCAAAAGATGTTCGCGCGGCCCAGCGCGCGCGGGATCGGCGTGGGGCGCGTGCTTCTTACACGCTGCCTTGATGCCGCGCGTGAGGCGGACTACCGCACCTGCTACCTCGAAACCCTCGAGCACATGCGCCAAGCGAGAGCACTCTACGAGAAAGTCGGCTTCAGGGCCCTCACAGCGCCCCTCGGGGACACGGGGCACTCCGCTTGCAATACCTACTACGCGCTCGAACTCACACGCTGAGCCGCTGAGCCTTCTTCGTTGGCTCCCTCACCGTCCTCTTTCTGACATTACACACGCTGTTCGATCAGCCGGGGCTCCCCTCCGGCCTGAGCAGCCCTACCTGTTAGTCACGCAACATGCAATTCAACCTTCTGTCCGCCGCGGCCATCCTGTTTGTTCTTCCCGCCCACGCGAGCACGTCATTCCAGGACGAAGTGCCAAAGCGCCTGCGCGCAGTGAGCGCCGCCGTTACGACCCTTGAACAAGGTCTGGCACGAATCGTGGATCCGGTCTTCAAGGAATACGACTCCAAGAACTCACCAGGGTGCTCGGTAGCCGTGTATCGCAACGGCCAAATTGCATACGCAAGGGGATACGGCATGGCCGACCTCGAGCACGCAGTCCCCAACGAGCCGCGCTCGATCTTCCGAATCGGCTCCACCTCGAAGCAGTTCACGGCAGCGTGCGTCGTCTTGCTTCATCTTCGCAACAAGCTCTCACTGGACGACGACATTCGAAAGTGGCTTCCACAGATGCCGGACTATGGTCGCAAGATCACGATTCGGAACCTGATGCACCACACGAGTGGCATCCGGGATTACCTCGGCCTGATGTGGTTCGCAGGTAAATCGGGCGCGGACTTCTACACCGACGCCGAAGTGATCGCGAAGATCGCGCGCCAACGCGAGCTGAACTTTGCGCCCGGCAGCGAGTTCCTCTACAGCAACTCTGGATACTTCCTCTTGGCACATATCGTCGAGGCCGCCACCGGGAAATCCCTGCGTGAAGCGGCTGACGAATTGATCTTCGCGCCGCTCGGCATGCGCGAAACGCACTATCACGACAACCACAGGCAACTGGTTGCGCACCGAGCCGAAGGCTACGCGCCGAGCAGCTCCAACGGTGGGTTCCAAATCAGCCGCACGACTCTGGAGATGATCGGTGATGGAGGCGTGTTCACCAGCGTCGAAGACCTCTTGAAGTGGGATCGCAACTTCTATGACCCCAAGATCGGCGGTCCCGAGTTCCTCGCACTGATGCGTCAAACGGGCAAGCTCACGAGCGGGAAGGCACTCAAATACGCCGGGGGACTCTTGGTCGGAAATTACCGCGGGCTCAGGGCCGTCAGTCACGGCGGCGCGAACGTCGGCTACCAAGCCGATATCATCCGCTTTCCAGATCAGAGCGTAACCATCGTTTGCCTGGCCAACGTCAGCACCGCGAATCCTACGAAACTGTGCCGCGAAGTCGCCGACGGCATTCTTGCGAGCCAGCTCGCACCGAGGCCCGCAAGTGCGAAGCCATCCGCCGCGGTCGCGGCGCGAGCCAAGTCAGGCTCGACTGCGACTAGCGAGAATGCCACCAAGCCTGCTGTGATCTCGGCAGCATTGGCCACGAAACTCGCCGGTTCCTGGAAGGACGAGCCCGGGTCGCTCCAGGTGCGGTTCACGGCAAAGAACGGTGAGTTACGGGCCCAACTCCGCGGCCGGGGCTTCCGCCTCGCTTCTACCGGTCTGCAGCGCGTCGCGCTGATCGGACCATCGACCCTGCTCGAGTTCGAGCTTGTGTCCGACGGTCCCGACGCCTCGAAGGTCGTCGTATACCGAGCTGGCAAGAAGGCCTTCACGCTCGCATCTGTGCCGCCGGTCCAACTTACCGCAGATCAGGTTCGATCATTCGCGGGCAGTTTCTTCAGCGACGAACTCGAGGCGACCTGGGTGATTGCGTTGCGCGAAGGAAAGCTGCACCTGTGTTTCGGCCGCAAGTTTGATCGCGAGTTGGTGCCGACTACCAAAGACAGCTTCGCTGCCTCGGGTCTCAAGCTTCGGTTCGACCGTGGGGCGAACGACTCAGTCGTTGGGTTTCATGTCGACGCGCAACGAGTGCGGAATCTCCGGTTCACGGTGAAGTAGACCGCTACTCGGTCGCCTCAGATGCCGTGCCGGCTCGACGAATCCGCATGAAGCGCAGAGAACATCGAAGTCAGTTGCCGCGATCGCCACAAGCGCATCGAAGCACCCGGCCTTGTCAGGACCATGTGCGCCGCAGTGTCTTGCCATGATGCATCGTCGGCAAACGATTGGATTAGCCCGCTCGAGGGGGCGCCTGACCAGTGATCGATCCGACGAGCGTGGCTAGGCAAGTAGCGACAAGATGCGACCGAATGAGCTTCATGATGAGGATGGCAGTGGCACCTCGAAGAGTTGTCGCTGGCCCAACGTCAACCCGATACGCACTGCGGTCAACCCCGCAGAGAGAGGGCATTCACCCGATTGCTAGCGATCTCTTTGCCAACGGAATCCCAACAACCGATCGGAGCGCTCTTCGAACATGGGGAGTGAGGGTGCGAAGGCACACAGTGGCACGATGTGGCACAGCCAGGAGAGTCGGAAGCGGGGCTGCTCCGGGTCGAAACCTGCGGGGCCTACTCGGCACCGGTCGTGCGTTCTCCGGGCCGCCGTTCAGCGGGGGGAGGCAGCCTGCTCGCCCAACAGGGCCGTCGCCCAGAGGCTCGACAACTCCCATTTGTCGGCTCCCCCGTGCCTGGCCAGCCACTCCGTAGCGCCCTCAACAGTTTTGGCTGTGAGCAAGAGCATGATCTCTCCATCACGACCGCCTCCCAATTCGCCGGCGCAAACCACACCGGCCATCCCAAACCAATGTTCCGTTTGGCCAGCGGCATCGGGCCCAATTTTGCGTGTTGCGAGGACGTAGGCCGCAGGATTGAACGGTATGCCCGCTTTCTTCTCCTGCTCCAGTTTGTCCCGCATGGGGCGCAGATCCACGTTGCACTGCCAGGGCACCATGACGAGGTCGAACAGGCCCGCGACGACGGAGGGGTCGGATCGAGTCAAGTCGCGAGCTGCATCCACATCCGCGAGATCCAGCACGTAGATGCCTCGCCAGTCCGTGTTCGCGCGCGGTTCGCCGAATGGGCCCGCCAACAGAAGTGTGCCTTCTGCGCCCATTGTCTCGATGTGAGCGCGGTGCCCCAGGCTCGCGGCGGCGATCACATCGTCGGCCAGGTCTCCCGCGCGTTCTCCCGCGACCAGGAAGGCGAGTGTGTAGTCGTGACTCGGGATGGCGCCGCCATTGCGCGAGCGAGTCCCATCCGCGCTAGTCCCAACGGCCGTGGCACAACTGACGAGTAGGATCGACAGCATGAGGGCCGTTCCAACAGGCTCGGTAACTGCTCTAAGGATCTTCATTCCAAACTCCGAGGGGTACTAGTTGATGAGCTCACTTGCGCGAATGGTAGTGCTAGAAACGGGTGAAGGATGGATGTAACCGAACAGCGGGCCGGGACAGTTTCTAGACTGCTCCTTAAGCGCTCGGTTCTCCTCGGTGACCTAGTCGACGTCCAAGTCGGTGATCCAGATTTCACCATGCACCTCGATAGCAGCAAGGTCAGCAAGCAAGTAATTGTCACGGCCTTGAAGGCTGGTGGCGACGTTGGAGCCAAGATCAAGTCGTAGACTCGCTCGTCACCGACCACGCTGTTGCCACCCTGCAGCGCATCGCTGGGTGGCGTGAACAGCTTGTCGTCGAGACCTTGGTGTGCACGCTGCTCGTGATCATTGCCACTGAGCTCGTTGAGCGCGCGCCGCAAGGGCTGCTAGTCATTAAACTGAAGGATCCTATTGCGAGCAAGGAACCCCGCCCGCGTGATTGCCTTCTGGGCCGCGATGTTGCCCGCCTCGGTAGAGCAGATCGAACTCAGCGATTTCTCTTCGTTCATGGCGATGAGGTGCTTGAGGACCCTGGTGGCGAGCCCGCGACTGCGTTCAGAAGCGGCGACGATCACTCCCACATCGGCGTAGTCCGTTTGGTAATCGTCGTAGCCACGGCTTTCACCCGCTGCGATCAGTCGACCTTCCTCCCACAGCCCAAACAGCTCGTGGCGATCGATCAGATTGGCGTAGTAGCCGGTAAGCCATTCTGGCGGCGCGCCAATGGCCGCCATGGCGAACTCCACAGCCTCGGCCAGCTGGGGGGCTTCAACTGCAGACATGGCCAGAGGTGTGTTCACTACGCGACTCTGCAGGGACCAGGGCGTGTCCGCCAGTTGGTACATGAGCGCGTTGACGGTGATCGATGAGTAGTGGTCCGCGCATAGTGATAGGTACTCGGGCTCGGCCGTGCTGGCGAAGGCGCCTTTGATCTCTCCGGCAGAGAGGTCGCCGTGCACGATTGACGCGAACAGTTCTGATGATCGTTGTTGGTACTTCGGATCCATTAAGAACTGCAGCAGGTAACCGTCTTCGTTGACGCAGCAAAAGCCGGCAAGCTCACTGGCCTCGTAGAGCCCGTAGTGACGGGCCAGCGGTACCAATCCGCACAACCACATGCCGTCGAGCGGGGCGGTCGTGTGCCGCATGTACAGCTGCTTGAGATGTGACAGGTGTTGTGTCGCTTCGATGTTCTTGATGTTCATCATCATTCGTTTCTTTACTCGGGGCTCTCGCAAGCGTCTCTCGCCGCTCGCATCAGTTGGGGTTTCATCGTGCCGAGCGGGTAGGTCTCGTAGACAAACAGGTAGTGCAGAGCGACTCCGTCAAGCATGGCGAGGAACAGGCGCGCCTTGTTCTTGGGGCTACTTACACGCGCTCGCTTGAACCAGTCACGCACCATACTCAGCAACAGTTCGGCGCGTTGTCGCTGGGGCTCGGCGACAACTTCGCTGAGCTCGGGCATGAGCATGAGCGTCAGCTGAAGCTTGAGAAACTGCCGTTCTGTCTTGAGCAGATTCAGGTAACGGGTCACAAAGTCTGACAGTGACTCTTCGAGTGAGTCGCCACCGGACAGCGCTCCGGCCACTTCCGCCATCCTCGCGGTGGCTTGTTCGATCAGCGCTACAAGCAGCTCTTCCTTGCTCTTGAAGTAGTTGTAGACAAGTCCCTTGGAGACACCTGCCTCCTCCGTGATTTGCTCGACGGTCGTCGCGAAGTAGCCATGGGATGCAAACAGCGTCATCGCTGCGTCGAAGAGCCTTTGTTTGCCGCGCTGAGGTCTCATGGGGAGTAGTTCTTAACTGACTAAAGGGTCAGTTAAGAGAGGGTTCTCTTCTCTTGTTGTCAACTGCCTGAATCCAAGTGGACTGTTTTGCCGCGCGCGGGGGGGGGGCTGCTCAAGGTGCTGGTCGTCTGCGACCGAGTAGCGACGACGCAGCGGTATGCTGCGCGCGGTCTCGGCTTGGGCCTCGTCATCCACCTGAAGGAGTTCACCGTGTCTACCGCACCACATCCTCGCGAAATCGATCACCACACGATGAAGGTAATCGAATGATTGACGTTCTATGACGAGAACGCCGGGCACGTTGCGTTCGGCATCTTGTGACGCATCACGTCGAGAGGTCTTGGACACCACGACCATGCGATCAACTGCGCCTGATCAAAGGAGCGGTTTGACGTGACTGCGACTACCCGAGCGCGAACCAGGATTTGGATGCCACGAGCCCGCTAGGCGCGCAGCGCCGTGCTGAGTGCTTGGGCCAGCGCGTCGACCTTGATCGGCTTGTTCAGGAGCACCGCGTCGTCGGGGATCTCGCGCTTGGCCGACGCCGTCGCGTAGCCCGACATGAAGATGATTGGGATCCGCGAATCCTTGCTGCGCACTTCGGCGGCGAACGTCGGTCCGCTAACACCGCCGGCCAACACTACGTCGGAAAGCAGCAAGTCGATCTGCTGCTCGTTGAACCGGGCTCGCGCGGTGACCGCGTCCGCCGCGGCGACGGGGTTGTAGCCGAGCTTCCTCAGCAACTTTATGACCTGTGCTCGTACGTCTTCATCATCCTCGAGCACCAGCACTGTCTGGCCGGTACCGGGGCCCGCTGGCACCAGCACATTCGTGCTCGGTTGTTCCGGCACCTGCTCTGTTCTTGGTAGGAAGAGGGTCACGGTCGTGCCCTTCTCCAGTTCGCTGGAGATCGTTACGTGGCCACCCGACTGCTTGATGAACCCATACAGCATGCTCAAGCCGAGACCTGTGCCTCGGCCGACATTCTTCGTCGTGAAGAACGGTTCGAACGCGTGCTGGCGCACCTTCTCTGTCATGCCACCGCCCGTATCGGTCGCGGCAATCGCAACGAAATCGCCTTCGCACGCATCTGGCACACGGGCGCGGTAGGACGCATCAATGATCTGGTTTCGGCACTCGAAGATCAGTCGGCCGCCGTTTGGCATCGCGTCGCGTGCGTTGATGGCGAGATTGAGTAAGCAGTTTTCTAGCTGGCTCGGGTCGACGATCGTGAACCACACGTCATCGGCGATCCGTGTCTCGACGACGATCGTCTCACCGAGAGCTCGATTGAGCAGGCCGGACATTCCATCAATCAACGTGGTTGGATCGATCGCGCGCGAGCGCAGTATCTGTCGGCTAGAGAACGCGAGCAGTCGCTGCGTCAGGTTGGCGCCGCGATCAACTGCTCGAACGATCGAGTCGACGCTTTCATGGTCCTCTTCGTTGTCCGGAGTAAGAAGCTCAGCGCTCGCAACGATCACGCCGAGCAGGTTGTTGAAGTCGTGGGCGATCCCGCCCGTGAGCTGACCGACAACACTCAAGCTCTGGGATTGCAGAAGGCTGCTCTCTGCTTCCTCACGCGCCGATATTTCCTCTTGCAGGCGCTTGGTGCGCTCGTCGATGTGCTGCTCCAATTCGACCTGTCGGCCGGTACTGATTAGTGTCAGCGCGCCGACCAGCGCCGAGATGATCAGGCCAGCGAGCAGGATGCCCCCGCCAGTATTGCGCAGTCCCTGGTGCAGGTAGGCCTCTCTCACGTCGATCTGTAGCTCCCAATTGCGACCGGGCACGACGATGTTGTAAGCCCAGCGTGCTGCGCTTCTCGACTCGTCGGTTGTGGGGTGTGTGTCCGCCGTCGATGCTTCGGCAGAACTCTCGTCCTGAACGTTGTCCAGCGCGTTCTCGGCGGCGAACAGGATCTGTTCTCCGTTTGGCGCGGATCGGTCGAGCAAGCGGATTGTGAAGCGATCCAGAACGTCCTGGGTCAGGAATCGCGCGAGGATCTCACCGACGCGGTAAACCGCGGTGTGATAGCCGAGGATTGCGCGGCGGCGATCCTCGACGGTTGCCGTCGGCAATCCCGCTCGGTAGTGCGGCCGGAATACCAGGAAGCCGTACTGTTCTTCTGTTTCCTGCACGAGAGTGATCCGACCCGTTGCGACTGGTTGACCGCTGTCGCACGCCTCGTTCAGCGCCAGACGTCGGACCGGATGCGACAAGACATCGAACCCGAGCGCCGGTCGGTTGGATTCTTGTGGCTCGATCATCAACACGGCGACGTATTCGGGCCGTGTTGCCGCCACCGTCATGCCCACGGTAGGGGCGCGCTCGGTTACTAGAGTGTCGGCGCCGTGGTGACGGATGAGCCACTGCGTAACGGACGGGCGTTCGGTGTGTGTGAAGCGCCGGTTCCAAGACACGGCATGCAACCCGTTGTATTCGGTGAGCGCCGTTTGGGTGATGTCACGAAACTGCCGCGGCGTGACCTCGTCCATGGCCCGCCGTGTTCCTTCCAGGGATCCGAGGACGCTGAGGTGACTGCGAACGGCGAAATCGAGCGCTCCTGGAATTCCTTCTGCCCGGTGGCCTAGATCGAGCAGCAGCCTCGAGCGATCCAATTCTCGGATGTGTGTGTATGCCCCAATGGAGAGCGCGAAGGTCGTGATTAGTAGCGCCGTGGCCGAGGCGCTTCGCATGCTTTTCCCGGTTCTCCAGACGACTAGCATCGGAGTGAAGATCAACACGCCAAGCACGTCGCCGCTCCACCAAGTGATTCCGGTCTCAAGCCACGCGTTGCCTGAGATCGCACCCGTGGCCAGCAGCACTGTGGGCCCGATGATGGCACTGATCAGGCAGCCAGCGGGCCCGCCCAGCGTGAGCAGCGCGATGATCCGTCGCGGCGCGACGAGAGGATCTGGGTAGCCGATAAAGTGCCGGATGAGCCAGCAGGACGCAGCGGCCTGGAGCGATGCACCCAGCGCGATCCCGGTGGCTGTGCCGATCGTCTCGGTCGAGGAGTTGAAGGCCTCCGTAAGCGAGTGCTCGGACAGCAGGTTGGCCAGGAAGCTCCCGATCAATACCCCCGGCGTCACGCGGTACCCGAATTGTAGGACGGCTGCTAGTGCGATGCCCGAAGGTGGCCAGGCGACAGTCGCGAAGCCGCTTTCCATGGCCCACGTCAATCCGAGGCACCCTGTTACGGTGTAGGCGGCCGCGAGCACTAGAATCAATATGAGTGTCATATTCTCCCCCAACATTTCCACCGAACGAGCCGAAGGTAGCACTTCAAGAGTAGGCGCTGCAACAAGCATGTCGGCTACGACTCCACTTGGACGATCACGCCGCAGACGATGCTCTGCACTGGCCGCTGCCTGATACGAGTAGCACGGAGCCGATGCCAGCTTGCACGCCGCGCTTGGTGGTTGACGATCGCCATCAAGTGTGCGGATACC
>JBLFWN010000146.1:0-13940 GCA_047611405.1 Planctomycetota bacterium | reverse complement strand
GAAATCTCGTCAGGCGGCGCTTCAATCGAGATGATGCCTCGGCGGCGCAGTTTGCAGGTCTGATGCCTAGCCGACTGTCAGCAAGCGAAGTGCTGGCTTGGCGGCAGGAGTGGGGCCGGCGCAGCGTTCACCCGATGTCTAGCAATGGCCAGACGATCGAGGCATTCAGACACCACCAGGCGCAGGCGGCATGAGGGCATAGTGTTTTCCAACACGGAAGCATGGCAGTTCAAAAGGTTACCGCCGACGCGAAGGTAGTGACCGAAGTGGTAATGACTCAGAAGTCATTCTCTGGGATACCACCGATCCCACAGCGCCCCTTCGTCTCGCATCCGTCGCCTTGCCATATTCACCGCGTAATCATCGTTTCGCCATCCCATTCGAAGCAACGCTGACTAGGGGGCGACGCTACCGACTCGTTGCAAGCGTAGAGACCTTGCGGGCTACTCGTGCCACGGGTCCCGTTGATCACGGACCTCTGACCATTCATGGTGGCTTGTCCTTCCGCGACTGCGAAGCATGCACGGGAGAGAGCGACGCAGGAGCCCGTCGATCCCTCTCGCGTGTACTTGGCGATTCGATTCACTGAATCGGGGGCCTAAGCTGGAGCGCAAGGCAGCAGGCCTTGATGTATAGCTCGCGGCCCCTTGCAAGCGCCAGTGCGCTCTCTTGTGGCCGGCCACGCACAAGCTCAGATTCAGTGGATGAATGCTCAGGCTTGCTTGATGCTATGACTCTCGTCCCAAGAGTCATGGCACGTACCCTCCTCAGCTAACGGGGCAGCTCTAGCAATCCGCCGGATCAAGTGTTGGATACTCAAGCACCAGGCGTACTCTGAATAGGATGGATGAGGAACAGATTCCCGCAGGGCAGGGCTCACCCGATGAAGCTGGCGATGTCGCGGCAGACTTCGGCGTGCGTTTGTCCCGGCAAGAAAGGCGCCTGCGTTTGCTCCTATTCCACCTGACAGGCAGAGCACTTCGTGCAAGGATCGAGATCGATGACCTGCTGCAGGAGGTCTACGTACGCGCGATCAAAGCGAAGAGCCTTCCGCTCCCAAGCCACGACGATCCATCGGAAACAGCTTTGTGGCGCTACCTGAGCCAACTCGCACGCCATGCCGTAATCGACGCCGCACGAGCCATTAGGACTGCAAAGAGAGCAGGTCAGACCAGCCCTCTTCATCACTCTGACTGGAGCGCTGCCGGGCTGCGAGCGAGTCAGATTCTCGCGAACACATGGGGGCCAGCAACCCGTGTTGCAGCCAACGAAATGGAGGAGCGACTCGTGGCCCGTTACAGTTCTCTGGCAACGGAGCATCAACGTGTGATCGGCCTACGCCAGTTTGAGGGACTCTCCGCTCGTGAGGCCGCCAAACGGATGGGGCGAAGTGAGACCGCCGTACACTCGCTCTACAGACGCGCCTTGCTCGCTTGGCAAGGAGATGAAGTTATCGAGGATTTCAGCGACGAATCGGAGTTGCCCTAACGCTTGGATTGCGCATGGACACTAGAGAACGACTGGATGACCTGCTGGATCGCTTGGTGGCGGAGTATTCGGACGGCCTGGCCGCCGGGCGAAGACCTATTCGTGCGGACTACCTTGCTCGCGTCGACCCGTCGGCACGCCCGGGACTCGAGCGCTGCCTAAAGATGATCGAAGCCGGCCTCGCCGCGATGCCGGCTGGGCTCATGCCGCTGATCCAAGACGCCCAGTTCGGGCGCTATGTCCTCAAGCGCGAAATTGGTCGCGGCGGAATGGCGATCGTTTGGCTAGCGTTCGATCCAGAATTGGAGCGTCCCGTCGCGTTGAAGATCCTGCGCCCCGGCCTGGCCATCGAGGTCAAGCACACGGATCGATTCCGACGAGAGGCGTTGGCTGTCGCCAAACTCCAACACCCGAACATCGTTCAAATTCACGACGTAGGCGAGGAGTGCGGGTATCAGTACCTCGCCATGGAATTTGTCGAGGGGCCATCACTCGCAACAGTCCTCGAAGCGGTTGACACGCAACGCTACTCGGCTGATGAGCTTCGCCGCGCTGCTGGCGCTCCAGCGTTGGCGCGCGGTATGCTTGGCTTTGAGCAAGCGATGGCTCACTTGCTAATGCAAGTCGCCGACGCGTTGAGCGCAGCTCACGACAAGGGTCTTGTCCACCGCGACATCAAGCCTTCGAATATTTTGCTGCGTTCCGATGGCACCGCGGTCGTTGCCGACTTTGGACTCGCGCTAAGCGAAGGAGACCCGGCCCTGTCCATGACCGGCGATACTCTTGGGACGCCGTACTATATGTCGCCGGAGCAGGCCCAGCTCTCCGAGACCAAGGTCGATCACAGGACTGATGTCTATAGCCTCGGAGTGACCTTGTTCGAAGCTCTGAGCGGAGCACGTCCCTTCGAAGGCGGTTCAGCCCTTGAGGTCTTCGAAGCGATCAAGACTCATCTCCCCCGCTCTCTTCAGTCCTACGAAAAACGCGTAACGAAGCAGGCCGGAGCTGTCGTCCGCATGGCGATGGCTCACGACCCTGAACAGCGCTATGAGTCCGCCGCCGATTTCAAAGAAGATCTGCACGCACTGGCAAACGGCAGCCCAGTGCGAGCCTGGAAGAAGCACGGCGGCATCCTGCGACGCCTCTGGGCCGAGCTTCAATGGATGTCTTCAGGCATCCCATATGAGTACAAGACAAGCACGACCTTCCTCGGATTGCCTTTAGTGCACGTGTACTCGGGACGGCGCTATCCGGGTCAGAAGTGGCGGGTTGCCAAGGGCTGGATTGCATACGGGGAAGTAGCCTGTGGCGGCATCTGCGCTGGTGGCGCATCCGTAGGCGTGATCTCGTTCGGAGGAATCTCAGCCGGGCTCTTGTGCTCGATGGGCGGCATCAGCGCAGCACTTGGCGTTTCAGCAGGAGGCATATCCATGGCCGGCCTCGCATCTACAGGCGGTATATCACTCGCACTGTGGCTTGCCATTGGCGGTATCGCCAGAGGTTATGCCGCGATCGGCGGCCATGCCCGAGGAACCTACGCCATGGGCGGCAACGCCGATGGCGAATACGTCATCAGTGAGACGCGGCAAGACATGACCGAAGAAGAGTGGTGGAACGGCGCACTATCACCGATGTGGGAGTTCCTGGGGTCCGTGTTCGGGGTGTCGTAGCCTTGCTCACAGGGGTACGAAGTCACGGCGGACCGCGGCGCCTACGCGAACGTCCCTGCAACATCCTTCTCCGGCTGAGTCTTGTTGCCCCCCCCCGTTCCCTGTCCGCGCACTCTCTCTGCCATGCCCGACATACGAGAGCCATGGATGAGCTCCTAAAAACAGGGACCCCATCCACGGCAGAGCGTCGGTGGGAAGTGAGCTTCGCGAAGCCTTCACCCTAGTGCTCAGTTGGAAGTGACGAACTCCCCCTCTGCGACCATGGTGCCCAGAAGGCGTCACAACTTTGGCGCCACCCCTGATGGAGGAGTTGGGCTTGTTCGTCGTGTGTCCGATCCCACCAAGGATCGCCGATCGACTTGCCGAAGCGGTGTTCCGTCGCCTCCGGTAATGACGCCGATCTCCGTGGCCGTCGCATTGCCCTTGCCGCCGACGATTCTTCTGCGTGGCCCAAGATGAGGTCGCCTGTCTCGTCTACGATGCTCGTGGAAGATGCCCCGATCGGGAATTTCCTAGAAGCCTCAACCTTCAAAGTGAACGCTCCAAGATTGACCCGGGTTTTAGGCGAGGTGGCCATCAGGGATCGCTCGATTGCAAGCGCAGCACCTGCATGGGCATTGCCTGTGGCTGATGTCCCAAAGCCAGAGAGTTTGGGGGCTTGACCGTCGCCACGGGCGGCCTCTGATGCACTCTCTACGAACGGCGTCCGATGACTCACCCTCAGGGACAGGGGCGATTGGGTGGCACAAAAAATGGCCAACCCGATGGTGATGATGAGTATGGTGAGGATTGGCTCGCCGATCCAATCAGGTTGGAAGCGAGAAGCCTTTGATTCGATGGGAAAGGTCGCGCGGTGATGGCGAGGCGCGAGCTGTCCCTCGTCGAATTCTGCAAGGCTTGCAGCAGAACGGTGTCGTACATATTCTTGGTGCCCATCAACAATTTGGTGTGCGACACCTTATTGCGTTTTGACTTGCGAAGGAGGCGCCCCCATATCGGGAGCGCCTCCTTTTTCGTTGCTTGTCTCAGCTCTCGTGCTGGTTTCGTTCGCGCTACAAGCCTGCGTCCGGAAGTTCAACGGAGATGAGCTTACGCCACTCAAGGCCTATCAGCTCGTTCTCCAATCCACCCCAGAACAGGGTCCCGTTCTCGTAGATCGAGTTGTCGAAATACATCGTCAGCGCGAAGTCCGACGTGGCATCCGCAATGTCGACCGTGATCTCGAACAGCGAACCAAAGTCACCGAAGGAGAGTTCATCACCAGAAGTATGGAAGCCGAAATCAGCGTCGCCGCCAACGCTGTTCCAGCTGCTCAACAGACCACTGGAAATCTTCTTCAAGTTGACATCATTAGATTCGACTTCTTCGCTGTTTGTCTCGAAGCGAATCCCGATCTTTTCGATGTCGCGCGGCATATGATTCGCGCGCAAGATGAAGCGAACAGTGCCTGTCGGGCTCTCTGTCTGCGCTCCAACCTCGATCAAACCGCGGCGCGTAATGCCTTCAAGCTGATCGGGATAAATGACATCCCTAATGGGCTCTAGTAGGCGCGAGCCTACCGGCTCGAGCCCCTCTCCCACCGGACCTCCGTCGAGCATCAGCTGCAGTTCGAAGTTGAAGGGTAGCCCAGATGTATCGGGGCCGCCGCTGTGACGACCCGTCACATAGCTGAACTGGTAGTTGTTTTCCAGCTCTGCGAAGATTCCATCGAATGTCGTCGAGAGACTTTCGATGGTCGCATCCATAAAGCGTCCGCCCGTGTGTGAGGCGATGCGACGCATATGGCCCTCACCTGTCGGATCCAAATTGCCGAAGCCAATGTTGTAGACGCGGACGTCGGCATCGGTCGCCAGATCCACAACATCGTCCGGCCGCGCAATACTGCTGTTGTCAAAGCCATCGGAAAGGAACACGAGCACGCGCAATGTGTTCAGATCACCGCCTCCGTTCGCCAGCATCTGCACACCGCCCCGCACCGCATCCCAGGCAGGTGAGAAGCCGTTGTACGCATCATGCTCTTGAATATCATCTTCAACAGCATCGTGATCGGTTGTGAGGCCGACGAGCTCTTCGATATCATCGGTGTCATTGAAAGTGACCACGCCGACACGATGCTCGGGATTCAATCGACCGATCAACTCTACCGCCGCGTCTTTCATCGACTGGATGCCATCACCGCCAAAAGCGTCTGCCATGGAACGCGAGTAGTCGAGCACGAGCACCACGTCGAGCAACATGTCGCCGGCGGGGTGTAAGATGCTGCCACTCTCGGATAAGTCGATGGCCTGGCCATCCTCGGTGATTGCAATCGAGACGCGCTCATCGAGATCACTTTGGTCGAGAACGAGAGGCGCCCCGATCGAGTTGTACATCGAGAAGCCATACTGCACGCGGTAAGGTGATCGATGCAGCTCGCGTAAGTTAGCCAAGTTCAGGACGCTATCGTGCGTGCGGTCGAGGCCTTCCAGGTCCTCAATAGAAAGTTGAGCGTTACCGCTGACTTCGAAGCTGATGCGGCCGAGGTTGGAGTCACTAGGCACTTGGACCTCGGCGATCATCCTGCGATGTTTCTCGCCGTCGATCGTCAACTCGAAGTACTCGAGCACCGGGTCCAGATCAAAACGTAGCTCGATTGCGTCCTCGAGGCCATGGAACACACCCACCTCCGTAGGCTCAAAAATAGTCATACCATCGCGCTCGCGAATCGAGAGTTCGAATCGAAAAGGCGGAATAGCTTTGTCCGCTCCGGTATCAGAATCTGGAGACGCGACCGGCGCCGCGTTCACGCGCAGCACGGCCTCCAGTTCGCGCGAGCCGTCGGCAAAGCTGTAAACCATCTCCGCGAAGCTGGGCACCGTGCCGAACAGCTCGTCGACTCGAACCTTGGTCTCAAAAATCTCGATGTGTCCCCCGGGTCGGAAGGCTGCCTTGCTACCGCCCTCGCCGGAGTCTGCGACGCCCGACATGCGCAACTCGCCAAACTCCACTGCGGGAAGAGCTGCCCCGCCATACCGCGTCAGCGACCAGGTTCCTTGGTTCAAAGAATCGAAGGTCTCGGTTAATGAGGGCGTGTCGATGGTCGTGACCGAGGTGCCACTCTTCGTGTCCCGACCTTCTCCCGTGCACGCGCTGCAGATCAGCGCAAGGAGTATTCCGAGGTTAGCTAGCCGTTGAACAGTCATTGTAGGTGTCATTTCCTGGGAGTTGTTCGCGAGCCCCAAGCACGGTGGAAACTCATCTGTATTGGCATGGCTCCGGCAAGCCTGATCATTCAGCTCAAAGAACGGGAATGGCCCTCTTGCCGGACAACAATTGCCAATTTTTCTGCGCCAATACGGTGTCGCACACCTTGTTGACTAGGTCTATCTCGAGGCCTCTGCCAGCCCCCAAGGAGGGGTGCATCTCGAATTGGACCATGACCCCCCACCAGCAACGCTGGCCTGGCGAAACAGTATTGTTAACTCAGAATTTCATGCACAACCCGCGCCTCTTCCACGCCGGTCAGCTTCTGATCGAGCCCCATGAAGGGGAAGTTCAGACGTTGGTGATCAAGCCCCAGTTGATGAAGAATGGTCGCGTTGAAGTCACGCACGTGCACGGGCTTGTCCACGATGTTGTAACTGAACGCGTCCGTCTCGCCGTGGGAGACACCGCCCCGGATACCGCCACCTGCCATCCAAGTACTGAAGCAGCGCGGGTGATGATCGCGACCGTAGTTGTCACGCGCGATTACGCCCTGGCCATAAGTCGTGCGGCCAAATTCGCCTGCGAATACAACCAGCGTGTCGTCCAGCAAGCCGCGCGCCTTAAGGTCCTTGATCAACGCGGCCGCCGGCTGGTCGACATCAAAAGCCTGGCCGCGTAGCTTCCTTGGCAAGCTAGAGTGGTGATCCCAGCCGCGGTGGAACAGTTGAACAAAACGCACGTCTCTCTCGACCATGCGGCGAGCAAGCAAGCAGTTGCGTGCGAAGGAGCCGGTCTTGTGCACTTCCGGTCCGTACATCGCGAGCGTGCTGTCAGATTCGCTTGTCAAGTCGGTCAACTCGGGCACGGAGGCCTGCATGCGGAAGGCCATCTCTTGCTGCGAGATTGTTGTTTGAATCTCAGGATCGCCAATATCTTGCAGGTCCTGCTCATTGAGCTCCGCAACCAGGTCCAGCATCTTGCGACGACTCGAGCGGCTAACGCCTGCGGGGTTGGAGAGGAACAACACCGGATCCCCCGTCGATTGGAAGGAAACGCCCTGATGCTTTGATGGCAGGAAGCCGGAGCCCCATAGTCGGCTGTAAAGAGCCTGAACGTTGCCGCTGCCGCCCGTCCAGAATGCCGACGGAAGGACGACGAAGTCCGGCAGGTTCTTGTTCATGCTGCCAAGCCCATAACTCAGCCAAGCGCCCATGCTGGCCTTGCCCGGTATCTCCGACCCCGTGCAGAATAAGGTCTTGCCCGGATCATGATTGATGGCATCCGTGTGCGTCGATTTGATGATGCATAGATCATCAACGACCGTCGCGAGGTGCGGCAAGAGTTCGCTCATGAAGAGTCCACTCTGGCCTTGGCGCGAGAAGCTGAACATCGACGGCGCGATGAGCTGAGTCTTGCCCTTGGTCATCGCAGTCACGCGCTGCCCATTGCTGACGCTGGGCGGCAGGGGCTGATTGAATTGCTTGTGTAGGTCGGGCTTGTAGTCGAACAGGTCGAGCTGACTTGGCGCGCCCGCCATGAAGAGGAAGATGACCCTCCTCGCCTTAGGTGCGAAGTGAGGTCCACGCTCTCGAGTCGCGGCTCCGCTCGCTCCTGCGACGATGGAGCCCAGAGCAGCTGCGCCCATTCCCATTGCACCGCCACGCAGGAACTGACGTCGACTCTGCAGATCGTTGTAGCGCTGAAGCGGATTCATGACCACTCACTGACGAGTTTTGCACACATCGAGATTGAGAAGAGAGTGAACGAGCATCGTCCATGCTGCGAGTTCGGCTCGCTGTTCCGGAGTTGCATTATCGGCGGCCTTGCCTTCAGTCATCGCCAAGGCGGAGCCAGCATCGCCTGCATAGAGCCCTCTGAAAGTGTCGAGTCCATGCTTCAAAATCTCGAGCCTTCTCGCACTTGGCAGTTGCGAACTCGCCCTCTCAAACGCGAGCCGTAGCCGCTCGGAGTCATTCAGGCCTGGTATCGCGAGCAACGTCTTGGCGCAATTCCCCGCCGCATGAAAAAACTGTCGCTCATTCATCAGGAGTAGCGCCTGCAGCGGTGTGTTGGTGCGCTCGCGACGAGCGATGCAAGCCTCTCGAGTCGGCGCATCGAAGATGGTCATCTGCGGCGGCGGCATGGCTCGCTTCCAGAAAGTGTAGACACTGCGCCTGTAGACATCGTCCCCGCTGTCCGGCTCAAACACTTTTGGATATGAGTGTGGCATCGCCACTGCTTCCCAGAGACCAGGCGGCTGCGGAGGCTTGACGCTCTTGCCGAACATCTCCGAGCTAAGCAAGTTTCCAACGGACAGAACATGATCGCGAAGCATCTCGCTGTCGAGCCGAAAGCGAGAACCACGAGCCAATGCACGATTCTCTGGATCGAATGCAAAGGCGGTAGGACTAGCGTGTGATGTCTGCTTGTAGGTCTCCGAGACAACGATCGAGCGCATCAGTTGCTTGACGTCCCAGCCGGAGTCGACGAAAGCCAACGTAAGATGATCGAGCAGATCGGGATGACTCGGCAGTTCACCTTGCACGCCGAAGTCCTCTGATGTTTTCACCAGTCCGACACCGAACAAATGCTGCCAGAAACGGTTCGTCGCTACTCGTGCGGTAAGCGGATTAGACCGGGCGACTAACCAATCGGCGAGGTCCATGCGTGTGCGAAGACTCTCGCCCGACTTTGCCATCGGCGGAAGAAAGGCTGGCGTCGCACGCTCGACGACGTCTCCTTCCCGGTCGTACTGACCACGTATCTTGATGTGAGCCGGCCGCGTGTGAGCGCGCTCCCTCATTACGAGAGCGGCAGGAACCGCGCGTAGGACGTCGCCCTGTTCTTTGCGTAGAGTCTCGAGCCTGGTCATGCTCGGCTTCAAAGTTTCACTCAGAGCCTGCTCTCGCTCTTCGCCGACAGCTTCGCCGAACTTACCTCTCAGGCGCGCGATCTCTGCTTCAGTTTGCCCAATCTCCAACTGCAAGCGCTCGAGCATCACGGCCTGCTCGTCGTCCGGGAGGTTGATGTAGGGCGGCTGCAAACCGCGCTCGAAGTCCGTTCCACTGCGGCCACCCGTCTCGGCGCCTCCGTCAAAGTTGTTGAAGAAGGCGTAAAGCGAATAGAAGTCACTCTGTGTGATCGGATCGTACTTGTGGTCGTGGCAAACGGCGCATTGCACAGTCAGGCCAAGGAAGGCCGTTCCTACCGCACTGACGCGATCGACGACATTGCGCATGAAGCTCTCCTCGGGCAGAGCCGTACCGCGGTCGATGATCAGATGCAGGCGGTTGAAGCCCGATGCAATCTGCTGGTCCAAGCTCGGCTCTGCATAGAGGTCACCCGCAACTTGGTAGGAGATAAACTGGTCGAAGGCGAGACTTTCGTTGAACGATCGAATGACCCAATCACGGTATGGGGTCATTTCGCGGTAGTGATCGTGATGCAGGCCATTGGTGTCTGAAAAGCGCACCAGGTCGAGCCAGTACTTCGCCATGTGCTCGCCGAATTGCGGCTTGGCCAGCAGCCTATCGACCAGCTTCTCATAATCATCCGGAGCATCATCGCGCAGGAAGGAGCCAATCTCGGCGGGCATCGGAGGCAATCCGGTGAGGTCGAAACAGAGTCTTCGAATCAAGGTGCGTTTGTCAGCCCGTGGACTCGGTCGAAGCTGCATGGACTCGAGCTTGCGAAGCACGAATTGATCGATGGGCTGTTGGCTCCAAGCCATGTTTTCGACGACAGGGAGCGCGGGCTGCGTCGGCTGGAGGAAAGCCCAGAAGTCTTCGTACTCAGCACCTTGTTCGATCCAAGCCTCGACGATAAGCAGCTCTTCAGTATTCAACGGTTCCTTGTGCGAATCCGCCGGTGGCATCCTCTCGCTCTCGTCATCCGTCTTGAGTCGATACCAGAGCTCGCTGTCGTCGGGTGAGCCAGGCTTGATGACCTGCGTGCCTGCACCTAAGCGGTATGCTCCGTGCGGCCCGCCAGCGATATCCAAGCGCAGCTTGCCCTTGCGATTGTGTTCATCCTGTCCATGACAGTGGAAGCAGCGGTCAGAGAGCAAGGGCCGTACATCGCGATTGAAGCTGACCGGCTCCTGCTCGGCCTCAGTAATTGGCCCTTGCTTCACCTGCGCATGCATCATCGGCGAGAATACCAGCATCACCGTACAGGCGATCCTGAGAGTGGCTGTTCGCTCGAGGCTCGAGTCCATAGTACGTTCAATGGGGCAAGGACTGAGTGCCTGTAGTGACACTCCAGGCTCGCGGCGAGCCCGCAGCCCGCCTTGTCAGTACTCTACCAAGTGACAATACGGTGTCGCACACCTTGTTGTTGCGACTGCATCTACTTGAAGGCTAACCGCAGGGTCTCTTGGAGTTCCGCTAATCTAAATGGCTTGGCTTGCAATGTCGCCTTGGCCGTACAGCCTCCATTTCTTGGGCATGACGGAGGTCTTCTTCGACGAGAACATCTTCGGTCACATCACGGAAGGTTGCTCAGATGCCACCGCTTGGCAGGCGAAAGCGACTCACGCTGATACGGATGCTCGACACTGGCGTGAGTGATTCCGTCTCGATGAGTGGCCCGTTCAGGATCGCGCCTGATTGACCCAGAAGCTCACTGCGCGAGTAGCCAAACGACAACTCTGCCGTCGGGTCGATCTCAGCAATGACCCCGAGGTATCGAGGCACAGGGCGCACTGAACGACTCACCGCGGGTTTTGTCGGTAACCACTGAGATTTCCGTTAGATCTGAGTCAGGAGTGTTCCACCGGCGACACCGTATTGTCAAGCGTCGCAGCTCAGTCTCGTTCGCAGAGTGCGCGTCGACCCATTGGTCGAACTCACTCCCAACCTCTTTGCCCTGCTGAAAGATGTACTCCTCAAAAGGTATGTCGAGCGATTGACTCCCGGAATGCATGCACTCTCAGTCTAATCGTCCGCTACAAGCAATCGGATCGGAAGGAGAGCACACAGACGCGGCGCCCCTTCCAAACTTGCGCGCCTCCTGGGACGCGGCTGTAGACTCGGCAGCAAAGCTGCTCGTTGGGAATCAGGTCTCGACGCCCACAATGTGGAGTAACTGAAGCATGCTGTTCCCGAGCGCCAGGAGTGAGTGATAATCTTGCGCCGCCAATGGCATTCATAGTTAAGGATCGATGGCGCAGACTTTCTATCCTTTGGCAACCATGATTCATTGCCTCCCCGCCTTCCGCTCGTCGATACGAAGCGATCAAGACCCAGCGCCGACCTCGGCCTACTTGCTCGTCCTCCTCCTTCTCTTAGGCTGCTCATCGAGTCCTGAGCAGCGGGCAGATTCCGCCGCAAAGTTGAGCAGCACCGGCGAGATCACGCTCGACCAGCTATTCAGCGATCACTTTCGCGCCGAGAGCTTTGGGCCAGCCTGGTGGCTGAAAGACAACGGGCTGGCCACTCTGGAGAATGGCGCCGACGGCAAGGGGCGCGACCTGGTCCGCTACGACCCGGCCAGTGGTCAGCGCCGAGTCATTGTTGCCGCACAGCAGTTGGTACCTGCGGGTGAGAGCGAGCCGCTCGAGATTTCGAACTACCGGTTCTCCGCAGATGGAACACGCGTACTGATCTTCACCAACACCCGTCGTGTTTGGCGCTATCACACACGCGGTGACTATTGGTTGCTCGACTCTGCCACCGGCGAGCTACGTCAGCTCGGCAAAGGCTTTGAGGAGTCGCGCCTGCAGTTCGCCAAGTTCGACCCTGCCGGGCAGCGAGTAGCGTACCTCTACCTGAATGACATCTACGTCGAGGAAATCGCCGACGGCTCTATAACACGGCTGACCCACGACGGCTCGGATACGCTCACGAATGGCACTTTCGATTGGGCCTACGAGGAAGAATGGGGCCTACGCGACGGGTTCCGATGGAGCCCAGATGGCGAGCGCATTGCCTTCTGGCAGATCGATTCGGCTGCTGTTGGTCAGTTCAGCTTGATCGACAATACATCGGACCTCTACTCAAAGGTCACTCGCTACCGCTACCCCAAGGTTGGTACGGCCAACCCGCGTTGCCGCATCGGCACGCTGCCTGCTGAAGGCGGTCAGGTTCAGTGGATGGACCTGCCTGGTCACCCGAGCGATGACTACGTCGCGCGCATGGAATGGGCAGACAACTCGAGCGAACTGATCCTTCAACGCTTCAACCGCCTACAAAACGAATGTCGGGTCATGCTCGCTGATGCATCGACTGGCGTTTGCCGCACGGTGTTCACTGACCGTGGTGAGGCTTGGGTAGAAGAGTGCGATGACCTCACGTGGTTCGATGAAGGCGAGCAATTCACCTGGGTCAGCGAGCGCGATGGCTGGCGCCATCTCTATTTCATCTCCCGCGACGGCGCAAGCACGGAGCTCGTGACACCTGGCGACTACGATGTCGTTAGTATCCAACACATCGATACCGAACATGGTTGGGTGTACTTCATCGCTTCGCCTACGGATCCCACGCAGCGATTCCTGTACCGCGCCGAGCTGAACGGCAGTGATGGCAGCACGCCGATTCGCATTACGCCACAAGAGCGCGGTACGCATGCCTACCAGATATCGCCGGACGGCAAGTGGGCCATTCACCGCCACTCGACATTCGATGCGCCGGCAACCGTCGAGCTGGTCTCTTTGCCTGATCACCACGTCCTGCGAACAATGACGGAGAACGCAGACTTGAAGGCGAAGCTCGCCCAAGTTCGAACAGGCCCCAGCGAGTTCTTCCGGGTGGAGATCGAGACTGAAGACAGTGGAGAGACAATCGAGCTCGACGGTTGGGTGATGCGACCACCCAACTTCGATGCTACGAAGAGCTACCCTCTACTGGTGCACGTCTACGGCGAACCTGCCGGGCAAACGGTGCTCGACCGCTTCGGAGGACACAATTACCTTTGGCACCGGATGCTCACGCAGAAGGGCTATGTCGTGCTCAGTATCGACAACCGGGGCACACCCGGCCCGCGCGGTCGCGCTTGGCGCAAATCGGTGTATCGCAAGATAGGAATCCTCGCTGCACAGGATCAAGCCGCCGCCTTGCGAGCCTTGCAAAAGCGATGGCCCTATCTCGATCAAACCCGCGTTGGGATTTGGGGTTGGAGCGGCGGCGGATCGATGAGTCTCAATGCGATCTTCCGCTATCCCGATCTATACCAGACCGCCATGGCGATCGCGTTCGTCGCCAATCAGCGCTACTACGACACTATCTATCAGGAGCGCTACATGGGACTACCGAAGGACAACCCAGACGGCTATAGGGATGGCTCACCCATCACTCACGCTCAGCAGCTGCAAGGCAATCTGCTGCTTGTCTACGGCAGCGGAGATGATAACTGTCACTACCAGAACTGCGAAGCCTTGGTGGACGAGTTGATCCTGCATGACAAGCAATTCGATATGCAGATCTATCCCAATCGGACTCACTCGATTAGTCAGGGCGACAACACGCGACGTCACCTATTCACTCGCCTGACGAACTACCTCCAGGATCATGTACCGCCTGGATCCCGCTGAGCAATATGGTGTCGCCCACCAAGTTTTTGGGGGGGCACCAAAAACGGTTGGGCCCCCGAGTGTGCCGA
>JBLFWN010000145.1:0-14283 GCA_047611405.1 Planctomycetota bacterium | reverse complement strand
AGCTTCGGCCCCTAACCGCAGGTTCGGCCGTCTGCGGCCGTAGGGGCCGAAGGTGAGGGGGACGGGCAGAAGGGCGCACGCGCGCCACTCCTGCTTCGATCCTGAACCAGAGCGCCACCCCAAACTCCAGGCCGACCATGGCCTAGGCCACAAAGGCCAAACGCTGCCCCAACAAGCGGAAGCACGCGCATTCCTGCTTCAATTCTGAACCCGAGCGCCACCCGCCCGCCAGCGTTCACTCACCCGCGACGTGCGCACGAATCGCCGCCGGCAGTGCTTCCAACTCCGCCTCGAACACGCGCGCGGCGAGGGCACTCTCATCATCATTTGGCTCAACAGGAACCGCACGCTGGACAAGAATCGGTCCGTGGTCGTACTCGTCGTCGACATAGTGCACGGTGCAGCCCGACAACTTGCACCCACGCTTCAACACCGCGCGATGCACGTGATGACCCCAGAATCCTTTGCCACCGAAGGCAGGCAGCAACGACGGGTGAATGTTGAGCGCGCGGCCGTCCCACTTCGCTGGGATGTCGAGCTTGCGTAGAAAACCAGCCAGGATGATCAAGTCACAATCGGCAGCATCGATCGCAGCAAACGCGCGGGTGCTAAAGGTCGACATGTCTAGTTCGCGTTCGGGGTCAATCACGTGGCTCGGAATGTCGAAGCGTTTGGCGCGGTCCAATGCTGCGATGCCGGCTCGATCCGCGATGACCAGAGCGATCTCTATGTCGAGCTCGCCGCCCTTGGCTAGCTCGGCGAGGTTTTCCAGGTGGCGACCGGTGCCTGAGACGAAAACGGCGAGACGCGTGGTTTGCTTCATGCTCGCTTTGGCGAGGGAGGGATCTTTGGCGGTCGAGGATCTCTTGCTGGAGAGCTCGGCGCTCATACGAAATCTTCGGCCAGATCGGCGGCGACCTTGACGCAGTCGGGGGCGAGGCTGGCCATCAAGTCTTGGAGGGCGGGCGCGCAGGCTTCGCAGCGGCGCACCAACTCTTCCATTCCCATCGGGCGCGTTCCGTCGTCGGTGATGGCGACGATTGCGACTGTAGCGAGGCCGGCGTGTGCGCAGGCGATCAAAGGGTCCGCGAGATCTTGGGCGACGACGTTGGCGCCGCTACGTGACAGCCATGCGATCTCGGCCGGCGAATTCAATGTCGGGCCAAAAGTGCAGGCGACGACGCCCTCTTTGACTTGAACACCAATCTGCGCGGCGCGCTCCATGAATTGGAGTCGCAAGCCTTCGTGGTGCAGATCACTCTGGTCGGGAAAGAGAGGTCCGAGGCGTGTCTCGCCTAGTCCGACCAGCGGTGTGCTGCCGGACATATTGATGTGATCTTGGATCATCGCTAGCGAGCCGACAGGGATCTCGTTGTCGGGGGAGACATCGCCGCCGCGCAAGCCGATGCCCGCGGCACTGATGACGCACAGCGAGGCTCCGGCAGCAGCAGCCAGCCAGATGGGCCACGCGCGATCCCATGCATTGCCTTCCAAGGGTTCGTCGACTTCCAAGTTGGCGGGCGCATCTTCTATGAACCAGACGTGCTGTCCGTCGATGCGGGCCCAATACAGCTCGGCGTGTCGCCAGGTGACGGGCGCACCGCTGAGACGGCCGAGCGAGATCGGACCTGCGCCGCTCAAGGTCGAGTGCAGCGCGCCCAGACCGGTGCCGAGCAGATACAGCGCGCAAGGCGCGGGCACTGCTTCTTCTTCGAGGGAGGTGAGTGCGAGATTGACGGACTCGTCCAAGGGTGAGCCAGCTTCAGCGATGCCGGGGTGATTCATCGTTGGCCTCCGCGTGATTGGCGCGTGTTCTGGTGATCTTCTTCAGAGGCTTCTTCGAGCGCGCTATCCTCGGGTCCAGGGGGAGTTGCGCTCTCAGAATCCTCGGGTTCCGTGGAGTCCGCCGGCGTCTCGACTTCGGCAGTCGCTACAGCCGACTGCCAGTCACTGCCGTCTGATAACAAAGTGACAACGAGAGTATGAGGGTAATTGCCGAGCAAGCGCTCGAGTGCGTCGACGGCGCGTGCGGGTGAGCCCTCGCCTTGGGCGATAAGCGCGAAGGCCAGTAGCTCTATGGCCGTTTTTTCGTCGGCGAGCCGCTTTCGATCCGCGCTGGAAGCTTCATCCCAGTCCTCCGCATCCTCGAACACGGCCAGCATCTTGCGCAGGTCACGTTCATTGAGAGGATCGCCGGCATTACGCCAGCTTGCAAGCGCAGGTTGTAGGGCCTTGATCGTGGCACTGATGCGCAAGCAGGTCGCTATGCCTGTGCGCTCGTTCGTGTCCCAGGGTCGATCGAGTCGTGACTTGAACAACTGATTGATCGCACGTGGGTTGTTGGCCCAAGCGCTCCATGCAACCTGGTCCGTTCCAGTGGAGGTCTTCAGCACCACGCCACGTTCGTCCGCACCAACTGCTTCCGCTGATCGTGCGCGCGTGTCCCGGGGATCCGAGACCATGGTTCGCTGCCAATCGCCTTGCGTCCAGGCGGAACCGAGCGCTTGGAAGGAAGCACCGGCGAGTCGCAGCTCGGTTAGAGTGGCATCCACACGCTGACGATTGTCTTCGCCTATCAATTGAGCGCGTACGCCCTCGAGTCGCGAGATGGCTGCGTTGAAATTCATGCTCGCCAAGTCCTGTTCGAGTCCATCGCTGCCTCCGAGGGCATGACCGATGCGCGTACGATCTAGCACCTCTTGGAGTCTTGTGAAACTTTCGCGCGACTCCTCAAGCGTATCGAGTCGCGTCTGAAATTCAGACTTCATGACGCGCAAGGCCGACATACCTGCGGGCTCATCGCTAGGGAAAGTCGGGTAGTCCGCTGTCGCCAGGAATGATTCGAGGGCTTTCTGGACGCCATCGAAGTCACCTTGAGCTTCACGTGCCTTTAATGTGGCTTGCGTCGTCTTGCCAAATTTAGCGCCGCGCTCGATGACTGTCTGGAGCAAGGTATTTCGCTCGGTGACGAACTGCTGGTCCAGGAACAGTTCGGCCGCGAGCGGAACCGCGATCATCGCGGTCAATGCTTTTCCGGTCTGCGGTGGTTCGGATTCCAGGCGCGATACGGCGCGCAGCGCCGTAATCGCATTGCTGCGCATCGTCCCTTTGGCTGCGTCCGCCCTCGCAGCGTAGCGCGCGACTCGCTCGAGCTCTAGAGCCTCCTTGCGCGCGCGCGCGGCCATATCCGTGCCATCGAAATCGTCAGCCAAAGCGCGCAGCTGAACGACGCGCTCATCGTCGGTTAGCTGTTGTTCGGCCAACCCGAAGTAGCGCAAGGTCGCGTCGGCTTCGCTTACACGCAGGTCTACGGTCTCGTCGGCCTTGGGTTGCGATACATCGAGACCACCCTCTTCGATGTCGAGTGCATTCGGCATTTTCGCATTTGCACTGACTGATGAATCGGCGGGCGAGTTCGTCGAATTGCCGGGGTCGACAGCCGTGTTCGGGCCAAGCACCTTCATGGCGATCGCCCCGACGCCTGCGACTGCCAGCAGTCCTAGCAGTGCTGGAAGCAGGGACGAGCTACGCTTCACAACGATCGTCTGGTTGGGACCACCACCTATCAGGCGGTTCAGGTCGTCCAACAATATTTGCGCCGAAGGGTGCCTGTCAGCGGGGTCCTTTTCGAGCAGACGATGTACTAGGGCCGCAAAGTTGGCCGGCACATCATTCACAAGGTCGCGCAGCGGGTTGGGCTCGTCGCGCAGTGAACCACGCAGGATCTCTTTGGTGGTTGTGCCTTCGAAGGGAGTATGTCCGGAGAGCAGACGATAGGCCGTCGCACCCAGTGAGTAGAGGTCCGAACGGCTGTCCGCCACACCGCCTCGAATCAGTTCGGGGGCAATGAAGTGCGGCGTACCTTGCAGCTTGCGGCCTTCTTCGCGGACGCTCTCTTTTTCGACCTGCACGGCCAGGCCCAAGTCGGCCAGCTTCGTGACGCCGTCCTGATTCTGCATCAGGTTGGCTGGCTTGATGTCGCGGTGAACGATGCCACGCGATTCGGCGTACACCAGACCTGAAGCGGAGTCGCGCAAGATCCCCAGGACTTCGCGCCACGGGATCGGTCCCAATTCAGCAATGCGTGATTCGAGGCAGCCCTTGTCCATGTACTCCATCGACAAGTAGTGGTGGCTGTCTGCCTCTCCGACGTCGAAGATGGTTACGACGTTGGGGTGGTTCAGTGCGGCTGCCGAGCGCGCCTCTTCCTGGAAGTCGCGCACGAAGGCTTCGTCCGCTTCCAGTTTTGGGCTCAGTACCTTCAGCGCGACCTTGCGCCCCAAGCGCGTTTGTTCGGCCAGGTACACCATGCCCATGCCTCCTGATCCCAGCATGCTCTCGACACGATAACCCTCAACCGAAATCGTCTTATCCGCGCTTCGTGGGACAGCATTGGGTCGAGCGGCGGGCTCTGGTTTGCGCTTCGGTTTGCGCTCGAGCTCCGGGCTGGTTTCTAGCGTGCGTGCTGGTGCGGCCTCGTCACTGGCATGCAGCGGATCGAAGATGCGCAGGCGCGTCGAGCCCATCAGAATAGTGTCACCCTCCTGCAGGCGACACGAGTCGACCTTCTTGCCATTGACGAATGTTCCGAAGTCGGAACCTAAGTCTTTCAGCGCCCATCCGCCGCCCTTGATGCGACCGATCGTGCAGTGCACATCAGCCACGCCTTGGCCATCGACTGGATAGCCAGCGCTCTTTCCCGAACCAAGCGATAGACGCCCGGATGACGGTAACTGCGCCGGGGCGGAGTGCCCGCCGACGACTTCGATCGATAGCCTGCCAGTGGAACTCAACTTGATTCCTCGCGCGATGTCGCTTGCTTGTTCGAATCCGGACCCAGGTCGCTGCGGCCATTGGTCGAGTGTCGGGCCGAATCTTTGGTAGCCGTATCCATCATAGGGGTGGGGGAGGTCTCTTCGTGCTGATCCGATGGGGAAGACACCTCGAGATTGTCGTACAGGGCACTGCCGATACGAACCAAGTGACTGCCGGCGCCTATCGCCTGTTCCAAATCTGCACTCATGCCCATGTTCAACCGTACTTGGTTCTTGTCGAACAGCTGCGCGTACTCCGCTTGCTCCTGAATCCTCTGTGCGAGAGATCGCACCTCCTCGAAGACTTCGGATGCGCCACGTTCGGGAGTCGTCAGTTTCGGACCCATGGCCATCAATCCCAGCGGGGTCAATGAATCGCAAGCACGCAACGCATCGACGGCTTCCATTACGTCTTCGGGCGGGAAGCCCGTTTTATTCTTGTCGCCCGAAGCGTTGACCTGGATCCAGACCCTCAACCGGCGGCCCTGATCCTGGGCCGCGCGCTGGGCAGCGGCGATCACACTCGGGCGATCGAGCGAGTGCAGCTCGTGGATGTGCGACACTACGCTCGCGACCTTGCGACTCTGCAAGTGACCTATGAAGTGCCAACGGACACCTCCCGCAGGTCCGCCGGGGCGGTTCGCGAGATTGTCAGCTTTGGTCTCTAGCGCTTGCATGCGATTCTCGGCCAGCTCGTGGTGTCCCAGGCGAACGAGTTCCCAGCTGCGAGCCGCATCGACAGCCTTGGTGACCGGCAATAGCTGGATCTCCTCCGGAGCTCGGCCAGCGGCCTGAGCTGCAGCCCGAATCCGTGCTCGGATAGCGGCTAAGTTGTCGTCGATGGTGGAAGGCAAGCGGGCAGTCGCGGGGTTGGCCTGGATATAGCCCCTTGGGGAGCTCGAGTCACCACGGCGTTTGTCCGTCCGTCCATCATAGTGGGCAACGGCCCAGATTGCTCTCGATCGATGCCCCTCTGTGGGCTCCAGGCACACTTTCGAGCTCAGGATCAGGCGAGAGAGCGAGTGTTGCGCCGATCAGGCTCCGGCGGCCTTGTCGGGAGTGGCACTCTCAGGGCTAGTCTTGCTGGTGAATTCTCCTAGCAATCGCAGGCGCAGGCGCCTGGATTGTCCGTTATGAACTCTGCGTCCCTCGCACGGGCGGATGCCGACGACCCAGATCAGCTCGGATCCAGCAAACACCAACGGTACATGCGCGCGCTCCGCTCGCGGCACGCCAGCGTCGGCCAGGAAGCGGCGCAGCGGCCGACTGCCGGGGGCGCCCAGGCCGTGGAAGCGATCTCCGGGTCGGGCCCAGCGCACGGTCAGCTCGCGCGTCTCATCGGATCCGGTCTTGGGGTCGAGCTCGACCTCGAAGCCTGATGGCGGCGAAGAATCAGGGTCTTTCACCTCGATGATCTCGGCCGAGATCATGCGCCCGTCCGGCAATTGCGCCACACCGGGCAGCGACAGGTGGACTTCCTCTTCTACAGATGACCCCACCCTTGTAGCAACATCCGGATAGGGGAGCGTGAGTTGGTGCTCGGTCGTTGGGTCCGTCTCGCTGATACAAGGGGGCACAAGCAGCAAACGCTCCTGATGCAACTCGAGCGTCCATCTGGCGGGCAGACTGCGGCGCGTGACACGACCGTGCTCCAAGTCGTCGAGCAGGATGTCCAGCAGCGCGCGGCCGGGCGATCGGTTTGTGGCTTCGCTCAACAGACGCCAGAGGGCACGTCGTTGCAGGATGGGAGCGAGGGATGTCAGAGCGGATCGCGACAACCACTGGGTGCGAGCTGCAGAAGCATCTGCCCGCTTCGTCGTATCTTTGGGGGGCGACTCGCCTATCGCGTTCCATTCGACCTCAAGCGTGCGCCATGCGAGCTCATCCTCTAGCTTCTCCACAGCACTTGCGAAGGCGTAGAGTCCATCCAAAGCAACGGGTCCACATGCGGCCGTCAGCTGCGGCAAAAACTCGTTACGAATGCGATTTCGAGAGAAGCGGAAGCTTACGTTCGATGAGTCTTCACACCACGGGACCGCAGCTTGGCGCAACAGCTCGCGAACTTCGCTGCGACGAAGTGAGAGCAGCGGGCGCACCAGGTCGATTGTCGGCTGTTCTGCGAATTCTTTTTCTGTCGATCTGTCAGTGCCTGGGTTCTGCTTCGCATCGAGTGCGGCGGCAGGAACGACACCAGGCCAAAGTCGCGTTCGAATGCGCATGCCAGGTAGGCCGGCCATGTCCGTCCCTCGCATCCAACGCAGTAACAAGGTCTCGAGCAGGTCGTCGGCATGATGCCCGACTAGAACCGTATCCGCTCCGAAGGCATGCGCTTCTTCAGCCAGCGCAGCATAGCGTCGGGCGCGCGCTTCAGCCTCGATGCCTGCAGCGAGGGACTCGTTCTCAGCGCCATTGCCGCGTACGGCTTCGGTGCGACGCACGAGGCGAATTCCATAGGAGCCACATAGATCTGCACAGAAGCTCGCGTCAGCGTCGGATTCCGAACCGCGCAACGCGTGGTCGACGTGCACCGCGACTACCCCATGCGCTGGAGTGGCATTGGCGACCAGGCTCAACAGCAACACGCTGTCGGCGCCGCCGGAGAGTCCGATGCAAAGACGAGCCGACACCGGAATCCCAGCGTGCTCCCGCAAGATATCCCAGCGTTTGCTCCAACCGAGCTTGTGTTGGTTCGAGGGGAATGTGGGGTCGGAATGCATAGCTTCGAAACGTCTAGTCAGGGATGAGGTAGGGCTAATCAGCTATGAACTGAAACGGCTGTATGGCACTGTTTGAGGCCGACCATGGTGAAGATCAGATTAACGCAATGACTGCCTTACTCCTACACGTTGAACCCATCGGTGAGGAGCGCTAGTCTCTGCTCTGTTTTCCGGGGAAAGCTTACGAATCCAGCCGATTCAGGCAGTTCCGGGACGACTTAGAATTTCAGACTTCCTGAGGTGGCGCGTCCCCCTGGTTCAGCACGGACCGGGGCCCTTCCTAAGCTTTCAGCGAGCGAATCGAGCTTGCAAAGAGCGACCGGATGTCCCGCCGATGGGGTGATCTACCCAGGGGCTCCCGCTCCCGGGACCAGATGGGTCGCGCGCTGCGGAGACTCCTCCGCGCCGACCTCTTTCCCTTTCTCGCCCGGATCGTTCAGAAGCCGCTCGCCACTCTGGCTATAGCGGCTCGATCCGCACCACTCTGCGGGGCACTCCCCGCCCACCCGTACACGCATCGATGCGCATTGCCATCAACGGATTCGGCCGGATCGGACGCAACGTCTTCCGGATCATTCAGAACACTCCCGGTTGCGAGGTCGTCTCGATCAATGACCTAACGGACGCCGCGACACTAGCCCACCTGCTGAAGTACGACACGGTTCACGGACGCTACCCTGGAAAAGTTCGCGCAGGTAAGTCGGCCATCACCGTCGACGGCACGAAGATTCCGATCACATCCGAGCGTGATCCGGCCAACTTGCCCCACGCCGAGAACAAGATCGATTTCGTCGTCGAAGCGACAGGTATTTTTGTGACGCGTGCGGCTTGCCAGAAGCACATCGACGCCGGTGCCAAGAAGGTCTTGTTGACGGTTCCGCCGAAGGACGACATCGATGCGATGATCGTGATGGGGGTCAACCAAGATAAGTTGAAGGCCACCGATACGATTATTTCTGGTGCTTCGTGCACGACCAACTGCCTGGCGCCCGCTGCTAAGGTGTTGCATGACAGCTTTGGGATCGTGCACGGCTTGATGACGACTGTGCATGCGTACACCAACGATCAGCGCATGTTGGATCTGCCGCATCGCGACCTGCGGCGTGCGCGCGCGGCGGCCCAGAACATCATTCCGACATCGACAGGAGCAGCGCGCGCTGTCGGCAAGGTGCTTCCGGCGCTTGCCGGCAAGCTTGATGGATGCTCGATGCGCGTTCCGGTACCGGACGGTTCGGTTGTCGACCTGGTCGTGACTCTCAAGAAGAAAGTCACCAAGGAATCGATCAACGCGGCTTTTGCCGCTGCCGCCAAGAAGGAGCTGAAAGGCTTCTTGGAGTACACCGAAGACCCGATCGTCTCCAGCGATGTGGTCGGTCAGGCATGCAGTTCCCTCGTTGATGGTCTCAGCACGATGGTGATGGGGGACCACATGGTCAAAGTCGTCACTTGGTACGACAACGAGTGGGGATACTCGAATCGGGTCGTCGATTTGATGCGCTTCTCGAACAAGCTGAAGGGGCCGAAGAGGGTCAAGAAGGCTGCGGCAAGGGTCAAGGCACCGGCGGCAACCAAGAAGGCCGTCTCGGTCGGAAAAGCTGCTGCGCCCAAGAAGGCTGCTGCACTAGATAGAGTGGTCGCACCCAAGAAGGCAGCTGCACCCAAAATCACAGCCGCCCCGAAGAAAGCTCCCTCGCCCAAAAGGGCAGCTTCCGCTAAGAAAGCTGCCACGCTCGAGAAGGCCGTCGCCGCCAATTAGGCTCAGGCGCGGATGGGCAACAAGCCTGCAACCCGAGGCGATCATTGGATCGCTTCGACGCGAGCGATGTCCAACCCGTGCTCGGTCGCAATACTTCCTAGTCAAGACCCGACAGTGATCGGTCTCAGGTCCTCTCCATCCCTTCCCAAAAGGGTCGAGAGGGCCTTCTCTGATTCTCGAAGACTTATCATGCTGCGCCCATCGACCGCGACCCAGCTCAGAACGGATTCCCCATGGAACTGAAAGCACCGAAACTGGCCGACCTCAAGGTCAAGGGCAAGCGCGTCCTCATCCGAGTCGACTTCAACGTTCCGATGAATGACTCGGGACAGATAACGGACGACACGCGCATCCGGGCAGCTTTGCCGACCCTGCGCGAATTGCTGGCGCGAGGTGCCAAGCCGGTCTTGCTGTTGCACATGGGCCGACCTAAGGGCCAGGTCGTCGATGCCTTCCGAGTAGAGCCCGTTGCGAAGCGCTTAGAGGAGCACCTCGGAAGTCCTGTTGTCTATTGCCCCGAGTCGATTGGCGACCTTGCTGCAGCGGCGATCGCTGCGGCGCCTGCGGGTAGCTGCGTGATGCTCGAGAATGTTCGCTTTCATGCTGGTGAGACCAAGGGCGATCCCGAACTAGCCGCGAGCTTCGCAGCCTTGGGTGACGCCTTCGTTGGCGACGCTTTTGGTGCCTCGCATCGCGACCACGCCTCGGTCAGTGGGATCGCGCGTTTGCTGCCTTCTGCGGCGGGATCGTTGATGGCGAAGGAGGTCGAGTCCTTCGGCCGCGTATTGAGCAAGCCGGCTCGCCCGCTGGTCGCGGTCCTCGGTGGTGCGAAGGTCTCTGACAAACTGAAGGTGATCAACAATTTGCTCGGGCGCTGCGATCGCCTGATCGTCGGAGGTGGCATGGCGTACACCTTTCTGGCGGCGCAAGGTCATACGGTCGGAACCTCGCTGCTCGAGGAGGACCAGATTCCGATGTGTCGCAAGGCTTTGGCCCATGCCAAGGAGACTGGCGTCGAGCTGCTGCTGCCAGTCGATCACATCGTCGCGACGCGCTTTGCGGCTGACGCCGAGCCGATCACGTGCGCGGTCGACATCCCGGAGGGTCACATGGGCCTCGATATTGGTCCCAAGAGCCGCGAGCTGTTTGCGGATGCTGTTCGCTCAGCGAAAACCTTGGTCTGGAACGGGCCGATGGGGGTGTTCGAGATGGAGGCCTTCCGAGCCGGGACTGAGACTGTCGGTCGGGCTCTGGCCGAGTGCCAGGGCTACACCATCGTCGGCGGCGGCGATTCCGTTGCGGCCATCTCTTTGCTCGGGTTGACGGATGCTGTCGACCACATCTCCACCGGCGGCGGGGCATCGCTTGAACTTCTCGAGGGCAAGGAGTTGCCGGGCATCACGGCTCTCGGAAGCTGACAACTCCAATTGAGCCCGCACGCGTGCCTGTCAGGTGCCTGGAGGGCTTGATCTGGCTTTTGGAGCGTGCCCTTAGCAGCTCGTGACTGATCCAGCGCCGATTACCGGGAATACAAGTGGGGCTGACCCGAAAACCGCGCTGATCCCGGGGATCCAGCGGGGCGGATTCAAGCGTTCAACTTGCTGCTGGGTCACCGATTCCGGGCTCCGCACGCCCCCTCATCCAATTTTCACCCCAAGCCCTTCTTCCGAGGGGCTGGCGTAGCTCCTTCCCAGCAGGCAGACTTGTGCTGAAAAGCCACCTTCCTAGACGCCGGCATTCACATTGCGGCACCGACTCAGGATCGAATGACTGAACCCAAGCTGTTGATCGCCCCTTCTTTATTGTCCTGCGATTTTGCGCGGATCGGAGAAGAGGTGCGCCACGTCGAAGAGTGCGGTGCGGATTGGCTTCATGTCGATGTGATGGACGGTCACTTCGTGCCGAACCTCTCGCTGGGTCCTCCTATCGTCGCGGCGATCGGCAAGGTCGCGCGCGCTCCGATGGACGTGCACTTGATGATCACGAACCCGCTCGAGTTTGCCGCCGCCTACGCGAAGGCCGGCGCACACGTGCTGACGTTCCACGCGGAGGTCGCACCCACTGCGACGGCCGCGCGCGAAATCATCAAAGCCTTCAGGGACGAGGGAGTGCCGAAGGTAGGCGTTGCGCTCAACCCGGATACACCGCTGGAAGCCATCACCGACTACTTGGACGAGATCGATCTCGTGCTGGTGATGAGTGTCTTCCCGGGATTCGGCGGGCAGTCGTTCATGCCCGAGGTGCTGGACAAGACACGCCGTCTCCGTGAGATGGGCTATCAGGGCCACATCGAAATGGACGGCGGACTGAATCTAGAAACCCTCCCGTTGTGCACTGCAGCCGGCGCCGATGCGCTGGTCGCGGGCTCGGCGATTTTTGGAGCGGACGACATCAAAGCTCGCATCGCGCAGTTGCGTGATCTGGGACGTGAAGCCGTAGAGATAGCGAGCAACACGGCGGCTTCGGGAACGCCCGAGGCCTAAGCCTGACAGTCCGGTTCGACGGCCGACGCCGTCGCGACAAAGGAATCCAATGGCGGACGAACAAGAACAGTCGAAGGACGAGCCCATCAAGGGGAATGACGAGCAAGCGCAAGCGGCTGCGTCGTCCGGGGGTTCCAGTAAGAAGTCATCACGCAAGGCCTCGAAGAAGGCCGCTGAAGGCGAGGCCGAAGCGGGCAGCGGTGACGATGCCGCAGCAGAGCCTGCGCAGGGTCGCATGTCGCGCTTGCGCTTCAAGAAGAAGGATATGCCGGGCGGCTTGTGGCTGAAGTGCCCCGAGTGCGCGACGACGATCTATCGCAAAGAGCTCGAGGAAAAGGATCACGTCTGCCCAGCCTGCACCTTCCACTTCACCTTGCCTGGCTCGGCCCGCATCGTGAAGACGCTGGACGAAGGCAGTTGGAGCGAGGAGTTCGCCGAGCTAACGACGCTCGACCGACTGAGCTTCAAGGACTCGATCCCTTACGGAGACAAGGTCGCCAAGGCGGTCAAGCGTACGGGTAACAACGAAGCCTTCCTGTCAGGCATCGGACGCATTCAAGGGCGGCCGATCGTGTTGGGCGTGCTCGACTTTTCGTTCCTGGGCGGCTCTATGGGTGAGGTCGTTGGCGAGAAAATCTCGCTGGCAGCCGACCTGGCTCGCGCGCGCAAGTTGCCGTTGATCCTGTTCACCTCATCCGGCGGCGCGCGCATGCACGAAGGCATGCTGTCGTTGATGCAGATGGCCAAGACTTGCTCTGCGTTGGCTGACCTGCGCGACGCGGGTGGTTTTTCGATATGCGTGATGACGAACCCGACTACGGGTGGAGTCACCGCATCCTTTGCGTCGGTCTGTGATCTGACGTTGGCCGAGCCCTCGGCTCTGATCGGTTTTGCCGGTCCGCGCGTGATCGCCAGCACGATCAAGCAAGAGCTGCCGCCCGGCTTCCAGCGTTCCGAGTTCCTGCTGGAGAAGGGTCAGATCGATATGATCGTCTCTCGCATCGAGATGCGCGCGAGACTGTCGCAGCTGATCGACTACGGCACCGCTAGCTGGGAGGGGTATGCGCGGCGTATCATTCCGCAAGAGGCGTCGGAACTTGAACTGAGTGGTTCGAAGAAGAGTGCCGAGCCTTCCGCGCCCGAGGCTGGTGCGAAGCCCGATGCTTCCGATCCAAAGATTGATGGCACGGTCGAGATCAAACCGCAGGCGCGTCCGACGAAGCGCGACTGAGTCTGATCCTTGCCCGCACGCCTAGTGTCGCGGGTGGAATCCTGTTGCAAAGCTGCTCCGCCTTGAAGCGCGGAGCAGCGCTCAGAATAATTTGCTGCTAGGATTCTGTGTATGGAGAGAGATGTACCGCATTCAGGGAGTGAGGGCGGTTCTCCGACCGTCAGGACAGAACAGCTCAATTCCTTGCTTCCGCTCGTGATCGACGAATTGCGTTTCATGGCGAAGCGCCATATGCGGCGCGAATCGGATGGGCATACGCTGGAGACTTCGGCGCTCTTGAACGAGGCGTACCTGAAGTTGCGTCGCGATCGATCCGATCTGGACATCGATCCGGCCGAGTTCCGAACCTATGCCTCGCGTGCGATGCGTGAGGTCTTGCTGGACTACGCCAGGCACAAGAAGGCGGCCAAGCGCGGCGGCGAAATGAATCGTGTATCGGTCGAGTTCCAGAGTTACCTGGCGGACGAACTCGCTGCACCAATCGAGTCGATTGAGGAGTTGCATGTTTCGCTCGAGAGGTTGGAAGAAGTCAGTCCGGCTCAAGCCGAGGTCGTTGAGCATCACGTCTTTGGCTGCCTGACCTTTGCCGAGATCGCGGAACTCAGCAAGCGCGACCTCAAGGATGTGCAGCGTGACTGGACGGTCGCGAAGGCTTGGTTGAAGCGTGATCTGAAGTCGCGCGGTTGTTCGTGAGCCGTGAGTCGCATGCTCGTGTCTCGCGCATTGTCGCGGACGCGATGGAAGTCGCTGAAGAGGAGCGTGAAGCATTCTTAGAGTCCGAGTGTATGGGCTCGCCTGAAGTGCTCGTTGAAGTGCGTAGTTTGCTCTCATTCGCAGAGGATGACTCCGAGCTGAGCAGTCCACTGCAGCCTATCTGGATCGAGGGGGAGCCGGCAGTTATGCCGGAACGCATCGCGTCCTACCGCATCCTGAGTCGTCTGGGTGAGGGCGGGAATGGTGTCGTCTACGAAGCCGAACAGGAACGGCCAAGGCGTAAGGTCGCGTTGAAAGCCTTGCATGCGGGGCTGCGCACATCGCAGCGCTTGCAACGCGAAGCGAGCATCTTGGCTGCGCTCGATCATCCGGGCATCGCCCGCTTGTACGAACTCGACGTGGCCGAGACCGCGACCGGTATTCAGCCATTCTTGACGATGGAGCTGGTGCGCGGCGTTCCGTTGGATCGTTACGTTCTTGAGCGCAAGTTGGATGGGCTCGAGATCGCGGGTTTGTTGATCCAAATCTGTCGGGCTTTGCACCACGCGCATGGGCGCGGGATCGTGCA
>JBLFWN010000144.1:0-14454 GCA_047611405.1 Planctomycetota bacterium | reverse complement strand
ACTGTCAGCAAGCGAAGTGCTGGCTTGGCGGCAGGAGTGGGGCCGGCGCAGCGTTCATCCGATGTCTAGCAATGGCCAGACGATCGAGGCATTCAGACACCACCAGGCGCAGGCGGCATGAGGGCATAGTGTTTTCCAACACGGAAGCATGGCAGTTCAGGAAAGTACCGCGCAACAGGATCTGCGCGTCCAAACATCCGACGCGCTCGCGATTCAGCTGCAACCTGAACAAGGCATAAGCGTTCGTTGCATCGGGTACGAATATCGTCAGTTTCGCAATCCTCTGGCTAGGCAACTCCCCAACGGGGACGATGGTTGGTGCGGTACTGCGCTGCTCGAGAAGAGCGGCAAGGAGAGTTACTCCGTGCTGCGCTATCGGACTGCGTCACCAACATCGAGCAGTTTTGAGTTCGGCACGGAGTTGCCAAAGGTGTCGTACATGTCGAGCTTCCAGATGACCCGTTTTGTTTTCGGCTCAATCTCGATCAATAGTGGCTGGCCTGGTCCTGCGTGACAGTTGCCGATCACGTAGTGACCGTTGGGCAAGACCTCGAGGGTCGTCACCCAACTCAGCCGAACGCCTTCGAGTTCATCTTGTTCGAGCTTCCAGACGACTTCTTTGTCAGGACTGACCTCGAGCACGCTGTGCCCATTGCCCGTGGCAATTAGCGTGTTCCCACTCGCAAGGCGGACGGCGCCGAACACTTTGTTCCCGAAGGACTCGGGACCATGGCCGCCCTTGGGCTCACGGCCGAAGAGCGGAACAGGGTATTCCCACACGAGTTTGCCCGTCTTGCCTTCGTACTCGCGAACAGCACCGTCGCCCTCATGGCAAACAAGGTAATTCCCGCTGGCAAGCTTGCGAACCAATCGAGTGTCCATGTGAGGGTGCGGGTGATCGACCTTCAACTTGATTTCGTGCAGGAGTGTCCCCTTGCGATCGATCTCGATGATGCGGGCCGGACCGCTCTCCGCGATCATCAGTCGCCCATCTTCGAGAGGTTGAAAGGCGTGCACCTCGACCGCTCGACCCTCGTTCCCATTTTGCTTTGATGAGTCATAGGTCCACACCACGCTGCGCGTGGCGAGCTCAATCTCAACTACTTTGTGGGAACCCTGTTGAACAAGGATGTTGCCGTTCTCCAAGGTGTGAATGTCGTGGATTCCGCCCCATGGCATTTCCCAGACCACTCCTCCGGAAGTGTCGACTATCGCAAGCTTGCCATTGCCCTGCGTGACGAGTTTGTGACGTGCCTCGGTGACGGAAGTCAGGAGTAGTGCAACTACCAGAGTCGAGATGATGCGTTCGAATCGTGCCATGATGGAGGATCATAACCGAGGCCTTCGTGTCGGAGTAGGTGGCGCGTGAGGTCCGAATGCTGTGGGGGTGGGGCTCGGTATTCCAAGACTGCACCTCATTTTGTATGCCGGACACTCTCCTGCGCCGCTCTACCTTCGGTCCTTGCTGGTGACCTCAAGGCACGAGGCTTGGCGAATGAAGGACACATTTGGAACAGCTACCTGAACTACTACCAGACAGCGCGCTCGAGATTCATACGGCGCGTCTCAGTCAGCTACCTCTGCTGCGAACTCACGCTGCGACTCTATTCCCGATTCTGTCCGCTGCTGAACTTTATGAGTTTACGGGCGGTTCGCCTCCGGAAACGGTGGAAGCGCTGTCTGAAGTCTATGGTTCACGCCAATCTCGACGATCGCCCGATGGCAATCAGCTATGGCTGAACTGGCTTGTTCGGGTTACCAAAGGTGGACACGGCATCGGGTACACACAGGCGACAGTACATCCAACGCACGCGTATGTGGCCTGGGTCATCGGCACACAGTGGCAAGGGCTTGGGTACGCCTCGGAATCAGCCGCGGGTCTGGTGCAGATGTTGGGGAGGCTGGGCGTAGCAGAAATCCGGGCCTGCGTGCACCCGTCCCACAAGGCAAGTCGGCGGGTAGCTGAGAAAGCCGGCCTATGCCTAATCAACGATAGAGTCGATGGGGAGGAAGTGTGGGCGATGCGAGTGTGAGGTATAGGTGAGTACCAAGCCCGCTCACAGCAATACAGAGCCGCACGAGTCCCCTTCGGGACAACACTCGTTCGCAGCCAGGACCGGACTGACCCCTCTCTGAGCGGCACACGAAGGGATGAGGCTGCGGGTACCTTCGGCTGGTGTGGAGACAGTTCCAGATGAGGAGGACCAGGGGATTCCGTCTTGTCGGCACGCTCTGCATGCCCTCGCAGTTACCGAGGAAGAGCCTCCTTACTGGCGTCAATGCGTATCCCCTCTCGAATCTCCTGCGACAGTCATCACTATGTATCAGCTTCTTCCTACCCCCCCCCTCGTGGCCTTCGCCGGGGCAGCTCTGGCCTTGTCTCTCGCCGCCGTAGAGGTAAACGCGGCTTCCCTCCAGAGCGGCTGCGAGACCGTGAATATCGACGAGGATTTCCACGACGTGAATGGACTCCACGACGAACTCTGGGGCACCAACAATAATGGGTCCTTCGGAGTTGGACAGGAGCTTTCGATTGGGAACCCCAACGCGTTTCAGCAGGCCACTCACTCACTCGTCTTCATCACCATGGCTGTCGCTCATTGGTTGGGCTCCGAACCCGACTCTCCCGCTCTGGTGCCAATCGTCGATGTCCGCTTTGACTATGACTTCAAGGTCGTCGCGGGTGGGGGCTTCTAGCTCCTATCACGAAGGACCCGGCATCGCCTCGGTCTTCGGCTTCGCTGCTGGTGAGAGGTGGAACTTCCAAGCGTGGTATCGCGAACCGGGCGGGCCTTTACCAGTGGGTTCAACTTCTCGAATGCACTTGGATTTTTGTTCACTCCCTAGCAGCCTGTTGAACGACACCGAGCCATGTCTCGGACCCTCTGAATCGCCTGGTTGCGTTGCCAACTAGCTCGCCGAATGATCGCTCTCTCGGGATCCTGGGCAGGAACCTGAATTTACAGAGCGGTCCCTACGATTCACCCAGATCGAGAAACAGCACAAGGCGTGAATGAGCGCCGGCTCAGAAGCGTATTCCAACCTCTGAGGGGCTAACGGAGCCTTCTCTTCTCTTGTCGAGCCGCTCTGACAAGGAAAATGGCCACATCCAGAAGGCATCCACCAATCGCCTCTGCACTGTAGAAAACCTGAAATTCCGAGAGCACACCTTGCGTAGAGCCTATCTCGACGCTGGGGTCGCTACCCTGTCGACTCTCTTTACAGCCCAGCCTGGACGCGAGCACACTCGAGTGCTGCTCCACCGCCACCACGAATCAATCGGAGAACAGTCTGTGAGTCAAGAATCCGCCTCCCCGACCATTACGCTCGACCAGATCGCAGAAATTCTGGCCGAGAACGAGTACGAAGTGGTGAATCGCAATGAAGACGATGGCGTCATCCGAGCGCGCGATCTCGACACAGGTTTGCTCCTCACATCTGTGTTGCGAGACAGTGTCCTCTTCAATTCGGTCGCTCTTCACACGATCGCGAAGGACAAAATCAGCGCCGACCTGATGTGGACCCTCTTAGACGGAGGGAATGGCATCTCGACGTCTAACTTTCAGTTGTACGAGTCTGCGAACGGTGTGACCGTCGCGCTAAACAACTTCGCCAAGCTGCAGGAGCTGGGTGAGGACGACAAGGACGACATCCTTTCGTGCCTCGAATTCCTGGTCGTCGATGCATGGGCAGCCAACGAGCTCTTGCGCGGCAAACTCGCTTAGGCCCTCCACACCTACCACTTCACTTTGCAGGGATGCGCTCCTGCAAACCGACACTCAATCAAGCACCAAAGGAATCACAATGTCTTTCTTCAAACGACTCTTTCGCGTCGCCAAGGGCCAAGCCAATGCAGCCATGGACAACGTCGAGGACGCAACCTTCGAGAAAACGCTCAAGCAAAATATTCGCGACATGGATAGCCAGCTATCCAAAGTCGTGCGCTCTTCAGCTGAAGCGATGAGCAATCACAACCGACTCGAGAACGAATATCAGAAGTGGGTCGATCAGTCAGCTGATTGGAAAACCAAGGCCGTCAAGGCGTTGGAGGCGGGACGTGAAGATCTCGCCAAGAAGGCACTGGCGAAAAAGGGTGAGGCCGACGAGCAGGTCCAGGCACTGCAAAGCTCGGTTCAACAGGCGCAAGCTGCGCGCGAGACGCTGAAGAGCCAAGTTGACAAGCTGCGGCAGAAGATCGAAGGGGCAAAGCGCAACTCTTCAACGCTGATCGCCCGCAAGAACGCGGCCAATGCTCAAAAGCAAATTGGCGCGGTTATGGCTGGGGTGAATGTGGACGACAACGCATTTTCCTCACTACAACGATTCGAGGAGAGCGTCGCTAAAGATGAGGCGATGGCCAAGGCCTACGAGGACATGAGCACCGGTGGTGACGCAGACCTGGACGCAGAATTTGCAAGCCTGGGCGATGTCAGCACGGATGACGAACTCGCCAAGCTGAAAGCTGAGCTCGGCAAGTAATTCACGAAGGCGTGGGCGCAGGCGCTCACGCTTCGACATATTGGCTCGCATGTCCAGCGCCTTCTGCTCTCGAGATTGCCTCCCCCATGAAGTTCGTCATTATCCTCGTCCTCGTTGCTGTCATGGCTGGCCTTGTGATCGCTGCCCTCCGCAAGAAGGATGAGGAAAAGTCGACAGCACGGGGCAGAAGGAGTGGTGGCGCGCTCGAGCCTCCGCAAGTCCACGATTTGACAATCAAGGACGCAGTTCTGGGCGACAGCATTGTTGTTAGCGGTGCTGCGGAAGACTTCTCAGATATCAACTTCACAATTGACCGCGTGCACCAATTCCGTTCAGGGCGTGATCGCTGGGCGGAGATTAGCGGCATCGATAGCGGCCGTCGCTTCGGCATCGAATGGGTTGACGACGACGAGCTGGAAGTCAGCTTGGACCGAGGACTACGAATGAAAATCGGCGACTTGGGCCTGACTGAGGACGACCTAGCCCGATTCGACGAAGAGGAGTCCGCATCCAACACGGTCGAGCACGACGGAACGCGCTTCAGCTTTTCCGAGAGTGGCGAGGTGTTTCACTCTCGCGCTGGAGGCGAGGACGAAGGCTTCTATTCGTGGGAGTTTGAAGCAGAGGATGGCCGCTCCCTTTGGATCGAAAAGTGGGAGGGAGAGTCATTCCAAGCTGGAATCTCCGCATCGATCCGCCCCGATTCCGTGTCCGTGTTTCGCGCATGAAGCGCTACCCACTTCTTTAGCTCGAAGCAGCTCGCACTACCCCCAACCCGGTCGGCGCCACTATGCAGCGTAAGCCCCTATTTTATCTCGCCGGTGCATTCGGCGTATTGATCCTGATCATCCTAGTCGCCACAAGCGGCGGCTTGCGTGGATCAACGCAAGCCTTATTGGCCACCGAAGTCGAGGAGTATCCCGACGCCGTCAGGTACTTTGAGGCCGACCTTGCGGTCGTGATGTCCTCCTTCGAAAAAGAAGAGCACCTATTTGCCGCGCGGAGGGCCTCTTGGTCACATCGACTGGAGGCTGCAGGGGAGAAGCTCCGAGTCGTCAGCGCTGAATTGGACTCAGCCGTCGAGCTCGCTGATCAGGGCGACGACGAGCTGCGCGTGCAGATCGAAACCCATCTGCAAGCGGTCCGCGAGGCGCGCACCTTCGCGAAGGCTGAAGCAGAAGATATCCGCGGTGCCGTAGACCGGCTCATTGAACTGAAAAGCAACCGGCCCAAGTTCGTCAAGGAAGCGCGTTCCCACGCGTCTTCGATTGCCAAAGTCTCGATGAGCGACATCGAGAACCGTGTGACGCAAGCTGGTACCGATTGGCCGGATAAGAAGACAGACCTTGCTCAGCAACTAGCGGACCTCAAGGCGTTTCAGGCCGATGCCAAGAGCAACCTCGCAGCAGTCGAGACGGAAGACGCGAAGACTGAATCCGAGATTGACTACGTCGCGCTCGGTGCGGCAGCAAGCGGGCTCGAGCTTGGACTAGCATCGATCGTCCAGGGCGAGCAGCGCGTCAGGTCTCTATGCGACCAACTCTACACATCCTGGGACAAGATTCTGGCGGATATGGAGATCACGGAAGGTAGCGATGTCACCTTCCGGCACCTGTATCGCCTGCAAACGATTCGAATTACGGATCCTGTAGCAAAGACGGGCAAGGCGGATCCAGCCAAGGACTCGTGGGCTCAAGTCAGCAAGGCAGACTTCGACCGGCTCGAGAAGTACCTCGGGATGGCGGTCGAGTTCAAGCCGGCTGGAAAGTACGACTCGGAGGCAGAACGAGGAGTACCTCAACCAGCGGGCTACTCCTACATCGCATCCCCCGAGCGTGGAAGCAACCAGTACGGTCGTTGGGAACGGCGAAGCGACGGCACCAGCCTCTGGGCGTTCTACGGGCAGTACCACTTCATGCGCAGCATGTTCTGGGGCTCGGCCTATCAACCGATCGGCACGAGCCATTGGAACAGCTACAGCACAAGTCGGCGTCGTGGTACGAGTTGGTACGGCTCGTCGTCCTCAGGCAAGCCGCTCTACGGTGCGTCTGGGCAGTACACCAAGTCAAAGTACTCGGGCAGCAAGTATGTGAAGTCGGACGGCTTCAAGTCATCCAAGTATAAGTCGAGCGGCGGGTCGTATCGTGGAACACGATATGCCAGCAAGTCGACATCATCCAGCTCTCGTTCTCGCAGCTACGGTTCCTCGAGCCGCTCATCCGGAGGTAAGTGATGGAGATTTTCGAAGGACTGGGGATGGGGCTAGCCTACGCCGTTGTGGGACTTGTCGTACTCATCGCCGCCAAAGTCGCGCTCGACTTGGTGACGTCGTACTCAATCGATGAAGAGCTCACGAGTCGTGACAACCGCGCCCTCGGTTTGGGTGTTGCGGGGTACTACTTGGGAGTCATCGCTGTGTTCCTTGGCGCGGTCCTCGGACCGGACGTCGAGCCCACACGTGAAGCGCTGATTAACAGCATTTTGGTCGTGCTTGGCTATTCGGCGATGGGAGTCACTCTTCTGTTAGCAGGAAGGCGCATCATCGACTACTTCGTGTTGCCGACCTTCTCAGTGCAGAAGGAAATCATTGAGGATCAAAACGTCGGTACCGGCGCGGTCCAGGCTGGCTGTTACATAGCGACGGGCCTGGTTGCTGCCGGTTCCATCTATGGGGAGAGTGGCGGAATCGTCACCGCTCTTGGATTTTTCCTCGTTGGTCAGCTCACGCTTGCTCTGTTTGGACGTCTGTATCAACTCATCACTTCCTTCGATCTTCATCAAGAGATCGAACAGGACAATGAAGCAGCTGGATACGGCTTTGCAGGAAGCTTGATCGCGCTTGGCATCATCCTGATGAAGGCAACGTCACTCCCCTTTCATGACTGGGGGACGAACCTTCTCGAGTACGCGGTGGTGGCCGTTTCGGGCTTCGTCGCACTGATTCTCGCGCGCATCGTGACCGATCATGCTCTGTTGCCTGCTTCCAGCTTGAGTCACGAGATCGCTGCAGATCGAAACGTAGGCGCCGCTTGGATCGAAGGCGCTACTGCGATCGGGATGGCGGCAATCATCTTCCTAGTGATCTGATTGAGGCTACCGATGGAACGACGCAACTTACTCTTTGAGTGTCACGGTGGCCCTCTGGTCAGCGGAGATGCTGCGGCCATGACGCTCGCTCTCGAGCGCATCGTCGGAGCTACTGGTTTGACCATACTTGGCCGGCAGTCGCACGATTTCAAACCTGCCGGGGCGACGGCAGCCTTGATGCTTTCAGAGAGTCATCTGACAGCGCACAGCTGGCCGGAAGATGGCTACGTCGCCATTGATTTATTCACTTGTAGCTCGGCCAGCTCCGACGAGAAGATCGTTGCTGCGGTGCGGGAAGTGTTTCAACCTACTCGGCTCGAAGTGCGTCGCGTTGAACGATTCGACGTGACGATTGCGGCACCGAACGAGGCTCGTGCCGATTCCCTCAGTGGGCATGCAATCGCCTCCAAGAGGGAGTAAGCGAATGCGGCACGCGACGCGCGTGCTCACGGTATCCATGTTTGTCATGGGTGCCTGCGGGCTGATCTACGAATACACGCTTGGTGCTCTGGCGAACAACCTGATTGGCTCTAGCCATGAGCAGTTGTTCGTGGTCATTGGCTTGATGATGTTTGCCATGGGCGTGGGCTCGGCGCTTCAGAGGAACGTCGAGGGCGACCTTATCGACAAGTGGCTCCTGGTCGAGTTTGGGCTCGGGATTGTCGGTGGCACCAGCGTGCTGATGATCTATGCCGCTTTCGGCTACAGTACGAGCTATCGCATCGTTCTCTATGGATACGCGATGCTGATTGGCATGGCGATCGGAATGGAAATTCCGCTCCTGATTCGAATCAACAAGGAGTACACGAAGAGCCTGCGCGTGAACCTCTCAGAGGTTCTATTCATGGACTATGCTGGCTCGCTTGTGGGAGCACTGCTGTTTGCTTATGTCCTCGTGACGCGCTTCAGCTCCATGCACATCGCGGCCTCTCTAGGGCTGGTCAACATCGCGCTAGGTGTCATTGGTCTGGTCTACTTCTGGCCGCTACTTCGTTGGCGCAAGGCGCTCGTGGGCGTCGCATTGTTCGCGATTGCAGGGCTGGCCGGGATCTTGTCACGTGCGGACGCGCTAGTTGACAGCATCGAGCAACGGACCTTTCGCGACCCCATCGTTTTGAGCGAGACGACACGCTATCAGCACGTCGTCATGACAAAGCGTGACGAGCGCCTGAACCTCTACGTCAACGGCCACTTACAGTTCTCATCGGTCGATGAAGAGATCTATCACGAATTGCTCGTGCAAATGCCAATGGCCGTCGCGCGCAAGCGCGAGCGCGTTCTAATTCTTGGCGGCGGTGATGGTCTCGCCCTTAGAGAAGTCTTGGATCACGGATCTGTGCGTGAAGTGGTACTTGTCGACATTGACTCTCGCATCACAGAGCTTGCGGCTCAGCAAGAGGATCTTGTGGCCCTGAATCGGGGATCCATGACAGATGCCCGTGTGCGGACTTTTCGATCAGTGCCAGTGGCAGCCGCCTCCGATGATGAAGCGCAGGTTGAAGGCGCGCTCATGGAGCCGGAACAGCGCGTGATCCTGCGCGACGCCGCCGTGCAATACGAAATTCAAAACCCTACGAGCTACTCTCTCGCTCAAGTAGAGGTCTACAACGTAGATGCAGATCTCTTCCTGCGTGAAGTGAGTGGTCTCTTCGATGTCGTGATCATCGACTTCCCTGATCCGACGACCCTCGAGGTAGCCAAGCTCTACAGCCGCGACTTCTTCTTGTCGCTCGCGGATCACCTTGCGCCCTGGGCGATCATCGGAATTCAATCGACGAGCCCGTATCACGCTCGCGATGTCTTTCTGTGCATAGGTGAGACAATGCGCGCAGCGGGATTTCGGACTCTGCCCTACCATCAGAACGTCCCCAGCTTTGGTGAGTGGGGTTGGCACTTGGCGTGGATTGGAGGCCCAAGTGAAGCCGAACGTGCGGCCGCGATCTCTGCGCTGAAATCTCTTCCGGTCGCGACGAGCTTTGCCACCGCCGAGATTTTGGGAGCGTCACTGATCTTTGGTGGCAACGTGCTCGCTGGCCCGGAGATCCAGCCGACCAGTAAGATGCGTCCCATAATCCTCGAATACAGCCGCCGTTCTTGGAAAGATAGCTAAGCCACCGGCGGAGTACGGTGAGCGCAAGCTCGTCACCGTCGCGCGAGCACTTATCAGCGTTCGTCGGCAGAGTTTGAGGGTCATCATGGGGCGAATCCAATCAGCGAGTAGTCCGTTCGCTCGTACTCTAAACCGATTGAGAATCTGGCTCGAAGCGCGGCCGCTGCTCTTCTTGGGAATCGCGGTGATCGTGCTCGTGGTGTTCGGTGCAGCCTCGATGCTGATCTTCGAGAGCCAGAACGACATCGCCTCCATGGCGGATGCTCTTTGGTATTCCTTCGTGACGATGACGACGGTGGGCTACGGCGACCTCTACCCGAAGACTGACGGCGGCCGATTCGTTGGTGTCATCTTGATGCTTTTCGGGGTTGGAATCCTCGGCTTGTTCACAGGAACGATGGCGAGTTTGCTCGTCGAACGCACGCTTAGAAAGGACAGCGGTTTGGGTGATTCCAAAGCGAAGGACCACTTCATTATTTGCGGCTGGAACAGCCGCGCACCAGCGGTTGTGCGCGAGCTCTTAGGCCGCCTCGAGCCGGGGACCGAACTCGTCTTGATCGCCAATCTGGAGCAGAAGCCAGTAGACGATGAACGGGTGACCTTCATCCGTGGAGACTTCACGGACGAGGAAGTGCTGAAACGCGGCGGTATGCAACACGCACGTGCAGTGCTCGTGCTCGCTGCCGAAGCGCTTGGGAGTGCTGCGGATGCTGCGGCTGTTCTGTGCGCGCTGACAATCGAGAGCATCAATGCGGAGGCTTACACTTGCATCGAGCTACTCGACGAATCCAACGCACAGCACTGTGTACGTGCACGTGCCGACGAAGTGCTCGTAAGCGGGCACATGACTGCTAAAATGCTCGCCGGCGCTGTGCTTCATCCGGGGTCCGGGCAGATTCTTGGTGATCTCGTAACGGGCGACGTAGGCAGCACGATGCACAAGGCGGTTGTTTCCGCCGAGTACTCAGGTCTTAGCTTTCACGAAGCACTTCAGCGCTATCACCAGGAAGAGGAATCGATCCTCATTGCGATCGAGACCAAGAACGGCTTTCAGGTCAACCCAATCGGACACGTGCTCAGCGAAGGCGAAGGGGCCTTTCTGATTAGGTCGGTAGCCACTTGAGCGTCCCGTAGGGGCTCCGGGCAATCGAAGTCCCGACCGCGACACCCATTTTGGCGCCTTGATGAGTCCTCGCAATCGTGCATGGCAACCACACGGTGGCCTGTCACGCGCCCATTCGAAGCGCAGGCTCAAGTCGTAGTGATCGCCGCTCCGACCTTAGCTTCACACTTCGCCCCTCATCGAGCGGGACTATGCGCACAGCGCACATCCTCGCGACCATCATTGTCGTGACACTCGTCTCGAAGCTTGCGCCGGAGTAGATCTCAGCGGCTCAGGCCTCGCCCGGACGCACTTGCACCTGGGGGGCCACGGTCAATGGTGTTGGATCTATTGCAGCGCTCGGCGTCATCGGCGGCCTTGCAGTGGACGACCAAGAGCGCATCTAGGTCGCGACCTTCAGGAGCGAAGTTCGGCGTGTGGAGACCGACGGGGCAGGCACCTTACGGATGGTGATTTCTTGAACGCCTCGGGCTGCACAGTGGCAGCAACGGCGACTTGCTTCAGGCCGACTACGCGACACACGAGCTTTATCGCATTCACCAAGATGGCTCGCGGACATTGTTCGCAAGTGGTTTCAATGGACCGGTTGGTGTAGCGATTGCGCCAAGTGGCGACACTTACGCTCCCAACTACAGCAACGACACGATCTCTCGCATCTCACCCTCTGGTGTCGTATCGCTGTTCTCGAACGCTACTCCGCTCAACGGCCCGAACGGGATCGTGATCAACGATGCCGGTGACATCTTCGTCGTGAACCTGAAGAATAAGAGCGTGTTGCGCGTCAACCCGAACGGGTCGGCGTCTATTCTTGCAGTGGGACCTGGCAAGAACGAGCACGTCGCGTGCATTGGCGACAAGCTATATGTGTCGGCGATCTGGGAGCACCTCGTGTACGAGGTTGCGATGCACGGAACGACAACGATTGTTGCCGGTGAGCAAGGGTCAAGCGGCGTGATCGATGGATGTGTCCCCGGCGCCCGCCACTCACATCCCAATGGGATGGCAGCTTCCTCGGATGGCAAGCGCATCTACACCAATGACTTCGCCGGCATCATGGGCGGGGGAAGATGACAGGTCTGGGTGCGCTCGATTCGCGTTCGTTGAGGCTTCGGACTGCGGGCGCTACGGCGATTGTCGTAATTCGGGGCTGCGTGAACAGGTGGGCTTCACGCGACGGTGACATTCAGCCGCAGCCTGAAATTGAAAGTGGGTCCGTTGCTCCGGGTATGAATGGCGCTTGCTTCGTTCAGCAACTCTCTGGCGGTGACTCTCGCGCGCGGTAACTCGCTGCTGAGTAGGCACGGTATGGAGAGCCACTCCGTGTGGCTCACCGGCCGACCTACTTGAGCGCTCGACCCGGAGGACGGGAGCCGTCGGGTTCCAGGATCTGGAAGTGGTGGATACTGTTGGGGATGTCGTCGTAGTACGTCCAGACGACTTCCTTCGCCGGAGTGACTTCGAGGAGTTTGGGGAAGTCTGCTTGCTGCTGTCCGTAGCAGGCGATGACTACGTTGCCGTTGGGCAGGACCTGTGCACCGCAAGGATCCACTAGCCAAGGATAAGGGAGGTCCGCGTTCGTCAGGCGCCAAAGAACCTTCCCATCCGCTCCGAACTGCACGGCCTGATTGCTGTTTGTCAGGTTCACGTGGGTGCGTCCGTTGGGCAGACGAATCGCCGTAAACGGCCAGGTGTGGATCTCGTGATTAGGGTCGCCCGGAGCACTCGTATCGATGCTCTCGAGCACTCGACCGGAAGCGTCGTAACGCTTCACAGCGAAGTCCAGGAGATGAGGGGCGAGGTAGGTGCCGTCCTCCAGCTTGCGGGCCATGCGGGTTCCCATGTGGACGTTGTCCGACTGGCACTGGAGTGGGACTTCTAGAGCTATCTCCCCGGTGGGCTCTATCTCGAGCAGCCGCGGGCGCTCACCCCCTTCCGCAACGAGGACTCTTCCGTTGGCGAGGGGCTGAACCGTGTGGATTTCGTACTGCTCACCGAGCCAGAGAACGCTCTCTGATCCGTCACGCCCCGCGATAACCACCGCGCCTTTCGGGTAAGCATCACAGCGTTTCACTGCCAGCAGGATGCGACCGTCCTCGAGTACCTGTCCGTCCTGCGTACCCTTCGGGTAGCTCCAGATAACTTGTCCAGTGCCGTTGATGATGCGGGTGGTCGACCCACACGCGAGGAACCCGTGAGCAGTGACGGTGTTGATGTCCACTCTGGCTTGCGGCTCGACGTCCGTTTGCACGCAACCCGCGCTTAGGAAGATCGCGAGGAGACCGGACACGAAGGCGATGTAGTGAAAGGGTCGTGCGTTAGAAGTCATTATTTCATTCACCTTTGGAGGATGCACGCTGTTCCAGGACAGGTCATCAGCAGCCTCGCGAGCACATCTCACTCGAGGAGTTGCGCGAGGGTAGCATGCTTCAACGAACAGGCCGGGTGGCCCGAGGGCAACAGAAGTGAGCCTGACCAGCGTAGAGCAGGCGGGCTATCGTTCCGGAGAGCTCAAACAATGGACGACTCGATCGTAGAAGAGGTGAGCCATTAGAATGGATCCCTGGAACTGAGCAAGCTGACCGTAACCTTCGTTCGTGAATCAAAAGCGATGCTTGCTTCCAATCGGGAACTCGATCGCGCGAAGAGAGCGGGCCTAGACGATGCAATCACGGCCGCACGAATCGCGGGCTTCAGCGCACAGACCCCGGTGGTAGGTGTTACAGAACGAGAGACCGTTTTGAAGTGTCTCGATGCAGAGGCGGGTGCTTACGAAAAGGCCAAAGCTGGCAATTGCTACGAGATGGCCAATGTGGCCTTCGTGCATCTCGTTCGGAATTTGCGTGCTCGTCCAGCCGAACTCGTCTATCTGAAAGCAGTCGATGAAAAGGAAGTCCGACTGACGGGAACGAAGACAATAGAGGCTGTAGAGCCAGATCATGCCTTCGTTATCCTCACCAGCTGAGCCGGCAAGGCATGGTCGCTGCCCCCGTCATGAGTGGTTCATTGCGTGCATCCGATGTTTGTTACGAATAGCTCTCTGCCGCACGGCGTTGGATACCTCTGTTCGTTCCCATTCCTTTGAATGTATGAGTACCAGCGCAATACGGAGCCGCAGCGACTGGTCACGGTTGACGATGCTCGCACTGGGCTCAAGATCATCGAGGCGATCAACGGGGAACTCTTGAGCGTGACTAGCGATTCTGCATCAAACACAGTCGCGATCTACGATGCTGCCGAGGCAGGTAGGCTGTGGTTCCTCCAACGCGATAAGCGACCGTTTCGCACCGTAGGCCTCGGTCGGCCGGACGGGATCTGACGGTTTTTGCTAGTGAGCAAACTCGGCAGAGAGCGATGGATGAAAGTGTCGGGCTATCCTCGACAGGGCACGGTCGAGAACACCTTCTTTCGGCACAAGGCCATGCTCGGCGGTCGGCTTCATGCGCGAAGTCGGAGCGTGCACTTGGTGAGGTCGCGATCGCGTGCAAGGTGCTGAATACGATACTGGCGTTTGGCCGACCTAAGCCTGTGATCGCTGATCGTAGATTGCTGCGAAGAGAGGACAGCTCTCACCTTAATTTGGATTAGCCCAACAAGGCCGCGGTTCGCCCCAAATACACAAGCGGGGGCCCGCGCCGGGGCGCCCGCCCCCCCGGGG
>JBLFWN010000143.1:0-14529 GCA_047611405.1 Planctomycetota bacterium | reverse complement strand
TTTGCGGTCTATACCGATCTTGAGAAGGCGGTTGAGCGCATTCCGGCTATCACAGCCCTCGAGCTGCTGACAAAAGGTCCCGTCGGTAAGGGCACTCGCTGGCGCGAGACTCGTTTGATGTTCAAGAAGGAGGCCATCGAGGAGATGTGGATCTCTGGATTCGATCCACCGCGTCAGTACACGGTTGAAGCGAATTCGCATGGGATGAAGTACGAGACGCTCTTCGACTTCGCTCCCGATGGGGACGGTACGAAAGTCACTTGGACCTTTGACGGGACGGCGTTGACGCTGGGCGCCAAAATCATGGCACCGATTTTCAGTCTCCTGATGGGAGGCATGATGAAGAAGTGCATGATGCAAGATCTGCATGCGCTTCGGGATGCGTGCGAGAGCCAAAGCTAGTCGGCCTCGCGGGTTCGCCCAAAGCTCGCCAATCTGAGCATCTCTTGTGATCCAGAGATCGATTTGTGAAGGCTCTCGCGCCCTTGATGAGGAAGCGCAGAGGTTGGCGAGTCGTTTCTTGACGGAAGCCGGTCTGTGAGTTCCCCAGGGCTCTAGCGGCAACGAGGTCAAACCAGTCCACAACCCAGGTGGCTTGAGCCGTGTAGAATTAGCTGGCGTCTACTCTCGCGCAGCCTGCCTCCTCTCCTCCTCGCTCGGGCCTCATCATGCGTCTGATCTCCACAGACACCCCCCTCCTTTGGACCGTCGTAGCCCTTCTTGGCTGCCTCACGCCTCTTAGCGCCTCGACAGCGGCTCACGACGACGATCCGAAGGTCTTGCATCGGCAGGCGCCCTACACGGGTCCTGGCTACCGCAGCACCTCTCCTTCGGCTCCAGGCGGAAGCATGGGGATCGGGCTGTCGTTCGGATCCAGCAATATTCAACTGCTGTCGTGGATGACGCTGCCGGAGCTTGACGGTTCTACGGATGGCAACGACTGCTGGGGCTATGTGTCGGGCAGTGGCCGCGAGTACGCGATCATTTGTACGAACGAGAGCACTTGTTTTGTCGAGATCACGAACCCAACCAATCCGCAGCTGATCGCGGCTATCGACGGGGTCACGAGCCTTTGGCGTGACATCAAGATCTACCAGGACTACGCGTACGCGGTGAGTGAGGGGGGCGAGGGGATCCAGGTGATGGATCTGACAAGCATCGACTCGGGCAGTGTGACCTTAGCCGCCACGATCACTGGTCCCGGGACGGACGCGACTCACAATGTGGTCATCAATGAGGACAGTGGCTACCTCTACCGTTCGGGTGGTTCGAACCACGGCCTCCGGATCTATAGCCTCGCGAATCCTGCGAACCCGACCTACGTCGCCAGCTGGGATGACCGCTATGTGCACGATGCGCAGGTCGTTTCATACACGAGCGGCCCCTATGCCGGAAAAGAGATCGCTTTTTGCTGCGGCGGCTTCAATGGCGGCTATGACCAGACAGGACTCGACGTTCTCGATGTCACGGATAAGGCGAACATCGTTCTGCTTGACCGCGCGTTTTACTCATCGCCGGCCTACTCGCATCAAGGTTGGCTGTCGGATGATCTGCAGCACTTCTACCTGGGGGATGAACTCGACGAAGACGGCACGCTGACGACGCGTACCCACGTGTTTGATATTGCAAACCTTTCGAACGTCAACCATGTCGGCTTCTTCACGAACGGCAACCCAGCCATTGGCCACAACATGTACGCGCATGATGGCTTGCTGTACCAGGCCAACTATCGCAGTGGCTTGCGCGTGTTCGATGTCGGCGCCAACCCGACCAATCCGCCAGAAGTCGCCTACTTCGACACCTATCCAACAGACGACAGTGATGAATTCAATGGGCTATGGAGCGTATACCCGTACTTTCCAAGCGGTGTTGTTATTGGTTCGGATCGTGAGAAGGGGCTCTTCGTCTTATGGGTCGGAGATGCTCCCGTCACGATCGATATTCCGGGTGGAGCCCCTACGACTTTGGCACCGGCGGGGGAGAGCCTCCCGGTAACGGTGACCGAGGCAAACCCAGGCGATCTGGAGCCCGGGACGGAAATGCTGTTCTACGACGCAGGCGCGGGCACGGTGCAAGTTCCGTTGTCGAACCTGGGCGGCGGACAGTACACGGCCAACTTCCCGGCCTTGCCATGTGGCAACGAGGTGAGTTGGTACATCCAGGTCGAGGACAGCAACGGACTGATCTGGACCAACCCTGCCGGCGCGCCGGCCGTCCAGTACAACTCGCTTACCGCCCAAGGCACGAGCGTCGTTGCGAGCTACGACATGGAGACGAGCGCGAGCTGGTTCTCGGGTGCCGGCGGCGACAACGCCTCGACGGGAGTTTGGACGCGAGTGAACCCCAACGGTACGGCCGCGAACCCGGAAGACGACCACACAGCCGTCGGGACAGATTGCTGGGTCACTGGCCAAGGTAGCGTCGGCGGCAGCCTTGGTGAAAACGATGTCGATGGTGGCACAACAACGCTGTTGTCGCCAGTGTTCGACATGTCCAGCATGTCGAGCCCGCGCATCACCTATTGGCGCTGGTACTCGAACAACACGGGCAGTGCGGTCGATGACACCTTCCAGATCGAGATCTCACCGAACGGGGGAGTTACCTGGATCACGGTCGAGAGTATTGGTCCTGGGCATCCTGAGGCGGCTGGCGGTTGGTACGAGCACTCCTTCGATGTCAGTACGTATGTGTCCCTTACGAGCCAGGTGCAGATGCATTTTTTGGCTTCGGACCTTGGATCGGGCTCGATCGTCGAGGCTGCAATCGATGATTTCGTGATCGAAGACATCGACTGCAATGACTGCAATGCCAATGGTGTTTCCGACGATCAGGACATCCAGAACGGTACGAGTTCCGACTGCAACAGCAATGGCATCCCGGACGAGTGTGAGCCGGATTGCGATAACGACGGAGTTCCGAACGACTGTGAAGTCGATTGCAACAGCAACGGAACTCCGGATGACTGCGAGTCCTTTGCGGACTGCAACAACAACGGTATCCCGGATGATTGCGAGCCCGATTGCGACAACGACGGCACGCCCGACGATTGCGAAGCGGACTGCAACAGCAACGGCACGCCGGATGACTGCGAGTCCTTCGCGGATTGCAACAATAACGGCATTCCGGATGAGTGCGAGCCCGACTGCGACAACGACGGCACGCCCGACGATTGCGAAGCGGACTGCAACAACAACGGTACGCCGGATGACTGCGAGTCGATAACTGACTGCAACAACAACGGCATTCCGGATGAGTGCGAGCCCGACTGCGACAACGACGGCACGCCCGACGATTGCGAAGCGGACTGCAACAGCAACGGTACGCCGGACGACTGCGAGTCCTTTGCGGACTGCAACAACAACGGCGTCCCGGATGAGTGCGAGCCCGATTGTGACGGGAATAACGTAGCCGACGAGTGCGACATCTCGAGCGGCACAGCGGCAGACTGCAATGCGAACGGAATTCCCGATAGCTGCGACCTGGCGAGTGGTGTCAGCCTCGACTGCAACGCCAACGGCATCCCGGATGAGTGCGATATCAGCACAGGCTTCTCTCTCGACTTGAACAGCAACGGCGTTCCGGACGAGTGCGAATTGGACTGCAACCAGAACAGTATTCCGGACGTGGTCGATATCGCGAACGGGACATCGCAGGACGCGGATGCAAACGGCATTCCTGACGAGTGCGAGGTTATTGCGACGGCCTATGGCTTCTGTATCTCGGGCCCCTGTGGCAACGATGATCCGACTGCTGGCTGCTCCACTTCGCTGGGAGTCGGTGCAACCTTATCCGCTGTCGGAACAGGATCCGTGAGTCAGGACGACTTGACCCTCTCGATGAGTCCGTTGCCGGTGAACAGCTTCGGCATCTTCTACAACGGACCCTTGGCTGGATCGGGTGCACCCTTCGGCGACGGCTTACGCGTTGTGCTCGGCAGCACGAACCGCTTCCCGGTCCTAAACTCTGGTGCCGCTGGCACGATCAGTTTTGGTCCGATCGTCGGGTACTCGCTCACGAACTTCCCGCTCGCGGGGAACATTGCCGCGGGTGCGACATGGCACTTCCAGGGATGGTTCCGCGATCCGGCCGGGCCGTGCGGGAGCGCCTACAACCTGAGCCATGGGCTGAGCGTTCTGTTCACTCCTTGAAGCCGGTGGCCCTCGGTGGGCATCAAATTGCCCCACCGAGGCCGGCTAATGGCGCAGGGATCAACGCTTGTTCCGCGGCTAGAGAATTCTGATTAAGGCTCGCTCCCTAGGCGTATCCGTAGTCCCGTTCAGGATCCAAGGATTGTGATTGGGCTTGGTCGAGCGACTTGTTGAAGTAGGCGCTATGAACCGACGTACATTCTGCAAGCTTACGGGGGCTACGGTAGCCGCGATGACCACGGGACTAACCTATGGGCTTCAAGCCGAACCCAAGGTCTTCAAGTCCAGATTCGCTCCGCACCTAAACCTGTTGCCGACGGCACCCAAGGGCTTCCTGGAGCAAATCCAGTTTGCCTATGACCTCGGCTTCCGAGCGTGGGAAGAGAACTGGCTCACTACGCAGACTCCCGAGTTGCAGGAGCAGATCGGTGACTTCATCAAATCTAAGAAGATGGAGCTTGGCGTAACGGTCATCACGGGTGGAGGTGGAGTCAAGTTCTATGACCCTTCCGAGGAGGACGTGAAGAAGATTTTGGCCGACATGAAGAAGGGCGTCGAGCTAGCGAAGCGCACTGGGCAGACGCATATGACGATGATTCCGGGCCCGCGCGACGACAGCATGCCTCGCGAGAAACAGATCGAGGGAGCTGTCGATCTGATGAAGCGTTGCTGCGATGTCGTCGAGGGGCAAGGAATCATCCTTGCGCAGGAGCCCCTCTCGCATGGCGTCACAGGCGGCCCACCGTTGGTCCGTTCGTTCGAGGACGGACATCTGTTGTGCAAGCTGGTGGATCGAAAGTCCTGCAAGCTCCTGGCTGACTTCTATCATGAAGGCCAGATTGGTAATGGCGACAAGCTGATCGAGAATGCCGAAAAAGCCTGGGATCAAATCAGCTATGTGCAGTACGGCGCCTCTCCCGGCCGCAATGAGCCAGGTACGGGCAACCTCGACTATGTCGCAGTGACGAAGTGGCTGCGCGACAAAGGCTTCAAGGGCCTCATCGGCATGGAACATGGTGTCAGTAGCGAAGGCCAAGAAGGTCTCGACGCGCTGATGGCGGCATACCGAAAGATCGATGCTTAGGTTGAGAACATAGAAGAGCGAGTATGCCGGGCAACAGTCAGCCCGGCTGCACTCGCTTCAGGTCTTGCACGCAAGCACTTCTGTTTCATTGCGCGGGCTAGCGGGTGGGCGCCACGAATAGTTTCGAATCCCGTCAGCCTGGAGGCCAGCGCCGTTTGGCAGCTGCGGCCGAGCATCCCGCAAGCCTCGAGCTGCGTGCAGAATGCTAGCTCTGGATAGGCTGTTCGGAGAGTGATGGTCTCGGCCGACCCTCTGAACTCGCATTCAGTTCACTACGGCTGTGATGAAAGGACCATTGTCGCGTGGGGCTGATCGAGTGTATTACGGGTGGCATGCAGATCGAGTCTGCACTCGGGAGTAGACAATTCGCTTCCCATGACTCGTGAACTCTGCATGTCGCAATCTATGCGACTCGTCTGACTTTCGTTCGTATTGATCTCTTCTCAGTTCACCCATGCGACCGCGTATGCCAGGTCATCGAACCCAATGAACGAGGAGCGAGAGGTGATCGCTCTGCCGCGGCCTATGAGCTACTCGGAGGCGATGATCTTTGTTTCTGGGCTCCCCGAAACCGCTCCAGGAACTCTCGTACCTGCACCCGAACTCCAGTGCAAGCACTTGGAGTTTGGATCGCATCTCGCTGCACGTTGGTGTCGAGGGCGACATGCAGCTAAGCGCGGACGAGGGATTCTTGTCGTTGCGTGCCGAGATACCGGCTCTGTAGAGTTCCTCGTGTCCGCTACGGGGATACGTCTCGGAGGTCTTGGATTCGGCAACTACAAGTGGATGTCGCGGCCAGTACCACAGCATCGGTTGCCGTTGTTGCATGTCTTGAAGGCCACTCTGTGTACTTCGTTGACACGACCACACGAGGACTGGTTGGAGTAGCAAGCGCGGGAAGCGGGCAGCCCCATAAGGTTCAGGTCACCCCTGATGGATCGAAGGCGGTTGTCGCACGCCTATGGAGTGGAGCCGGGACTCTGAGCGGATCCTTCAAAGTTTTTGACATTGCGAATCGCTCATTGATTCATGAATAGAACACCTCCGGTCACAACCCCATCGGCGTTTTCGTCTCGAACGGATATAGATTCGCGGGAGTGCTGTTTGCTGACTTCGATTTGTCTGCATCGGGCTCTCGTATAGCGCTCACCAGCTTCTACGACAGCAAGGTCTCGATCTCTGACCTTGCGACGGGGTTCGAGTTCGCGTCGCGTGTAACGGGCAATCTCCATCCATGTCGAGTTGACTTGTTCCACGATAGCTCTATCGGCGTCGTCAGCTAGTTCGACGATAACCATGTGGCCAATGGTTCATTGCTCGCCTTCGACCTTGCTGGTACGACCCTGAATCAGGTTGGGCTCGCGGACTTCACCTTCTTGTCGGATGCCAGAATCACGCGGGACAACCTTGCTGGATTGGTGACTACCCATTCAGGAGTGGAACACATCGACCTGGCTACTGGGGACTCGACTCGGATTCAGGCGGGCACCACCCTGAGTTCCATCGGGCTGACACATGACGGCTTGCATGATGTCGTAAGTGACGATTCGACGAGTGTGATCGATCTTGCGACGCGTTCGATTGTTGGGAGTATCCCGGTTCGATTCGCCGCTGAGGTCGCGATGGGGCGGACCAACTCCGTGGCGTTCAGCCTGGGCTTTGTTATTGATGAAGTCGTGCGAGGCGTGTCAACCGATGGAGGCTCGTCTGCGGGGGCTTGGGATACTCCAGTCGGTCTTCCGGTCGAGCTTGACGGGTCCAACGACCTAGGCGTCTCTCCTGACGGAACGCGGGTTGTTGTCTGCTCCCCATGTCCGAAAAGCTTGCGGTTGTCGATCTACAGCAGAGATCCATCGTTGGCTCTGTTGCGATAGCTGGTTCTACCCATCGCCTGGCCGTCAGCCCAGTGGAAGATTTGGCGTTCATTGGACAGAGGTACGACGACTCCATCTTGATCCTTGATGTCGCGAATGCTCAGGCTATCGGAGGAGTTGCGCTTTCCGGTTCGCCGACAAGAATGGCGATCTCGGATGATGGTACCTGTGTCTTCGCAATGACCGCGAGCAGTGGGACCGACTCGCTAGCGATCATCGATGTGCAGGGTGCTTCTAGCTCGCTGCTCGGTGAAGTCTTGATCCCAGGTGCAATGCATACGACATGGCTGTTCCCTCCGATGCGAGGATCGTCGCTGTGTGGGATTTCATTCCAGGGGAAGTGAGCCTGATCGAGACTCAGTCACAGTCGGTCCTGGCAACTCTGACCATCCCCACCTTTTCGACTGTCATGGCGTTCTCGCCTGCTGGAGATCGGTTGGTAGTCGACTCGGGATTGGGCGAGGTCAATGTTCTAGAAAGGTGTTCGGCAACGGAGCACGCGACTTAAGTCATTTGTCATTGTGGCTCTGATCTGCAACTTCGGGGAATGAGTGGCTAAACTCCTACCGACATGCTGCGACCTGCAATCCACATCCTGGCCCACTTCCTCGTGCCAGCCTTGGTCGCACGGTTCGGATTCAAGGAGCATCAGGTGCGTGCGTGGCTGGTGATGGTCTCGACTATGGTTGTCGACCTGGACCATTTGTTGGCTCACCCGATTTATGATCCCAACCGTATCAGTCTTGGCTTCCATCCTCTGCACGCGTGGGCCTTGCAGCCCGTGTACTTGTTGCTGGCGATTTGGCCACGCACGCGTCTCGTTGGCCTAGGCCTTGTGCTGCATATGCTCCTCGATGGAACCGATGCATTGTGGATGATGCTGGAGCGGAGCTGATTGGCGCTCGGTCGTGTCAGGCCTTCGCCGGCAGGTAAGCGAGAACTTCGACTCTGTCATACTCCACGGCCTATGAGCTTGGACAGGAACCCAGCTTAGGGGCCCGCGTCGAATGCCTGCACCCGTGTGGCCTCGGAGTCGTGAAGAGATGTCTGAATCACCGGAATTAGAGACTCTGCCACTCACTCGGGACCTCGGGTCGGATAAGAGCTGTTCGGGCAGCCGTCGAGTCTCTGCCCGACTCGACACACAGCGTGCGCCACGATCTTGCGCCTGAACGAGTACCGTTTCGGCGCTTGGGGCTGCACTCGCGATTCCGTCGAACAAGTGAAGGAACCCGCAGGGGAGTTGAATCCGATCTTCAAGCTCCGCCTGGATCTGGTTGAAGCCGTGACCCGATTCCAAGAGGCAGGTCCGGATGGAGTCAGGACGACCCTTGAGCGTGTAGAAGCTCGGAGGACTGAGCTCGATTGGGCGACTTGCTACTTGTTGGACGAAGGGCACGCCATGGTGCACATCATGGAAGAGGCGAATGCGCGTGCACGCGAGAGAGCTCAGGAACACGAATCCTCGGGCGAGTGAATCGAGCGTTGGCGCATACGGGAGGTTTTCTTCGAGTGCGCGTACCCGTGCGAGTCGTGTGCCGTACTCAGACTTGACACGTCTGGGGTACTACTTAGGGATCATGCTCGCGACCGACCAGTCCTCTGGTAGACCTTCTTTCGTATCGATCAAGATCTCGAGAATCGCACGCCGCGCATTTCGCGTCAGATAACTGAAATCACGTCCGACATCGCGGCCGCGTAGCACATCACCAAGCTGGCTCCAGACTCGCAACAGGACCGGCGCCGGCAGGCGATCAAAGGCTGGCGAATAGATCAGGAAGCTACAGCGATACTGGAAGAGCCTGCGCTTCAGGTGAAGCTCGCGCAAGCTGCGTCCCCTTGTGTCGCGTCGCCCTCGCGACGAAAAATCGATAGCAAAGGACGAGCTGCCGTTGATGGGAGAACGAAGCTGGGGCTCAGCGCGAAACAGCAAATGATCGACAACTGTCGCTGCAACCCCATCGTAACGCGACTGCATGCTCTTGCTAACGAAGTCCGGCGCGTGACCGAGTGCTTGATTGATCGTCAACTGATAGTCCGCTGCGATACGTCCCTCGTAGCTCGCGCGTGCAAGCACGTTTTGCATACTCACTTGGTGCTCCATCACCATCAAGGCAACGATGTCGCTGTGAGGTGACAGGTAGCGGCTGGTATCGAAGTGGCTAGTGAGGTCAGTGATGTTGGCGCCCTGCTCGACGTCGAGCGTGTCCTCGTCAGCTTTCAACACGACATTGCCCATATGCCGCTGCGAGCCGTGGGTTCCGCTAACGTACCAACCGCCCCAACGCTCGCGTAGTGGACTGCGATCTGTCGTTAGATAGGTGCCTGCTCGAAACACCGGATTCCCACTTGGGTCCGTTCGGACCGAACGTACGAGCCCGCCGGGCCAGTCGCGTGTGCGTGAAGATCCATGGCATTGCAAGCACTCGCCATCACGCCGTTGAAAGACAGGAGCCTCGGGCTCTTGAGCAATGGTATAGAAGGTCGGACCCTGGACAGGGTCGATCGTCATGACTTCCATCACTGGTGCATTCGGCACCCAGGCTATCGAGATGGAGTCCGAAAAGTAGATCGCGCGTGGTGAACTCGTTGCAATGAACTCGTTCTGAAAGCTGGTCTTCGAGAAGACTAGCACCTGCGATGCTATCGGGACATCCCAGGCCGCGAGCAAGGCGGGTAGCCATCCGTGCTGCTCGTTCCACCTGAGCTCGCGTTCGCCTGATGCCAAGGCTGCGTGCAGTTCCGCAACGGCATCCTCGTTGCGTTCCTCAGCGTAACTCAGCAAGCCGCGCAGATGGAAGCTGTGATCTTGACGCGGGAAAGTGGGCGCTCCATTCAGCAACGCAAACGCGAGCACAAGCAGTCTCGCGGGGTGTGCGCGTAAAAGATTGGGGAGCAAGGTGCGCAGTGGAATTGACTTCTCGGTCGAGGTGGGTATTGGGGGGGGGCGTTGGCGAAAGGCCGCGTCGTCGACTATCTCGAAGCTAGCTGACTTCCTTCCTTACGTCAGTCACTATTTGCTCGTAGCAGCTTAATGGAAAGCTGTCCGCAGCAGAAGCGTCAGCGCGACAGGCGTTCGTCAGCACATGAATACGTTCGTGCCCATGTCCCCTGATCGGGTCGCTCGCACTCCCATCGCAACAGCTTGAGTTAATTGCCTGGATTCCCTGTTCATGTGCAGGCTCTACTTCGGCCAATGAGTCGCCGCTAAATTGTTAGCTCTAGTGGATGTCCGAAGCGTTCGGAGGCGCGCTTGCTTGTAAGGTATTCTGAACCACTCGCAAGAGCTCGTGTGCAGCGAATGGTTTCTGGATGAAGTCGGCCACGCCATCGATGTCTCTGACTGCGATGGCCTCGTTGTAACCACTCATCAGGATGACCGGTACACTCGGTCGAATACGCTTCATCTGCGCCAGTGTCTCGGCGCCGCCAAGACGAGGCATGATGAAGTCCAAGATGACTAGCTCTAAGTCATCCGCGTGCTCTCGGAATATTTGCACTGCCTCGACTCCGTCCGCGGCTCTGATCGCATGAAAACCCATCATGCCCACATAGTGCGCTGTGAGCCTGCCAACGGCATCCTCGTCATCGACGACGAGTACCAAGCTTTCGTGCCTTTGACTTACCACTTGCGGCACAGCTTCGTGTTGCGGTTGGCCAAGTGGAAGTGGGCTGGCAGGGAACAGAACTCGAAAGCTCGTACCTATGTCGGGTGTGGACTCCACCCCAATCGCTCCATGGTGGGAGCGGACGATTCCAAGTGTCGCGGCTTATCCGAGGCCCCTGCCTTGGAACTTCGTCGTGAAGAAGGGGTCAAAGACATGGGCGCAGGTTGCTGGGCTCATGCCCATGCCCGTATCGGTGACTTCTACGACAACATAGGGGCCCGATTTGAGCTCACTTCCGAGGTGCATGCCGTCCAACTCGGTTCTGTTGAAATGGACCACGAAAGCGCCGGCGAGAATCGTGCCCTCGTTACTGCCCAAGGAATCCGAAGCATTGGCCACGAGGTTCATGAAAACCTGCCGCAGTTGCGAAGCGTCTCCTTCGATGGTCGGAAGGTCATCTCCGAACCTCAGACTGAGATTGGCTTTCTTGGATATCGTGGACTCGAGCAGGTCAGACATCTGACTGAAGACTTCGCCGAGGTTGAGAAACTCGACTTGCGTCGGTCCTTTACCGGCGTATGCGAGCATCTGGCTTACTAGGCCAGCTGCATACCGTCCTGCGGTTTCGATGTGTTTAAGCCTATCCGCGAGCTTCTCGTCCGGTCCATTGCGCATACCCTCTGTAGCCAACTCTGCGTTGCCAAGTATGACCATCAATAGATTGTTGAAGTCGTGCGCGATGCCGCCTGCTAAGACTCCCAAACTCTCGAGGCGTTGCGTGTGTTGTAGTTCCTCTCCGATCGCCTTCTGTTTTTCCTCGTCGGCTCGCTTGCGTGTCGCATTCGTGTCGACACCAATCATCTGAAGCGGCGTACCGTTGTCCGCACGGAGCACGATTCTGCCGCGCCGGCTCGTCCAGCGGTATTCGCCAGAGGCTGTCAGAACGCGTAATTCACACTCATACGCAGGCTGATCACCTCGCAAGTGCGCCTCGAGCGACTTGCGATCGCGCTCAACATCATCGGGGTGAACCAGAGAGGAGAAGAAGCTCGTGTGATCCTCGACTGGGTCGTGGTACCCAAGCGAACTCATGAACCTCTCGCTCAGTTCGAGTGTGTCTTGGTCGAGATCCCAATACCATCCACCGTCGGTGATCGAGTCCAAGGTCAACCTCAGGCGAGCTTCACTCTTACGCAGGTTGTCCTCGGCCCGTTCCCGTTCCAAGAGAAGCGTGTTGATCCGAACCGTCCGCCGCCGCAGGGCGCTCAAGTGGGCGGAGGATAGGGCTGTGATGATCATGCCTCCGAGGAGAACTCCCCAGGGTGCTCGAGACCGCATTTCAGCAATGTGTTCGGTGGTTGGAGCGATCGCCAAGCGCCAGTTGCGGTTGCCGCACAGGATGCTGTCCTCGAACACAAATCGTGAATCTGTCACAGATCCTGAAATGCGTGTATCGGCCAGGAGCCGTTCACCTGATGGAGCGCTGTCGTCGAAGAGCTGGACTCCGATTGAGGGTGTATTCAGATGGCCGATTGCGCTCTTGAGCACGTCTTCGATTCTCACCACTCCTACGAAGTAACCGAACAAGCGATCGCGCCGATCATTGATTGTCTCGGGGATTCGCCCATCTTTGTAGACGGGCTGAAAGACCAGTACCGAGTACTGACCCTCTTTCGACTCTTGAACCAAGGTGATGCGTGCCGAGGACCATTGCTCGCCCGAGTCTCGTGCGAGCAGCAAGGCTTCCGAGCGAATCGGTTCAGACGCGGTGTCGAAACCAAGTGCTTGTTCGTTACCCGCGAGGGGTTCGATGTAGGTGACGGGGACATAGAATTCGCGTCTCTCTGCGCGGCTTAGCTTGCCCTGCGTGAATTCTTCGGTGATTTCGTAGTGCGGGATTCCCTGTTTGCGTACCGCCTGCTCGTGTGCGACTCGCTCGGCATCCGTGACAAGTAGATTGAATCCGATCGCCCGAATCGATGGGTGACGTAGGCACAAAGGCTTTGCGAGGATTTCGAATTCTTCGCGAGTCATCCCTGGATGAATTGCGCGGAAGCTTGCCAGGTTCTCGAGCTCTTCGAGGGTGTCCTCGATGCCCGACCGTACCCAAGAATGTCGCTCACTTCCCTGGAGCAAGCAGCGCGCCTCGATGATGCGATCATCGAGGCTTACGGTCGTGGTCCAAAGCACAGCCGTCCCAATTGTGCCAGACAAGAACACCAGGCTAGCCAGCGACAGTCGCGGGTGTCGCCGCTCCTGTACTTGTGCAAGATCACTGATGCTCTTTGTCATGTGCCGGCCACTGCAGTTGATTGACATTCGGGACGATTTCTAAAGTGGAGCAAAATCCATCTCAGAAGGTAAGCAGTGTTTCGAAAGTGATTATGGGTCCTTAGGTTCGTGAGCGAGGCTTTCATGAGGCTGCGTAGACTCACGTCGTAAAATTTATGGAAGCAGGAACGAGGAGTGGTGCTGATCGGGCGCGACGCTCGCTCCCATGCATCGATCAGCGCGTCTACATCAATGAAGTATGAACTACCGTTCACTAGAGGGATAAGATTTGGGTGGCAAAGCAGAGCGTTCAACCCGGATCTTGTCCCAATGACGAATCTGATGCAGCTCGCATATGGATGCACTAGATCGGGAATGATGGGTGCGCCTTCCGATTAGGGTCTGCAAGTCTCTGGCCCTCATGGGAGACAGGTGGCACAGGCAGAGGCGCCTACGGACAGAGAGCTACTGCGGCTGCGTCCTCGTTAGCTCATCGAACCTGAGAGCAGATGGTTCGAACTGGTTGGCATCCAATCGATCAAGGGCCGTTCATAGAGCCGAACGAGCCACCCGGTGAGGGAGAGCCGGGCTCAATATGCAGGGCGGCTGCCAGGTAGAGGTCGGGCGCCTTTGTGCAGACTTGCACAGAACGCTTGCTTCAATACTTGCGAGTGGAGAGCAAGAGATGCGCTTAGGGCGTGACCGTAGCACGTCACACTCGCCGGATAGCGATACACGAACTGAAGTTTGATCTCGGGCCAGTTCATCGTCGCGGTTTTTGTCTTTCACTCCGCAATGAAACGTTGAAAGTTGGTGTCGAAGACGCAGGAAGGGGTGATGCTTCCACCGACATAACGGCGCTCGTTTCCGAATGGCACATTGCCCGCATTCGATGGCTCGAGACTGAAGTGGGTGTTGGAATTGGAACTCAAAAAGCTCCCCGGGCTCGTTTGCACGAGACCGGGGAGCGTGGCGGACTGGAGTCGAGGTGCGACTGCACACTCGACTAGGCAACGACATGCTGCTTGCGGTTTGAATCGGTTTGCAGCAGGCGAGCTTTCTTTGGTCAGTTGACTTTAGTCACGAGCAAGGAGCGGTTGCCTGTCGTACAGAGTTGTCCATTTGTGGTCCGCCAGAAGACTTCGACGATGTCGGATGTGGACAGACCGGTGAGATAGGCTTGCGTCGTTGCCGTGCTTGTCATGTCTTTGCGAATAAATATCTCTCGTTCGGTATTCGAAATCTGAACTCCATTCACATAGAAGCTCACGATCACACTAACTGTTCCGACATCTTCATTGATGAATACTCCGGAGAAGAACGCGAGATGATCGCCCGCTGAAACGGTCGCGCTGGCATCGACGAGAAGAATGTCTGTTGTCGTAGCCGAGGAGTTGGCGGAAGTACCGACAGATGAGACTACTGTGATGGTGCCTTCGGGACCGGTCGTACCGGTCGGTCCGGCAGGACCTTGGGCACCGGCTGATCCGTCAGCGCCATCGCTTCCGTTTGAGCCAGCCGTACCAGTCGGACCAGCGGGGCCT
>JBLFWN010000142.1:0-14783 GCA_047611405.1 Planctomycetota bacterium | reverse complement strand
CCAGAGCGCACGTGCGTGGGCGATGCGCTCTTCATGCGGTCGAAGCTGAACTCCTCTGCTATTGCGGCGGCGTCGCCGTCGATCTCGAGGAACTGCAGCAAGCGCTCGACTTGTGCGGGCATCTGGTTGGTCAAGTCTTCGAAGCGCAGCAGGAAGTAGTCATCGCTATTGCTCAGGAAATCCTGCACGTGATCGCGCCAGATCTGGACGTACTTGCGGAAGTTGTCCTTGCGCTGATAGAGCACGAGGGGATCGTCGATCTTGTACGTCGGATGCGTCGCGCGCACGCTGGGTCGCGTGAAGTGATGAATCAGCGAATTCACGACCGAGCGACCATCTCGCATCATGTACAGCTGCTTGCGACCTTCACTCAGCTTCTGGATTTTCGTCGGCGCCTCGTGCAACCAGATCAGGCTCGATGTCTGCAGCAGCATGTCCAAGTCGACGCTGAGGTTCTGCATCGGATGATGCACATAGAACAGCCAGTCATCGCCGCTCGGATACAGCTGATCCATCTCCGAGTAGTGGGCATAGGGCCGGTTCTCGGGCTCGATCATTTCGTCCAGCAAGTCTGTCAGGCCGGCTGCGCGCGCGAAACTGCGATAGCTTCCAGCCTGCTTCTGCAGTGCACGCAAGATGCGCCAGAACAGGTAGGTGCCTGACTTCGGGAAGCTGCAAAGCATCAACTTCTCGGTGGTCGGGAGGCTCGTGGCAGGCGTTCCGAGAGTCTGCTGGGCGCTGGTCGTGATCATGATCGGCTTCGATTCTGCTTGCGGCGCACATCGGGACCGTGACCGGCCCGGGTACGTAAGGAGATCGTCATTGCTTCATCGATCGATCGCCGTGTCCCCATGAGCGTCTATCGCGGGCAGTCCCGGCTCTGGAACTGAAGCATGGGGAAGGTGGTGGAATCCGAGGCCGCTTGCCCCCACCGCACTTGCGCCCGGATTCCAATACCTGCGCTCGGGAGGAGTTCCGATTCCGTTGGTGGGTCGAGGCGCTCGATCACGCGGGGCCTCTTGACTCCGGAGTTCGAGCGCCACGCCGCGCGCCCTCGTCGGTCCTATCCGCATTCCTCGCGAAGAAGAAACCACCTTGACTATCGATACTTTGATTCGCTGTGCCCGCGTGGGCACTGGTCGCTTCGTGACGGCTTGCCTAATGACCGCCGCCGCCCTTCCCGCGAGTGCCTTGCAGTCATAGTCAACGGATGTGTCCGCCGATTTAGCACGCGCAAGTCGGGAGACCATCGGCACAAGCGAATTGACACCGCTGCTGCAAGTGGAAACTCCGTTCGTGTACGTGGGCAGCGGCTTCCAAGCATCGAACCGGGAGCAAGATCTGCAAAGCTGGTTCTTGCGCGGCGGAGTGCGCCTGCATTCTTCGACACTAAGTGCCAGTGATGCCGTTCAACTGCGGCTGGCCGGCCTCGCGCGTTCAGATATGATGCGTACGCTTCCGAGAGTCGCGCCGAAACTGAACCATGCCCGCGTCTAGTATCGGCACGCGGGCCTTGTCGAATGGTAGGTGAACCGAAGCGAGGGAATCGAGCAAGGATTCGACATCACCGAGCGACCCATTGCAGCGCGTCAAGATGCTGCACTCGAGCTGCTGCTCTCGATTGGTGGCAGCGCGGTAGTCAGTGAAATTAGCGCGTAGAGCGTGCTGTTAGAGGACGCCGAGACGGAGAGTCTGTTGGCACTACGCGGACCGCATGCTGTCGATGCGCGTGGACGCGTTCTCTCGTCGCACTTCGAGCTCCGGGACGGGCTGATCGCAATCGTGGTTGATTATCAATCAACTACCTATCCGATCACCAGCGACCCGATTTTCGTCAACGAGAACATCAAGCTCACCAGTGACCAATCACCGCCTCAGGCATTGTTTAGCGATTCCTTCGACATGCTCGGCTCACGAGCCGCAGTCGGTGCCCCCGGACCGGCCCGACGGGGGAAGGAGCAGTCGAGCTCCTGAGCTTCCGGCGAGAACGCAGAGAATTCGATCAGATGCGGGGGCTACTGGGCTCGCTGCCGGGTCATCCGGCAGGACGTACAACTCGAAGTCGTCTCACGCATCTCAGGAGCAGCGAGGGGTTGCACGACTCTCAGCCTTCTCCAAGGACATCGGGTGATTCTCAGAATCCCGCCCCCGGCTCTTCTCGCCGAGAAATGGGCGTTCGAGGAGCAGCTTCCCGGCGAAGGCCAAGAGATCTTGCGCTCCAGCAGTTAGCCCAGCGCCCTGCGATCTCCCCCTGCTGCCAGGCTCGGAGCAACGGCAGGGTCTCATCGAGCGTAGGGGTCGTTTCTGTGCGGGTGTCCGTCATCGGTGGGATCGAGTCGGCTGTCTCGCTTCGATGCGGCCTCCCCAAAGTAGGGATTGTGCTGCGCCTGCATTGGCCCGGACCAGCTTGCGTGCGGCGCACCGTCTTACCGGTGGGCCGCACGCACTTACCCCAACAGCGGAGCGGAATCTGCAGCGGAGCTGTAGGCAGCTCGGCGGACCGAGGTAAGGATGGGACATCCACGTGGCCAGGTCGGATCCCCCTCCACCACCATGCCCAATTTCAGAATCACGCCCGCCTTCCTCGCCCTTGTCCTACTTTTGCTGGTGAACTCGCTGGCGCTCGCAGCGCCTTTCGCGGCAATCAGTGATGATGTCACGCCCGCCGCGGCAGAACCGAGCCCGCTCGATCCAAAGCTCGCTAGAACAGTCGGGGACAGCGAACAACAACTGCTGCCGCTGCTCGTCGGACTCGCGCAATGGTCCGACGAACACAAGCTGTATCGCGAACGCGATCGCATGTGGAAGGCGGTCATGAAGCTGGACCTGACCGATAAGCGTGCGATGCGTGCGTTGAAGTATCGACACATCGGCCAGGGGCGTTGGTGGCAGTCGCCGAGTTACCGCGAGCCACGTAACCGTGGGACCGAAGCGGACCTGGCCCAGTTCGAGCGCCATCGCGATGCGGCTCTCGGGCCTTATCGCAGGGTCGTGTTGGGCGCGGCAAATGATCGCTCGATCTCGCGCAAGGCCCGGCGCTGGCTGGCCGAACGCTACCTCGAATTCGAAGAGGACAATAAGGGCGCCCACGCGGCACTCGGTGAAGTCTGGCAAGACGGCCAATGGATCTTGTTCGAGAGCCGAGCCACCCTGCAATCACGCTCTAAGTTGCAGGCACGCGCCGCGCACTGCATCAAGGAGAGCAAGACAGTCGACATCAGGGCCACCGACGAGGAGTGGACCTATGGTGTTCCGTGGAAGACTGGAGGTGGAACTCGGCGCGTCCGCGTGCTGGGCACGATGATGTCTAGTGAAGCACGCGACACCGCGCGTCTCGCGCACGCAACCGGACGTTACTACGCCGATGTGCTTGGCGGACGCGTGCAGCTGCGTCCGGGATTCACGATCTACTTGCTACGTGACCCGGAGCAGCGCGACCAATTGTTGAGCGGCTACGGCGTCGAAGGAGAGACGCGTCGCGTGCTGTCCAGCGCAGCCGGCGGCTGGATCGATGCGGACCGCAAGGTCGGCCGAGCGCACTTGCTTGGTGAGTGGGATCCCAAGCGGTCGCGTCGGCGTGACGGAGCCGTGCGTCAGTCGATGGGAACGCTACTGCTCGATGACCTCTGGATCGGCGCCAAGCACGGCTGGGCCTGGGAAGGCGTCGGCCTGTACTTGTGCTATCAACTCACGGGCTCGCGCGAGACGTGGTTCTTTCAGCCCGGTCAGTCCGGCAATGGATTGGCGACGACCGTATGGCTCGAGATGCAGACACCTGGCAGCGATTGGTTCACGCTCGCTGAAGACATCTTGCCAGGGTTACCCGAGGGTGCGCTCGAAGTGTTGTTGCACAAGCATCTGAATGCGCTGTCGGATGTCGACCTGCTTCTGTCCTACGTCTTGGCCGCGTACTTGCTCGAAGGGCGGCCGATCGAGACGCCGGTGATCCTGAAGAAGATCGGCCGCGGCGCACCGAGCGACCAGGTCTTTGCCGAGCTGCTGGATGTCGAGCCCGCTGTATTGCAGCAGCGGCTGCTGCGATGGCTGCGAGAGACGCGCGGTTAATCTGCGCTTCTTGACTGGCTCGAGGAGGTCCGCCCAACGCACAGTGCTCGTTAGCCGAAGCCTGCGAGGCCGACGCGCTCAGGCCTCTCGCAGGCGCTGCCCGCCTTAATAGCCGCAGGAGCTCACGTGACTCTCACTCGCGCGATCCTTCCTTGCGAAGAATGCAGTGGAAGAGGTGCCAATGCTTGGGTGTCCCGAGCGACGTCTCCCCATCCTTCTCTTCTTCCTCAAGCTTGATCACTTCCAGAGGCGCAACGAGTTGATCGACTCGCTCCCTGGAGTGGAAGTTCATCGTGTCGCTTCGTTCAGCGGCCCACTCATCGCGATCACCGAACAACTGACAGACCAGTAAGCCACCAGGCGCGAGCCAATCGATGATGCTCGACCACAGCTCTTCGAACTTCGAGGGATGGCAAAACGGTAGCGAGAAGGCCGCATTGATCAGATGGAAGCGCTCGGGCACAAATGTCAACGCGGCAAAGGAGTACTCGATCGTCGTTAACTTCGCTCGTGTGCCCTCACGCTCCGCTCGTTCTCGCGTGCGCTGGATTGACTTCGGATAGACATCGACTGCCGTGACTGCGCAACCTTGCGCCAGCATTCCACTCGTGTCGCATCCCGCCCCACACCCGAGGTCCAATGCATCCCCGACTGTCCAGTCGAGACCGAGCGCTTCGACCAATGTCTCTCGCGGCGCGCGGTCTTTCGTCACCTCGAGGAACTCTTCGATTCGTTGCATGAGCGGAGCCGTGTAGGGAGCTGGGCGAAGGCGCGGCGATCACGATGGAAGCATGCACAGGAGCTGCTATTCGTGCGCCGCAAGAGAACAAGAGAGGGGTTCGCGTATCAGCCGCGGGCTGGAGAGGCGCAGCCATACAGTCGTTGTCACGTCGAGGCGCAACTTGCACGCGCTGCAGAACCGATGTCGCGGATTCTTGCCTCACACGCCAAGCGTACCGAATCGAGCCGCTACCATGATGCGAATTACGTGTACCTCGGACCGTGGCTTCTACCTCGGTGGAACGCACGTGTCCTCCACGCTTGTTCAACAGTGTGTAGGCTAGTCACAGTCAGTAACTCCCACCCAGGACCGACTGTGATCCAAGCTCCGCACGCCATCTCCGGCGCCTTCCTCGGACTCTTCATTCCCACCGCCCAAGCGCAAACGATTCATCCATTGGTCGTCGAAGGTGATGTCGTCCCTGGAATGGGTCAAGTCACGCGCATTGACAACATCGCTGTCTTGAATGCCGACCAGTGGCTGGTCGAAGTCGACACCGATCATGCGGATACAGATGCGGACGGTGCCCTCTTGAATAGTGCGGGCCTGGTCTTTCGCGAAGGTCAAGCGCTGACCTCGCCGGTAGGCGCTAGCTTGGATTCCTTCGACTCGATCCGCTTCGACTCCTTTGGCAGGGTTGGCTACAACTTCTTTCTGGATGGCACGGCAGGTACGACCGATGACTCGGGTGTGTACAGCGGTAGCAGTCTGTTGGTTCAAGAGGGAGCATCCTCGATCTCACCCGCGTTGACCCCGGGCTCTCCCTACAGAGGCTTCTTCGATGTCAAGGCAGACAGCCAAGCCGGAGGCAGTCTGAGTCTGCTGTTGCTCGCGACTGTCGACGACCCGATCATTCCCTCGACCGTAGACCAAGTGCTCGTCTCACTCGTGACGGGTGCCGGCGGCGGAACCCTCGTTGCGGAAGAGATGATTGCGAAGGAGGGCGACATCCTGCCCGGCCAAACGGAAGCGATCGCGACCTTCGGAACGGCGCCGCACTCATCAGCTTATGCCGGACCGGGGCTCGAGATGTTCTTTGCCGATCTGCTCGGAGATACGGCGACAGATGGAGTGATCTACTTGGGCTCGACCCTGCTCGCTCAAGAGGGATCAGCGTCGCCGATCGCCGGCCGCGCTTGGGCATCGCTCTCCTCTCCCGAACTCGACGTGACTGAGAGCGGAGCCTATGCGTTCAGCGGATCCCTCAGCGGCGACGTGGCATCTAACCTGTTGATCGTTCGGAACGGCGTAGCCTTCGTGCAAGAGGGCGATAGCCTGCCGGACATTAACGGCTTCGCACTCACGTCATTAGGTACGGGTCCGCTGTCCTTGTCGAACACCGGCGACTTGCTGTGGTACGGCGACTGGGATGATCCAGACACCGATCGCGACACCGGCCTGTTTCTAAATGGCGACCTGCTCGTTCAAGAAGGCGTCACGACGGTAGCGGGCAGTACGATCGATAGCTTGCGGGGCATTCAAGACGGCTACTTCCTCTCGGAAGATGGACAGCACGTGATCTTTGACGCCCTGCTCCTCGACGGTCGCGAGGGTGCCTTCCTGATCCGGCTCGGGATCGGCGATAGCTACTGCACTGCCGCAGCCGGCAGCCTGCTGGGAGTCGGGACGAGCATCTCGGCCTCGGGTAGTGCGAGTATCGCGAGCAACGCTTTGACCCTGATCGCGAACCCCGCGCCCGTGCAGCCCGGCATCTTCTACTTCGGGACGACTCAGATTCAGGTGCCCTTCGGTAGCGGCTTCCGCTGCGTCGGCGGTACGACGACACGCTTGCCGGTCATCTTTCCCAGCTCGGGAACGGCGACCTTCTCACTCGACCTGGCTGCTCTCGGGATGGCCCCCGGATCGAGGAACTTCCAGTACTGGTTCCGCGATATTGGTGGCGGGCCGAGCACTTTCAATCTGAGTGATGGACTCGAAATCGTGTTCGTGCCGTAGATGCGGCCGTCCGGATTGAGGCGTCGATGAGGAGAGGGGCGATGCGGACCCTCGACTCCTGACGGGCCGGCTTGGAAGCTCCAGAGCAAGTGAATCAGCCTTGCTTAGTGCTCCATTGCCTATTCCAGACAAGAAGGATGCCTAAGTGGATAATAAATGGATACCAAGGACAAAAATGCTCAGATGGGTGAGCTGCAGTCTCGAAAGAAGGATGAAATATGGTCTTTAAATACCATTTAGATCACTTTTGCCGTCCAAAGTTAGGACTTCCTCCGCTCGCGGAAGTCACTCCAGAACATCTCGCGCTGATCATGCCGGTACAGCCTCGACTTCTTGGTGAGTTCCTCGAAGTACGGGGCGTGCTCCTCCCGAACACACTCCCGAACGCGACGCAGCAGCGCCGGGCAGTCCTCCTGAATCAGCTTCATGCGAGCGCGCAGCGGCTTGCGCGACAAGATTAGCTGGCGCATCTGCATGCTCATGCCGAAAAGCATCTCGTGCATGTCCTCCTCTGAGCGCAGCTCGTATGCGCGCTCGACAGCGTCCACGACTGTCTCCGGCCTGGCGTGGAAGGTCATCACCAGGAAACGACCCATCGCTGAGTAGGAGTAGCCCTCCTCCTCAAGACCACTGCCCCAGCGATCAAGATCAACGAGCCGTGCGGTTCCGATGGCGGCTGGAGCAACCAAGAGCAAGGTCACGACGGTGGCGATGCGTGGCCCCAGCGTGTTCATCGACCAGATGCGGGCCAAGGTGCAGCCCGCTGCACCAGCAAGGAATGGGAAGGTCGCGTAGACGTAGCGGAAAGAGACGACAGCATGCGGCTCGTCGCCGACCTTGAAGCCCGTGAATCCGTACGCGAGGAGGAAGAGCAGGGGTTGGATCAGTAGCGCTAGGGCTGGATGGCCCAACCGCGATCTCCATTTGTCACGCGAAGCTTCCGCACCCCCCGCTGGCTTCTGGCACGGCTCGTCTGATCTCGCGCCGAAGAAGCAGAAGGCAGCAAGGGCCAGTCCAATGACCAGGAAGGCGGACAAGAGGCCCTGCATCCGGCCACTGATTGGCCCGTAGTCCGAGAAGAAGAACGACCCCGGATAGCCGTCGCTCAGCAATTGGCCCATGCGGGCCAGCGCCGACGGGCCCTCCGCAGAACCCGCATTCCCCAGGCTGCGGCCATAGATTGTCATACCCGGGAACGAGCGCGGAACGTTGAACGCGAGCCAAGGCGCGAGACCCATCAGGAATCCGACGATGATCGCGGGCGCTGCGGCCCGCAAGCGTCGCAAGCGGCCGCCAAGGATCCAAGTTGCTCCGATCGCGGCCAGACTCAGCATCACGATGTAGCTGAAGTAGATCCCGAACCCAGCCGTGAACCCTAGCAGCCCAGCGATCAGGCGTGAAGGCGGGTTGTCATCAGGCGCATCCGCATCGGGCCGCAGCTTGCCCATCAACAGCACCGAGAAGTAAAAAGCCGCCATCGCGAAGGCGTTCGTCTCTACGTGACTCCCGAAGGCCGTGATGGCCAAGATGCTGTAGCCGGGTGGCGAGAGCGCGAATAAGAACGCTCCGAACCACGCCGCGCGCCGCCCGAGGCAGCGATCCAGCGCGAGGAATAGAAACAAGGTCGCGAAGCCGTTGAAGACGAGCCCTGTCATCTTCAAAGCCGAGACTGAGGGCCCGAGCCATGCGAAAAAGGGCATCGCGACGACGCTGACGACCAGTGCTCCGCCGAAAAAGGGCGCGTACTGGTAGTCCAGAAGCGACAGGATGCGGCCAGTCAAGAAGTCGAGCGCCGTCGTGCCGCGGTGTGCTTCCTCGCCGATCCATGTGACCGGGGATTGGCTGCCGCCCACCAAGTACAAATCCGCCGGCGGAGCCAAAATTAGCGCCAGTTTGATCAGCGTCGTCGCCAGCAGCAGGATCGCGAGGGCGCGCCAGAGGCCACGGGGCTGCGGATGATGCAAGTGCTTCGGGGCCGAGCTCATGCAGCACGCTCATTGGTGGCACAGGAGCTCTCCACAGGCATCTGCATGGAACGAACGGGGCTAGAGGAAAGTGTGGGTGGCGACATCGGCTTGGACGATAGAGCATAGCAATGTGGTCGTGCTCCTCGCGCGCCAGTCGCGTCGTGCGGCGTACCGGCTCGGTCGTACCGCGTCAGTCACTTTCCTCCGACTTGGGCAGCCCCGTTAGCTCCAACCCCCTGAGACTGGGAAATCTCGGGGGGTGGTGGACCAAATCGAGGCTGCCCAAGCCGGAGGAAAGTGACTGACGCGGTACGACCGAGCCGGTACGCCGCACTCAACACCCCGTAGACTCTCTCCCATGACCGCCAACCCACGCACTCCGTCTCGCATTTTAGCCATCACTGCCGTGGTGCTATGCGCGGTGGTGATGAAGCTGATGGTCATCCTGGCGCCACCGGATGAGCTGATTCCGTCGGGGCTCGGGATGTACGAGGAGATGTATCGCGGCGTCGGCGCGCTCGAGTTCATCGAAGGGCCGGTGCTCCCGTGGATGGACTATCAGATCAACCACTTCTCGGGTGGTTCGATGGTCATGGCCGTGCTGGCCGTGCCCTTCTTCCTGATGTTCGGGCCAAGCGTCATCGCGATGCGACTCGTGACGCTGCTGTTCAGCGGGCTCGCGGTCGCGCTCTTGTTTGCGATTCTGGATCGCTTTCATGGGCGCCGCGCGGCTTGGGTTGGCTCTTTACTGCTCGCCTTCTGCCCGCCCGGCTATGCGATTGTGTCGACGACAGCTTGGGGAACACACTTGGAAGGCAACACGCTAATGTTGCTCCTCGCATTTCTATTCCTGCGCTTCCACGGCGCGAGCGAACAACGATCGCCGGCGGCATTCGTGTTGGGAGTGACCGGCGGCTTCGCGATTTGGTTCGGCTATGCGTCGATCGCGATCGTCGGTTCGCTGGTCGTAACCGAGTTGCTGTTCTGTCGCAGCCATCTGCGCATGCACTGGTACCTGTGGCGCAGCGCGGGCTTCCTGGTCGGACTGACGCCATGGTTCATCTACAATCTGACGCACGACTTCGCGGGCTTCACGATGTACGGCTACTCAGTCGGCGCCCACATTCGCGAGGGCTCGAGCGGCGCGGAGATGCTGGCTGTCGCGTGGCGCTTCCTCTCGCAAGATCTGCCCGGCAGCTTCTACTTCACGGATTGGGGCGCGTTGTCCGGGAACGTGATCGAGTGGGTGCTGTACGCGCTGCTGCTGGGGCTCGCGTTGATCGGTTTCGTGACTCATCTACGCAAGCGTTCCGGCTCTGGATCCGGCGTCAGGCCACTGACCCTTGGCTTCGTCTTCACCCTCGTTTTCCTTGCCGCTTACATTCGCAGCGGTTTCAGGGTCGAGCAAAACGCCGCGCAGAACTTCCGCTACGCAATGCCCATGGTGCCCTGGCTCTTCATGGCCGTCGGCGTCGGGGTCGCGGCTTTGTCACGAAACAAACAGAAGACGGCCAAGCTGGCGACTGGCATCGCACTCGCCGTCGGCGTGACCTTCACTCTGGGCTCTATCGCGATGTGCGATTTCGGTCGAGCCAAGAGCACCTGGAGCAACCCCGGCACCTCCGACATCGTGCTCGCGCGCACCATTTCGATGCGTTATTCGCGTCATCCCGACCAACTCGAGCGGATTGCGAAGAACATTCTCGAGAAGCGACCGCTCGAGCGTCAGCACGAGCTGTTCTTCGTACTGGGCCAGAACTACAAGATCTCGCTCGACCCGAAGACAAAGCTCAAACCCGCCGAGCGGCCGCGCGAGCACTACGAGCCCGCCATCGATCGGCTGCACGCGACCGTACCGGAAGCCTTCAAGCCGTATTTCGAGCGCCCCTTGCCGCGCGAGAAGTTCTATGGCCCCTTTGGCCGGCCGCAGCTGGAGCGCTTCTGGAAAGACCACAAGGCTGGCAAGAAGACCCGCCCGGCGCCGCGAAGTGCTCCGAAGTCGAAATCTGACGCTGAGTGAAGCCGACCGAGCCCGTTAGGTAAGGCTTAGCGCGTGATTCAGGCACGTTTTTGGGCCTTCCTCCATGTCGGCCTGACAGGCTGCCGATACTCTCGCAACCCCTCTCCCAAGCGCTCTCCGAACTCCCGGCGGCCCCCTCAAAGGCCATCGCCGGTCCGCACCGAAGTCCCCCATGTCCATCCGACAACCCTGGTTCCTCGCCGGCCTCTTCCTGGTCACGCTCACCACCCTCTGCCTTGAGGTGCTGGATACACGCCTCTTGTCGGTGATGACTTGGTACCACCTGTCCTTCTTCGCGGTCTCGACCGCGATGTTCGGAATGTCAGCCGGCGCGCTTCAGGTCTACCTGCGCAAAGAGTTGTACGAGGGAGATCGCGCCAGGGAATCGCTGATACGCAACACCTTCCTATTCGCTATCTCGATCCCGATTTCACACATCGCGAACCTGGTGATTCCGATCGCAGAGGGCCCCAGCCTCGAAAGCGACTTGGGTCTATTCATCAGCACGCTGGCGCTCGCGGCACCCTTCTATTTGTCCGGCGTCGCCGTTGCCGTCTGCTTGACCAGAATCCCGGGCAAGATCGGCCTCGTGTACGCGGTCGACTTGGTCGGCGCCGCACTGGGTAGCTTGCTCGTGCTGCCGCTGCTCGAGTACACGAACATCTCGACCGCGGTGATGATCTGTGGAGCCTTGGCGGCCGTCGCCGCCTTCTGCTTCTCGATGGCCTTCAGCGCGCGCGGCAAAGTGTCGGCGATCGTGGTCTCGCTGCTGCTGGTCGCAGCTGGCGTCGGCAACATGATGGCCGACAGCAACCTACGCATCTGGTGGCCCAAGGGTCAATCCTCGCGCAATCAGCAGGTCGACGACGAGAACTGGAACATCCACTCGCAGATCATGCTGCTGGGAGCCAAGGACAAGGACATCTCGCCTTGGTATTGGGGTCCCGGCAAAGGCGCCAAGCAATACAAAGTGCGCAGCCAGCGCATGATCATCGACGGCAATGCTGCGACCGCGATGACGAAGTGGGACGGCAATCGCGAGTCGCTCAAGTGGGTAAGCCACGATGTGACTTCGCTGCCCTACCACATCCGCAAAGGCGGATCGGCCGCGATCATCGGCGTCGGCGGTGGGCGCGATATCCTGACGGCGCTCTGGGCTGACAGCCAAAAGGTGACCGGCGTCGAGATCAATGCGATCCTGCTCGGGTACCTGCAGAACGAGTTCCGCGAGTACTGCGGCATCGCGGATTTCCCGGGTGTGAAGCTCGTGCATGACGAGGCGCGTTCCTATTACACGCGTGAAACCGAGCGCTACGACGTGCTGCAGATGTCGCTGATCGACACCTGGGCGGCAACGGGTGCGGGTGCGTTCACGTTGACCGAAAACGGCCTCTACACGATTGAGGCCTGGCGCATCTTCCTGGATGTGCTCAAGCCGAACGGGATCTTCAGCGTCTCGCGCTGGTATTCGGAAGATGACGCATCCGAGACGAGCCGCTTGATGGCCCTCGGTACGGCTGCCCTAATCGACAGGGGCATCGAGAACCCGCGCAGCTGCATGGCGCTCATCGCCGTAGGACGTGTCGCGACGCTCATGTTGTCGCTGACACCCTTCTCCGAACAGGACTTGCGCAAGCTGCAAGTCTCGTCAAACGAGATGGGCTTCAAGCCGTTGATCATGCCTGGCCTGGACCCTGAGAATGAGCAGCTGAACGCGATCGTATCGGCCGCGACGATGGATGAACTGGCCGTTGCCTGCGAGCACGAGTACTTCGACTACAGCCCGCCCACCGACGAGCGTCCGTTCTTCTTCAACTTCCTGAAGCCCGGCAGCTTGGTGAAAAAGGAAGAGGTCACGAAGCGCAGTCCTGGTGTGCTAGTCGGCAACTTGAAGGCGACGAATACGCTGATCACACTGGCGCAGATCTCGCTGCTGCTGGTGCTGGGCCTGGTGTTCTTGCCGCTTGTTCGCACCGGTTTGCCGGATATGCCGGCCGCCAGCTTCCTGTTGTCGGTGATGTACTTCGGGGCCATCGGATTCGGCTTCATGATGGTGCAGATCTCCTTCATGCAGCGCTTCTCGATCTATCTCGGGCATCCGACTTACGCGGTGATCGTGATCCTCTTCTCGATGATCCTGATGGCCGGAGTCGGCAGCTGGATCTCGGACAAGATTCCGGCCGAGCGCAGTGGACTCGTGGCCTTCGCGTATCCGCTGGCCGTCGCGGGTGCGCTCTATGCGGCGTTGACCTTGATCCAGCCGATGATCGATACGACCATCCACGAAGACTTGAGCACGCGCATCATGTACGTGCTCGCCATGGTCGCGCCCGTCTCCTTGCTGTTGGGCCTGTGCTTCCCGATCGGGATGCGACTGGTCGGACAGATTTCCGATGACAGCATGCCCTGGATGTGGGGCGTCAATGGCGGTTGCGGAGTGCTCGGCGCAGTTCTCGCCGTCGGCTTGTCGATGTGGGGCGGTATCTCGTGGAACTTCTACGGAGCGATCGGGATGTATGGCGCGTTGGCCATCATCGCACCCGCGCTGCGCTTGTATGCGAAGAAGGATACGGGAGCGCCGGACGAGCCCGAGTTTGGAGAGCAGACGGAGCTCTTGTCCGAGCCTTCTTAAACTCATCCTTGGGCGATCAGACGCCACCATGATTCGAAGCAGACGCCTATGGCGTCTGCTTTTTTCGTGGCAGCAGGAACCTCCCTCGAGCATCTTGGTCGGGACGATCTACCTGATCCGCTTCAAGCCTTCGGCCGGCAAGCGCTCATCTCGAGTCCAGATCTTGACTGTCAGCGCCTCTTCATGATGGCCGGCGAGGAAGGCCACTGGCCTTGTTACTGCCCTTGTTACTGAGACGATTAGCGGCCCCGAGCCCCTCCTATATGGGGAGCGCAGGGCCGTCTATTTTTAGGTCGGACTCGAGAAGTGAACTGCCGGTTGCCCGCTCAACGAGCGTCCGTCTTGTGGCTCGCTTCGATCAGAGTCGGCCCCTTGACATGCTTATCGAGCCACTCGAGCATCTCTGCCTGGACGTGCAGCACAGATTCGCGCGCGCGGTAGCCGTGGCTTTCGTTCGGAAGCATCACGAGTTTCGAAGTTCCACCGTGTCCCTTGATGGCCTGGAACATGCGCTGAGATTGAAGCGGGAAGGTGCCCGAGTTGTTGTCGATCTCACCATGGATCATCAGCAGCGCTTCGTTGATCTTGTCCGCGTGCATGAAGGGTGAGACATTGAAATACGCGTCGGGCGCTTCCCAGAACGTGCGCCGCTCGGATTGAAAGCCGAAGGGTGTCAGGGTCCGGTTGTAGGCGCCACTCCTGGCAATGCCGGCTCGGAACAGATCGCAGTGCGCCAACAAGTTGGCCGTCATGAACGCACCGTAGCTGTGCCCGCCAACCGCCACGCGTTCGCGATCGGCAACGCCCATATCGACTGCCTTATCGATCGCCGCTTGCGCCGCGGCGACGATCTGCTCGCGGAAGGTGTCGTTCATCGTCTTGGGGTCACCGATGATGGGCATCGTTGCCGCGTCGAGAACCGCGTAGCCTTGCGTCACGAGCGCCAGGTGAGAGGATCCGGAGATGCGCGTGAAGCGCGCAGCGCTGGTCGTGACCTGTCCGGCCGTCTTGGGATCGTTGAACTCCCTCGGATACGCCCAGACGAACAGAGGCAAGCGCGCCCCTTGTTCGTAGTCGGCCGGCAGGTAGAGCGTCGCGCTCAACGGCACGCCATCCGCGCGCTCATAGGTCACGAGTTCTTTGTGGACGCCACGGATCTGCGGTGTCGGGTCCGCGAATTCGGTCAAGGCCGTGGGCTCAGTGCCATTCAACCTGCGCAGGCGGTAGTTAGGCGGCGCAGTCGTCGACTCGTGTCGCGTGACGAAGGCAGCTTCGCCGTTGATCTCACCTCCATGCCCAACGAGCTTGACAACACTCTCATAGCTACCTTGCGAGCAGCGCCATAGCTGTTCTGTTTCCAGG
>JBLFWN010000141.1:0-15019 GCA_047611405.1 Planctomycetota bacterium | reverse complement strand
GCGCGTTGACCCCTGTCTTTTTTGGCAGCGCCATGCGCAGCTTTGGAGTCGAGCTACTGCTGGACGCGCTGGTCGAACTCGCACCGCCGCCCGGACCTCGTCTCGCGGGCGACCGCCTCATCGAACCCACGGACGCGAGCTTCTCGGGCTTCATCTTCAAGATCCAAGCGAATATGGACCCGCGCCACCGCGACCGCTTGGCCTTTGTTCGCATCTGCTCCGGACGCTTCGAACGCGACATGCAGGTCATTCACACGCGCACGGGTGAGCGCGTGCGCTTGGCCAGCTCGCAGCGCGTCTTCGGCCGCGAGCGTGAGACGGTCGACATCGCTTACCCCGGCGATGTCGTCGGCCTCATGGGTCGGGCGGGCTATCGCATCGGGGATACTCTGGCGGAAGACGCCACGCTGTCTTTGGACGGGATCCCCACCTTTGCCCCGGAGTGCTTTGCCTACTTGCACGGTGAAGGCTCGGCCGAGCAGAAGCGTTTTTCGAAGGGCCTCGATCAGCTCCTGCAAGAAGGGGTCGTCCAGAGCTTCCTCGTGGACGGCGCTGCGCAGCGAATCCCGCTACTCGGCGCTGTCGGTCCGTTGCAGTTCGAGGTCGTGCAGTACAGGCTCAAGAGCGAGTACGGCGCGGGATCGCGCCTGGAACACGCGAAGTGGTCGACCATGTGTTGGGTCATCGGCGACGAGCCGATCGATGAGCGCGAAATTCCCAGCGGAGCGCGCTTGTGCCGTGATGGCCACAACCGTCCGGTGATCCTGTTCACGGACGGCTGGAGTCGCGACTACTTCGCGCGCGGCGAGAATGCGAAGCGCCTCTCGGATATCCCGCCGGCTGTAGATACTCAGTAGAGGGTGAATGCAGCGCACCTCACTGGCAACAGCTGAGGTGTCCTTGATTCATTGGTGCGGCAGCTGAGTGAGCGAGTGTTTGGGTCGACTGGCTCAGCACTTGAATCGCTTCTCTCTTGACCGCCAGCTGAGTGGCTAATGCTCGCCCTGCATGACTTGTGCCGCATCCTGCGCGATGACAACAGCTAGCCGCACATAGGAGTAGCGCTCGAAGTGAGCGAGTAGAACGGGATCGAGGGCAGTCGCTTGTCGGGCCGGTGACATCAGAGTCTTGGGCTAGCAGGCATCTGCGAACCCGCAGCGCCGGCCTGTGCTACCAGAACCCACGAATAGCATCCAACGATGCGCGGAAGCCGGCGCTTTGCCAGCCGATCTCGAGAACCCAATTAACGAACCGATCTTGTTGGACGGGCTCTGGACACTCGCATCACACACAAAAACTCCCCGCTCTGGCATCGTCGATTGACGGCAGAGCGGGGAGCTTGAAATTTTGTGGTGAGGCTAGGCTCAGCTCTGACCGACTTCGAAGCGCATCATCGACGCGATCTTCGAACCTGCGCCGAGCGACTTCTCGATCGCCTTTTGCACGGTCATCTTGTCGTCCTTGACCCACTTCTGCTCCGCGAGGACGTTGGCCTCGTAGAACTTCGCGAGCTTGCCGGTGATGATCTTCTCTTGGATCTCTTCGGGCTTACCTTTGACCTCGTCGAGGAAGATCGCGCGTTCGCGAGCAACGAGATCGTCCGAGATCTCGTCGCGGTTCACCCCGTCCGGGTTAAAGACGACGATGTGCATGCAAAGATCACGCAGCGTCGCTTCGCTGGCGGTCTTGTCCGACTCGGTCTTGACACCAACGATGGCGCCCTTCTTGTCGTCGTGGTGCACGTAAGCGCAGACTTGACCATCGGAGCACTCGAAGCGAGCGACCTGTGCAACCTGGATGTTCTCGCCCAGCTTGCCGATCGTGGTCTTGACAGCGTCATCGACGGTGTCGCCTTCGCCCGCCCAGGGCTGAGCAGCGAGTTCCTCCATCGTCGCGGTGCCATGCTCGGCGACGTGGTCACACAAGCTGTTCAGGAAGGCCTCGAAGTCGGGCGTGCGCGCGACGAAGTCGGTCTCGCAGGAGACGGCAACCATGACGCCCGTGTGTCCGTCGTCGCCGATGCGCGCCAGAACGCGACCTTCACCAGTCGTACGGCCCGCCTTCTTGCCGGCTGCCTTGAGTCCCAACTTGCGCAGGTGATCGACGGCTACTTCGAAGTCACCGTCGCTTGCGCTGAGGGCCTTCTTGCAGTCCATCATTCCAGCGCCGGTCTTCTCGCGCAGATCGCGCACCAGTTTCGCAGTGATTTCAGCCATGATTCCGAGTTAGTTCCCGGGGGTTGTCGTGTAGCTATCTCGAGAGAGATAGGAATCGGCCCTCCGCTTCGGAGGACGTAGTTGTTCGGTGGCGCTCGACGAGAGTTCGCGGGCGCCGGCGATGGCGAAGAAAACGGGTGATGGACCTCGCATTCGCCGCAATCACAGGCCGCCGAGCCGAAGGGCTCAGCGGCGTATCTAGCTGCAGTCTCTCACCACGACCGCACGCGAGAGCGCGCGGCGGGTAGAGCCGCTTTTCAGGCTCCGGTGGTTTCGCCCTCGGGCCCAGGCGCCGGAGCTGCGGGTGCCGGAGCTGCTGCTGCCGGAGCGGCGGGCGCCGGAGCGGCGGGTGCCGGAGCGGCGGGTGCCGGAGCAGCTGCTGCCGGAGCAGCGGGTGCCGGTGCAGCGGGTGCCGGTGCGGCATCAGCAGCAGGTGCCGGTGCGGCATCAGCAGCGGGTGCCGGTGCGGCATCAGCAGCAGGTGCTGCGTCGGAACGCTCGGGCATTTTGTTGCCTCGCGTCGGTCGCGGCTCATCACCAGTCGGCGCGTCCTCGTGCTTCTCAGCGACGCCCATCGTGGCCATGCTTTCGCGATGGTTCGCGGCACCTTCTTCGACGGAAGAGATCAGCTGCTCGATCAACAAGCGCACCGACTTCAGTGCGTCGTCGTTGCCGGGGATCACGATGTCAGCCATCTCCGGATCGCAGTCCGTATCGAGCAAGCCGATGATTGCGATACCCATGCGACGCGCTTCGCGAATCGCATTGCCTTCACGCGAGGGGTCGACGACGACCATCGCTCCCGGCATGGTGGTCATCTCGCGGATACCACCCAGGTTACGCTCAATCTTGCGATGCTCGCGGCGCAGGCGGGAAAGCTCCTTCTTCGTCAGCTTCTCGGCAATGCCGTCTTCGGAGATCTTCTCGAGCTCCTCTAGACGCTTCAGCCGACTGCGGATAACGGAGAAGTTCGTCAAGGTGCCACCGATCCATCGTTCAGTCACGATGGGCATGCCCGTGCGTTGGCCAGCGTCTTGAACGACGCCTTTGACTTGACGTTTCGTGCCGACCCAAAGGATCGCACGGCCTTCCGAGGCAATGTGGAACAGCAGGTTCTGCGCGCGGATGATGCCCTTCATCGTTTCGCGCAGGTCGATCACGTGGATTTGGTTACGGCGTCCGTGGATGTACGGAGCCATCTTCGGATTCCACCGCGACACGCGGCATCCGAAGTGCACACCAGCCTGCACCAGGTCTTGGACGGTGAGTTTGGTCATGAAAGAGGTAAGAGGTTCGGCGTATTGCGCCGACTCGAGGAGACACCACGAAAGTGCGGCGTCGAACAGACAGGATTGTCAGGTGAAAGGTAGTTGTTGGATGCTCGGCGAAATCGACTGCAGCCTCGGTTCGTGTGACCTGTCCGCCGAGCCCCTGGCCGCGCGTCGAGGCGCCAACAGTAGGCGCTCGTCAAGCAGTGAGGAGCAGGGACGTGTCACACACCGAATCAACCGGTCGGACCATCGCTGAGGATCTCGATCCGCGGGCGATCGATGCATCCAATAGCCTCTGCAGCGCACGATCCCTCCCCCGCGGGGAAAGTCCTGAGCGACGCAAAGAGCCAAGGATTCTATCGTTGCGTCACCTGCTGTCAATTTCTGTTCCCCATCCCGGGTGCCCACCACGGATGAGGAGGTCATGGCACCCAGTACTCCGACCCGACCTCTGTTTCGCCTGCAGGAACCTATTCAGCCCCCCGCACCCAAGCTCGCCCAGGGATATTCAGCCGATTTCCTGCCGACCCCAAGCCTCGCTCGCGTTGATGAGGATTGGAGCCCCGGTATGCCGGCATCGGGGTACACTCCAGGAAGTCGTATAAATGAGACTGCCCGGCCCCCATTTAGTTTTTCGGACCGTTTCGTCGGCAGACTCGTGTCTGCACCTGCTTCTATGCCCGAATATCCGATGCTCCTCGTCTGCGACCACCGGGGCGAGGGTCTGGCTGAATCTCTCAGGCCACTTGGCCAATCCGGTTATCGCGTCCAGGAAAGCCACAGCTTGCGCGAGAGCCGCGAGCGCCTCGAGAGCCTGGCTCCCGACCTGATTCTGATCGACCCTCTCGCCCGTGGTGGCGCGGTGGAACTGGAGCAGCTCGATCTGGCGCGCACGAAGGCCTCCACCCCGATCCTGATTATCGGCGAAGCCCGCGACCCGCTGCCCGCGGTCGAATCGGCGCGCTCGTTGACCGGAGGTCCGTGGGATCTGGTCTATCGCGACGCTCCTCTCGAAGAAATCCAACTTCGCATCGAGCGCTTGCGCTCGCACGCCGAGGGTTTGGCCGAGTTGGACGAGATGCGCTATCACGCAGTGCACGACGATCACACGGGTTTGCTTCGACCTCGCCCCTTCCAGGCGCGCCTCCTAGAACACTTCTCGGCCGCTCAACGACATCGCTTCGATTTGGCGCTGGCGTTGATCGACCTGGACGGCTTCGGCCAGGTCAACAAGGAACACGACCACATGGTCGGTGACGAGATCATCCGCAAGGTCGGCAGCGTGATCCGCGAGACGATTCGAATCGAGGATGTCGGGGGTCGCATCGGTGGCGATGAGTTCGCGATCGTGCTGCCGTACACGCGACGCGTCGATGCCGCTTTGGTCGTCAGCCGTCTACGTGACAGAATCTACGAGGTCGGTCCGAAGATCGTAGGTTGCAATGGCGACTCCCCGCTTGTCGTTAGTGCGAGCCTTGGCTTCGAGACCTTCGACGGAGTGGATCTCGATTCACTCGATCACTTGCGGCGTCACGCGGAAGTTGCGTTGCGCAACGCGAAGTCGCGTGGCGGCAACCGCGGGATGTACTACCGCAGCTTGGAAGTTTGAGACGCCGCCGTCTCGCGGTCACCTGACAACAACAGAGCCCCTCGCATGCGAATCGCAAGCGAGGGGCTCTGCGATCGAGAAGTGAGAGTTGGGTCCGAATGTAGCCCGAGCTTCCTGTCGTGCGCGGCTCAACCCATTCATACGAATGCTGGCTGAAGCGAGCTCGCTCACCACGGTCCATGAGCGTTTCAGCCGGGCATGGCGGTCGACATGAACTTCGCAAAATCCTCACGATCCAGCTTCGCCTGCAACGAGCCTGGAGTTCCTGCAGGAAAGCAAAGGGATCGCGTTCTTGCGTATGTCGGACTCGCACCCGCCCATCGCACTAGTTTCCTTCGGACATTTCCTAGTGCGACACAACTCAACGCACACGCACGCCCCTTGGCTGCTGATAGGGACAATTCTTTCCAGCGGACAGCTCCAGACTTCTCTCCCTGGAGTCGCGTTACCGCACTTGGGTCATATGCAGAAACACCTGCAGGCTGTCTTCGTCGGAAGCCAGGTGTATCCGAGTTCGCCGACGTGAACGACGATCCTGGGCTCGACCATGGAGGTGTAGCGAATAGCGAGGCTATGGGCAGAGGTCGCAGGATCCACGATCATCGAGATCATTGTGACTGCGCGTCCGTGAGCGGGAGCAGTCGCAGAGAATCGGCGCAGCTCTTCATTGCACGCGCGCTGACCCACCGAGCCTGCTGAGAGGACGTGACGCCGCCATGCGCGCGAACGCAGTAAGCGCAGACTACTTAGCTGACGCAGCCTTCGCCGGAATCAGAATCGGCAACAACCAATCCGCACGATCCGCGATCCACAGGTCCTCGCCGTCCTGCACCTCAAGCACAAGCTCGCTCGCTTTACTCAGATCGATGGTAGGAACGCGTTGTGCGGCATTACCGCCATGCACGATTCCGGATCGATAGCGTTCTTCGCCGTCGACAAGTACACGGAACACGACGGATCCAGACGCACCGAGCGATAGCACGGAGTCATCGATGGCTACCGAAGCGCGGAACTCTTTCCACGAGCCATCGAGCGACCAAGTCAAACGACTCGGTGCATGCACGCCTATGCCACGCGACCAGCTTCGACCGCCGGCGCGCAGGGCTCCCCCATCGACTGCGCGATCGATGCGATGCGGCCAAACCATGCCAAGCTCATCGCCATGCGGCGAAATCGGTCCGCCATCGGAGACGGGAATGTCGGACAGAAATCGAAAGGATCCGTCGTCGCGCATCACGCTTTGGATCGAGTGCGGCGGTAGCTGCAAGGACGCGCCACCATGCCGGCGGAACGCGAGGCCGCGATCAGTCATGCCAACATAGTTGCCTCGCAAGCGGCTGCCTCCGACCAGGTCAACGACAATCGAAGTGCCACCTTCGGCAGTCTCGGCTTCGGCTTCATCCAAGGCTTCGATAAAGAGCGCAGCAACATCGGACCACAGGTACGACTTCTCTCCCAAGCGACCTTCAAACAATACGCCCTTGGATTGGAACTCGACCAGCAAACCATCGACGCGATCGATACCCCGGCCGCGCCGGATGAAAAGACAATCACCGGTTTCGGGCGCTTCGACGACAACCTTGCCACCGCTCGGGATGCGGTCGGGATAACCGATCGAGACGATCTCTTCAATCGAGACCTGTGCGATCGCTCCCGGGAGCAGTTCGATTGAAAGAGACTCGCTCTCCGCACCCGTGATACGCCCGCGCACGGACTGACCGTCCAGCAACTGGAGCACGACGCCATCAGGCGACTCCGCCTTTGCTGTTGCCGCGCTCTCCAAGCCTTCGAAGTGCAAAAGTGCGCCGAGCTCTGGAGTCCAGCGGGGAATCATCAGGCCCGACAGGCTACGCCGTTCGACTTCGCCAGACAGATGAGTGATGACTAGTTGCGGCCCACCATCGCTTTGATTGGTGACGGTGGGCGGATCGAGGGCGAAGGGTCCGAGAGTCGCGGCGAGCGTGATCAGACTCGTAGTGATGGTCAGCAGCATGGTCGAGAATCCTATCGTCCATTTGCGCTCGCACTACGAGTGGTCGGAAGAGCACTTGTCTCGGGCAGCCTGGCCGCCTGTCGCTTTGGCAGGCCCTTGCGAGGCAGCGGGAGCCTTCTGCCAATAAGGCAGCGCTCGCTAGAACAGGCGCACCGCTCTAAGCCACTTACAGGAAACAACTTGCGACCACGTCGCATGACGGCACCCTTCTTGCTTAGCACTAGCCTTGCAGGGGATCCGTCAGCGGCCCCCTCCCAATTCACCGAGCCCCTCCCCACGGGGGTCTTTCGATCCCCGAGGACAAAGAATACCGGTCCATATGGACCGCGCATATCACGCCATGGCCAAGCAGATGGTTTTCGAGACCGACGCCCGCGAAGCAATCGCTCGCGGCGTCGAGAAGCTCGCGAAGGCAGTCACCACCACCCTGGGTCCGCGCGGCAGCAACGCCGTCATCGACAAGGGATGGGGAGCACCGACCGTGACCAAAGACGGTGTCTCCGTCGCCGAAGAGATCCAATTGAGCGATCCCTACGAGCAAATGGGCGCACAACTCGTCAAGGAGGTCGCGAGTAAGACCAGCGATGTCGCCGGCGACGGAACGACCACCGCCACCTTGCTGACCGAGGCCATTTTCAAGGCCGGTTTGCGCGCGATTACCGCTGGTGGCGCCCCGAACCCGATTGGTCGCGCGCTGCACGACGGTAGCGAAGCGGTCGCGAAAGCACTGACCAAGGCTTCGCGCCCGGTCGGTGCCGACGCTGAGATCCAGCAAGTCGCGACCATCTCGGCCAACAACGATCCCTCCGTCGGCAAAATCATCGCCGGCGCGATGAAGAAGGTCGGCCAGGATGGAGTCATCACTGTCGAAGACGGCAAGACGATGCAGACCGAGGTCGAGGTAGTCGAGGGCATGCAGTTCGACCGCGGCTTCTTGTCGCCGCACTTCGTCACGGATCCGAACAGCATGCAGTGTGTGTTCGAGAAGCCGTTGATCTTGGTCCATGAGGGCAAGATCTCGAACGTCAATCAACTGCTTCCGATATTGGAAGCCGTCAACGAGAAGAACGGTCAGCTGCTGATCATCGCCGAGGATGTCGAGAACGAAGCACTCGCGACCTTGGTCGTGAACAAGCTGCGCGGCGTCCTCTCCTGCTGTGCCGTGAAGGCCCCGGGCTACGGTGATCGTCGCAAAGAAATGCTGCTAGACATCGCAGCCGTGACCGGCGCCAAGCCGATCATGAAGGACCTGGGTGTCGAGCTTGAAGAGGTCACCTTGGCCGACTTGGGCAGCGCGCGCCGCATCGTCATCACCGGTGACAACACGACTGTCGTCGGTGGCAAAGGCAATAAGAAGGAAATCGAAGGACGCGTCGGCCAGATCCGCGGCCAGATCGAGACGACGGACTCCGACTACGATCGCGAGAAGCTGCAAGAGCGCCTCGCGAAGCTGACCGGTGGCATCGCGCAGATCAACGTTGGTGGAGCCACCGACACCGAGGTCAAGGAGCGCAAAGCACTGATCGAAGACGCGTTGCACGCAACGCGTGCTGCCGTTCAAGAAGGCATCCTCCCTGGTGGCGGTGTTGCGCTGCTGCGCGCCCGCAAGGTGCTGGCGAAGATGCGCAAGGGCGACAACGTCGACTACAACATGGGCATCGAGATCCTCGAAGAGGCGCTGCAGATGCCCTGCATGAAAATCGCCAGTAACGCAGGTCACGACGGTGCCGTTGTGGCGCACCGCATCATGCGCGAGAAATCGCCGACCTACGGCTTCGATGCCCACACAGGGCAGTACGGCGACATGCTCGAGATGGGTATCGTCGACCCGGCCAAAGTCACGAAGGCGGCCCTCAGCAACGCAGTCAGCGTCGCTACCCTGCTGTTGACGACCGACGCATTGATCGTCAACAAGAAGGAAAAGTCGAGTGCTCCCGCCGGACCTGGTGGCGATGGCATGGACGGAATGGGCGGCATGGGTGGAATGGATCCCATGGGCGGCATGGGTGGAATGGGCGGTATGGGAGGCATGGGCTTCTAATCGCGCGCGCCAAAAAGGCGCACCCTCCTCACCAACACATCAATCAATCAGAACACCAAGACAACACTCCGAATCATGGCCAAGCAAATCATGTTCGACGACGCCGCTCGTCAAAAGATGAAAGCCGGCATCGAGAAGCTCGCCCGTACTGTACGCGTCACTTTGGGTCCCGCGGGACGCAACGTGATCCTGCAGAAGTCCTTCGGCTCACCGCACGTCACCAAAGACGGTGTCTCGGTCGCGAAGGAAATCGAGCTCGAGGATCCCTTCGAGAACATGGGCGCCAAGCTCGTGCTCGAAGTCGCTAACAAGACGAACGACGTCGCGGGTGACGGCACAACAACTGCCACCGTACTCGCATCGTCGATCTTCAGTGCCGGTCTGCGATTCGTTGCGACCGACGTGAACACCATCGCGCTGCGCAATGGCATCGACAAAGCCGTCGAGATCGCTGTCGAGAGCATCGCCACCCAGTCGCGCAAAGTGAAGACGCGCGAAGAGAAGGCGAACGTCGCGACTATCTCTGCCAACAACAACCCCGTAGTCGGCGAGCTGCTCGCCAACGCCTTCGAGCAGGTCGGTGACAATGGCGTCATCACCGTCGAGGAGAACAAGGGTATCGAGACCGAGCTGACCGTCGTCGAAGGAATGGAGTTCGACAAGGGCTACCTCTCGCCCTACTTCGCCACCGACCTGAGCAAGCTCGTGGCCGAGTACGAAAACCCCTATATCTTCATCTGCAACAAGAAGATCAGCAACGTACGCGAGTTCTTGCCGATCCTCGAAACCGCAGCGCGCGCCAGCAAGCCGCTGTTGGTCATCGCGGAGGACATCGAGGGCGAAGCACTCGCAGCTCTCGTCATCAATCGCCTGAAGGGCATCCTGAACGTCGTGGCCGTCAAGGCGCCAGGCTTCGGCGAGCGTCGCAAGGCCTACCTCGATGACATAGCTGCACTGACCGGTGGCACCTCGATCACCGACGAGATCGGCATCACGCTCGAGAGCGTCACGGCTGAGCATTTTGGAACTGCCGACCGCGTGCGGGTCAGCAAGGACAACACCGTCATCGTCGGCGGCGGCGGCAAAAAAAAGGCCGTCAAGGAACGCTGCGATCAGATCCGCGTCCAGATCGAGAGCACCACTTCGGACTACGACAAGGAGAAGCTCGAAGAGCGTCTCGCTAAGCTGTCCGGTGGCGTCGCAGTCATCAGCGTCGGTGGCAAGACCGAAGCCGAGATGAAGGCCATGAAGGACCTGGTCGAGGACGCGCTGAATGCAACGCGCGCCGCTATCGAAGAAGGCATCGTTCCTGGCGGCGGCGTCGCGCTCCTGCGCGCCTCGCAAGCTGTTGCCGAAGGTCGCTATCGTGGCGACGAGAATTTTGGCGCGAAGATCATCGAATCTGCGCTCGGCATGCCGGTGCGCCAGATCGCGGAGAACGCGGGCGAAGACGGCTCTGTCGTCGCCGAGCTGATCCTCGAGAAGGGTAAGACTTTCGGCTACAACGCGCTTGAAGGCACCTACGTTGACATGTTCAAGGCCGGTGTGATCGACCCCGCGAAGGTTGTCCGTTCCGCGCTGCAGAACGCCGCTTCGATCGCGGGATTGCTCCTGACAACGAACTCGATGATCACCGAACTCAAGGATGAGTGCGATGCCGTCGAAGGTTCCATGGCCTGATCCCCTTCCGCCGGGCCGACGAAGCGTTCAGCGCAGCTGAGCACTTAATCGACCCACCGCGATGGGGCACTGGCTGAACCACTGCAGACAACAACGTGGCGGGGAGGCTCTTTAACCTTCCTGCCACGCTTAATAACGGGCGCAAGTGTCGCGCTCCGATCGAAAAACCGCACCAACCCTTAGAACTGCTGAGCCCCTTCGAGAATGAGTGACAAGCGAGACTACTACGAGGTTCTTGGAGTCGCCCGCGATGCCGGCGAGAGCGAGATCAAGAAGTCGTACCGCAAGCTAGCACTCAAGCATCACCCGGATCAGAACCAAGGCGATGCTGAGGCCGAGCGGATGTTCAAGGAGGCTGCGGAAGCCTATGACGTCTTGGGCGACGCCGAGAAGCGCGCCAAGTACGACCAATTCGGACACGCGGCCTTCCAGGCCGGCGGCGGCGGAGGCGGTGGCTTCTCCAATATGGAGGACATCTTCTCGGCCTTCGGCGACATTTTCAGTGGCGGTGGCGGCGGAGGCGGCCTCGGCGACATCTTCGGCGGTGGCCGGCGCGGAAGGCAAGGGCCTCAGCCAGGCCGCGACTTGCGCATCGTGCTCGAGTTGACGCTGGAAGAGATCGACACCGGCACGAAGAAGACCGTCGCGCTCAACAGGCACGAACACTGCGACACCTGCAAGGGCAAGGGTGCGAAGCCGGGTACCGGCAAGAAGAGTTGCGGCACCTGTGGCGGCCGCGGCCAGGTCTCGCGTAGCGCCGGTTTCTTCACGATGGCTCAGCCCTGCCCCGCATGCCGCGGTGCGGGCGAAGTGCTTGAGTCCCCTTGCAGTCCGTGCAAGGGTTTGGGTCTCACGCAACGCAAGAGCGAGATCGAGATCTCGATCCCGGCTGGCATCGAGGAAGACATGCGCTTGCGCGTCTCCGGCGAGGGCGATGTGGGTGCGCCAGGCGCACCCCGCGGCGATCTGTATTGCATGATCCGCGAGTCCGAACACAAGGTCTTCCAACGCAGCAGTGCTGACCTAATGACTGAAGTGCCGTTCTCCTTTGGACAGCTTGCACTGGGTGACAAGGTCGAGATCCCGACCTTGCGCGGCAAGTTGGAAATGAAAGTGCCGGCCGGTACACAGACCGGCAAGGTCTTCCGTCTGCGGGGTCAGGGGCTCCCGCGCCTTGAAGGTCACGGCAAGGGCGACCAACTCGTGCGCGTCTTCATCCAAGTGCCGACCAATCTCAGCGATCGGCAAGAAGAGTTGCTGCGCGAGTTCGAAGAACTCGAGTCCGAGAAGACCGGCAACAAATCCTTCCTGGACAAGCTCCTCAGTTACTTCAATTGACCTGATGCCATGATGGGTAAGAAGAAAAAGAAGGAACAAGAGTTTCCCGACGAAGGCGCACTGGAGCAAACAGACGCGGGCGCGACAGAATTGGACGAACCGATAGACGAGCTCGATGCCTTGCGCAACGAGTGCGAAGAATTGAAGGGTCGTTGGCAACGCGCCGCAGCTGACTATCAGAACTTGAAGCGCCGCCAGCTGACCGACATCGAAGCTGCCGTGCGTCGCTCCCAAGCACCGCTTTTGGAAGACGCGCTGATCGTGCTCGATTATCTAGACATGGCGATCAGCTCGCCCGTCACCGAGCCCGAGGCCAAGAACCTGATGATTGGTGTCGAGATGACGCGTCAACAGTTCATTGGCGTTCTGGAACGGCAAGACATCAAACCGATCGCGACTGAGGGCACCTTCGATCCCGGCATGCACCAAGCCGTGGGCACGATCGAGACCGAAGAGCACGAGGCCGGCACGATCATGGAAGCGACGCGCACGGGTTGGACCTGGCGCGGTCAAGTGCTACGCCCCGCACAAGTCCGAGTCGCGACCTCCGAGTCGGCGGAGGAGGCAAAAGCCTCCGACCAAGACCAGGGTGAGGCATCGGACGCCTCCGCAACGGCCGACGCCTAAGGATTTACCCGATGCCGACCTACGACTACATCTGCCAGGCCTGCAATCATCACCTCGAGCTCTTTCAATCGATGAGTGAAGGTGCCAAGCGCAAGTGCCCCGAGTGTGGCGCGCTCAAATTACAGCGTCAGATCGGCGCCGGCGCGGGCATCTTGTTCAAGGGACAGGGCTACTACCAGACGGACTACCGCACGCAGAACTACAAAGACGGCGCCAAGAAGGACAAGGACTCGAGCAGTAAGTCATCGTCCAAGCCCGCGAGCGACAAGAAGTCCCCTGGTACCGATTCGAAATAGGCTTCGAGTTCGCAGCAGCTTCGAAGCGAGCACGGCTAGCTCAAGAAGAGCTCTTCCAGCAAGTCAGCCACCGCTCGGGTGTCATTGCCACCGATGACCCGATCCGCTAGCGCGCGCGTACTGGCCATGCCATCCGCCATCGCGACGCCCAAGCCTGCGGCTTGGATCATCGAATCGTCATTGCTTGCGTCCCCTACCGCGACGATGCGTTCGCTGGGAATGCCCTCAGTCTCGAGCAAGAAGCGCAATGCTTCGGCCTTGCCACGGCACGGTGGATGAACATCGAGCGCGTGCAGTTCGCTGCGCTCGTGATCCGGCAGGATCGACAACGGAAAATGAGTCAGGTAGGTCGGATGCGGGCAGTAGTCCAAGAACTCGGCCTCGAGCGCGTCTGATTCCTGATGGCGCCCCGAGATGAAGGTTACACGCACTGTGTAGTCTTGCCGTAGCTCTGCGCGCGTCACGAACTCGAGGCCGTGCAGTCCCTCGAGAGAGCGCAACTCGATGTCGTTGCGCGGGTCCAGCGCCAGTTTGCGACCCGCCTGCATCACGATCGTCATATCGTCGCGCGCCTCACCAAAGGCAAGCGTGCGCTCCAACGTACGATTCGACAGCGTGCGCTCTTCCAAGAAGCGTTCGGAGCGCGGGCACCACACCGCCGCCCCATTGAAGACGACACACGGCGCGCTCAGCCCGAGTTCCAGCAGGATAGGCCGCGTCGCCACCAAGGAGCGCCCGGTGACAACCATCACGCGCACGCCAGTTGCCTCGGCTGCAAGCAACGCCTCGCGCGTGTCAGGCGGCACCTCGCTGCGCCGATTCAACAAAGTTCCGTCGAGGTCGATCAAGAATGCGTCGTAGTCGCGAGCCATGCGCCCACAATAACGACCGGAGATCCGGAGTGACTCTCCCTGCCGAACTTTCGCAGCAGCTAAGTACGCTACGACTACCCCGCCCGACTCTCCCTCAGACCCGCCCGCCCCTCGGCCGCCCGGCCCTCGGCCGCAGGCAATTGCCGCGCGCGCGACCTGCGCCGTCCATCCGGGTAGATCGGCAGCTTCGCAATGCCTCGATTATGGACGAGCTGCCAACTCCAGGGATCGTCATTGCGGTGCTCCCCGGCTGTGCCATGAAGGCCGTGGCTGCGGGCGCCGATATCAACTTGTGCCGTGCTCTTTTGCTGCAAAAGGGCAGCCTCGAAGACTGCTACGGCGAGCTCTGGAGGCTCGATGGCGACGAAGCGCGCGAACGAGTCAGCGACTCATTTTGGTCGCCGGGCAGTCCGCTTTTCGCGTATGAAGGAGAGTTCATCTTTGCGAGCTCCGACGGTCGAGGCATCGAGCTCGGTGACGACTTCGTACACGTCGGTAATACTTAGCAGAGCATCACTCTTGTGGGTAACGATTCCAGGACCACTGATCATGAAGGGGACGTTGACTCCCCCATCGTATGCCGTTCCCTTTGCTTTCCAGGATACGGCCGGGGCACGGTGACATCTTGCAGCGTCCCGTTGTCGCCAATGAAGAACACATAGGTCTCATCGTTGATTCCTGCGGTATCTACAGCATCGAGCAGCCGACCGATCTCTGTATCCGTAGCCTCGGCCATCGCCTTGTATTCAGATTCGATTTTTCCACTGTGCCGGGGATCCGTATCAAAGGTATGGAGATCCTCGGGCAGCACGTGGAAGGGAGCAAGAGGCGCGGGCAGCGCCACGATCATCAAGAAGGGTTCTGAACTGCCATGCTTCCGTGTTGGAAAACACTATGCCCTCATGCCGCCTGCGCCTGGTGGTGTCTGAATGCCTCGATCGTCTGGCCGTTGCTAGACATCGGATGGACGCTGCGCCGGCCCCACTCCTGCCGCCAAGCCAGCACTTCGCTTGCTGACAGTCGGCTAGGCATCAGACCTGCAAACTGCGCCGCCGAGGCATCATCTCGATTGAAGC
>JBLFWN010000140.1:0-15037 GCA_047611405.1 Planctomycetota bacterium | reverse complement strand
CCGCGGGAGCGGGACTTAGGGCGACGGCGAAGGGAGCCGCAGCGGTGTGAGACTCGGCGTGTTGCAGTTTTGTCTCACTTTCCTGCACTCAAGGTCTTGCACGTTGCCAGCGAAGCGAAAGGCTCGCCGTTCCAGAACGGTAACCGTCCGGCCAGACCTTCTCGGCTAGGGCAGAAGGGCGATTTCTATCTGCTCGGCAGTGAACAAGTTCCGTGCAATTAGCTCGTTCCTTGCCGATCTAGGGCCAGGGGTAAATAGGACGATTCGCAGATTTTCCTCTGCACGAGAGAAACAAACATATGCCAGTTTCCGACTCCTTGAGAACTGGCCTTCCGTCCCCTCCCCTGAAGTTTGGGGGGTTAGCATCTTAGCAAAGCTGTACTTGGTCCACGCCGCCTCCACATCATCAAAGACGACGACCACATTCTTGTACTGCTCGCCCTTGACCCCGTGCTGTGTGCTCAGCGGCGCGTTCTCTTCGAGGAATTCTACGTAGCGCTCGAGTTCCGGCATCTCCATCGCAAAGAACTCATCCGCCAGCCAATCCGCCTTCTCCTTCGAGTGAGCCTCCTTGTCAAAGTCCTCAGCCCGATGCTCCCGGTCCAAGTGCTCCGACAAACGCCCCGAGATTGGGTACAGACCCTCCTTCCAACAGAACCGTAGAACGTCGCCAGCGGCTCCACCATCCCAAAGCCCGCACAAATCATCCATCACTGCTGCTGCACGTGCACTCATGTCTGCCAGAGTTCGGTTCGCGTTTGGGCCCTGGGGATCGAATGCAGGGCTGTGGCGGCGGAGGGTATCGACCACGACACGCTGGTCCCCATCCCGATGAGCAAGCACTAGTGGCTGAACAGCCTTCACAAACGGCGCGAGGAGGAAGTGCGATCCCAACCGGTACTCTTCCTCCGCCTTGACCGAGGCGTACGGCCCGGTGAACAACGCGTGCAAGGTCGAAAACCCTGACCTCCGAGCAATCACCTGATGAACCAGGAAAAGGTGCTTCGTCTCGCCGTCCTCTCTCCACCCCCAATCTGCAACCGCTTCGTCTAATCGCTCAGAGGCTCGCATCGTCTGACCAGGTGAATATCTCCGGCGGGGCAATTCTGGGGATTCGAGTGTAAGAAGGCCCGGTAAACCAGAGAGGCGTTCGACGTCTCACTTGTGGGAGCAGGGAACTGGGAAAGTCATCTTTGAGAATTAGAAGCCAGCCCCAGGCACCTAGGTTACTTGTTCTTCAAATGGGATACCGCATTCACTTGATTTTCCCATCATTCGTCACATGGAGGGCCTATGTTCTATTCATGACTTACAAGAACCTGTGTTCGCAATTGAAACGCTAGACATGCCTGCAAAAAAGAGCGTCAGTACCAAAACAACGACTCCAGTCGTTTCAAAAGAACCAGTCGTCACAAAGAGCGCGGATCAAGCCGTGGAAGCGGAAATCGCCATATCCGAGTTCTCCACTCATTCGAACCAAAATCCTCGTAAGGCCTTCCCTATCGTTGCTATGGGCGCTTCAGCAGGTGGGCTGGAAGCCTTCGAGAGCTTCTTCCTGGCGATGCCAGCCCACAGCGGCATGGCCTTTGTGCTTGTCGCCCACCTCGACCCGACACACGAGAGCATTCTGCCCGCCCTGCTACAGAAGCGGACGCAAATGAAGGTCGAGCATGTGACGGACGGCATTCAGATAGAGCCCAATTGTGTCTACATCATCCCGCCCAACGCAGAGTTGAGCATCCTCAACGGCAATCTACAGCTGCTACAGCGTCCGGACAAGCCCGGCGCCAAACACACGATTGACGCGTTCTTTAAATACCTTGCCCAAGATCAGGGAGCCAGCGCGATCTGCATCATCCTGTCCGGGACGGGAATGGACGGGACCGAGGGACTCAAGGCAGTCAAAAGCGCTTTGGGGATGGTCATGGTCCAGGACGAGGAGTCCGCCAAGCACAACGGTATGCCCTGCAGCGCAATCGCCACAGGCTTGGCCGACTACGTCCTTCGGCCAAGCTTGATGCCAGCACAGCTCGTCAAACACGTCGCAGACACAATGAAATGGGGTGGAGTCAACATCCTTTCCCAAGAGATCCCTCTTTCCCAAGCCCTGCAGAAGATCTTCGTCATTCTGCGAGCCAGGACGGGCCACGACTTTTCACTCTACAAAGCCAACACAATCAGCCGGCGGCTTGAAAGGCGCATGGCCATTCATCGAATCGACGACATCGTCGAGTATGTTCGGTACTTGCAGGAGAGCGATTCCGAAGCCGAAATCCTGCTCAAGGAGTTCCTCATTGGGGTCACGAATTTCTTCCGAGACCCCGAGGTTTTTCACGCCCTTCAAGCAGACTTTCTGCCCGCTTACTTAAAAAGCAAGCCGCAGGACTACGCGGTCCGGGTGTGGGTGCCGGGCTGCTCGAGTGGTGAAGAGGTCTATTCGGTGGCCATCATCCTGCACGAGGTGATGGAGTTGCTTGGTCGCCGCTTCACGATCCAAATTTTTGGAACCGACATTGATGTGGCCGCAATCGACGTGGCCCGCGCTGGACTCTACCCGGCGACGATCTCCGAGGATGTCGAACCGGTTCGTCTGCGTCGCTACTTCACGGAAGAAGATGATGGCCGATTCCGCGTGAAGAAGATGATCCGCGAAATGCTCGTCTTCGCTCCGCAGAACATGATTGGGGACCCCCCATTTACAAGGCTGGACATGCTCTGCTGTCGTAACCTATTGATCTACCTGGGCCCTGAATTGCAGCGCAAGCTGCTGCCCATGTACCACTACAGCCTCAAACCGGGGGGGATCCTGTTCTTGGGCACCTCGGAGACTGTCGGTCAATCTGGGGAACTATTCAGCCAGCCCGATCGGAAGCACAAGTTGTTTATCCGAACCTCCTCCTCCTCCCTAACCCGACCGGCGATGGATTTCCCCACTAAGGCCGGCGTGAACCAAACAGACAGCTTGAAGACACCAGCTTCAATCCAACGCCTAGAACAGATGAGCGCGCTCCAAATGGTGGAGACCATTCTGAGAGAGACGAAGATGGCACCATGTGTGATCATCAACGACGCATGCGAGGTGGTCTACATTCATGGCAAGACCGGAGACTTCCTGGAACCCGTAGAGGGCAGGGCCAGCATGAACCTGCTGGAGATGGCTCGCCCTGGACTAAGGAAGAATCTTGCCGCGGCTATACGCGAAGTTGCCACAACGAAGGAAGAGACCACCTCCAGGGGGCTGAAGGTCGACCCCAAAAGGGCGCACGTCACTATTGACCTCATTATTAAGCCTGTCTTGGAGCAGACCTCCATGCATGGCTTCATGATGGTTGTGTTTGACGAGGTCAACGATGCCGAGCAGAGCACCCGTCCTCAGGACAAGAAGCGCAAAGCGGACCGTAGGGTCAAGACCGCAGAGGAGCTGGACCTAGAGCTGATTTTCACGAAGGAGAGCCTGCAGACGACGATTGAGGAGTTGGAGACGGCGAACGAGGAGCTCAAGTCAACGAATGAGGAGCTGCAGTCGACCAACGAGGAGCTGCAAAGCACCAACGAGGAGCTGGAGACCTCTAAGGAAGAGCTGCAATCCCTCAACGAGGAATCGGCGACCGTCAACACAGAGCTTCAGGCCCGTATCAACGACCTGAACCTCTCCAACGACGACATGAAGAACCTGCTGGACAGCACGGAGATTGCAACCGTCTTCTTGGACACGGATCTCAATGTGCGGCGCTTCACGCCACGGGCTACGGACATCATTCCCTTTGCCCCCACCGACGTTGGCCGACCGATCAGCCACTTGGCGTCATCCCTGATCGAAGTCGATATCTCCGAACACGCTAAAACCGTACTGGAGGATCTGAAGGTTCGTGAGATCAAGGTTGAGAGCAAGGACAAGCGCGTATTCACCATGCGCGTTCGTCCCTATCGAACGATTGCTAACGTCGTTCAAGGCGTCGTGATCACATTCGAGGACATCACGAAGAGCATGCGACAAGAGAAGACGCTACAGGAATCCGAGAAGCGCTATCGCATGCTGTTCGAGTTGGCCAACGACGCCATCGTTTTGGTCGACGCGAAGACCTTCTCCATCGTCGAGTACAACAGCATTGCCCACAACACACTCGGGTACACCAGCGAGGAGTTCTCGAAGCTCAGCATTGCCGAGATTGAGGTTGTGAAGGTCACGTCGGAACTCGCGAAAGCGATCACCAAGGAGATCGTGGTCTTCGACACGACCCACACAGACAAGTCGGGAGCTTTGCTACGTGTACAAGTGAAGGGCAAAGCGGTCAGCCTGGGAGACCGGAAGTACATTCTCAGCACCTGGCACTACAAGTGAAAGGGTAAACCCAAGACTCGCACGAGCCCTCTAAAAGCCCGAATCTCGCCGGGATACTAAACTATGGACAATCAAACAACACGCAACGAAGGCCCTGGGAATCCTAAGGAAAGCACCGGAGCCAACTCCGAGAAGCAGCTATCGATGCCCCCCAAGGCTCCAGCCCCGAACAACGCGAGCCTGGTCCACGAGCTACAAACGTATCAGGTTGAGTTGGAGAGTCAGAATGAGGATATGCGCTCCGTTCAGGCTGAACTCATTGAGTCGCGCAACCAGTACTCGGAGCTCTACGAGTTCGCACCGCTCGGCTATGTCAGTCTTACCGACAGGGGGGTGATCCTCAGAGCAAACACGACCTTCTGCCGCCTGGTTGCAGTCTCGCGAGAATCGGTGCTCACCCGTCACCTAGCCAGTTTCGTGCATGTGGATGACGCCGACAAGCTCTACCTCTGCTTGAAGGCGCTATTCAGGAAGCGTTCGCGCCAGATCTGCTCCCTGCGGTTGCGAAGAGCCGATGGAGAGCAGATCCATGTCCGAGTCGAGTCGGTCCTCGCACAGCACGGTGACACCGCTCCGCTCGAGGCTCTCGTCTCGATCAGCGACGAGACCGAGTTCAAGGCATTTGAGGAGGAACAGCTCGCCATGGAGCGCCGCTTTCTCCACACTCAGAAGCTAGAGAGCCTCGGCGTGCTCGCCGGTGGCATTGCCCACGACTTCAACAACATTCTGACGTCGATTCTGGGGAACGCGGGGCTTGCCCTGATCTCACTAAGTCCGGACGATCCCGCTCGCACGAATATCGGTGAGATTGAAATCGCGTCCAAGCGCGCTGCAGACCTCTGCAAGCAGATGCTCGCCTATTCCGGCCGCGGAGCGTTCAACATTGTGCCCGTTGACCTCTCCCAAATTGTCGAAGAGATGATGGTGCTGTTGCAGGTCTCGATTCCCAAGCAAACCGTGTTCAATCTCGATCTTGCGGCTTCTTTACCAGCGATCAAAGGCGACCCCACTCAGATTCGACAAGTGGTGATGAACTTGATCTCCAATGCGGCGGAGTCCATCGAGAAAGGTCTGGGCACGGTCTCCATCTCTACGTCGATTCGGCGAAGTGAGCAGATTAGCCTTTCCGAGGAAGATCAGATTCTCATTCTACCCGACCAAACTTACGTACACCTCAAGGTCACCGATACGGGATGTGGGATGGACGCGAAGACCGTTTCTAAGATCTTCGAACCGTTCTTCTCTACGAAGTTCACCGGGCGGGGGTTAGGCCTCTCCGCCGTTCAGGGCATCATGCGAGAGCACAAGGGAGCCATCCGAGTGCAGAGTCAATCCGGAATGGGCACGACCGTTCGCCTCTACTTCCCCGTATTGGATGAGCCCGTTCAACCCAAGATCGCGGAGCCCCTCAGGGATGAGAGCTACGAACTCAACGGGACCATCCTTGTCGTCGATGACGAGGAGGCTATTCGCACTGTCGTCGAGAGGACGCTCTTACGAGTTGGGTGCCAAGTGTTGTGCGCCAACGATGGAGTGGAGGCCTTAGAAGTCCTCGCGAAAAACCAGGGAGCAATCGACCTCGTCTTGCTGGACCTCACCATGCCACGCATGGGCGGCCCGGAGACTCTCCGAAGGATCCAAGAGATACAAAAGGACATCCCCGTGGTCCTGTCTAGCGGCTTCTGCGAGAAGGAAGCGATGGGCCACGTCACACATCTGGCACTGGCGGGCTTCATTCAAAAACCCTACCAACCCGAAGTGCTCCTCGCTGTGCTCCGTGAGGCCCTCGCCCCCTAGCAGTCTGTTGAGAAACAGCCGTTTCCAGATTGGTCATCACAGGTCGCCTTGCAAGGCGGCAGATCGCCCGCGTAGTTGTAGCTACACGGGTGATTTGCCAACGCAGCAAGGCGGTCTGTGGGGGCCGAGATGGGATCGGCTGTTTCTCAACAGGCTGCTAGGCAAGGTCTGGCCCTAAGGCCGGGCTTCATCGCGATCTGCACCTGGTGTATATACGGTGCATGCCTAGGACCAATTCAGCGAACCGTGCAGCCTGGTGGGGCGAGTACGAGATTGAGGAGGACGCGCTCGCGCGGTGGCAAATCGGTCCGCTTGACCTCTGGGTGCGGCGCACCGCACTCGACTGGCGCTATGGCTTCCAGCGCAAAGCCGACCACCTCGAAAACACGCTTGAGATTCAGGTCCCCTTCGACGAGAGTGAGTCCACGGAAGCGCAGCCGGAAGAGGCCGCGCGCTTCGGCTGCAACCAAACTGTAGCGACGCTCGAACTGTTGCCCAACCTCGCCGACCGCCCCGTCGTCGCGCGACCGGCCGTCCCCTTCTTCGTTCCCCCAGGACAGGAGCTCGAACTCTTCGTGAGCACTCCGGTCTGGGTGCGGCTACGCAGCGGACAGACCGACCTCATGGAGCTGCCCTGTGTGCGGCCCTCGGACACTTGGTTTGGGACGAACACCCGCGGTGAACTCAGCTACGCGACTAGGACTCACCTGCGCCGGAACCTCGACAACATGCCCCAGCGACCTCACCTGGCGGTCACCTGCGTGACCGTCGTGAACGCCTCGAACGAGCAGCTGGAAATCCGGCGGCTCTCGATCCCCGTGCCCCAGCTCTCCCTTTACGCGTCTCCCGCCGGAACGCTCTGGACCCAGCACATGCTGCTGAAGTGGGAGCACGACGGCGACATCACCGGGGTCACCCTGGGGAGAGAAGCGCCGCCACAGTCGGACGGCGGCCAGCTCGTTGCGATCCCGCGTGCCCCACTGGGGCGGAGCTTTGGCTCGCTTGTATTCGGCGGGCTCTTCGAGGAGGGCTATTGATGAGCCTCTTCCCAATGCTACTTGAGGAGGTCGAACCCGTCGCCAAAGACGCACTCTCCTGGTACGAGAAGATTCCGGCCAGTGAATGGGGCATGGCCGCCTTCGTCCTGGCAGCCGGCCTGCTGCTCTCGAAGCTGGTCTCCACACGAGTCTCCGCCATGACCAGCGGCCGCATCAGCAAGCAGGCCGAGATGCTGCTGCGGCGCGGGAGCCTGTACTTAGGCATGCTCGTGAGCCTGAGCCTGGCCTTGCAGCAACTGAACTTCAGCCTGGGGATCTTCCTGGGCGCCGCCGGGGTCTTGACCGTCGCACTTGGCTTCGCCTCCCAGACCTCGGCCTCAAATATCATTAGCGGCCTGTTCCTACTGGGCGAGCGGCCCTTCTCGGTTGGCGACACAATCTTGATCGGCGCCACCAGCGGTGAGGTGCTCTCGATCGACCTGCTCGCCATCCACTTGCGGACGTTCGACAACATCTTCGTGAGAATCCCGAACGAGACCGTGATCAAGTCCGAGGTCCGCACACTCTCGCGCTTCCCGATTCGCCGCTACGACCTGCAGCTCGGCATCGCCTACAAAGAGGACATCGATCGAGTGCGCGAGGTCCTGATGGCCGTCGCCGACGCGGATCCCGTGTGCCTCGAGGAGCCGCTACCGCTGATCATCTTCCAGGGGTTCGGCGACTCGTCGGTGAACTTGCAGTTCTCCGTCTGGGCCGCGCGCGAGAACTACCTCGAGCTGCGCAACAACATCTCGACGGCGGTCAAGCGCCGCTTCGACGAGCTGGGCATCGAGATCCCCTTCCCGCACCGGACCCTGTACGCGGGCAGCACGACCGAGCCGCACCCGATCCGGGTCAGCGGGCCACAGGATCCGCCGGCGGCCACGTAGTCGCTCACAACGTGTTGGGGCCCTCTTGATCTAGCTTCCTGTGAAGAGCGGCTTCGGCTCCCAGGGCAGCAAGCTGAGCTGACTTCAACCGTGATGCGCTCATTGTAGACATCCAGGTCTACGTACTCTGCTACCTTGCTCGCGGACGGAACTCTTTGGGTAGCTCTGCCCGGTCCACTCAACTCGTCTAGGGAAAACTGGTGCGTCCCCCACTTGGCCTTTACCTGCCTTCTTCGCACCTCCCTTCCGACACCTCAGATACCCCTTCAACCAGACAGATGATTAGACGTTGGTTCTACGGACTTTCCATCGCCTCGATGCTTGGCCTCGGAGAATTTGTCACGGAGAGAACCTCTCGCCCGAAGAGTTCATGAAATGGCTCGTATGAATCATTCGGCATGGTCCCGTACTCGAAATCATCATTTCATTCAGTCCCCATTCAAATTCGCAGAGAGCACCAATATTCATTCCGGCCGCAACATCGATCTCCAAGTCGGCGAAGAGAGACAAACTAACTTTCAACGACCTGGCGCTGACCCAAAATGGGGTTGTCGATGCGAGTGATGCCTGGGACGCTAGCGCACTGACCAACAACAACAGAGAGCACCCCCTACCATTGCCTCTGTACGCTTAGGCAGAAGAGTCGCGCATGTAGAGATTGAAACGATCTGAACGCTCAGAACCAAAGTCGCCCCCTTGCCCCTTTGCGTGAGTAGAAGGCCCCATGCCCGAAGGGGATAACATGGTGCGCAGGCGCTGGCCTAGTTGCTATTATCCTTTTGTTCCTGGGAGGGCCGCCCCCAGCACAATGCCTGCCATTTCGGTGTACTAAGCAATTATCGGAGTAACGATCATGAACTCTCTCTTCGCGACCAGTGCCGTCGCCTTCCTTGCTCTCTCGACGCTTGCCACGGCTCAGTTAACGCCCACGAAGGAGACCTTGTCGGACGCGTACACGGGAAAAGCGTACTCGCCCTATGCAAAACGCTCTTTCCCCAGTCGGCCATTGTGGGGTGACTCACACTTGCACACGGGACTGTCCATGGATGCTGGCCTATTCGGATGCACACTTGGAGTAGCCGAGGCCTACCAACTCGCGCGTGGAGAGGAAATCATGGCGAGCAGCGGCCAACCCGTGAAGCTCTCGCGGCCACTCGACTGGCTCGTTGTAGCCGATCACTCGGATGGGATGGGCATGGTCCAGGACATCGCGGCGGGTACTCCGGAAGTCATGAAGTCCGAGCAAGGACGGCGTTGGGCAGCGGGCATGAAAGCCGGCGGAGAAGAAGGTGTGAAGGCAGCATTGGACCTGATCTCGACCTTCTCCCAGGCCAAGATGGATCCGGAGATGTTCGCGCATTACTCGCCGGGCTCGACCAAGTACGAGAGCATTTGGGAAGGCGTAGTCGACACTGCAGAAGAGTACAACGAACCAGGACGCTTCACGGCAATGATTGGCTTTGAGTGGACCTCCCTCGTGAAGGGCGCGAACATGCACCGCAACGTGCTGTTCCGCGACAACGGAGATCGAGCGAAGATGGTCGTGCCCTACACGACTCAAGCACCGGTCGGCAGCCCCGATCCTCTAGACCTCTACAAGTGGATGGAGACCTACGAGGAAAAAACTGGTGGGTCCGTATTGGCGATTGCGCACAACGGAAACCTCTCCAACGGAATCATGTTTCCGGTTGATGCCCAGTTCTCTGGGCGCAAGCTCGACAAGCTATATGTCGAGCAACGGGCCAAGTGGGAGCGGCTTTACGAGGTCACGCAAATCAAGGGCGATGGCGAAGCGCACCCCTACTTGTCTCCCGACGACAGCTTTGCAGATTACGAGAGTTGGGACGTGGGCAACCTGGACTTGAGTGCCGCAAAGACCGACGACATGTTGGCGGGTGAATACGCTCGTGAAGCCCTGAAGAACGGGTTGGTCTTGGAAGAGAAGCTCGGAACAAACCCCTACAAGTTCGGCATGATCGGTTCCACCGACAGCCACACCGGCTTAGCAACGGCGCAAGAAGACAACTTCTTTGGTAAGCACACAGGTTATGAGCCCAAGCCCGGGCGTATGGCCCACCCATTCATGGAGAATGAAAACGGCGTGCTGTACGCTTGGCAGCAGGTAGCTTCCGGGCTCGCGGCTGTCTGGGCACTCGAAAACACGCGCGAATCCCTTTGGGATGCAATGCAGCGCAAGGAAGTCTATGCAACCACCGGTTCACGCTTAGCCGTTCGATTCTTCGGTGGTTGGGATTACACCGAGGCAGACCTCAACAGCCGGCAGCCGGCCTTCCTCGGCTACGAGAAAGGCGTGCCGATGGGCGGCGACTTGCGTCCGCACAGTGGCGAGGGCGCACCGAGTTTCATGGTCTACACCCTGCGCGACCCGATCGGTGCAAACCTGGATCGCATTCAGATCGTGAAGGGCTGGCTGGATGCGAGCGGAGAAACCCACGAACACGTCTACGACGTGGCCGTTTCTGCCGAGCGCTCAATTCTAAACGGCCTTTGTTCCACACCGGTTGGTAACACGGTGGACGTCAAAGCAGCCAATTGGACGAACACGATTGGTGCTTCGGAGTTGGCCACGGTTTGGACGGATCCGGACTTCGATCCCACGTTGCGCGCCTTCTACTATGTGCGCGTGTTAGAGATTCCGACGCCTCGTTGGGTTTGTTACGACGCTCTACGCTTCGGCGTCGAGATCCCCAAAGGAGCCGAGACTACGCACCAAGAGCGCGCTTACACCTCGCCCATCTGGTACACACCGTCGAAGTGAGACGCTGGCTAAAGGAGCCCTTGCTCCACTTTGTATTGCTCGGTGCAGCGATCTTCGCGGTCGATGCACTGCGCGGCGGAGACACGGTCCCGGCGGACGAAAAGAACATTGTCGTTTCGCCTGGACGTGTTCTGAACTTGGCGGCGCTGTTCACGAAGACGTGGCAGCGCGCGCCGAGTGAGCCTGAATTACTTGCCTTGGTGGAGGATTACGTGCTTGAGGAAGCGCTCTACCGTGAAGGAAAAGCTCTCGGCGTGGATCAGGACGACACGATCATTAGACGACGTGTACGCCAGAAAATGGAGTTCGTCGTGGACGACATCATTGAGCAGGCTGAGCCGAATGAGGAGCAACTTGAAGCCTGGCTAGCCAATCACCTTGCAGACTATGTGGAGCCCGCGCGCTTTCGCTTTCGGCAGATCTACCTGAATCCCGAACGACATGCGCAGACGCTCGAAGCGGATGCCGAAGGCGTGCTTGCTCAGCTGCGCGCCTTGGATGAGAAGGCCGACCCGCGTGGCCTTGGGGATCCGGCATTGTTTGAACATGCGTACCCCGATGCGAGCGTTGAAGCCATCACCTCCATATTTGGTGCAGACTTCGTGGAAGGTCTTGGGGGCCTCCCAATTGGAGAATGGAGTGGCCCGCTGACGTCAACCTTTGGACTGCACATAGTGCATATCGAGTCGCGAAAGGACTCGGGGACACCCGCCCTGAAAAACGTGCGCCAGACGGTGGCTCGCGATTGGGCATATGCTCAGCGAGAGGAAGCGACAAAGCAGTACCGCGATGGGATTCTCGCGCGGTATGAAACTGAGATTCAGTGGCCACTCGAGGTGCAAACTCCGTGATTCGGGTTCTTCTTCTGTGCTTGTTCGCGCTGGTGAATTTGGGTTCGCCGTGTTTCGCCCATGAGATGCGGCCGAGCTACTTGCAGCTTACGCAGACTGCGGCTGACGACTATGACGTGCTCTGGAAAGTGCCCGCCGCTGGCAAGGACATGCGACTCGGCCTGCATCTGCGTTTTCCCGACGGCGCGGAAGAGACCAGTGAGCATCGCGGTCTATTTATTGGCGGTGCGTTTGTAGAGCGCTGGAGTGTGCGCTACGCAGGTGGACTGACGGGGCAGACTCTCCACATCGATGGGCTGGGCTCCACCATGACAGACGTGCTTGTGCGTGTCGAACGAATGGATGGGACAACGTTGGTTCATCGCATCGAACCGTCGGATCCAAAGTTGTTGATCGAAGCCACGCCCAGTCTCTGGGCGCTGGCGGGGACGTACTTCGCGCTGGGTGTGGAGCACATCCTCGGGGGCATCGATCATCTCCTCTTCGTTCTAGCGCTGCTCATGTTGGTGAAGGGTCGAGGACGCCTATTTGCTACGATCACGGCATTCACTGTCGCTCATAGCATAACGCTAGCTGCAGCAACGCTCGGATGGTTGAGCGTTCCGATCGCTCCGGTGGAAGCTGTCATCGCGCTCAGCATTGTCTTCGTGGCAGCTGAGATCGTGCATGGGCTGCGCGGTCAGGAAGGCCTAACGGCGCGCTCACCATGGATCGTGGCGCTCGTATTCGGCTTGCTACACGGACTAGGCTTCGCGAGCGCGCTACACGAGGTGGGGCTCCCAAACCACGCGATCCCCGTAGCCTTATTTCTCTTCAATGTGGGCGTGGAGGTGGGCCAGTTGCTATTTGTAGCTGGAGTCCTTTTGCTCATCGCCGTGGCGCGACGGTACATAGCGCGGAAACCAAGCTGGGCAGAACTGGTCCCCGCCTACGGCATTGGCGCAGTGGCCATGTATTGGACGATTGAACGCGTGAGTCTGCTGTGAACGTGCGCCCCTAAGATTGGGGCCACCTCTATCGGCAACCGCACGTCAAGCTCGCGCCTCCAACTCCATCCGAAGCTGCTACAAGCGCCGGCGACACCCGCTGAGCCTAACCGAGTGAGACCTTCACCGAAGGGAGCCTTAGCTTTGGTCTGGCTTGCTCAACTCCGTGGTGCCAGGCGACAAGCGGCGTACACGCTATGGTTCGTGCCCCGGCTCTGAAGGTTGCTTTTGTCGCTGCACCACGCAAGCCCACGGATCCACGCAGACTTGATTTCGCCATTGCTTGGATAGCCTTGAGCGAGAGCGCCCTAAACTGCTCTCCATGTCCCTCTTCGCCGACTACACACCGAACGGTCATGGTGCTCCCCTGCCCGACCTAGATATTTCAAGGGCTGAGACGAGGGACCTGGAAGGGATCATTCAAATGACGGCCCAGCGTCAATCGGTCGCTCCCGAAGAGATCGCCGCGCGCCTCGAGCGAGAGATCGCGCTCGACGATCCAAAGCACCTACTCCTTGCTGCTCGCGTGCCGACTGCCACCATCGCCTTTGCACGGATCAACTACGCCGAACGACCGGCAGAGTGCGCTCCCAACCACCAACCAGCGGGCTTCTACCTCGGTGGCGTGATTGTTGACGAAAACTTCCGCCGTCGCGGAGTCGGTAAGCGACTGACCGAGGCACGGCTCGATTGGTTGATGCCGCGAGCGCGTGAAGTGTTCTACATCGCGGGAGACAACAACCACGCTTCGATCGACATGCACGCGGCTCTCGGATTCGAAGAACTCACCCGAGACTTCTTCGCGCCACGAGTGACCTTCCAAAGCGGTGGCGGGATTCTGTTCCGAATGGATTTGCGGCGCTGGAAGCCAGAGTAGAGTTGACTCGTGCACGCCGACGGCTCGCATGAGTCTTTTCTCTCTCAGAGCGCCTGGTCATCGCATGCTCTCAACTTCTGGCCCAGTACGAATGTGAACCGGGTCATTTGAGTAGAGCCGGCTGCCGCCGCGCTTGTCCCCCCCGTCAGTTTGGCGGAATCAAGCAAGGCGGTGAAGCTGCTCCGGCTCCTGATCAGCTGCGGTCGATCCGGAGCCAGCATGCACATGGCTCGAAGGACCCCAAGGGGTGAGGGAAGGCCCCAATCAGCCCAGAACCTAGCCCTTGGTTCACTTTACCGGCTCGGGCTTCACTGGATTGATCTTCAAGTCGATCACCGCTTGACTCGCTCCGTAGTTGCGAACGATGTAATTGAACTCCACTCCGTTGGACGTGAGGTTGTTCTTCATTCCCTCGGCGTTGAAATGAATCGTAATGCTGCCGTCATCGTTCGGCTTCCAGGTATAGCTGTTGATATGAGAGTTGCCCTCCATCAAGTAACCGTCTGTGTCATAAATGGTGAAGGAGGTGAAGAACTTGTTACCCGGATCGGGAAAGGTCACCTCGAAGGGAGTTTCTCCCGGGAGGTTCTCTGATGAGTTGTAGGTATTGGACTTTCCAATCTCCGTAACCATACCGCCCCATCCAGCGGCGTTCGACCAACTCCGATGCTCCTCATTTACCGGTGTGACACCGTCGCCGTAGACGAACGAAAGCTTCGACTCGAGCATCTTAGTGTTGTACTCGACAGTGAGCGCATGCAGCTCTTCCTGATTGAAAGCCGGCATCTCGTAGGGCTTGGACCCATTGCCTTCCACTTTAATTCCCGCTTGAGCCTTGTGAGCCGCTTCGAAGGAGGCCTTATCATGACGATCTTCAACGGCAGTACGGACTGCGATGAACAAGAACTCCGAGTCGTTCTTTACCGCGTGGGTTCCGGGCTCGACGAAGAAGAAGGGTGTGTAGCCATCCGTGTCTATAATCATCACCGACTGATAGAGAGCCGACTGGGGAATCGTGACGCTCATCTCGCCGTCATTGTCGTAAACGCCCACGCTATAGAGCGTGTCGAGGTTCATGCGAATCGTCGGCGCGTCTGGACCGATGGGCGAAAGCTCTTTGAGGTGAAGCATCTCGTTGCCGCCCCCCAACTTGGCCCAGTTGTTGAAATTTCGCGCTGTCTCAGCCTGATTGTAGTTTTCGAATTTGACGCTGACCTGCTCCTGATCGCCATTGGTCTGGCAGCTTTGAGTGCTTGCCACAAGGAGGAGTGTGCAGGGAATGCTAAGTATGGAACGTCTCATCAGGTGTGTTTTTTTGGGAGGGTTGCCTGGTCGATCCGCGAGCACGCGAAGTCGACAGTGAATCCAGCGGAGGAGTGTAAGCGATACAAGGGGCCTCCGCGAGCCACCACTCCCCATCTCCAGCCCATCAACCTCCCCACTTCTCTCCCTCTTCGGCCCGAGAGACGCAAGAGCCC
>JBLFWN010000139.1:0-15904 GCA_047611405.1 Planctomycetota bacterium | reverse complement strand
GCGATTGACGCCAGAAGTACGTCTGGTTGTACCACTGGCAACGAGTGTCGAGCATCACGTTACCGCCCAGCGTGCCCATCGCTCGAAGCTGCGGGCCAGCGACCAGACCGGTCGCTTGTGCGACAGCTGGTGCGCGCTCACGCACAACATCGCTTGCAGCAACGGTTGCCAGCGTCGTCATCGCGCCAATGCTGAGAGTCCCGTCGTCCAGCACGCGAATGCCGCGCAGCTCTTCGATACCTTGCAGGGACACAAGCGTCTCCGGCTCGAAGAGCTCGTGCTTCATGTTCGGCAACAAATCCGTGCCGCCGGCGATCACCATCGCAGCAGGATTTGCACGCAGCATCTCAACGGCCTCGGCGGCGCTCTTCGGCGACGCAATCTCTGTCTTCGGTAGACGCAGCATCAGCTCTGGCCCTCGGCCATCTCGGGAGTCATTGCCTCTCGCTTGGCGCGTAGAGCGGCCAAGACCTTGGCGGGTGTGAAGGGTAAGTGCGTCAAGCGGATGCCGACGGCGTCGAAGATCGCATTTGATATGGCGGGGATGGCCGGGTGCAGCGGGCCCTCACCGGCTTCTTTGGCGCCGTATGGACCTTCCGGATCGATCGACTCGACGATCAGCGCATGCAACTCGGGCGTATCGACCGAGGTAGGAATGCGATAGTCGAGCAGAGAGGGCCCTGCATGAAGACCGAAGCGATTCACGTCGTGGTCTTCCAATACAGCCTCGGCCGCGCCCATGTAAGCCGAGCCCTCCATCTGGCCAGCGACGATCATCGGGTTCAACGCTCGGCCACAATCATGAGCGACCCAGACGTTCTTGCAGTCGATGCGCCCCGTGTCGATGTCGACATCGACTTCTACAACATGAGCGGTGAAGGAGTAGGCCGGGGAAGCACCAATCGATCCGCCGCGATAATCGCCACCGAGTTTCGGCGTGTTGTAGGAACCGGTCGATCCGAGCGTGTCGAAGCGCACCTCGGTGATTTGGAAGGCTTCCGCCGTCGTGATCGATCGCTCGGAGTCTTCACTGTCGAAGACACTGCCCTCCATCATGCGCACGCGCTTCGGATCAACATCCCAGCTCTCGCCGACGGCTTGCGTGATCTGTTCGCGCAACTTACGGCATGCGTCGATCGTCGCGTTGCCGACCATGAAGGTCACGCGACTCGAGTAAGCACCGAGATCCACCGGACACAAGTCGGTGTCGGCGGATAAAACGCGGATGTCTTCGATGAGCATGCCGAGTTCTTCAGCCACGATGGCGCGACACATCGAATCGGATCCCTGGCCGATGTCGTTGCCACCACTGAAGACCGTGACCAGCCCCGAGCGATCGACTTTCAGCTGAATACCAGCCTGCGGCATATCGTTCGGATAGACCGGATAGTTCGTGCCAGAGATGTACATAGAACCGGCAACGCCAAGTCCGCGCCCGAAAGGCAGCTTGCCGTGGCGCGCCTTCCACTCGCTGCGGCTCTCTACCTCGTCCAGGCAACTATCGAACCCGTTCGAGGTGATGCGCTGGCCGTTGACGGTCTCGGTGTCCTGGCCGATCGAATTGATGCGCCGAATATCGATCGGATCGATACCGAGCTTCTCCGCGACCTGATCGAGTTGCACTTCGAATGCAAAGCGAGGTTGCACGGAACCATGCCCACGCTTCGGACCGCACGGCGGCTTGTTCGTGAAGACGCGCGTCGAGTCGAATCGATAGCTCGGGAAGTTGTACGGACCGCTGAGCAGTTGCCCGGAATAGTAGGTCGTCACTAAACCAAAGCTGGAGTAGGAGCCGCCATCAATCAGGATCTTGGCATCGACACCACGCAACCGGCCATCTTTCGAGGCACTCGTGCGGTAGTGCATCTTCATCGGATGCCTGCCGCGGTGTGCATAAAACACCTCTTCCCGCGTCCAAAGCATCTTGACCGGCCGGCCCGTCTTCATCGCCAGCAGGGAGACACAGAACTCGAGACTGAAGGGGTCAGACTTGCCACCAAATGCGCCGCCCAAGCAAGGTTGAATGACGCGGATGCGTTGCGGAGCAATCTCTAGGACGCGCGCCAATGCGCGGTGAACGTAGTGCGTGATCTGCGTCGCGGACCAGAGCGTCAGCTTGCCATCGGTCGAATAACGCGCCACGGCGCAGTGCGGTTCGATCGCAGCGTGAGTCGATCCGTGGAAGAAGTAGTCTCCCTCAACGACGACATGCGCCTGTTCTGCCGCCGCATCCACATCACCAAAGTCGAGCTGAACGTTCTTGGATATGTTGCCGTGCTTATGCGTCTCGTGAATCGCCGGGTCGTGCCGTGTCAGGCTCTCTTCAGGATCGAGGTAGGTGTGCAGATCTTCGTAGTCAACCTCGATCAACTTCAGCGCCAAGTTCGCCGTGTCTTCGTCGATGGCCGCGACCGCCGCGACTTCGTCGCCAATGAAGCGCACTTTCTTTTGGCAGAGCGCTTGCTCGTCCTGTGTCCACGGAATGACACCGTAGTAGATGGGCAAATCCGCACCGGTGATGACGGCCATCACGCCCGGCAAAGCTTCCGCCTTCGATGTATCGATCGACTTGATACGAGCGTGAGCCCTGGTGCTGCGCAAGGTCTTTGCATGCAGCATCCCAGCCAACTGAATGTCGTCGGCGTAGATAGCCGCACCGGTCGACTTGTCGGCACCATCGATCTTGCGATCGGGGCGCCCGACCACCTGAAATCCAGCTTCCCAAGGAGCTCCGCTCCCGTGTTGATCTCGCGCAGCCATTACTCGCTCCCGTCGCTCTTCGATGCGGCTTGCAGTTCCCAAGCGCGCTTGCGTTGCGGTCTTCCTGCGGCTTCATCCGCAACGAGCTCGACCGCCTCGAGAATCTGTGTGTAGCCCGTGCAGCGACAAAGGTTGCCGGCCAGCGCCTTCTTGATTTGATCGCGTGTCGGGTCCGGCGTCTCGTTCAAAAGCGCGCGCGCCGACAACATGATCCCGGGCTGACAGAAGCCGCACTGCAATGCACCGCATCGTTCAAATGCACTCTGCACCGGATCGGATCCTTCGCCGCCACAGGCTAGGTGGGCAGGAGCGAGTCCCTCGATCGTCGTGATCTTTTTCCCCTCGCACAATGCTGCCAAGGAGAGGCAAGAGAGGATCGGTTGGCCATCCATCAAGACTGTGCAAGCACCACAGTCCCCCTTGTCACAGCCCTGCTTGGTGCCAGTCAGCCCGGCCTTGTAACGCAGGACCTCGAGCAGGGTCCAGTGCGCCGGAGCTGCCAGCTCTTGCGGCACTCCGTTGATTTCGAGGGTGTACGTACGCATTCCTGCATTGTCCCGCTTGGCTCTTCCGGGGACAAGGGTCGGACGCCTCTGCACGATCAGATTGGAGGTTCTGGCGCGTGCAGGATGGTCTGGCTTGCGGTGGTGAGGCGCGCGCCCGGGCTATCTACGGCCGATCCAGCGTTTCCGGGCTGCGCGCGCGCCCTATGCCGATTCGATTGGCACTCGCCCGGAACGCTGCGACGACTCACCCGAGTCGCATGACAGAATTCCGAGGCGAAGGCTGGATGCTTACCAGCATATCTGGACGCCCATCTCCGAGAAAGCTGTCCGGGACCACTTGCGATTCTGAAGTCCGCTCATCGCGCGGGTACGCTCACGAATCAACTGCTGGCCTTCGGACATAAGCAACGGCTCGAACAGGTGCCTACCAATCTGAGCGAATTGCTCGGCAGTCACATCGCCATTCTCCGCCGCATATTGCCCGAGAGCATCGCGATCGACTTCATCCCCGGGCACAAGCTGGCGACGATGGGTGTCGAGCGTAGCCCGCGCGAGCGGCGGGCCACCTGAGTTCACTTCTCTTCGAGCTCGACTTCGGCTTGCCGCGCCGCTGCATCGCGCTCGCGCCACAAGGTCGCGAGAGCCTCGTCGCCCCGTAGTTCAGCGGCCTGAATCATGGTTGCCACGAAGGCCTCGTTGCGTGAGAACTCAGCGATTGGCGCAGCTGCTTCAATCGCTGAAGCGGCGCCATCCGACTCCAAGATGCGTGACAGGACTTCGGGTGCGCGCTCGGCATGCAATCGGCCCGCCGCCAGCAACTCGCGCTCGCGTTGGTCGGCGGCATCATCAGCCCCACTGGCCCGCAGGGCATCAACGACCCAAAGAACTGTACGTGCGTGCAAGTCGGTGCGAGCACCAAGCCTGGCGGCCAGTTCACGCGCCTCGTCCTCGTGACCGATCTCGGCCAATCGCACGCTGGTCAGAGCGAGCGCCTCGACCGCATTATCGAGGTGAACACGGTCTTCCGCAATCCAACCCTCGAGCGTGCTCGCGAACTGAATGAACCATTCGCCAGCGTCTTCGAGTTCGCCACCATTGACCGGCAACAGACGCCGCAGGTCACTGACCGCCAGGTGACCTTCTTGCGTTGGGTCGATGCGGTACCAGACCTCTTCGGGTTGAGCGACATCCGCCGGGTCGAACTTTGCCAAGCCGACCTCCAAAGCCTGCAAGGCCTTGTCGCGCTCGCCGGCAGCCAGGAATAAGGGAGCCGCGCGGCGCGCCACGCGCCTGCGCAAACCCGTACCCAAGTCGATCGCGGCCTCGGCGACCTCGCGCGAACGCTCCAAAGCCTCGACCGAGCCAACGACCTCGTCCCAGGTATCGAGAACCAGGTGCTCGTAGTTTTCGCGCTGCCAAGGGCTGTCGACAGGCTTGGCATTCGCCAACACGATCTCGATCAGGCTCAGCATCGCATCACCTTCCAGGTGGTCGCGCGCTTCCTGAACCAACTGCCTGTCGCTGACGTTCGTCACGACATCCAGTGTCTCTTCGTTTCCAAAGGAGCGGCCCGAGCTGCTCGCGAGCAGCGCGCACCATTCGTACAGCCGCAGTGCGATCTCTTGATCGCCACTCTGCAACAGCACGCGCGCCAGGCGTCTGACCTGAGCTGCATCACGCGGCGGGATCGTCTGCACGAGTTGCGCCAGCGCTTCAGCTGCTGCGCCAGTCACGCGTTCCGGTGCGCGATCCAACATCGCCAGCAAGCGTATCTGATCGGCACGCCCCGTTTCACCAGCATCGGCGCGTGACAACAGGCTGTCTAACACGGCAGCCTCTCCATCGTCCCCGCCACCCGCAACGTCCATGTCGACCGAGAGCAATCCCTCCAGCAGCTTCTGCAAGCGATCCAATTCGTGTGCTTGCACGGTGCGCAAGAAGCGACGCTGTTCGGCGATCAGCTTGGGCGAGACCGCGATGCGCTCATAGGCATTGGGCGGCTCGGGCGCATCCTCCGGGGCTTCCGGCTTGTAGGACAAGAGGCCACCCTTCGAGGGTTCATCCTCTTCTTTGTCAGCACCTTCACCTTCCTCGTCCGCGGGCCACGTCAGCCGGGACAACGTCAGATTGCGGTAGCGACGGGCACTGTAGTAGCGCGGCGGCTTGGGTTGGCCGACGGGGAACTGGCGCCAGAGCCGGCGAAAAATGCGTCCCGCTTCATCGTCGTCTTCCTCATCGAGAGCTTCCCGAACGTCGTCGAAACTCTTCGGGAGGCCCTTCTTCGCTGACGAGAAGTCATCCGAGGTGTACAGGACGCCATTGATCGAAATCATGGCTCCAGGCGGAAGGACGTAGCCGGCCGGGTAGCCGGGGATGCCCGATCCTTCGTCGTCGTCGCCGATCTCCAGCTTGGCAGCTAACGCGAGCTCGGGTGCGTTCAGGCTCTGCCATGCGCGCACCAAAGCCTTCAAGTGGCGCTTGTGCTTAGCGTCGTCGCCATCATCTTTGGCGACGGTCGCCAAGCGTTCAAGGGTCTGTGTCGCCGCCAGAGTTTCGCCACGGCCCAGCTGCAGCCGGCGCAAGCGGTTCAGCAGTTCCTCATCCTTGGGCTCCTTTTCGAGAGCGCTGTCCAATGCGGCGCCAGCCTGATCATCTTCGTCCGCTTCAAGCAAGAGGTCGACGCGTGCCAACGAGAGCTTAGGTGAGTCCCCATCTTCCTCGACGCGCGCATCAATTTCGTTGATGAAGGCGTCCAAGTGATCTTCGATGAAGAGCTCGACTAGTTTCTCGCGCGCCTGGCGCTTGTAGTAGTCGTTGCCTGGGTCGAGCGAAAGCGTGACCCAAATCTTTGCCGCCTCTGCGGCGATGTCTTCTTCACCAAGTGCGAAGCGGTGAATCAACTCGCTAGCACGCACCTGATCGAACTGAGGGTTAGCCTCGAGCACTTGCTTGGCCATCGTCGCGCACAACGCATGACTGTGCTCGACATCGAGTAGGGATGAGACGGCGTATTTTATGAAGTCGTCGGCTTCGTCGAGCGCGTCGGGCAGAGAATCCGTCACGAAGTCGGCCAGCTCGGCCGGCACTTCTTCTGTCATCTCCGAGACAAGATCGATCAAGAAGGCCGCGCGATTAGTCGCTTCCAGCTTGGACCACAACGTGCGCAAAGCACCCGCACGTTCAGCGGCGGGGAGCAGTGCCAAGACGGGGCCGATGCCATAGGCATAGCCATCGCCGAAGTCGTCCAGCATCGCCCGCACGTCTTCGGCTTCGACCACATCGCCATCGAAGCGATCTGTCAGCTTGGGAAGCAAAGTGACGTACTGAGAATTCTTCTCCGGATCCTCGAGCACACGACCAACGAAGTAACGCGCCAGGGCCAATCCTGTCTCTGAATCGAGCGCGTTCAAGATCGTCTCGATGCGGTTCTCCATTTCATAGGAGTAGGTGCCGTGCTCGAGCTCGAGCCGCAGCCATTCGCGACCTATCGCCAACGCCAATTCGGTGTCTTTGGTTGCACGCGCACCCGCAAACAAGACAGTCAAGCGCGGGACATGGTCCTTCTCGACGGAGCTCAGATCCGTACGCCGCACCAACGCTCGCAAGGACTCCGTGTCACCCGACGCAAAAGTCGGGAGGACTGCCGAAATCGCGGAATCGAAAGCGATCCTTCGGCCGCCGCCTCCGTCGACCGTCGTGTCCTGCCCGAGGCGAGCCAACAGGGAGTCGCGACGCTCTCCGTCGGCTCCACTATCGTCGACCAACTTGCGTGCGGCCGCGAAGCGTCCCCAGCGGGCACGCGCCATCAGGGCATCGTCAAGCAGGTCTTCGTCCTCAGGGAAGGCCGCGATCGCCCAACGGTCCAAGGTCTCGGCTTCCGAAGCGTGGCCGGTAGCGAAGGCGACGCGCCGGATGATCTCGGCGCGTGCCGACAAGCGCGGGTGCCTGGCAAAGCTAGCTTCCGGCTCCTTTTCATCTTTGTCGTTGCGACCGGAGTCTGCTGCGGCGAGCGCTTCAGGCAATTCGGTCGCCATGGCTGCACGTTCGCGTTGCAGGAAGGCGAGCACGGCCGCGTCATCAGCCAGGCTTGACAACACGCCTTGCAGTACGCGCTCGATGTACTGCTCGTACTCGTCGATATTGCGCGCGAAGTAGGATCGCTCGTCTTCCTCTTCGGCGCTGCCTTCAAATAGTGGCTTACGGCTGATCAGGATTTCGTACGCACGCATGTACAAGTCGAGCGCGCGTTCGTCACTGCCCAAGGACTCGCGCAACTCACCCACCTTGGCAAGCAGCGGGACATTGGTCGGGCTTGCCGCGAGGACTGCTTGGTAGCGATCCAAAGCACGGTCCACGAAGCCCGCCTTCTCGAAGCGCTCTGCCGCTTGCTGTTGATACAGCTCACCGTCGGGGAATTCGCGCGTCAGGTCGAAGGTGCGCGCAGCTGAGGCTTCATCGTCCGCCTCTAGGAAGGCGTCGCCCAAGTCGAGATACACATCGGGCGGTACGAGTTCACCCAAACCAACGAGTCGTCGTCCAAACGCGAGCTGCCTGTCACGGTCGCCTTTGCGCCCTTTTGTGTTGTAAGAAGCTGGCTGCGCCTTGGACAGCTCCATTAGTTCGCGCAGCACAGAGGCTCGACGCGGACCAGCGGAGGCGAGAGAGTTCTCGAGCGCCGCAATTTGTCCGTCCTCGTCGCTAGTCTCCTCGGCCAAGTCTGCGAGCAGCTGGTACAGGTAGGGCCTGTCCTCTTTGGCAGCCAAGCGCTCCAGAGTGATGCGGCGCGCCCATTCGGTCATCTTCGGGCGCGGCGGCGCGTCGACCAGCATGTTCATCAAGCCGTCGATCGCGATGGTGAATAGATCGTCACGCTCTGCCGTCTCGGCCAAATGCTGGAACATGCCAACGGCGCGACCCGCTTGACGTACTTCCTTCAGTAGGTTCGCCATCAACAGGTAAGAGTCGATGCGCTCGGGGTGCGCAGCCAAGCCACGTCGATAGGCGCTGATGGCTTCATCGCGCATGCCCGACAACGCCAGCACCCCTGCTTCGAATTCGGCCGAGCTATCGTCGCCGCCCGGCAAATCCTGCAGATTCATTAGCGTCGCCCGCGCTTGGTCCGGCTTACCGCGCTCGAGCTGACTCATCGCCAACTGGCGGTAGTAGTCGGGTCGTCCCTCGGGGTCGATCTCGACCAACTCTGCAACGGCCTTCTCGTAGTGGTAGTAGTCGTTGCAAGCGAGGTAGACGCGCGCCTTTTCGGTCAAAGCCTCAAGCTCGGTGCCGCCGGAACGACGCAGGAACTCATCGACGATCTCGGCCGCCGAAACGGCGTCACCGACTTTGGTGTACAAGCGCACCAGCAGACCCGTGTCCTTTTGGTCGGCGCGTCCGTCGTAGAGCTTGCGCTCTAGCTCGACTGCGATGTCGGCCAGCACACCCAGGCGCGATGCGACGGTCATCAAACGATCTTCGACGAAGCGACGACGCGCGATTGATTGGACACGCGTCCAGATGTCCTTCCACAGCTCGAGCGCCTGCTCTTCACGGCCGACTTCTGAGTACAACCACGCGAGTCGCATCTCGAGGTCTTCGCCGGCATTGCCGATGCCGCGTGCTTCACGCACACCTTCGAGCACGCGAATGGCTTCTTCCAACTCCCCGAGGCGCTCGAGGCAATCGGACAACGGCATGCGCGCCGGCGAACCGGGATCTGCGCTTTGATCCAAACGATCGAGGGCAGCGCGCGCATCTTCCAAGCGACCGCGGTCGCGGTTCAGGTCGTACAAGAAGAGCAGAGCAGATTCGGTCTCTTTGCCACTGGCGACGGCCACCTCCGCTGCACGCGTCGCAAGCCCATCCAAGCCAAGGGACTCGAGCACGTCGGCCGCATCCAAGGCTCGCGCACGCTCTTCAACCGGAGCGTCGCCTGCATTCGTGAACCAGTCTTCCCAGACACCAATCGCGCTGTCTCGGTCGCCCTCTTCGAGATAGTGACGCGCCAGGCCCTGTCGCCAAACCAGCTCCTCCGGTTCGGTCGCGATCCAGTCGCGGTAGACCGCAATCATCTCGTCGTCGCGCTCGGCCTCGCGATACATCTCGAGTAAACGCCGGCGCTCCTCGCGTGTGAAGGTCTCGGCCTGATCGCCTTGCGTCATCGCGATCGCTGCATCGGTCGAGCCCGTCTCGCGCAGCAGCTCAATCCAGGCGCGACGCGCTTCCTTCGGCAAGCCATCACGCTCGCTGGAGAAGCGCTCGAGCAATGCGGCCAAGGACTCGTCGCCGCGGTGTGCTTCGGCCAGAAGCGTCAACGCGTAGCGCTTTTCGCGCGCGACCGTCGTCAAGTGCAGTGCGCGCCAGGCCGCACCCTGTGCGCGTGGAAAGTCTTCGGCACGCAGGGCCCACTCCGCGACGCGTAGCTCACCGTTGGCCGATGCCTTCAGTTGTTTCTTGCGCGCCGAGATCTCCATGTCGCCGGGCGGCGGTTCGATCACGACGTATAAGTCAGCCGCGTCTCCGGGGCGACCCAATAGAGCCAACACGGTCGCGCAGCGATTGCGCAACGCGATGGGGCGTCCCTCTGCGCTGGCGAACTGGATTAGTGCGTCCTTGTGCTCCTCCTCGCCGCTCTCCATCGACATCAGAGCCATGCGCAACTGCAAGCGCGTCGCCAACTCTTCGTCATTCGCCAGCGCACCGCTGGCAATGATCTCTTCGTAGGCGACCAATGCATCCTTGGCCTGACCATTCGCATCCATCACGCGTGCGCGCGCCAGACGAGCGTCCAAATCGCTCTCGTCCTGTGCCAGGCTTTCGAAGTCCGCCAAGGAATCGTCGAGGTCGCCGTGACGCCAGGACAGGTAGGCGGACAAGCGCAGCGCGACACGACTTCCCTGCTCCTTCTCCGAGTCGGTGGCTCGCTGTTCGAGGTGTGCGTCTAGCTCGGCCAGATCGCCATGCGTGGCGATGGCCAGGTCGTAAAGCTCGATAACTGCTGCTCCGATGCCAGCCTTGTCCAGGTCGCCCGCAAGTATCGCGTCGACACGCTCGGCCAGACTTTCGTCGAGCGCCTCGCCAGTACTGCCCTCCGGCTCGAAGGCCGCGAGCGCGATGGACGTTGGAGCTGCCGCAGCTGTCGTCGCCAATACGATCCAAGTTGCGACGCTGGTGGCTAGGTGCAATGACTTTAGTGAGTTCGGAACCATCATCGATCGATGCTCGTCACGGCGCGGGGCCAACGGCGGAAGGCCAGGTCGAACAGGTAGAACAAGAGTGCGAGCAACGATAAGAAGGGCGCATGCTCGCGCAGACGGATGCGCGTCGGCGCACTGGATTCGGCAAGAGTCGTCGCTCCGGGAGCTACGTCTGCCAAGGCACGCAACGAACCGCCGGTGGGTTCGATGGCACGTGCCAATGCATCGGCCGCTTCGGGCGCGACTTGCAGCTCACGCGAGCCTCCGGCCATCGGATCGAGGGCCAAGCGTTGTGTTCGCTGCGATGCCGGAGTTCCGGCTTCGTTGGCGACACCGCATTCGACACGCAGACCTTCGCCCGCCCGCATGGAGACGCGCGCTTCCCAACGGTCGGGAGCGACACGGTGCAGGCTTAGCTCACGCGATTCGCTGCCTTGCACTCGGGCTGCGCGCGGCTGCAAACCGGCAGCTTCGACCGCAGTAATTCTTCGTGCTTCGGCGACTACGACTGCGCCGGCCGCGTCACGCACGAGCTCGTAAGCGAAGGGCGCAGCATCGTCGGCAGCGGTGCGCTCGAGCGCGCGCGCGAGCAGCTCTCCATAACCATCCCAATCAGCCCAAGACTCGGTACCTGGACCCGTGGGTTCGGTGGTCAGCACTGTCACTCGGCCCAAGCCATAACGCCAGCTTGCGAGCAGCGGGTGTGACTCTTCGGCGGTCTCCAAGATGCGTTCAGCACCGGGCCGGGCGCGAGTCTCGACATAGCCGTTTAGCGGCGGCGTCGATTTTGGATCGATGTCACCCCACCAAGCGGGGCCGCCGCGCGCGCGGACGTTGACGATGCCTGGCCGGTAGGCGGGCAGCTTGGCACTGGCCGGCTGCTTCAACAGGATCTCGGGCAGGTTGAATCGGTTGGGTACCGAGTAGAAGCGCCCCTGTCCCCAGTTCGCGATACTGACCAAGAACTCGGAGTGCGCGTCGGGGCCGATCAATACGGTCGACACATTCATGCCGTCATCGGCCATGCGTCGCAGCAAGGGTTCGAAGGCGCCCGTCTCGACGCCGCCATCGGTCAAGATCAGCACGTGCTTGTAGCGCGTGCGCACGTTCTTGAGCCCGTAATAGGCTTCTTCGATGGCCGGCAGAATGACCGTACCGCCGCCCGCGTCCAATCGATTCAACGCCCGCTCGATCTCGATCGAGTTCGACGCGGGTTGGATCGGTACGGCCCAACGCTTGGCGCCATAGAACTCGACCATGCCGACTTTGTCGTGCGGCAACAGGCGCCGAATCGCGAGGCGCGAGACTTCTTTCGCCAGCTGCACGCGGTTGCCACCCATCGAACCCGAGGTGTCGATGATCACCACCAAGGTCGTGCTGGGGTCACGCTTCTCTTCCTTCTGGACGAACTCGACCGGCAACAAGGCTTCGATCGGCTCTTCGTGATAACCGCCGGGCCCGAAGGAAGCTTCGCCGCCTGCAGCGACCAAGCCTACGGCTCCGTTCTGCACACGTTGCACCAAGTCTTCTTGCATGCCGCTCGACAGCTCGGACGCGGGGCGGTCGTCCAACACGACCAAGTCGACGCCATCGAGCGAATCGTCTTCGGCGCGCTCGACCATCTCAAAGCCGCCGCCAACCAGGTCCTTCAAGCGTTCCTTGCCCGCTTGCATGCGCCGGCCGAGATAGAGCACACGCATCGGGTCATCGACACACAGGGTGTGCTCGAGCAGCAAGTCACCCGCTCTCGGATCGACACCACCCGTCACTTCGACTTCCAAGCTCAGGTTGAGGAAGCCGCCCTCGTCGGGTACGAATGTCAACGGGACTGACACCTCTCCATCGACAGCTATGTTCTCGGCTTCAGCAACGACTGTGTCGTCTACGCTCAGACGGCAACGCACGACCTGACCAGCGCCCAGCAAGCGTGCCATCATCGTCAGCTCTCTGCCAGATCGCGCCGGCGCTGTCGCTTGCAGGGAGACCGCGCGCAGATCACCCTCGATCTGTTCGAGTCGCAGCACATCCACCGGAAGCTCGCGAGCCGTCAAGTCGGCCAAGGCGTGCACGCGCTGCGAGCCGAGCAGATCTTCGGTCGCCAAGCCATCGGTCAAGAGCGCAACGCCGGCGCGCGCTGCGCCGCTGGGAATGGCTCGCGACGCTGCATCGAGAGCCGCGCCTAGCGGCGATGACTCGCTGCTGTTGATCTGCAGGTGGCGTGTGCCTGCGGGAAGCGTGAGCGGAGTGCGCTCCTCCTGACCGAGCTCGACAACGGTCCACTGCGTTTCCTCTTGCTCCTCTTGATCGAGAGCAGCCGAGAGCCACGCTTGAGAAGCCTGATCCGCCGCATCACTGATGCTCGCCGATCGGTCGAGGACGACGACACGGTAGGTGCCGCCATCTGGAACATGACTGACCGGCCGCGCCAGCGCGAACACTATTGCCAAGAGCGCAACGGTCCGAATCAACGCATGTCGTCGGTCCGTGGTCGCGAATGGTCCGACCCATGGCAGCAGTGCCACGACGGAGAGGAGCAAGAAGCTAGGGGCGATGAAGCTCAAGTGATCAGGCCATTCGGCCGCGTTGATACAAGGCCCACTCGACACCGAGCAGCACCAAAGCGATGAGGAGGAACCAGGTGTAGGGTCGCCATGCGCCGGCCCCTTCGGGCAGCGCGGCGTCGAGTGTCGCAGCGTGCGCAACATCGGCAGGCAGCGTCGTCGCGCGATCCAAGAGGGCCGCGTCGCCGTCAGTCAGCGTGGCCAGCACCAATGCGCTCGCGCGCCTACCAACACGAGTAGGTAAAGCGCGAGCCGTCGCGCGATAAGGAGTCATCGGGTCCGTGTCAGCAAGCCAACGAACTGCTCGGCCGACCAGGATCGGAAAAGCGCGACTCCTTATGAGGCCGGATTCATCTGCCATCAACTCGCTCCACAGCGAGACACGGCGAGCGCTCGCATGTACGGCACCAAGCGCGATCGGGCGGCCCAAGGAGGTAGCCAGGGCCGAGGCATCGACACGATCGAGTCCCAGCTCGCCGACAGCTAGCTGCAACACTTGATCGGCGTCTTCTTGACCGGTGTATCCGATCAAGATGGCTTGCCCCTGCTGCTCTGCGGCGACCAAGTCGAAGGAGGGCACGCTTCCTGATGCGCCACCTAATACGACATCAGCGGCTGCCACATCCGCAACCAACTCGACCGCGGCGTCTGCCCGCAATGCCATCAGCAACGGTTCATAGGCCGCGCCTTCCGCGCTGATTGCAACACGGATACGTGATCGGGTGGGCAGCCGCATGCTGACGGCATCATCGGCGGGCAAGTCGTCGCTTGTTGCGAAGCGAACCTTCAACAGCCCACCGGTGGCAGGCAAGTCGGGCCAGATGCTCGCACGTACTGACCCTTTGGGTGAGGCACTAGCGCCTACGGATGCGGTCGTCGCTGAAGAAGCAGGAACCGTTGCTTCGTCGATTGTGACGATCAACTCGGGCGCAGCTCCTGCGCTAGTCGTCGCTGTTTCGACGTATAAGTCGACGCGTGTCCAATCACCGGACGCTGCCGGCGAAACGCCAAGGGCTGTGATGCCCTTCGCCGATGCTTTGACTGCTTCGATTAGCGTGCGCTCGACGCGAACAGACTCGGGCAGAGAGTCGACCAAGGCGGCATCGATCGAACCGTCGCCGATGATCACGCAACGGGTTCGTTCACCCGTGGCGCCTTGCTGTAGTCGTGATCGGAGTGCTCGGTCGAGGCTAGAAGGCACAGCCTGCGGCCTGAGCCCGGCTAAGCGGGCATCCAGCAGCGCGCGGTCTTCTCCTGGAGCGAGCAAGGTGTGCGTGCGTTCGCCGCAAAACAAGACCTCCGTCCGATCACGCGGTGACTGTGCGAGTTCGGAGCGAAGGGCTTCGACAGCGGCATCGAAGCGACCCGGCGTGCCCATGCCCGCCGAGGCATCGAGCAGCAACACATGTTGCTGGCCCTCGGCGCGCACACTGTCGGGCCGGCCGACGCCGAGCCAGAGCAGGCCTGCAACAAGCAGGGCTATCAAGTAACTGAGTGGGTGACGGAAGCGTTCGACCAGGGTGCGTGCGCGTTGCTCCTCGATGGCTTCGCGCCAGAACATCGTCGTCACGACCACGACCTCGCGGTGCCGCACGCGCAAGCGTTGCAACATGAACAACACGCCGGCCAATGCCAATACGCCGGCGAAGAAGCCGGCGGTAGAGAGCAGCGTCAGATTCAAACTTCGCGCCTTCCGTTCTCGAACAAGCGGGCTATCTGGGGCACGACATCCGCCTCGGCATCGAGTGCGAGCAAGCCTGCCCCGCGCTTGCGCGCGATCTCGGCCAGTCCAGTGCCGAAGCGGTCATAGGTCTCGCGGTAGCGCTTCAACACATCCTCCGACAGGGAGACGTCGTGCGCTTCATTCGTTTCGCAATCGACCAAGCGCAGGTCGCCGGCGCCATGCAGCGCGAGCGGTTCACGATCGCTCATGCGTACTAACTGAATCAAGAGCAGCTTGTGCCGCAAACTGCGTAAGGATGCCCTTATCGCGTCCAAGCCGTTCGGGTCAAAGAAATCGGACACGATGACGACCAGACCTTCGCGCAAGCCAAGCGCGCGGAAGCGCTTCATCGAGGCAGCGAAGTCTGTCGCGCCACCGGCTTCGAGCGTCGCAAGCCGCTTGGCGAAGTGCATCAAGCGGCCTTTTCCCGATGTCGGTCGCTGCAAGACTTGTAGGTCATCCGAGAAGGGAAAGACGCCCACGCTGTCGTGCTGCCCCAAGCTGACTGCTGCCAACGCGAGCGAAGCGCGCAGGCCGGGGATGACACGCGGCGAGTCTTCCATCCAGGCGCTGCGCGAGACATCAGGGAGTAGATACAGCGGCAAATCCTCGTGCTCTTCGAACAAGCGCAAGAACACGCGACCCAACCGGCGATAGACCGTCCAGTCCACCGCGCGCAGATCGTCGCCGCGCGTGTACGGCCGATAGTCTTGAAATTCGAGTCCGGAACCGCGGTCGCGCGAACGTTGGTCGGCGAAGCGCCCGCGTGGAGCGACGCGCCGCGCGACCAGTCGCAGGCGTTGCGCCGCGTCCAGGAAGGCTGTATCGAAGAGCTGTTGCTGCTCGAGCATCGAAGAATCCGTCTTGTAAGTCGGCTTGTTAGCCCACGCCAACTTCGGTCGGGCGCGGCAACTGGGTCAGGACTTCGTCGACAACTTGGTCGGTCGTGACGCCCTCGGACAAGCCTTCGAAACCAAGCAAGACGCGGTGGCGCAGCACGGGCTTCGCGACGGCAGCAACATCTTCGGCACCGACGGCAAAGCGGCCAGCCAGCAAGGCTTTGACCTTAGCGCCGAGCAGCAAGCCCTGCGCACCACGCGGACTGGAGCCGAGTGACACAAACTGATTCACGATGCCGGGCGCATAGGCGCTGCCTGGTTG
>JBLFWN010000138.1:0-16174 GCA_047611405.1 Planctomycetota bacterium | reverse complement strand
GACTTTGTCGCTAGCCGGGGGCCGTTCTCATTGGATCCAGATCCTGCGGCACCTCCAGCGCCACGGCTTTGCCGATCGAAAGCCCAAGGCACCTTGTTCCCTTCGCCCTTCGCGCAAGCTACCTTCGAGTCATGCGCGTGTTCGTCGGTATCGGCCTCTTGGCCTCTTTGTTCTGGATGGCCTCGACCTGGCAGGCGAGGCAGACCGACCGCATCCGCCGCGAACGCGATCAGCAACACGGTCCGCTCGTCGCCAAAGCGAAGGCTACGCTGGATCTGAATGGCAACACGCTCGCTGGCGGGACATGGAGCACCTTGGTCCTGGGGCGCCCGAGTGGCGTGACGCCGATCGCGCACATCCCTCGTGAGCGCGGCGGTACGTCCGAAGCCGGTGTCCGCACTGCACGCCGCGAGCGGCAGAAGTCGGGCCGCGAGCAGAATAAGCAACCGGCTGGCTGGCTTTCCGATGCCGACCGTGATTCACGCGCTACGCGCGCAAATGACGGCCAAGGCTCGGGTAGCGATGGCACGCAGACGAGACCAACGAAATCACCTGCTCTGCCCTACAAGGTCAGGCGCGGTGACTCACTGTCGGTCATTTGCGGTGACTACTACGGCACCGAGCGCGGCCCCTACTCGAACCTAGCGCAACTGACAACGGGGGTCGCCAAGTACAACGGCATGAACCCGGACCAACTCACCAGCGGCCAGACGATCTTGCTGCCTGCGTTGAGCGAGCTGAAGAGCAACTGAGTCTGCCCGTTGCGGATCGCGCTTCCGAGGCGCGCCTCAGCTCGTGCGTCCGCTGACGACCTTCAGCTCAATCTTGGCCATCTCGATCCGCTCGCGCGCCTCCTCCAAGAGAGACGGCATGCCATCTCCCGGAGCAGTCTGACTGCGGCCTTCGATCTCGCGCAGCGTCCGAACGAGGCGCGATGCACCCACGTTACCGCTTGATGAAACGAAGCTGTGTGCGACCGCGGCTACGCGATCCCAATCACCTTCGAGCGCAGCTTGGTTCAGCTCATCGAGGCGTACGGGGGCCGTCTCCAAGAAGTAGGCGATCAAGTCCAAAGCTAACAGCCGGCCCGCGGGATCGTCGCCACCCAGCAGATGCCCCAGCACGGCTTCGTCGAGCTCGGACTTGCCCATCGTCGGCTGACCTGAATTCTCTGGGGCCAGTGCAACCCGGAAAGCCTGGCTGCCCTCGCGACTCAGACTGCGCCCCAGCCATCCATCGATCGAGCGCAACAGGCTGTTTGGATCGATCGGCTTCGAGATGTAATCATCCATCCCTACCGCGAAGCAACGCTCTTTCACATCGCCGAGCACATTCGCCGTCATGGCAAGAATGGGCGTACGCGGGATGCCCTTAACCGTCTCCAGTTCGCGAATACGCTGCGTCGCTTGGAAGCCATCCATGATGGGCATCTGGCAGTCCATCAAGACCAGCGCATAGCTGCCGCGCTGGAACGCCTTGACGGCCTCTTCACCGTTCGAGACGACATCCATCGGATACCCATGCTTGCCGACAATGAACTCGGCCAACTGTTGGTTGGTGTAGTTGTCTTCGACCAAGAGCAGCGGAAGCGATGCGCGTTGTTCCTCTGGAATACACCACGTCTCGGCCGGTTTGGTGCCTGTCATCGGATCGCGTCCGATGTCACACACCCCCATCACCATGCACAACACTTCTTGGATCCGATCGAGTCGGATCGGTTTCGTCAGGTGTGCGGCAACGGAAACTTTGGGCGGTTGTCCGACAGACCCGGCGCGGTTGAAGATGGGAGAGAGCAAGACCAGTTTTGCGTTCTCGAATCGACCTCCTGCATGCGTTTCGGCGCTCAGTCGGCTGAACCCACGCGCTCGCGAATCGACAAGGATCATGTCAACGGACACGGACGAAGGCTTGGCCAGGAGCTCATCGCAATCGCGGTGTGTCGTCGCACCAATGCCAAGGTCACGAATCGTCTGCGCGGTGAGCGCGCCGACCGATTGGTTCTTGTCGATGACGACGGCGAATAGAGACGAGTAATCGAGTTTGTCCTTGGCCGCCTCGCACTCAGCCTTCCGGTCACGCTTCAATGCGACGCGCAACCAGAAACACGAGCCCTCGCCCTTCTTGCTTTCGAAGCCAACCTCGCCCTCCATCAGCTCCGCGAGTTGTCTCGAGATCACGAGCCCGAGGCCAGTGCCTCCATACTTACGCGTTGTCGAGGCGTCGACCTGACTGAAGTTCGAGAACAGGTACTCTTGGCGGTCCGCTGGGATCCCGATGCCCGTGTCTTGTACCGAGAAGAACAGATAGGTGAGGTCGTCAGTCGAGTCCTCATGCAGCAGCTCGAGCAAAATCTGCCCGGTCTCGGTGAACTTGACCGCGTTGTTGACGAAGTTCAACAGGATCTGGTTCAAACGTGCGGGGTCGCCCAAGAGCACATTCGGTACGCCCGGCGAAACATAGGAGGCGATCTCGAGCCCCTTCTCTTGTGCTTGCTGCGCCAGCAAGTCACACACGCTCTCGACCGTCTCGCGTGGATCGAAGCGCAGCTCTTCCAGCTCAAGCTTGCCAGCTTCGATCTTCGAGAAGTCCAAGATGTCGTTCACGATCGAGAGCAAGCCCTCGCCCGAACGCTTGACCTTCTCACTGAGCTGCGTTTGATGCGGCGTCAGCTCTGTGTCCATCAACAGCGTCGACATTCCAATGACCGCGTTCATCGGCGTGCGGATCTCGTGGCTCATGTTGGCCAGGAACTCCGACTTCGCTTTCACCGCGGTCTCGGCGATCTCACGCGCGCGAGTAATCTCGCGGTTCATGCCAACCAAGGCTGCGGTGCGCGCGCGCACCTCTCGTTCCAGGTTCTCGCCGTGCTCCTCGAGGCGCCGGTCGCCCAACACGACCTCGGCCATGAGCTCATCCAGGATCGAAGCGAGATGCCGCAGCTCTTCGGGCCAGCTGCCTTCGGGCATCTGCGGTGCGCCCTCGGCGTTTATCGCCTCACGGCCAGTCTGCGCGAGTTGTTGGATCGACAGCAGGTGTGGCTTGATCGCCGCCTCGGCCCACACCCACGCGACGATCGAACCGATCAGTGCGAAGGCTAGCATGGACGCGGCCATGGTCCACTCCCTGGAGAGCCCAGTTATCGTGCCGAAGTAGCCTACAAACGACCATCCGACGAGTCCGCCAATCAAGATGACGGTCGTCGACAGAATCTGGTGGCGCACGAGCGCCTCGCGAATCGAGCCCCGCTCAGGGGTCCTCATGGCAGCTATCGGGTTCGAGAGAAGTGGAAGCCGAGAGCCCCGCTATCGTCCCGTAGGGAGCTGCAACTGGATCCAAACACGCCCAGTGACAGCATCCTGGTGCCGAACATGCTTAGCGCGCCACTGCTTTGCGCCGCCCCCCCCCATTCAGACCGCCCTGAAACAGCAGACTTACTCGGGGTCTGCCGAGATGCGCTTCCGCCCCTCGATTACATCTATCCGAACATCCGCCCCCATATCACGCCGCAGCTTGCCTAGCGCACCGTCCGACAGCCGGGTCTCAATCACGAGCTCCGAATCATCAACGCATGACTCCTGCAGGATGCCGCCGAGCGAACGAACGAGGGCCACGCTGCGACCGTCGGAGACTGGGATGTGGACCACAACGAGCGAGCTACGATCGTCGAGACGTTGTGACACTAGACGCGTCAACCGATCGACCCCTTCGCCGGATTTGGCAGAGATATAGACGATCTCTTGGCCCGGATCCTCGTTCAACAGGTGGAGCGAGATCGGATCCTCGACGCGGTCGATCTTGTTAAAGACCAAGACATCCGGGGTCAGGTTCGGCGAGAGACTATTTAGCACATCAGTGACGGCCGCCATCTGCGTCGATGCATCTGGATGAGACGCATCGACAACATGTAGCAGCAGGTCGGCATTCAATGTCTCTTCGAGAGTCGCGTGGAATGATGCCACCAAGTGGTGCGGCAAGCGCTGCAAGAAACCGACCGTGTCCGACAACAGGGCCAGGCGTCCGTCGGGCATACGCCATTGCCGGGTGCGTGTATCGAGCGTCGCAAACGGCATATCAGCCACGAACTCATCGGCGCCAGTCAAGTAGTTCAGCAGCGTCGACTTGCCGGCGTTCGTATAGCCGACCAAGCCGATCGTGTACTGCTCGTGGCGCGTGCGCACTTGGCGCTGCTTGCGCGCTTCGATGGTCTGCAGTTCATGCTTCAGATCACGGATGCGCTTGCTTAGAAGACGCTTGTCGGTTTCAAGCTGAGTCTCACCCGGACCACGCGTTCCGATCGCGCCCTCGTTGCGCTCCAAGTGCGTCCACATGCGCCGCAGGCGCGGCGCTAAGTATTCGTTTTGGGCCAGCTCCACTTGTAGGCGCGCTTGGCGCGTCTGCGCCCGGCGAGAGAAGATGTCCAAGATCAACTCGGAGCGATCGATCACGCGCCGGTCCCAGGCCTTCTCCAAGTTGCGCCCCTGCGCCGGCGTCAGGTCGTTGTCGACTAGGACCGCATCCGGATCCAAGCGAATGATCTCTTCCTTGATCTCTTCGACCTTGCCCTTGCCCATCAAAGTGGCTGGGTTCGCGCGTTGCCTACGTTGCACAACGCCTTCGCCCAATACATCCGCTTCCGCAGCTGCTGCGAGAGCGCGGATCTCGGACAATTCACCATCGAACTCCGTCGGATGATCTGGGAAGGTGACGCCGCAAACGAGCATGCGTTCGCGCTGAGGCTTGGATTCTTTAGGTACTCGACTCATGGCTGGGTAACGGCCTCGACAATCGGCACGCGATGTAGCTCGACCGAATCGAGTCGGTCGGGTGACAGACTCGGACGCAAGCTGGTATGCGCCTGCCACTCCGGCTTGGCGTCCGGGAAATCGGTGCGATAGTGGACGCCGCGCGATTCTTCACGCGCCAAGGCACTGATCGCGGCCATGCGCGCGACGAGCAGCATGTTAGCTAGCTCCAAATTTCGTTTCTCCTCGGAACCGATCGCTTGGACCGTTCTCATCCAGAATTCAAGTTTGTCCGACGCGTCCCGAATGCCGGGAGCATCACGTTCCACTCCCATCTGACGCCACATCAGCGATTTGAGTGAGTAGACCAGATCTTCAATGCTGAGTTCGGCGTGGATAGGGACATCAGCGCTGCGCCGCCGCTCGAAAGCGGGTTGGACAAAGCTAGAGATGTTGCCGATTGAGTCGCCGATCACTTCACCAATGTGGTTGCCGACGACAACGGCTTGCAGCAATGAATTGGAGCCCATCCGGTTGGCACCGTGCAGTCCCGAACTGGCGCACTCACCTGCTGCCCAAAGGCCAGGAATGCTGCACTTGCCATCGGCATCCACTTCAAGACCACCGACCATATAGTGCGCGCCGGGTCTGACGGGTACCGGATCGCGAGCGATGTCGATGCCGAAGAAGCGGCAGATATGGCTGATGCCGGGGAATGATAAGTGCGGGTCGCCGTCGATGGCGGACAGATCCAAGTACACGCTCGTGTCATTGGTCGAAACCATGCGCTCGAAGACAGCGCGGCTGACGACATCGCGTGGTGCGAGCTCGGCCTGCGGATGATACTTCGGCATAAAGCGCACGCCGTGTCGATCGCGCAAGACTGCGCCTGCGCCACGCACGATCTCACTGATCAACACGCGTGCCGCGCCAGCGATGTACAGGCAGGTCGGGTGAAACTGCACGAACTCCAAGTCGCGCGCCGCAGCGCCTGCACGGATCCCCATCGCGACGCCGTCCGCAGTTGCGATCGCGGGATTAGTAGTCTCGCGATAGATCTGCCCTCCCCCGCCCGTCGCCAACACGACTTGCGAACATTGGAAGGCGACCAAGTCACCGCGTTCGGTCTTGCACAGCACGCCGCACACACGTCCGTCATCCGCCGACAACAAGTCAATCGCGAACAAGTGGTCGAACTTGGCGACACCATCGTGACGATCGATGCCACCGGTGACGACGCGTTGAATTTCACGCCCTGTCGCATCACCTTGTGCGTGAATCACGCGCGGATGAGTATGCCCGCCTTCGCGTGACAGATCGAAGCCACCGTTCGAACCTTGGTCGAACTCGGCACCCAAGTCAATCAACTGCCGCACAGCGGCGGGTCCGCCATGCACGACCGCTTCGACGATGTCGCGGTGGCACATCCCACATCCCACACGCATCGTATCGGCGATGTGCGACGCGAACTGATCTTCAGGGGAGACCACGGCAGCCATGCCACCTTGAGCGCGCAGCGTGTTGCTCTCGCTCAAGCTGCCCTTCGCAATGATGGCGACGGAAGCCCCCCGATCAGCTGCGGTCAGCGCGGTGATGCTACCCGCGGCACCCGACCCGACGACAAGAACGTCGAATCGGTACGAGGGCACGTGGCGAGAGTCGAATGCGACCAGGTAGCGGTCCAGGTCGAGAGCGGTGATCGACGGCAATGCGAATGAGATTAGGGCCCGAACGGGAAGATGGACGGATTGTAGCCATGCACAGGCTGCACGATGCCCAGGAATCCGGGTCTCAGGGCCAGCAGGGCGATCTAGGGCCAACGGAAGGGTCCTGCGGCAGAGAACCCGAACGGATCACAAACAAAATACCGTTCGGGTCTTGTTCGGGTGAAGGACTCCGCTATATTAGGCATCCGTTAGGCCTTCCCGGGAAAGCTCGGCCGTCAGGATGACGGCCGGGCCGACCCAGACCTCCTGACTTCACAACTTGAACCACTCCCGCGCACGCGAGCGCGGCGAGCTTGATCAGCACGGCTCCAGTCCCCTACCGGGGGCTACCCGATATCCCAGCTGGGCTTCGCTCCTCAGGAGCTGAGAACAGCAAGGAAAGAGGAGCGCCCAGAGATCGAGGGTAGTGGGACTCGGGGTCCTGCTCTTTCGAACTCGAATGCGTCCTCATCCGGAAAGCGAGCCAGAGGAGCGGCGGTCGTTATCGAGACTCACTTGGCCTCGACAGCAACCGCCCTCCCGATCCGACCTCCGGATCGCGCACGTACCAAGCTCGACACGCTTGCGCGCGGGAGCGCCTCCCAGAAGGCCTCACCGCTCACCTGCCAACTCACACGGTAAAGCGCGGCCCACAACAATCCTGGCGGACTTGTGTGGATGGCAGACGGGATGCGACAGCAGAGAGCTTCAGAGAGAAGCTTGGCCGGAGTTGGCGCAGCCAACGACCCGGCCCTAATTCACGACGGCACCGACTCGATTCCGAACCAGAAACCGCACCCCGTCTCGATCCATGCGAGCCGGTCGCCTTCCCCCCGGGGCTCCCAGCTCGAGCGCATCTCCAAGACCCACCCCCCAAGAATCATGACTACAGCAATCCAAACACTGCGCGGCGATCTTGGCTCCTTCTTCTTCTTCTCGGGCATGCTGGCCTGTACGTTTCTGATCTGATGAGTCACGGCTCCCGCGACGACACGGACCTCAGCGCGACCCCGGTCTCGGCCTAGTAGCCAGGCGTACGGACCCTGCGGTACGCTGTCCGAATTCGGGACACGACTCGAGAATGCCGCGGCAACAATTTGCATGCGGCACCGTCGCTAGCGCATCCTGATGCGCGGCCAGATCCAGACGGCACGCCAACTCTCGCTCCAAACGACTCCATCCCCCCATCGTTTATGGCTCATCCGCCTCTGACGCGACGACAGCGTGACATCGTCGATTTCTTCGGCGAGTACGTCGCTGAACACGACCTCAGCCCGACCCTCGAAGAGATCGCCGTTCACTTCGGCGTTAACAAGGTCACGATCTTCGGACACGTCGCCGAACTCGAGCGCAAGGGCGTCATTCGTCGCGCAGCCAAAGGGATCAGTCGCGCACTTCAATTGGTGCCGGCCGAAGCGGAGCCGCAACCGACAGAGGGGATGCGCGCACCGGTGACTGTGCTGGGCCGGATTGCTGCTGGTGCCCCGATCGAGGCGATCGAAACACCAGAAGAGCTCGACCTTGCGGACCTAGTGCCGGAGGGCCGCGACGTGTACGCCCTGCGCGTCGAGGGTGATTCGATGATCAATGACGCAATCTGCACGGGGGATGTCGTGTTGGTCGAACGACGCTCCAACGCTCGTGATGGAGAAACCGTCGTTGCGGTCCTGGCGGATGGCAACGCGACTTTGAAGCGTCTGTATCACGAATCGGACGGCATTCGCCTGCAACCTGCTAACGACACCATGGATCCGATCCTGCTGGGACCGGAAGAGGCCGCCGCCCTAGAGGTTCGGGGCGTCGTGATCGGCGTCGTACGGAAGTACAGCTAAGCCTCGCTTCAATACCCGGCAAATCGGGGCGCAATCACACGATCCTTGATTGGGATCAGCGCTGTCGGCTTGCCACCTGAGGCTACAACCAGCCTTCCATGCTTACTGGCCCAGCTTGGCTAGCGAGCAATAGCGATGGCGGTCTGAGGCGAGACTTGGGCCGAGCCCTGAGTCGAACCCCCGGCCTAATTACTGGCCTGCCATCCAGCCTCGATGCCTGAACGTTTCAGCACTGGTCACTATTCCAGACTGGCAGAAGGACTGACTTTCCAGCTGAGCGAGCTATCGTATTGGCATGAATCGCCAAAGCCTCGCCGCGCTCCTGCTGTGCCCTCTGCTCGGATGCGGTGATGCCGCTGAGCCTGTCGAATCCCTCGAGGGTCGCCCCAACGTCCTACTGATCACCTTGGACACGGTGCGCGCTGACCGCTTGGGCTGCTACGGCTGGGAAGCAGCTGAGACCCCAGCAATAGATGCTTTGGCGAAAGATGGCGCGTTGTTCGCGAACGCCTATTCGCACGTGCCGTTCACGATGCCTTCCCACTCGACCATGTTGACGGGCTTGCATCCGAGTGGGCATGGACTGCACGTGAACTACACCGGAGTCCTGGGTGAAGAACTCCTGTACCTGCCCGACATTCTGCAAGGAAAGGGCTATCGAACCTCCGCCTTCATCGCGGCGCGCGTGCTACACGACGAGTTTGGCCTGGGCCGTGGCTTCGATCACTACTCGAATGTTCCCGAGGGCGGTAAGACGGAGTACGAGCAAGTCCAACGCCCCGGCGACACAGTATGCGACGAGGCGATCGCCTGGATTCGCAGCGCACCCAATCGCCCCTTCTTCAGCTGGGTGCATATGTTCGATGCGCATGAACCTCGCATGACTCCACCAGGCTTCGAGGGAGTCGGCTCCGACGTGTACGATTCCGAGATCGCGTTCTGCGACGCCCAAGTCGCGCGCCTCTTGAGTTGCCTCGACGAGCTGGGCTTGCGCGAAAACACGCTCGTGATCATCACCTCCGATCACGGTGAGGGCCTGGGCCAACACGACGAACGGGACCATGGGCTCTTGGTCTACGACACGACCCTGCGTGTGCCGTTGATCCTAAACTGGCCAGATAGCATTCAGCCGGGAAGCCAGATCGCCGACCTGGCGGGACTGGTCGACTTGACACCCACAATCCTCGGGCAACTCGGATGGAACGCCGCCTCGAAGCTCGAGGGGCGCGACCTCTCTCCGTTGCTCATGGGTGAATCAATGGCCTCGCAACCGCTCGTATTCGAAAGCGAGTACGCGGCGCGCACCCTGCGTTGGGCGCCGCTGCGCGGCTTGATTTCCTACCCCTGGAAGTTCATCGAGGCACCGACGCCAGAGCTCTACAACCTGTCGACCGACCCTGGTGAGCTAGTAAACCTCGCGGAGCTAGAAGCCGAGCGTCTACAGCGCATGCGCTCGTCACTCGCGAGCGCACGTGATCAGTTGGGCAAGCGCAGAGCCAGCTTGATTGTCAAAGATGATGCTCTAGACAAGGAGCTACAAGACCTGGGCTATCTGGGAGGAGATGACGAGAGCACGGTCGATGCCGAAGAGATCGCTTCGCTGCGTGATCCAAAACATTCGATTGAGATCTTCGAAGATGTTCGGCGCGCTCAAGAGTTGCGCGACAAGAAGGATCATGCAGTCCTATTGCCACTGGCCAAGAGCTTGGTGTCTCGAAGCCCCGAGTCTCCCAGCATGTGGAGCTTGCTCGGCGAAACTCATATCGAGGCAAAGCAGTGGGCCGAGGCCGAGCAAGCGTGGAGCAAGTGCCTTGAATTGAAGCCCGATGTGGCGTGGCGCATTGGCATGCTGGCCGACAGCATTCGCGAACAAGGGCGAGTCGCTGATGCCCTCGTGCTGTATCGCCGTGCACTCGACTTGGAACCGACTTTGGGTCAGATGCACAGCCGCGTGGGCACGATTCACGCGCAGCGTGGAGAGATCCCTCTGGCCCTCGCCTCCTTCAAGAGCTTTGCCGAGCTGGAGCCAAAGAGTGCCAATGCTCACACGAACCTTGCCAACGCGTTGCTGTCATCAGGCCAGATGGAACAAGGTATCCGCTCGCTCGAGCGCGCACTCGATTGCGATCCCGCGTGTCTGCCAGCTCTACGAACGATGAGTGAAGCCTTGCGTGCTGCGAAGCGACACCCGGAAGCCGTTCGAACTTTGCGAGAAGCTATCGCTCTCGTTCCGAAGGACATCTCATTCCAGTCCAAGCTGGCATGGCTCTTGTCCGTCAGTTCGGATCCGAGCGTGCGCTCGCCCGAAGAGGGCCTGCGCCTGGCCGAACAGTGCCTGGCAGCTCAAGCCGGCAACCCACTGCTGCTTCAAACACTCGCTGCAGCCCAAGCCGCCAACGCCAAGTACAACGAAGCCGTGGCCAGTGCCGAACGCGCCATCGATCTTGCACAAGGTAAGTTACCCGCCCGAAGCATCGACCAGATACGTGCACAGCTGGACGTGTATCGCCAGGGTCAAGCGATCGCGGAGTAGACGAGTCGAGCAAGCTCTCGCTCGGACTCCGTCTGCTCCGATCTCTGCAACAGGGCCACGCCTTAGAATTGAAGCTTTCTCGCATTGCGTGAGGGTTCTATTCCTGCGGACGAAGCCAGCTAGCCTACTGACGAGTCATTAGCCATCAAAGCCATCGTGATCGAGTGGGAGTACGAAGGGCACCCGCGCCTCTATCATATGGACTCGTCGGCGCTTGCTTCGCGGACCGAATCAACATGATTCAGGGGAGTGCGCGGCCAAGAGGACTCCTACTCCCGACAATGCTTGTGGGGGTCATCGGATTCGTATCCCCGATAGGCGTAGACAGGAGCCGAGGTCGATGCACATTCAGTTGTGATCTCCGAAGAGAATCACAGCAGCGTCGAGTAGACGACTCGCAGTCAAAATGTCCAGGTCTCCGTCCCCATCGATATCGTCGACGAGGACTGAGGTGATCGAGGAAAAGCCATCCTCGACGATGGCGATAGGATCGGCATCGACTCGGAACTGACCGCGCGATTCTTGCCAGGCGATCAACGCGTGATCTGGGCCGACTCCAATCAAGTCCATGTCGCCATCGCCATCCAGGTCGCCGACATCGACGTAGTTGGGCCTGTAGTCGAAGCCGCTGACGGCGAACACGTCGCGGAAGTCTCGCGGAGCATCTTGTAAGCACACAATCAGACTGTTGCCTTCGTTCGTCGTGGTGACGATGTCGAGCAAGCCGTTGCCATCCAGGTCGGCAATAGCCAACGCATCGGGCCGGTCCACAAGAAGTGAATTGCCTCCGAGTGAGAGGTCCGATCCTGTACCGAAGCCGCCTTCCTCCTGGAAGAAGACAACAATCTTCGGACGCGTGGTAGCCGCAGCATTCTTCATCGTGGCGACGACATCCATACGTCCATCTTTATCCACATCGGCCAATCCGAGCCCTACGGGTCGCATCACCGCCTCTACATCTGAACCAATGACAACACTCTCGATGCGGACATCAGGAGCTGCAGAAAATGGCACGGCACCTGTCTTCTGATAGAAGATCGTGATGTCGTTGCCGTCCAAATTGGTTGTCACGATGTCGAGTCGACCGTCGCCGTTGATGTCGCCTAACTTCAGTTCCTCGGGTCGAAGAGTCTCCGTCGCTGTGCCCTCTGCACCGCCACCAAGAATGTCCTGAGTCGGGTCATGTTCGAAGGTGTGATCTTCGTTCTGAAAGAAGATTCCGATCAGATCACCGGCACCGTTGACATCACCGTCACAGGAGACGATGTCCAAGTCACCATCCGAATCCAGGTCGCCAAAACGCACAGCTTCCGGCGTCACGAAAGTGGATGAGGTCAAGACGCCTCCCGCAGCCAACTCGAAGCGACCAGGGCCGACTTGCTCGAAGATCGTCAAATCACCCGTCGCCTTATTCCCTGTAACGATGTCTAGGTCGCCGTCGTTGTCGTAGTCCCCGACATCAGCGCTGCGGGGATTGATCGTGCGCGATGGATCGCCTAGGGCAAGGGCAGTCTCTTTGAATCGGCCGCGCCCAATTTGCTCACGCACGAACACTTGATCGTCCTGTTCGCCAGTTGCTATCAGGTCAAGGCTCCCATCACCGTTGAAGTCTCTCAAGTCCAAACATCGCGTATTGTCAGAACCAGGAGTCTCGATAGAGCCCGACGGATTCACCTGGAACTGCCCCGAGTTGTCTTGTAGAAAGGGTGTGTGGCTTGCGTCGAAGGTACTGGCAAACATGAAGTCCAAGCGGCCATCTCGATCCAAGTCGCCCGTTCGAATCACTTCCGGATCTCGCGCCAGGTGCGTGGTTGAGATGATTGTGGGAACGCTGGCAAAGCCATCATCTTGCCCAGCGAAGATGGCGATCGTATCCGCCTTGTGACACGACACGAACAGATCGCGATAGCCATCTGAGTCGTAGTCGGAGAGGCTGAGACTGTGAGAGCTCAGAGTGTTGTCGCCGTCGGAGAGTTGCTCGGCCGGCAAGAAGTCGACCTGCGCGCCCGGATTACGCAACCAGAGGAAAACGCCACCGCCCCCTGGTAGTTGGCGATCATCCGCACTCATTAGGTCAAGGAGCCCATCGCCGTTTACATCCGCGACGAGCAGCTCGGTCAAATTGGGACCGTCCACTTGGGCTAGCAGCAAGTCCGAGTCGTCAAGCGCGGTGAAGCTGCCCTCTACGAGTTGCAAGTAGACGAGAAGCCGCGCAGATCCAAAGCACGCACCAACTATATCGAGCAGGCCGTTCTGGTCGAGGTCGACGAGCTGAACCCATGTCGTTCGGCAGGCAGACCCATCGCTCAAACGGTCCGTGTCAAGGTCGATGTCAAACTGGCCCAGATCGTCTTGATAGATGATCCAAATGTCATCACTGAACTGGTTGGCAAGCACCAGGTCGATATCACCATCTAAGTCCAGATCTCCCGCTGCAACCGAGCGCGGAGCCTCGGGTTGGGGAGAGATTCCAGGCAGTAGATCTTGGGCTTGCGCGAGCTTCCCGCCCTCGAGTTGCTCGACCCATTGCAATCGGTTTCCCGACCAACAGGGCAGCAGTAGATCTTCATCACCATCGGAATCCAAGTCCGCACTCAGCACGAACAGCGCAGAGTCCATCGAGCTCTTCGAACCCAACAAAAGAATCTGAGCCTCGCTTCCGAAACCGCGCAAGACCTCTTTGGGTGCCTGGCCCGTTGTTGGCTCACTGACATCGGTGTCCCATGCCTGTAGCTTCAAGATGATGTTGCCACTGGTGACCACCTCGCTCGAATCCCAGATGAAGATGCGGCGGTTAGCACCCTCCTCGATCCCCGCCTGACGAAGCGGAAGATCGATACGCCAAGGATCACCGATTCGCGGCGTGGGCACCATCGGTGTAGCGAGCTGAACCAAAGCGGTTGTCGGATCGTAGGCTGGAGTCTCTAGGTCTATGGCTACGTCGGCCCGTCCACGCACGCCGCCCGCGATCACCAAGTCCCTCTGATCACCTCGACCAGCGCCGCTGGTGATGAGCAAGGTCGTTCCGTCGTCGCCGACCGCGACCGATTCGACAACGCCTTCGACACTCGTTTCTAGAGATACTGCAGCGCCACCGGACGCGCGCGGATGGAAGGAGCGAACCTCATCACCAAGGGAAGTCCGACACGTGACATAGATTCGGCCCTGCTCCGACCGAACGGCAAGCTTGCTCGGATTCGGCAAGGGGTTCGGACCCAGTTCGCCTTCGGCGGTAATAGCCATTCGCCTTGCAGCTTGTCGCCTCAGATCAACTTCCAGCACACTGCCTTCCGCCTCCGTTCCACCTGCTTCGATGAGGAAGAGATACTCGGAATGAATCGGATCGAGGGCGATTTCTTGCGGGTTCGAAAGACCTCCAAGAACGAGAGTCGGCTCGGCTCCGACCCGCATGCGAAGCTCGAGCAATTCGTCGTCAACAGTCACGAAGACGCGGCGGCTCGCAATGGCAGCCAGCCCGATTGGACTTGCATCGTCACCACTGCGACCGATGCTCTCGAATACTTGCCCATCCGAAGCTCGGATGCGGCTGACCGCCCAAGTCACGGAACCAGAGCCAAAATTCTGGGACTCCGTCAGCACGAGCAACATGCTCGCGTCGGGACTGACAGTGAACGCCAATGCTTGCCCGGTGACGCGAGCCACTTCCGTGAGCGACGCGCCAGAACGAAGCTCTACGCGAGAAACGATCGCGTCGGAACCAGTCTGGTGCAACAACAGGGCACTCTCCCCGCCCGCCTCAATCACAGCATCGATCGCCTCGCTTGCAGCGCTGCCGCTCAGAACTTCATAGTCTCGCCTAGGCCGCAAAAGTTCAATTGTGCGCCCTTCCAGGCCACCAGCGAGTGCCTGCGCGGAACGGTGTGCTAGTTCGGGTAAATGAATCGCCATGTCATCCCCCCCACTTCCGGATAAGGGACCTACAAATCCGCAAACTGTCGGCGGCGCTTCCCCGCAAATTTGACTCTGCCGGCGCGCGTCGGGGTCCTCCATCAAGGCTTCGAGTGCCGCGACACTCTGTGGCAGCTCGGGGAACTCGGTATTCGTGCGTCGCCACTGCAGCAGGAAGCGGACGTCGTCACCCTCTTCGTCGAACAGCTCGACGGCGACGGGCAGACCACGTCTGCGATCCCGGTTGAACAAGAGTTGGTCGTTGTTCAAGAAGGCCACCGGCGCTTGATTGTTGTCTATACGGAATGGGTCCGTGATCGCACCAACGCCAGGCTCAACCGCATCGCTGACCTTGACCCGAAATACGATGTCAACTTCTTTGCCGGGCAGGTCGAACAAGCTGTCCCAAACGAAGACGACAGACAGACCCTCCTCACCGACCAAGGCGTTTCTGAATGCGAAGGTGGGAGTAGGGGAAGCCTGAGGCGTTCCAGCGGGCCGTGCCAGCTGAAAGCCAGCTGAATCACCTAGGTCGTCAAACTCAACGACAATATCGAGGCGGTCCCCACCTGTGTCACTCAGCTCGATTGCGATGTCAACGTTGCCGCTGGCCTCGCCGGCAGCTGGCCCGCTAGCCGACACAACACTCGGGGCATCATTGCCGAGTGCAACGAGCAGAGAATTGGATGTGCCCGGGCTGGTAGCGTTTCCAATCTCGACCCAAACCGTGACTCCAGTCGTCAGGCTGCCATCCTGAAAGATCCCCTCGTCGGTGAACTTCCACTCGAGCTCGTGCTGTCTGCCATTCGTGGCAGTACCCAAGACCATGTCAGGACGGCTCAATCCAACAGGGATGATCGGGGTGCCGGGCTCGCCCTCCCCCTCGAGGATGTAGTAGAGCCTGACCGCGGCCGGATCCGACTCGCCGTCGGTCAATTCGAAGCGGATAAGCGCTGGATCAACCTTGCTGGCTCCACCACTGACATTGGCCAAATCGAATCCACTCACCTGCGATACAGCATTACTCGCGCTGGATCCGGAAGATGCAGAAGAGAAGAGCCCGATGCTCCCAGACCCGCACGAAGCAAAAAGTAGGAGGGCAATGAAACTGGGCAGGCGATACGAAATCATGCAAGCAAACCTGAAGAGTGAGCTGAAGACTAATATCCCCCTAGTCTAGCGGACAGGACAGCGCAGCGGCCAAACCACAGGGCAAGGACGTAATTGCCAACCTCTGTATGCAAAGCCTGTCCCCGCGAGTTCCGCTCCCGGGCATACCCTCTGCAGGGGAGGGAAACTTCGGCCCCAACGACCCAAGAGTCCCCGGCCCTATCACTCCAACGGCGTCAGCCGTTGGAGCATTGAGTGTCGTCCCAACGGCGTCAGCCGTTGGAGCATTAAATGCCGTCCCAAGGCCGTCAGCCGTTGGAGCATTAAAAGAAGTAGCCCCCT
>JBLFWN010000137.1:0-16427 GCA_047611405.1 Planctomycetota bacterium | reverse complement strand
CGACGACGGCCGAGGCCGAACAAGAGCAGGATCCGGATCGGAGCGCGGCCAGAGTCGTGACTCCTGCCGCTGAAGGAACGGATCAGGCGACGGAGCCTGCTACAACTGGGCCTGCTACAACTGGGCCGGCAGAAGGCGAAACTGATGCTCCTGCCGAAGGTGAAGAGGGATCTGGCGAGGGTGGCGGAGGTCGCAGGGGCGGCGAAGAGAAGAATCCCGAAGCGGACAAAGATCGACGCGGCATTCCTGTGCGCGACGAGCTGATCCAGTCCAAGTGCGTGCAGTGCCACGAGCGCAATGACGACGGCTTGATGAGCCGCATCTCATACATGCGCAAGAGCCCCGAGGGCTGGGAGCTGACGCTTAAGCGCATGATCCGGCTCAACAATGTCATGGTGTCGCCCGAAGAGGCACGCGACATCGTGCGCTACCTGTCCACCGATCACGGGCTTGCACGCGCGGAGGCCGAGACTTCAATGTACGAGGTGGAGCGACGCGTGCACTGGAGCGAGGAAGAGCACGAGAAGGAGCTGCTCGAGAGCTGCGCGGAGTGCCACACGCTCGGCCGCGTTCTGGCTCAGCGCCGCGACTCGAAAGAGTGGAGCTTGCTGAAGGCCACTCACTTGGCCTTCTTCCCGCTCGTGGACTTCCAAGCATTCCGCGGCCGCAGATCGCGCGACAACGTGGACTGGGAATCACTCAGCGAATCTGAATCCAGCGAGCGCTGGGAGCAAATGCAGAGCTCGCGTGGTCCCGATCAGGCCGATCGCGTGCTGAAGACGCTGACAAAAGACCAGCCCTTGTTCACGCCGGAATGGGAGGCGTGGCAGATCAACCGCCGCGAAGTTCCGGTCGCGGGTGAGTGGGCGGTGGTTGGGCATGAGATCAGCCGCGGTGATGTACGGGGCGATGTCATCATCAAGAGGGTTGGCGATGACGAGTACGAGACGACTTGGAAGCTCGACTATGAAGACGGCCGTCGCATTCAGCGCACCGGTAAGGGGATCCTGTACGCGGGCTACTCTTGGCGTGGACGTTCGAACACGACGGCACCGCGCGAGCCGGAGATGTTGCGCGAAGTCTTGCTGTTGAACGAAGAGTGGGACGAGATGAAAGGTCGCATCTTCACTGGCGAGTACCACGAACTCGGCATGGATGTCCGCCTGGTGCGCAAGACCGGCGCTCCGCAAGTGCTCTCGCTCCAGAACCGTGCGGTGACGATTCCCGCAGAGGGGCACTGGATCAGCGTGGCTACAGCCGGGATCCCGCGCGACGTGAAGGCACACGACTTCCACATGGGGCAGGGTGTCACGATCACGGAACTGCAGGTCAGGAGCGACAGCCAGCTGCGACTGCGCGTGGATGTTGCTCGGGACGCGGAACAGGGCGAACGCTTCCTGTCCTATCGGGCCCAGCGCGGCACCGAGACGATCATCCTGCATGACACTATCGACTACATCGCGATCCGTCCTGGACAAGGAATGTCGCGTATCGGCGGCAGCTTCCGTCCGCGGCAGCTCGAACGATTCGAGGCGGTTGGGATGAACCGCGGCCGTGACGGTGAATCCTATACGGACGACGATTTCGAAGTGCGCGTGGTCCCTGCTCGCTGGCACCTGGAAGAGTTTCCGGTGCGAGAGAACGACGACGACTTGGCCTTCGTCGGCAGCATCGTGCCCGAGACCGGAGTCTTCACCCCAGGAGCCGACGGGCCCAACCCGGAGCGCCGCTGGGACGCAAACAACATTGGCGATGTGTACGTCGTTGCGACGTGCACGATGAATGTGCGCAAGATCGAGAAGCCTAAGAAACCTAAGAAGAAGGACAAAGCGAGCAATCCGGGCCAGACGGAAGAGGCCGGCGAAGGTGCGCACGCCGAGTCCGGCGAAGTATCAGAGTCTTCAGAGTCTTCAGAAGCTTCAGAACACTCTGAGCCCGCGGAAGTAGAGGAAGTTGCCGAGGCTTCCGAACCAAAACCCTTGCCCCCGATCGTGATGGAGGACCGAGAGTTCCGAGCTCGCGGGCACCTGCTCGTCATGGTTCCGATTTACGTCAACTGGGATAAGTACGAATGGGATCGACGATGAGAAGCGAATCGAACTCCAGCACCTTCAACACGGCTAGCACCGTCAGGAATCGTCGATGAGATACGAGACAACTATTCACCACCGCTTCGAGGCCGAGGGCCAGCCCTTCGTCTACGCGGCCGGAACAGCCGCCGTTTGCGGCTTGGACGACACGGCACATGAGCTGCTCGAGCGCTTCTCCGTCGAAGGCGGGGCCGACATCGGTACCTGGCGCGATGCTGAAGAGCGCGAGACCTTCGAAGAGCTCGTCAGCTTTGGCTTGATGAAGCCCGTAGGGGAGAAGCTGCCTATAACGGCGGATCCCTTACCGATGCCGTTCCCGCTCTCGACTTTGGTTCTGAACGTCGCGAGTAAGTGCAATCTGTCGTGCACCTACTGCTATGAGTACGGCGAAGATCAGCTATCCGCGCTCAAGCAGAAGCCGAAGATGTCGGCCGAGACTGCACGCAGCGCGATCGAACTGTTCCTGAAAGAATCGGGTGGACGGCCCGACTTGTCGATCACTTTCTTTGGTGGCGAGACTCTGCTTGGATTTGAGGTCATCAAGGTTGCGACCGAGTACGCGCTCGAGCGGGCAGCCGAGGAGGGCCGCACGATGGGCTTCTCGCTGACGACGAATGCGACGCTACTCGATGAGCCGGTGATCGACTTCCTGACGCGCCATCGCTTCGGCATCAACATCTCGATCGATGGCGACAAGGATGACCACGACCGGCACCGCACTTTTGCCAGTGGCCGTGGCAGCCACGGTGAAATCGTGCCGAAGATCAAGGAACTCCTGCAACGTAATCGACCGCATGGACGCCCGATTGGAGCGCGCGTGACCGTGACAGCCGGCAGTGCATCCGTGCCCGCGATCTATCGTCACCTGTACGATGAAGTTGGCTTCGATGCCGTTGGCTTCGCGCCCGTGACGAGCGCTCCCGGACGCGACTATGAGCTGGCAGGGGACGGCATGAACCGCCTGCTCGTAGAGTTCGAGGAGCTGGCGGAGGAATACGTCGCGGCAGCGTTGCAAGGTAAGCGCCATGGCTTCTCGAACCTGCACGATCTACTGCAGGAGCTGCACCAGGGAACGAATAAGGCGCACCCCTGTGGTGCGGGTCTTGGGCTGGCCGCTGTCTCGACCGAGGGTGACATCAGCCCATGTCACCGCTTCGTCGGTTCCAAGGAACACGAACTCGGCAACCTGGAAGATGGATTCGACGCGGAGAAGCGTTCTAGCTTCCTCGAGTCAGTTCATATTTCCAACAAGCCGGATTGTGACTCCTGCTTCGCGCGCCCGCACTGTTCCGGCGGTTGCTATCACGAGGCTCATGTTCGCTACGGCGATGTCTCGACCCCGAATCTTCACTACTGCACCTGGATTCGTTCGTGGACTGACCTAGGTCTTCGTTGCTACGGTCGCATCGCGATCGGCAACCCAGACTACTTGATGAACTTCGAAGGCCGCCCGAATCCTGTCGCCGAATCTGCGCCGATCCTTTCCAGCAACTAGTCGCCCGATGAAGCACCTACGAGCAATCAATCGCAAGGCCCGCATGATCGAGGCACGCGGCGCGGGCGCAGATGAAGCACGCGCCATGGCGGATGTTCCCTTCGGCTGTTCGACCCAGCTCGACCCGGGTTGGGAAGTCGACAGCGGTGGAGGCACCTATGGATTGTGAACTCCGATCGAGCGCGATCTGTACGATTGCTATCACTCCTGCTACTGGCCGGCTCAAGTCCCTGACGCACTGACTAACTCCCCGAACTGGGCCAAGAGCTGCGGTGCTCCGGTCAACGACTGGGCCTCCATCGATCTGGTATTCCCGTAGCCATGAGAAGATTCATTCAAGGGCTGTTGGTGTCGCTCTTCTTGATTCCGTGCACAGCCGGAAAGCTTCAGGCAGCCGAACCGCCGGCGCAGGAAGGCGATAAGGCCTACTTTTGGTTCCGGATGTGGCCGGATAAGTTCATCAAATACGATGTCGAGAAGGATGAGGTCGCGAAAGAGATCGCCGCTCTAAACGGCATTGCCCACTCGAGCCAACTCAGCCACGATCAGACCAAGTTCTTCCTGGTGACAGGGCAACGCTCGGTTATCGAGGTCCTGGATGTCGCTACCGGCGAATTCACGGATCAGCACAACTTCAGCGAGCCGGACTTCATCATTCGCGTCGACGATGTGCGCGAGATTCCCGGCGGTACCCATTGGTATGTGAAGATCGATCGCGTTAGTCGCAAGAAGGATCACTTCGTGATCGAGAAGCCGGAGTGGCTCTTGTACGACCACACTGAGTGGAACATTGACAAGCGCATGAAGGAATTGCCGAAGGCTATTCGAAGCTCTGCGCGCATCAGTCCCGATGGCACCGAGTGGCACATCATGGGCCGCGACATCAAGATCCTGGATCCTGAGTCGCTCGAGGAAAAGGGCATCATCGAATTGTCCAAGCCGATGTACACCGGCATGGGACCGATCTCGGTGCGTGGCGAAGACTTCTATGATTGGAAGAATCCGGCGGCGTATCGAATGATCTATCGCATGCGCGATCCGGTTGTGAGTGACCGTAACCTGACTGGCATTGTCGAGATCGATCTGGTCGAGCACAAGATCAAGAAGCTTACCGAGTGGGGTGCCGCACCGAGCGTTGGCCGGTTCATGATGACGCGCGACAAGAAGCTCGGCATCACGACTAAGTACGGCGGTGAGCGCCGCAACCAGGCCAACGGAGACGACCCGATATCGACTTTGGTGACTTACGACCTCGAGACTGGCAAGAGGCTGCGTGAGACGCGCGTCGAGCTGCGTAATGGCCTGCGCTTATCCGCTATCTCTCCCGACGGCGAGAAGCTGTACTTCATGGGCAGGGGACACGAACTGGTCGTCTTCAATGGCAAACACGAGCGCTTGAAGACCGTCGAGCTCGGCGGAGAAGCCGACGGTCGAATCACGACATTGTTTGAGTAGCGAGCGGGTGGGCCGCACACCGGCACAATCTGATTTGCATGTGCGGGCTGTTACTCGGTAGTTGTTAGCCAAGTTATGAATCGAACGGTCGCCTTGATCGACAGTGGCGTCAATGCGAGCCACCCGCACATTCGCGATCGCGAGGGTGTCGTGCGTAGCTGGCAAGTCGAGCAGGGCGCGGACGCCGATCTCTCCGTCAGAGAAGTCGCGGCGGGTCAGGACCGCATCGGTCATGGCACGGCTGCGGCTGCCGCGATCTTGGATCTGGCACCCGGACTGCACATCGAATCGATTCAGGTGTTCGAGGATGATCCTACCGCGAGCTTCGAGCGCATCTTGATCGCGCTGGACCACGCGTTGTCACTGCAGCCCGATGTGTGCAACTTGAGTTTGGGCACGACTCGCGAAAGCTGGAGCGAGCCGCTCGAAGCGCGCGTGCGTGGCTTTGAGGCGGCCGGTATTCCGCTCGTGGCTCCGGTCTTCTGGCGCGGCTTGCCTTGTTATCCGGGCTGTATGCCGGGCTGCGTAGGCGTGCGTATTGATCCTGATCTGCAGCGTGAGTATCCCGAGCGGCGCGATGTCGGCGGGCGCGAAGACTGGTTCGCCGCACCCTATCCACGCGAGCTCCCGGATCTGCCACGTGCATCCAATTTAGCTGGCGTGAGCATGGCCTGCGCCAACGTCACTGGCTTCTTGATCCGTGCTCTTGATTCGGATCTGCCGCGCGGATGAAGCCCATTGCTAGCAGCTGTGCCAAGGCTTGCTGCAGCAAGGAGCGATCGAGCCCAGCAAGTCTCGGATGAGTGCGGGCGCGTTCGAGTAGCCGCAGCGTTCGCTCTGGTAATAGGTCGAGCAGCGGCGCGATCGGGACGGAACCGATGCGCTCCATCGCTTCTGCTGACGTTTGCGTCTTGAAGGCCACTGTGCTGATTAGCCGGCGTGACTTGCGCTTCAGAGTCTGCGCTTCCATCAGCTGCGGTGCGCGTTCCAGCCCGGGCGGCAGGCTATGCGTGCCCTGCGAATCGAAGTTGGCCGAAGTGCCAGCTGCCCCGGCATCCGCCTGTCGCTTGCGCCAGAAGATGGCATCGGCGAAGCGTGTCTCTCGCTGATAGAAGGCGCGCGTCTCGCGGCTGTGCGCGTTGAAGAGTCGCGCTTCCCACCTCGCTCGATGTCTTTGTAGACTTTCGAGCATGCTGGGCTCCTCCATGCAAGTGTTGGCGGCGTAGGCACAGTCTTCGGCTGATGCCAGCGACTTTTCGATCCCTTGACTGGAGAGAGGGTCAATGTTGGACGCTGCGTCACCGGTCAAGAAGGTCCCGGAGGCAGCTCGCTGCAAGCGAGGGCTGCATAGGGTTCCACGCACGCGACTCAGCGGGCGGCCCGCGGCAGGGCCCAGAGCGCTCGCGACTGCCTTCTCGAACAACTCGTCGCGACCGCTGGCTTTTAGTTCTTCAAGGTCAACGAATAAGGTAAGGCAGATGCGTCCACTGCTGTGGGGGACTGACCACAGCCATCCCTCTTCGACTGCTTCGACGATGGTCGCGTCACGCAGCTCGTCGGTCGCCTCGACAAGGGTCCACAGCGCACAGCTTTGAAAGCCCGCGGGGCTTTCGGATTCGCGATCGGCTTCAGCGGCAGGAAGCTGTGCAGTGCGTGGATGACGCATGTACTGGTGGGGCCTGCCACATGCAACGATGCGTACTGGCGCGTCGACCTCACGTTCCTCTCCCTGCGCGCTCCGGAGGCGCCAACGATTCTGGTCGGACAATGGCTCGAGAACACGCCATCCTTCAAGGCACTCGACTCCGACGCTGCGTGCGTGCATGCGCAAGGCCGCATCAACCTCATCGCGATCCAATCGGAAGCCACGCTCCGCGGCGCCGAGATGCCTCCATTGAAGTTCATGCGAGCCCCAAATGGACCCTTGGCGACTGGTCCCTTGGAATTGTGGCAACCGAAGAATCGATCCTAAGCCGTGTCGCTCGAAGGCGGGCAGGGCAGAGGCGACCATGGTCTCGGCCGGGCGTTGTCCGTGTGCTCCTCCATCGTGAACCAACAACACGCGTCGACCCCACTTTGCGAGTATCGTCGCGCAGAGTGATCCCGCGGGTCCGCCGCCAGCGATGATGCAATCGAATCCTCGATGGTTCATAAGTGCGTGGGAGTGTAGCGCGCCTGTTTGCTATCAGTCCTGCATCGCAGCTCAGCGTGCAACAGATTGGGTCCGCAGCACTTGTCGAATCCGATGGGGAGGCGAGCTGGTGAGGCGGGCAGTGATCGCGACAAGCAGCGACGGGAGCCGGCCGAGGCCCTGCTCCCGCCGCCGATGCAAACAAGTGAAGCTGAGGAGTTCCCAGCGTCACTCGATCAGCAAGTGGTTGGGGCCAGCGTCACAATTGAGAAGCCCGCGCCCTGCGGATCCCTGAGAACGCTGAATTTGCCGACCGGGATCTCGGTCGGCGGCACCATGATCGCGCCACCATTTTCGGCGACAAGGGCGGCGGTTGCATCGCAGTCGGCAGTCGCGAAGTACACCATCCAGTGCGCCGGGATGCCTTCGAATTGAGGACCGTCCATCGGCATGAAGCCGCCGGCGTCCTTGTCGTTGTTCTTGACCATCGTGTAGTTGATCTCGCCCATGGGCATGCTCGAGAACTCCCAGCCGAACAGCTTGCCGTAGAAGTCCTGGGCCTTAGCCGAATCGCGCGTCATCAATTCGTTCCAAGACAAGCCGCCGGGCTCGCCGACGAGGACGCCGTTCCCGCCATCGCTCGTGGATTGCCAAGTTGCGATCGAGGCTCCTTCGGGATCCATGAAGAAGGCCAATTTTCCGTGTCCCGGAATCTCGGTTGTCGGGAACACAATGGTCCCGCCAAGTTCCCTGACCTTGGCTTCTATCGCTTCGCAGTCCTTGCTGCAGACGTAGTTGTTCCACATCGGCGGAACGCCTTGAGTTTTCATCTCTTCGCTCATCTGCCCGATGCCACCGATGCCGACATCTCCCTTGGTGAAGAACGCATAGGGCGGGCAATCGCCAGGCGTATCCATCTTCATATGGGACCAGCCGAAGATTTTCGAATACCACTCGAGAGCCGCTTCCATGTCATGAGCGGTGAAGTCGATCCAGCAGAACTCGCCGGGTGCAAAGTCTTTCCGTGCGGGCATGGGAGCCTTCCTTTGTTGGAACTGACTGGCTTAGTTGAAGCCGACAAGAGCAGAGGCATCGTCGTTATAACGCCCCATCCAGTGGTTGGATAGGCAGGAAGAGATCGAGCGCGGCAGCGCCTGGAATGAGGGGCTAAGCAGGGTCAGATCCTAGATCTAAGCTCAGCAAGGAAGGCGCTTCCCAGAGTCTCTGCCGGGCCAAGAAGCCGTATTCAGGCCCGAGTCTTTGAGCGTTCTGACAAAAATCCAACTTTCTTCGCAGGCCAGACTCGCAAACTGCGCGCTGATTCATTGAGTTCGCAAACCCTCGCCAATAGCGAGGACTCCAATAGCCCCCCCCTCAGCAAATACCATGGAACGACTTCGGGTCAGCCAAGCCTCTTTACTCGCCCTGATGCTCAGCGCTTGCGCTACGACGAGTGTCTCTCCCTCCGTTGCTCCCCTGCATTCCTCGTCCGCGGCCTATTCGGCCTTGCCGGTCTACCAGGACATGGGGATGGGGGGGCAAGATCGCAAGACGTTCGAGATCATGCTCGGCTCGCGTGAGATGAGCGATGGTGATTGGGATGTCAGCGATGGCTCAGACAATTGGGATCTCAGCACTCACTCTGTTTTCGGCATCGGCAGCTCGAGAGCACCCGCAGATGGAAGCATCTCGCCTGAGTGGTCCTTGCTCATTGCACAAGGGAGTGATTCCGACAATGTGGGCGCAGTTAAGGTCGACCTAGACGCGACCAGCATCGAGTTCGGATTCGGTGCGCGCAAGACTTTCAACATCGATGGTTCACCCATCGCACCCTATATTGGTGCAGGCATTGGTCTCGTCACGACCGTCATCGAAGCCAGCGGGAGTGCTGGTGGTCAGTCAGCGAGCATTGCCGAGTCGGATTCGGCCCTCGGCGTTTACTTCCACGGCGGCGCAAACTTTTGGGTGGGCGATTCCTTCAGCCTCGGTCTCGACTATCGCGTGCTGACCGGCGCAGGCTATGTCGATGCGCTCGATGGCCTCGATGCGGATTACTCGCAGTTCATGTTCGTGCTCGGCTTCGCTAACTGATCGTTCGACACATTCGGCTTCAAGGCGCCCGCTGCTCCCCAAGAGCGGCGGGCGCCTTCTTCGTATCGGGGCAGTGGTCTCCATTCAGCGCGTGACGATGAGCCGGCCTGCGCGTCACGCGGGCCACAATCGTGCTGTTCCCTTGGCAATCCTGGCCTATCTCGCACAATGGCTTCATGCGACAGACTCAATCTGATGATGATCAGCCCGTGCAAACGGTCAGTTTCACGTGCATGAGCGAGGGGACTGTGCAGGACTTCCGGATCATTGCCGCGAACGATCGTGCGTCGATGGCGGATCTGCCTCAGCGATTGTCGAGCCTGTTGCGCATGCTCGCCGACGACGACGGCGCATACCAGATCAGTAGGCTAGAGCATGTGCTGCAAGCGGCGACGCGTGCAGAACGAGACGGTGCGGATGATGACTGGGTCGTGGGCTGCCTGTTGCACGATGTCGGCGATGTCATCGCTCCGCATGCGCACGGAGAGGTTGCCGCCGAGATGCTACGCCCCTACGTGCGACCGGAGGTTAGCTGGGTCGTGCAACACCACCCGATCTTCCAACGCTACTACGACAAGAGCCTGTCTGACGAGGTGCGCAGCCAGCGGGATGGATTCCGCGGCCATGAGCACTTCAAGAGCACGCTCGCTTTTTGTCAGGACTGGGATCAGGTCTCCTTTGATCCTGCCTTCGACAGCTTGCCGCTCGAGCACTTCGAGGCCGCCCTCATTCGTGTCTTCTCGAGAGAGCCCTTCCAGGCGGACTCCTGATTGCCGGTAGAAATGCGTCAATGTCCCACTTCGGGCCAGGCTCCGTACTAGGGTCGTGACAGGCGGACGCAGTCCTGCCTTAGCGAGACCGCTCACAATTACGAATTCGCCAGCAGCAGGTGAACCCAGCTGGCAATCGGGCAAGAATGGGCCAGGCCCAAACAGATTGATTAGTCCTATGTCGATTCGAAGCATCAAGCGCGTAGCCAAAGCAAAAGCGACCATGGAGGGTGCGGGAGTTCATCTCTCGCGCGCCTTCGGTTTCGGCGATCCGAAAGAGCTGGATCCATTTTTGCTCTTCGACGACTTTCGCAACGACGAACCGAAGCACTACCGCAAGGGCTTTCCATTCCACCCGCACCGCGGTATCGAAACGATCACCTATGTGCTGCGTGGTTCAGTCGAACACCAAGATAGCCTCGGCAATGAAGGCGTGCTCGAAGCGGGTGATGTGCAGTGGATGACTTCGGGCCGTGGCATCATTCATCAAGAGATGCCGACCGGTGACGAGAATGGTCACATGTACGGCTTTCAATTGTGGGCGAACTTACCTGCGAAGCACAAGCTGACGAAGCCGCGCTATCAGGAGTACAAGGCGGAGCAGATTCCGACGCTTGACGAGCAAGGCGCTAGCGTGCGTGTCATCAGTGGCTCCTACATGGGGACCACGGGACCTGTGAAAGGCATCGCAGCCAATCCGACGTACCTGGACATCACGCTTCCTGCGAAGGCGGGCAAGTCGATTCGTGTCGACAGGAAGGCTCACGCCTTCGCCTACGTCTTTGAAGGCAGCGGCCAATTTGGAGAAGCTGCACACGCCGAAGAAGCCGCTGACCGCACCTTGGTAGTGTTCGGTGACGGAGACGAGGTCGTCGTTCACGCCGGACCCGAGGGGATTCGATTCTTGTTGGTATCGGGCGAGCCGTTGCGCGAGCCCGTTGCATGGCGGGGTCCGATTGTGATGAATACTGACGAAGAGCTAGCTCAGGCCTTTCGCGAGCTGCAAGAAGGGACCTTCTTGGAGGGTGGCGACTGAGTCCGATTCTCGGCGCTGAGCGCATGCGGACGGCTGTGCCAACCCCCGCGGGGCAGCCCGCACAGGCCAGGCATACTCTCTCCTGAAGTTTCCAGCGACAATCAAGGGTCGTTGGGAACAACAAGGTCTGAAGCCGTCCACCAACATCGAGTCTCTGCTTGAACACTAGGATTGAGTGCGTTCGTTAGCGCGCGAGTTTCTGGGTGCCGGGCAGAGTGCTGACGATGTGATGCAAGAGGCTTGGCTGGCCGGCTTTGGTCAGACTGCTACCATTGGCAGCCCACTCGTTTGGTTGCAGCGCGTGCTACGCAATAAATCTCTGCAACATTGGCGAGCGGAGGCTCGGCGTAGCAAGCGCGAACAAGCGATGGCGCTGGCAGAAGCGCAGCCGGATGCAGGGCATGCGTTAGAGGAGCGCGAGATGAAGCGCGCCATCCTGAATGCGCTCGATGACCTTGGCGATAGGGATCGTCGCATAGTCACCTTGCGTAACTTCGAGGACCTTGCGTGATTGCCGAACGCGTTGGCTTGAGCGGGAGTGCCGTGCGTTCTCGTTTGAATCGCTCGCTCGACCACATGCGAGATTCGCATGACGAACCGCACGGCCAGGATCGTCGTCAATGGGCTCTTGCCGCCGTGACTTTGGCCGCGAAAGCCGAAGTCGTTTCGAGTGTCGCGGGTCTGAGTTAGATGCGAGTCAGGAGAGGGCGGCGAGACGGCATGCACAACCCGCGCCATCTGGAATGCCTTCATCGAAGGTGATGCCTGCCGCGGTCAGTGCCTTAAGCAAGCCAGCTGCACGCGCTCGTACGATCATCACGAAGCGTCATCGGCGGCCTTGATCCACCCGCATGACCTGGCCAAGTTCAAGCTGCGCGCGACTCAGGTGCGGCGATGCTGTGCGGCGGGCAGTAGATCCTCCTGCTCTGATTTTGATCCCGCATGCTCCTATCCTGCGGCCTTGAGTGTCGCCAGGCAGGCGAGCAGCGTCCACGCAGCGCAATCGGCGGCTTCACCACAGGCTCTCCACGCAAGATCTGTGCCTTCTCCGACTCACGCTCTAATTGCGTGGTAGCGTTGAGTGCAGTTTCTCTAGAGATCTTCTCCTCCATCCTCTCCTGCTAACTTCTCCGGTATGTTGCGATCGCGACCGTCTGCCAGCCTCCTCGCCCTCCTCTTACTCCTCCCGAACGCCACAGCTCAGCAAGGCACAGCCAATCATGCGCATGAAGCCGATGGCCTCGTGCGCGATGGCTTTCCTGATCTGACTGCTGCTTTCGTGAGCTGGCAGCAGCAGCAAGGCAAGAACTGGCGCCTGCTGCTCGATTCAGAAACGGGCTATGCAGAGATGCTGTACGGTGGATCCACCGAACCAGCCTTCTCGCCCCTGGTCGAAGAAGATCGCGTGGCGGTTGCGACCGAGTTCATCGAGCGCGCTCAAGAATTGCACGGCATCGAGCCGGAGGGGCTTGAGCTTGCTTTCGTTCGCTTCTTGCCGCTCGGCAATGCCGGAACGACGGACAAGTGGACCGTCGCATTTAAGCAAGTCGCGGGTGGTGTGGAAGTCGACGGCGCTCGCGTCAATGTATTGACCGATATGCGCGGGCGATTGCTGTCGATTCACTCGACTGCAGTGCCGGCAATGGGGGAGATCAACATCAATGCGGACATCACACCGCAAGCCGCACTGCAAAGCGGAAATAATGAGTTCAGCCTTCGCGAAGGTGTTGTTCCTACACGTTGGACTTCGCCGGAGTTGATCGTCGCAAGAGATGCCAGCAGTGGAGCGCGCACCGCTCGCCTTGCGTGGCGCTTCGACATGATTTGGAAGGACGCGGACACCGAGCCTGTCGGGTGGACCTATCGGATCGACGCGATGAACGGTGCGATCCTCTCGATCGACCAGGCCATCCATCGCTTCGATGTGACTGGCTCCGTTACTAGCATGGCGACCCCCGGAACGGCGCCGGACTCTGGCGGCAACCCCGAGACCAGCCAGGTCGTGCCCTACGCACGTGTCACGAGTTCGGCTGGAACGGTCTTCACGGACGTGAATGGCGACTTCATCTATCCCGGCGTGAACTCGCCGTTGAATGTCACGGTCGAGTATGTCGGTACTTGGAGCACGGTCAACAATGTTTCGGGCGGTGAGTATTCACTGACCGCGAGCGCTCAGCCGAATCAGGCGAACAACCTGTTGATGAACCCGAGTCCGTCCGAACAGACGACCTCACAGTCCAATGCCTACATCGGCGTCAACCTGCTGCACGATTGGGTCAAGGGCATTGCGCCCTCGGATCCGACCGTTGACTTCTTTGCACAATCCAACGTTAACCTGAACGACACGTGCAACGCCTACTACGACGGCGTGTCAGTCAACTTCTTCAACTCGGGCGCTGGCTGTGTTAACACGGCTTTTTCGACCGTCATCGCGCACGAGATGGGGCACTGGTACAACGTGCTCTACGGGACGGGCAATGGTTCTGACGGTATTGGTGAGGGCAATGCTGATGTCTTCGCGATGTACTTGTACGACGACCCCGTTGTCGGATTCGACTTCTGCGGGTCTGGTTGCAACATCCGCTCTGGTTTGAACGTCACGCAGTTCTGCGGAGATTGCTGCGGTGGCTGCTACGGCGGCGTGCACGCCGATGGCGAAGTCTGGATGGGAGCTGCATGGAAGATTCGTGTGAACTTGAACGCTTCGCTCGGCAACTCTGCCGGTGACTTGGCGGCGGACACAATCTTCATCACCTGGATGAATAGCTTCAACCAGACGCAGATCAAGTCGATCATGGAGACCCAGTGGCTGACGCTGGATGATGACGACGGCAACATCGGCAACGGTACGCCTCACTACTCGGAGATCGACAACGGCTTCCTGGCGCAGGGCTTCCCGGGCTACGGACTAGATCTGGTCACGATCTCCGGCGTCACGCTCTTGCCGGATACGACCGATGATGTTGGTCCGTACCAGGTGGACGCCACGGTTGCGGCACCGACCAATCCGCCGCTGCTGAACGCGGCTCTGCACTACTCTGTCAACGGTGGTTCCTTCCAGAATGTGCTAATGGCACCCGTGGCCGGCGATGACTATCGCGGTTTCATTCCCGGCCAGGCATCGCCCGCGGTCGTGGAGTACTACGTGACCGGCACGGACAACAACAGCAACACGGGTACCTTTCCCTCCGGCGGGCCGGCCGAGGCGCTCGAATTCAGCATCGGAACGCTGACGGTGTTCCTGTTCAACGACTTCGAGGGCGGCTCGAACGATGGTTGGTTTTCCGGCGCTCCCGGCGACAACGCCACAACGGGTAACTGGGAACGTGTCAATCCGGTTGGAACGGCTGCTCAGCCCGAAGACGACACGACGGCGGCGCCCGGCGATACTTGCTGGGTGACTGGCCAGCAGCCTGGTGGCGGATCGCTCGGCACAAACGATGTCGATGGCGGCACCACGACTCTGCTGTCTCCGATCTTTGATGCGAGCGGGCTGTCGGCTCCTAAAATTAGTTACTCGCGCTGGTACTCGAACAGCACTGGCGCCGAGCCCGGCACGGACACCTTCCTGATCGACATCTCGAACAACGGTGGTTCGACTTGGACATCGGTCGAAGTCTTGGGCCCGACGGGGCCCGGTACCATCGGCGGTTGGATTGAGCACGAGTTCGACGTGGGCATGGTCATTACGCCGTCAGCGAACATGCAGCTTCGATTCGCGGCTTCGGACCTGGCCGGTGGTTCGATTATCGAGGCGGCTCTGGACGACATTCGAGGGTCGGACTTGAGCGGCTCGGGTATCACGGACTGCAACAACAACGGCGTCGATGACGCGACGGACATTAGCTCCGGTACGAGTCAAGACTGCAATTCGAACGGCATTCCGGACGAGTGCGAGGCTGACTGCGACAACGATGGTACGCCGGACGGTTGCGAGATCGACTGCAATAACAACGGCACGCCGGATGACTGCGAGTCCTTCGCGGACTGCAACAACAACGGCATCCCGGACGATTGCGAGGCGGACTGCGACAACGACGGAACGCCCGACGACTGCGAGGCCGATTGCAATGGCAACGGCACGCCGGACGATTGTGAGAGTATCTCAGACTGCAACAACAACGGCATCCCCGACGAGTGTGAAGCGGACTGCGACAACGACGGTACCCCGGACGACTGCGAAGTCGATTGCAATGGCAACGGCACGCCGGACGACTGCGAGTCCTTCGCGGACTGCAACAACAACGGCATTCCGGACGAGTGCGAGCCGGACTGCGACAACGACGGCACGCCGGACGACTGCGAAGCGGACTGCAACAGCAACGGCACGCCGGATGACTGCGAGTCCAGCGCGGATTGCAACAACAACGGCATTCCGGACGAGTGCGAGCCGGACTGCGACAACGACGGAACGCCCGACGACTGCGAAGTCGATTGCAATGGCAACGGCACGCCGGATGATTGTGAGTCCTTCGCGGACTGCAACAACAACGGCATTCCGGACGAGTGCGAGCCGGACTGCGACAACGACGGCACGCCGGACGACTGCGAAGCGGACTGCAACAGCAACGGCACGCCGGATGATTGTGAGTCCTTCGCGGACTGCAACAACAACGGCATTCCGGATGAGTGCGAGCCGGACTGCGACAACGACGGAACGCCCGACGACTGCGAAGTCGATTGCAATGGCAACGGCACGCCGGATGATTGTGAGTCCTTCGCGGACTGCAACAACAACGGTATTCCGGACGAGTGCGAGCCGGACTGCGACAACGACGGAACGCCCGACGATTGCGAAGTCGATTGCAATGGCAACGGCACGCCGGATGATTGTGAGTCCATCGCGGACTGCAACAACAACGGCATTCCGGACGAGTGCGAGCCGGACTGCGACAACGACGGAACGCCCGACGACTGCGAAGTCGATTGCAATGGCAACGGCACGCCGGACGACTGTGAGTCCTTCGCGGACTGCAACAACAACGGCATTCCGGACGAGTGCGAGCCGGACTGCGACAACGACGGCACGCCGGACGACTGCGAAGCGGACTGCAACAGCAACGGCACGCCGGATGACTGCGAGTCCAGCGCGGATTGCAACAACAACGGCATTCCGGACGAGTGCGAGCCGGACTGCGACAACGACGGAACGCCCGACGACTGCGAAGTCGATTGCAATGGCAACGGCACGCCGGATGATTGTGAGTCCTTCGCGGACTGCAACAACAACGGCATTCCGGACGAGTGCGAGCCGGACTGCGACAACGACGGCACGCCGGACGACTGCGAAGCGGACTGCAACAGCAACGGCACGCCGGATGATTGTGAGTCCTTCGCGGACTGCAACAACAACGGCATC
>JBLFWN010000136.1:0-16508 GCA_047611405.1 Planctomycetota bacterium | reverse complement strand
CCTGCCGAGGGGTTACCTACGTCAGTGCGCGGCTCTTCTGGGACGCGGGTTCGATTCCCGCCGCCTCCACCATCCACCGACCCCTCAGTGGGGTTGTCGACCCCGTCAGTGCCGATCGAGTTGGCACCAAGCGGCATAGGCCTGCACCGTCCGGCGGCCTCGAACGCCAAGTTCTCCGCCAAGTCGGAACCCGTCCTGTCCATAAAATCAGCCGTGGCCTAACCGCTGCTAAGACAGCGATTTGCGGAGCACTACAATGGGGCTATGCGAGCCGAGTTCCATCCAATCAAAGCTCTGCTTCTGACGGTTTCAGGCTGGGTCAACCGTCATCAGCAGCACGTCATCGACTACCTCATCGAGGAGAACCGCGTGTTGAAGGAACAGCTCGGTGGAAAGCCACTGCGACTGAGCGACGACCAGCGGCGTCGGCTAGCAGCCAAGGCAAAGCTCCTAGGTCGGAAGGCTCTCGACGGCATCGCGACGATCGTGACTCCCTCATGAGGTGGCACAGGAAACTGATCGCGCTCAAGTGGACCCACCAGACTCCACGCGTTGGACGCCCAGGGCTCATGAAGGAGATCAAGGGCCTCATCGTTCGCATGGCCACCGAAAACTCAACGTGGGGCTACAGCAGAATTCAGGGCGAGCTGAAGGGACTAGGGCACAATGTTGCAAGGACGACCGTTGCCAACGTCTTGAAGGAGAACGGAATCAAGCCCGCGCCTAATCGACCGTCTTCCTGGCGATCCTTCCTAAGCGCGCACTGGGGCCAGATCGCGGCGACTGACTTCTTCTCGGTCGAAGTGTGGACGCCGGTCGGACTGAAAACGATCTACGTTCTGTTCGTGATCGATCTCGAGAGCAGGCGTGTCCATCTGGCCGGACTCACAGCGAATCCGAACGAAGCTTTCATGGCTCAAGTCGCACGCAACCTGACCGACTGCATGGACGGCTTCCTACGTGGTCACCGCTTCCTCATCTGTGACCGGGACACCAAGTTCACGGCGCGGTTCAAACAAGTCCTGAAGGCAGTCGGTGTGGAAGTGGTCTTGACGCCAGTGATGGCTCCCAATTGCAACGCCTTCGCTGAGCGATTCGTGCTGTGGGGATAGGCGGTACAAGGGGTCCCGCCGAGCGGCTCCAGCGCGGCCCCCTCGGTCACCCCCGGCCTCACCTCGAGCTCGAAGGCCCTCCCTTGCCCCCGCGACCGGTCGAACCCACCCTCACTGACCTCATCAGTCCGATCAACAGGTCAACTACGAGCCGACAGCCTACAATCCTCCCCCAGCACCGCTCCGAAAAACGAGCTGCTCGTCAGCTTCGACCCGTTCGTGGCCGGACGGTCTAGAACTCAAACTCCAGGTGTGGGGGAGGTCTTGCTGGAGCTGCCGTTGGTGGATCAGTTGGGAGCTTCAAATGACCGAGGATCCTGCGAATCACTGGAGGCTCAGTAATGAAGGCGATCAGCTTGCGCCTTCCACCGCAGCGCTCACAGTGCAGTCAGCCCTGAGTCTGAGCCAGCCTCTACCTATTCCGCCGCAGGCGCTTCGACAGAGATATTTCTCACCCACTCGTCACCGACCAAGGTGCCACCTGTACCAGTGAAGAGAACACCATTCTCGTAGACGGAGTTGTCGAGACTCAAGGTCAGAGTGAAGTCTGCTGCGACGTCGGTCATGTCCACATCAAGTACAAACAGCGCGCCAAAGTCGCCAAAGGCGAGTTCGTCTCCCGACAGGTCAAATCCATTGAGAGAGTCGCCCGCGATGGTGCTCCAAGCGGCGAGCAAGCCAGAGTTCGCTCTCTGAATTGTGATTTCTTCAGGCTCGACATCGGCACTGTCATCGGTGAAGCGCATTCCCATCTCGGTAATGTCGCGTGGGATGTGAGTCGCGCGCAATAGGAAACGTGCTGTGCTCCCAACGTTTACCTGATCACTGATTCCGATCAGACCTCGCCGTGTGTCGCCGGGGATTGTTGCCGGATTCACAGTCTCGCTAATCGGCTCGAGAAGTCTCAGGACGACCGCCTCTTCACCAACAACGGCCGGAGGAACCGTCAGCGCGAGATGCAATTCGAAGCTGAAGGCTGCCGGGTCGCCTCCTACTTGCCTGCCCGTCACGTAGCTGAACATGAAGTTGTTCTCGAGTTCTGAGAGCAGGCTCTCGAACGCGGTCGACAAACTACCTGTAGTCGCATCGATGTAGCGTCCGCCAGTGTGTGATGCGATCTCTCGCATGTAGCCCTGGCCAGTCGGGTCCATGTTGCCGAAGCCTATATTATAGACACGTACGCCAGCATCAACTGCTTGCTCAACAACGTCAGCGGGTGATGCCACACTGCTATTGTCGAAGCCGTCCGACAAGAAGACGAGGACGCGTAGTGCGCCATCGCCTTCGTCATCAAGCATTTCGAGCCCCTCTGAAACCGCGTCCCATGCTGGTGAAAAGCCTTGGAAGGGATCGAACTCGTCGATTTCGTCTTTGACGGCGTCGTGATCTGTTGTCGGGTTGATGAGGTCACTGATTTCGCCGGTATCGTTAAAGGCGACGGCCCCGATTCGGTGGTCCTCCTTCATCTGGTCGATCAGTTGTTTCGCGGCTGTGCGCATTTCGGCAATGCCTTCACCCGCGTAGGCATCTGCCATCGAGCGCGAGTAGTCGAGCACGAGAACCATGTCGAGTGGAAGGTCGTCAGAGGGATGCAAGATGCCGCCACTCTCGCTCAAATCGATTCCGACGTTGTCCTCTGTGACAGTCAGTGCAACCTGCTCGTCGAGCTCTGCCTGAGTAAGAACAATGGGCGCACCCATGGCGTCATACATCGAAAAGGCGTACTGAATGCGGTACGGGGACGCGTGCAGGGTGCGTAGGTTTGCGAGAGTCAAGACCTCCGGGTAGGTGCGGTCGAATCCCACGACGTCGTGCACGGCCATGGTCGTATTGCCGCCGACCTCGAAGCTGATTCGTCCGAAGTCTGAAGTTGCAGGAACTTCGAGTCCGGGGATCATTAGCCGCATGTCCTCGTCGTCGACGCTGACTTCGAGGTATTCGAGAGTCGGATTGAGGTCGAAGCGAATGTCGATCCTGTCATTGATCAACATGCCGTCGCCGAGATCCTCGGCGTCGACCACGACTTCTCCACTCGCCTTGCGGACGGAGAACTGGAATGTGAAATTGGGATCGGCGCCAGGGTCAGCCGGGATGACTGTCTCAGCGTCGATGCGCAGGACAGCTTCTAAAGTCGATTCTGCGAACTCGTGACCTAGCAAGGCGAGTTCGGCTGCGATACGTGGCGCGCCCCAAGTGATGTTCTCTTGCGACATGCGCCTGATCACTAGAATGATCTTCATCGTGATCGAGGGACGACCTGGTTTCGAGCGTGACTTCTGAAGGCAGTAGTGCTTGAAGCGCTTTCGAAGCCACTTGATGACCGTGGCCGGTTGCACGAACACAAGGGCGTTACGCCACTCCTCCAACATCCGCATGATCGTCAACCAGAAGATTCGGTCACCGTCTTTGATGTTGGGCCCGGTTCACGCTTCGCTTGGAGGCAGCGACCTGATGACGGAGCGCAATGTTCTCGAGGACGATCTGGCTGCGGTGCTTGGCCACAAGCTGGAGCAGGCTGACGATCAGAGCAAGGTCGGGCATGCTCGGATGATCATCACTACCGACTGATCGCGCAACCAGCCCCACAGCCGATTGCTCTCAAGCCCCCTCGCGAAGGGCCTCAGGGGCTGGTTTCGCGTTTTCGGTAGGCACAGGCGGGCACCTGACGCGAGCATGTGCACAGGCGCTACGGCTGAAGGGAATCCGATTCTTTTAATCAGTAGCGCGCCGCTTTCCTCGGGCAATCAATTCTTCGCGCCAGACAGCTTTCCGCTTTCCAAAGCCAGGGAAAGACACTGAATGATAGGCCTATGTATCGGTCTATATATAGTGTGTGTGTGGGGCTCTTTTGGCGTAGGCTAAAATGACTTGCGGAAGAACCCCATGTTTTATCAGTGTTTGGTTCGCCGCGTTGCAACTTGGAGACTGAGTTTATGATTGGGCCCAAATGTCGCTTGCCATTCCCTGGCCAGCAGAGTGCGGATGAGGAGCATGCGACGATTCCAATCGTGGCCATGGGTGCTTCGGCTGGAGGGCTTGAAGCTCTCGAGAGCTTCCTATCTCACGTGCCCAGCGAATCCGCGTTGGCCTTTGTCATCATCCAGCACCTCGCCCCGGACTACGAGGGCATGATGGTCGAACTGCTGCAACGGGCGAGCAGCATGCCGGTGTCAGAGATCGAGGACCAGATGCAAGTCGAGCCCGGCCATGTGTATCTAATCCCTCCCAACCACGACCTCTCGATATTGCACGGCAAGCTGTGCCTATTGGAGCCTTCAGCTCCCCGCGGGCTGAGGATGCCGATCGACTTTTTCTTCAGCGCGCTGGCTGACGACCAGGGAGCGCACTGCGCAGGGGTTATCCTGTCAGGCATGGGCACGGACGGATCCCAAGGCCTGCGCGCGATCAAAGAGAAGGGTGGCGCAACGTTTGTGCAGAGCCCGGATTCGGCCAAGTTCGAAGGCATGCCGCAGAGCGCCATCGACACCGGGTTCGCCGACGTGATCGCTGCGTCAGAAGATCTGGGCGCAAGGATCCAAGAGGAATTTGAGAGAGCGCCACTCGACCAGGAGGAAACCGCTTGGGAGCTGCTGGATCCAGGTCAGGTCGGGGTGAATAAGGTGATTGTGCTCCTGCGCACCCAAACGAGAAGCGACTTCTCGCAGTACAAAAAGAGCACCCTCTACCGCCGGATCGAACGACGAATGGGATTGCACCTCCTGTCGAAGATCGACGATTACGTCCGCCTCTTGCAATCGAACCCCCAGGAGGCCAATTTGCTCCTCAAGGAGTTCCTGATAGGCGTAACGAGTTTTTTCCGCGATCCGGAGGTTTGGAATCAGGTGCGTGATGAAGTGATTCCGAAACTTCTTGCTTCCCATTCCGAGGGGGCCACCCTGCGTGCTTGGAGCGCAGCCTGCTCGACCGGTGAGGAGGCCTTTTCCCTTGCTATCGTCTACCACGAGGCGCTTGAATTTTATGCTCCGGGGCAGCACTACTCACTGCGCATTTTCGCCACCGACCTAGACTCCGATGCCGTCGACAAAGCACGAACAGGCCTCTACCCAGCGACGATCTCGGACAATGTCTCGAAGGAGCGTTTGCAGAGATACTTCGTGCGTGAGAACGACAGCTATCGGGTGAGGCCGGAGATCCGGGACATGGTGACGTTTGCCACCCAGAACCTGATCATGGATCCGCCGTTCACCAGACTCGACCTGGTGAGCTGCCGCAACCTGCTCATCTATCTCACGCCCCAGCTGCAAGGCAAGCTTTTACACCTCTATCACTACAGTTTGAATCAGGCAGGGTTTCTGTTGCTGGGTGGCTCTGAGGCCCTAGGCCAGTCTGCGCGCTTCTTCTTTCCCCTGCCGGGCAAGAATCGACTGTACCGGCGACGGGACGAGCCGTCGCGCGATCGGGCCGATGGTAAAGAATTTCCAATCGGTTTCTACAAGACACTAAGCGGAACCAGCGTGCCCTCAGCATCTCCCAAGAAGGCCTCCCTCCCCTTGAGCCTGGACTCCCTGACAAACGAATTGTTGGCGAGGAACTACGCACCAGCGGCCGTGTTGACCACTGACAATGGCGACATTCTTTACGTCAGCGGGAAGACCGGTAAATTCCTCGAGCCAGCAGTAGGCAAGGCCAATCTAAACCTGTTTGCCATGGCTCGAGAAGGACTGGGGCTGGCTTTGAATGAAACCTTCCATAAGGCTCTTCGAATGACGGAAACCGTCACACTTGAGGCAGTCATCGTGGGGACCGGCAACGCTAGCCTAGCCATCAATTTGTCCGTCCAGCCCCTCATCGAACCAGCGGAGTTGTGCGGGATGGTCTTGGTTGTTTTCTCAGAGGTCGTAGCACCCACGCGTGCCTCAAACCCGGAGGCATCCGACCCTTCAAACAGTTACGAGGACCGCTTGACCGAATTCTCGCTGGAACTCGAACGCTCCCGTGATCAGTTGCAGTCGACTCGCGAGGAGATGCAATCGTCGCACGAAGAACTCAAGTCCACCAACGAAGAGCTCCAATCGGTCAATGAGGAGCTGCAAAGTTCGAATGAAGAGCTAACGACGTCCAAGGAGGAGATGCAGTCCATGAACGAGGAGCTTCAGACTGTGAACGGCGATTTACAGTCCAAGATGAACGAGCTAGGGGGTATTGGTGATGATTTGAGGAATCTCCTGGAGGCCAATGACATCGCCACACTCTTCCTGGATGCTGAGATCAAGATTCGACGATTCACGCCGGGCATGGTATCGATCATTAACCTGATCCCCGGGGACGTGGGGCGCCCGATCACCGACGTCGTTAGCGCGCTGGACTACCCTGCCTTAGCGAGCGACGCAATGCAGGTCCTGAAGTCACAGTCACCTCTGGAGCGCCAGGCGCACTCCGAGGACGGGCGCTGGTTCCAGGTGAGCGTCGTTCCCTACCGCACGCTGGCCAACGTGGTCGCTGGCGTGGTGATCACCTTCGTGGATATCAGCGTCGTGAAGGCCTTGGAGGGGGTCCTCAGGGAGGCCGTATCGACGCTGGAGGCTCGCTGCAGTGTGCAGGCCCACGAATTGGGTGAGGCCAAAGACCTTGAGGAAGTCTCGAAAAAGGCGCAATTCGTTCTGGAAGAACTCATGCTTAAACAAAGCAAGACATTAGAAGCAGCTCAAGTCAAGCTACGCAAATCTAGGAAGTAATAGAGATGAACAGCCCATCTTCAGCGGATTCCGACCCCCTGCGCCAACTGGCCGAGGACAAGATGCGAGACGAATCCACAAGTACGGCTGGCGAGCTCTCGATGCTCGACTCTCGACGCCTCGTACACGAGTTGCAGATCCACCAGATTGAACTGAAGGCCCAGAACGAAGAACTGCGCAACTCTCAGTCAGACCTGGAGGCAGCCCTCACTCGCTACACCGACTTCTATGACTTTGCACCGGTCAGCTACTATGCGCTGGATCGCTCCGGGACGATCCTACAGACCAACCTCCCTGGCGCCCGCCTGCTGGGGACCAGCCGTTCACTCTTGGTCGGCAGCTCCCTTAGAGACTTCATCGCCGTCGCAGATAGAAGCCGCTTAGTCGCATTCTTGCAAGAGACCTTTGCGGAGCCCGATCACCAGATTCGCACGCTTCAACTGACGCCGAAGGGCGCAGCTCCCATACAAGTGCAAATAGAAGGAACGCGCTCGCCGGATGGGACTGAACTGCGCACGGTGATCTTCGACATCAGCGCGCAGACGCGGGCCGCGGCCGAACGCGAGGAACTACAGGAACAGCTATTCCAGTCGCTAAAGATGGACTCCGTTGGACAACTGGCTGGCGGTGTCGCCCACGACTTCAACAACACCCTCGCTGCCATTATGGGCCATGCTGAAATGGCGTTGATGGAGGTGGGTAGTGAACAACCAGTTCGCAAGGAGTTGCTAGAAATGCGTGGGTTTGCCGAACAATCCGCGGATCTTATCGCCCAACTGCTCGCCTTCGCTAGCCGTCAACCCGCCGCCCCTCGAGCGCTAGACCTGAACAAGACCGTTGAACAGACACTCAACTTAATTCGGCCGCTGATCGGAGAAGGCACTGAATTGGTGTGGAGACCCGGTAAAGAAGCCTTAGTCGTGAAAATCGACCCGGCGCAGATCGACCAGGTAGTGGTCAACCTATGCATCAACGCGCGGGATGCCATTACGGACACTGGCACGATTGTCGTCGAGACCCAGGGTGTCGTCGTCGGTGAAGCGGACTGGCTGGATCGCCCGAATCAGGAGGCCAGCTCGGAAGAGTTCGTAAGCCTCATCGTGCGAGACACGGGCACGGGCATGAGTCCCGATACTCAATCTCGCATATTCGAGCCGTTCTTCACGACCAAGGGAGTGGGCAAAGGAACTGGTTTGGGACTCTCGACGGCCTACGGCGTTATCAAGCAGAATGGCGGTTCCATCAAGGTCGAGAGTCAGCAGAGTCTGGGCACTAGCTTCATGGTCTACTTGCCTCGCTGTCACGAAGTGCCCGAGGAGTCAGAGCCCAGTCCTGCAAGCGAGAAGGAACTCGCGGGTCGCGAGACGATCCTCCTGGTCGAGGACGAGTCCAGCATCCTTGAGCTCACGCGCCGCATGCTCGAGGGCTTGGGATATCAGGTGATCGCCTCGCAGTGCTCCGTAGAAGCCGTGCGCTTGGTTGCGGAGCATGCCGGCGAGATCCACATGCTCGTGACGGACATCGTGATGCCCAAGTTGAATGGTCAAGAGCTGGCAACCCAGCTGAATGAGGACCACCCAGGCATCAAAATACTGTACATGTCTGGCTATACCGCGGACATCATCGCCGAGCGTGGACTATTCGATCCTGGGGTGAATTTCATCCAGAAGCCCTTTCGGATGAAGCTGCTGGCCGAACGGGTGCGTGCCGTCCTCGATGGGATGAACGTTATGTCGGAACACCAGACTTGATTGGGACGCTCGATTTCTAGATCACGCAGAAGGTAAGGGTAGACCTTGTTCTCTGGCGTCTTAACCTAGGTTCGAGGCTTCGGGTGGATGGCCTCCAGCCGCATGCGTATCATCAGTCGCCGACACTTTCCTTGAACGATTATAAGGTGACTGACGCATCCCTTGCGACAGTCAAAGCTTCATCGTGCGCCTCTTCACGAAGTGACCCAATGGGTCCAGTGCGGATGCCGGCGCCCAAGCTCTCTTGGCTCGCCCCGCTTCGGCTCGAATCAAGGCGAGAAAGTGAGTGCTACCGCATCGCTCGTATCAAAGCTCGTCCCTGTGCCAGCGTCTCGGTACCAGGCTTGGAAGTGCCATGTCGAGCCGGCCGTGATTTGACCTGCCGCAGAGGTAGGGTTCGAGATGCGGAGTTGATGACGAAGCTCTCCATGCGTTGCGCTCTCCATCGGCAACACATGCATCGCACCCGCCAAACAAAGCCGGCCATTGCCGAAGGCTCGGTTGTCGCGGTCGTTCGAGTAGACGAAGAGTCCAAGTGAATCCGGAACGGGTCCTGCCGTTAGCACGACATCATCACCGCTCACCTTTGCACAGCCGCGAATCTCGAGCACGGCGGCTTGGCCCGTCGAGTTCGGGCCTGAGGAACAGTGGCGCGCGCCGCGCCGTAGGTCAGCAGCATGGATGAGGCCCTCATCGCCGGGACCGTTGAAGGGATCCGCGATCCACGCGCTCTCACCGTCAAGGGCGACCTCAATTCCGAAGCCTCCTGCAGAATCTGGGATCGGTGGAGTAAAGCGATGCGTCTCGCGCCAGCCTGTCAGCTCGTTGAGGTACAGCGCTGCTGCTCCCTCTTGCGCCTGACGGCTGCCGATGAGCAAGCGTTTGCCCGCGAGCTTGATAGCTCTTCCAAAGAGGTTGTTGCCGCTCGGGCCGTCGATGCTGCCAGTGTGCACGAAACTCCCAGCGACCCAGTCGTACTGATCGACGCATCCGGCCCAGTTGCTCTGTGGCGCGCCGATCATCAAGCGACCCTCTTCGAGGGCAAGCGCCTCGCCATAGCCGTAGCCTTGGCAGAGAGGGTCCAGTTTCTGGTGCCAGGTCTGAGGCCAACCACCGGGGCCGCGCTCGTAGACAAATACGCTGCCGAGCAAGAACAATCCGCCCGGCGCCGAGATGGTGGCGATGCCGTTCTCAAGCTGCACTTCGCTCCCGTAGAGCTCGTATCCAGAGAAGGAATCGCCAAAGAGCTTCTGCATTTGCAGCCAGCTCTGGCCATCCCATTCGAATAGGTAGGCGGCTCCCGCCATCGTGCCTATGGTCGCCTCGGCGGGTGCACCGATCAGGAGCTGGTCTCCATCGATCGCGATAGATTTCCCGAAGTCTCCGGAGTGGGGGACATCTGCCTCGAGCTGCGAGCTGAGCGTCCAGCCGTTCGTGCCCTCGTCATAGATGTATATGATCCCTGTGCCACCGACACTGGAGCTGGCCCACGGCGCTCCGACTACAAGCCGGTCGTCATCGATCGCGAGCCCCCATCCAAAGGTGGCGCCTGCGCTGGGGACGCAAAGCACGTCGACCTCGATCCAATCAGTACCCGAGCGTTCCAGGATGTGGACGCTGCCCGTACCGGTGCTGATGCCAGGTTCGCCTACAAACATTCGATCGCCATCGAGCAGAAGCTTGTAGCCGTAGTGCCCGTGCGCTGTGGGCGTGCTCGATGCAATCTGTGTCGTGTCGCATTGAGCGCTCGTTATCGATATCAGCGCGAGCAGTGAGATCAAACGAAGGCTGAGGTCTCTCCCTGAATTCGAGATTAGGGGCATGAGCGTGCTTCTGTTCCGATCTTGACCGGGGAAGGTCCGCTGCCAGCCTAGGCTCTTTCTGAAAGGCTGCGTCGCGAGATCGGATTTCGCAGGGGTGAATTTCACGGCTGCGCATCGAACAAAGCCTCAATGCGAGGCCCGCTATGGACCGACGTCCGATCCTATCGAACGGGTCCATCGATGAGGTCTAAGCTGCGATCGTCGCAACTATGCCCGTCAATTACACACCAACTAGAGTTTGAGCGAAGAGTGAAGTCCCGTCCGGGGAAGCGGGCGAACTCGTTCTCCACCGAAGTCGGTCTTGTGGTCGCCCAACCGGATCTCGGTTTGAGCAAAGCTTCAGTGAATCGAGACAACTGAGACCGAGCAACCTATGCCTTCGTGTCGACCTCCAGTGAGGTTCATGCGACTTCGCAATTCATCTCTGGATCGCAAATGACTCCCTAGTATGAGACCGGCAAGTCTCAGAGGGCTGTGGGATTGAACGCGCCGACTTCTCATCTGATCGATGTCATAATGAGGCCGTCCCTAGGGCGAGGGCTCAATGGCTCGTCAGTCGCTCACTGGTTTCGATACACCACGTGGCATTCGATGGGCGTTGGTGCAGAATTCACCACGCCTGGAAGGCCCTTGCGGGTCGTTTCTCATGCTTCGAGCCTCTGTTGTCCGAAGGCTCCGGCATGAAGTCCCGCGTGCACCCTGCCTACAAGACCCGCTACCGTGTCACTAACTGGGCCAAGTACGACAAGAGCCTCGTCCAGCGCGGTGACATCACTCTCTGGATCACGCCCAAGGCCATCAAAGCATGGAAGGCCAAGCCCGTGGCCAGACGTGGCGCTCCCCGCAGGTACTCGGATCTGGCAATCGAGACTGCCTTGACTCTGCGCCTCGTGTTTCGGTTGCCGTTACGTCGAGCCGAGGGCTTCTTGCGTTCACTGCTCGGCATGATGGACCTGAGTCTCGAAGCGCCGGACCACACGACCATCTCTCGCCGAAGCAAGGAGTTGAACGTGAAGCTGGAGCCCGTCAACTCTATAGGAGGCGTTCACCTGATCGTGGACAGCACCGGACTGTCAATAGTGGGGGAAGGTGAATGGGCTGCTGCAAAGCATGGCAATCGCGGAAAGCGTGGTTGGCGCAAGTTGCACATCGGAGTTGATCGTGGTGGTCAAATCCACGCGCAGGTGCTGACCGATAGCTCCGTTGATGATGCGAGCACTGGGCTCAAGATCATCAAGAAGACCAGAGGCAAGCTGTCGAGTGTCACGGGCGACGCCGCATACGACACCGTTGCGATCTATAAGAAGGCAGGATCCAGAGGAGCGCGAGTCGTCATCCCGCCATCGAGATCCGCATCCATCTCTCGCCGCAAGCCAAGGTCAACTGAACGCGACAAGACGATCCGGCGCGTCAACAAGGTCGGTCGCAGAAGGTGGAAGAAGGAGTCGGGCTACCATCAGCAGGGGACAGTCGAGAATGCCTTCTTCCGCTATAAGTCAATGCTCGGCGACAGGCTTCACGCCAGGGGTCTAGCTGCGCAGAAGACGGAGGTCGCCCTCGGGTGCAAGGTCATGAATCGGTTGCTAGACCGAGGCAGGCCGAAGTCCGTGGCTATCGCTCGCTGAGATCGCCAATCTAGAGATACTTGCAGGGTCGATTCGAGATATGCACCAACGCCGAGACGAAGATCATCAGTCACTCGCAGGAGAGGGCGGATCGACGCGGGCCAGTCCAGCGCATGCTCAGCGCGGGTTACTCGGGTGGAGTTACCGAGAACTGTTTCGGCGGATCGGGGAGTCCGCAGGGGGCATTTGCCGGTTGGACGCAGTCGAGTGCACACCACCGCAATCTTGTCCTCGATAATGTGCAGGGGATGGCGATCTCACAGACCGGTCAGTTCTGGGCGCAGAACTTCGGCGACAACCGAGAGTTCGAAGATGAACTCGAATCAATTCAGAAATAGGCCCCGAGTGCTTTCTGTGCTTCCTGTGGTCCTGACGCGAGACGCCGGTTTTGCAGGCCATGGCTGAATTCGCCACGCATCGGGGCATGCGGAGGCGCGACTATCGTGACCCGGAAGGGCACACCGCTAGCCCCAGCGGCAAGCTTGGATTCGATGGCTATGCTGTTCGACGGCTCCGGGGACCAGCTGCGCCCCAAAAAGCCGAGCTGGGAGCGACCAACGGTTGCCGTGGCCGTGCATCGATTCGCTACAATCCGACCGTGTCCACAGTCGACGAAAAAGTTCGGGTTCCCTGCGCCGCTCCGATGGCGCATCTTGCATTTGCGGCGACGGGCAGACCGCAAGCAGTCCCGAACATAGCGCCTGGGCCTCAGGCGGTTCCCAAGCCAGCTCAGCGCGCGATCGCCGTGCTCTCCGGCCTGTGCATAGGATTGCTAGCCACCTGCGTCTGGATGTGGCAAAGCCAGGACTCGGAATACCGGGCGATCGACTCGGCAACTCGCGACGAGAGCGTTAGGCAGGCGGCAATTGATCAGCTCGTCAGCCAAGGGGCGATCTACGACTCCTTTCCTGACGCGCAGGTCGGTCGAATCTTGATGCCCTCGTTGGCGGAGCGCGAGATCGACGGCTTCCTCGTCGCGACGAATCGTCTGGGTGTTCGGGAGCGAGACTACGAGCTGCCCAAGCCCGCCGATGTCACACGGGTCGTGGTGCTTGGCGACTCCTTCATCATGGGCGAGGGAGTGCAGGTCGAAGAGCGTTGCGCAGCTCATCTCGAGCGCTTCTTGAGCGAGCGGGCGGGCGCGGAAGCAGGCCGGATCGAGTGCCTGCAAATCGGCATGGGCAGTTGGAACGTGACAGCCGAGTGCGCGTATGTGCGCCGACAGATGTCACTGCTGCGTCCGGACTTGTTGATCCAAGTCTTGGTAGGAAATGACCAGGACGACTCGAACGGAGTACGTGGATTCGGTGCCTATTCGAGCTTCTCGTCGCAACATCGCGATCGGGCAGATTCGATGCTCATGCGCCGCTACCCACGCTTGATCGGCTTCAACGTCAAGAATTGGATCGCCGCCGGCTTGGACTACGAGAGTCAGATGCGCTATGCGGAAGGCCGTGCCGCGATCGCTGCGATGAGACGCGACTTGAAGGCGGTCGGCGGACGCTATCTGTTGATGCTGAACTACGCCGAGCACCTGCCTTGCGCACAGCGTGGTCTCGGTGAAGCTCTACCCGAGCGCGAGCTGACCTTCCTGGGCCAAAAGTTCCGCAATACGCGCAAGTACCGCCTCAGCAAGCACGACGGGCACTGGAGTGCACTCGCGAACGAGGAAGTCGCGAAGCTCTTCTACGCGCTGATCGTCAAGCGCGAGTTGCTGCCGGACCTGAAGTTGCCTGTATGGGATGAGGCCGATGTGCGCTTGAAGACCTTGCATGCGAGGGGCCGAAATGACGCGCGGCAACCCGTTCCGCTCGAGCGTTGGCTCGAGGAGCGTCCGATTCATGCGAGCATCGAATTCGAGTCGCTCGAGTTGGCAGAGGCGGCCCAGATCCATGGTGGCGTCGACGCCGACGGCCACATCGCGCCCTACGCCTCGATGATCCTGGACGCGCGTCAATTGCCAGAGTCGGGTGGCGAGCTGGTCATCGATGGTGCCGTCCTCGATCGCGTCGAACTGAACAACGGGAAGCTGCGCATCTTCTTGGATGAGGCCCTGGTCGGTGAAGTCCTTATGAAGGCAGGCAAACCGATCGCATTCAAGCAGGCAATCCCCGCAGCCGTCAGCGGGCGTGACTTTCTGAGCTTGCGCATCATCTCGACCGACTATGCGTACATCGGTGATGATCTGCGCAAGTGCCGCTCAGCGCGTCTCGCTCGAGTTGGGATAGAGTGAGGCCTGATCCAAGCAGGACAATCAAACAGGACCGGCCTTGCGACCGGTCCTGATCGGGAAAGATTCTAGTACCGTGCGTCATTCGGTGCCGGACACTTCTCCGCACCAAATTCCCGAAGTGCTACCACACGCCCTCCCGATCCTCTCTCTCGACCCCTGACCCTCTTGCCACCCACGACACCGAGCTTTGCAGGGGTGTGCGGTCGGTCTCGAGGGCTTAGTGCGGGGGAGTGTCCGAGGGGGTGAAGGCTGGCCTCCTCCGCAGTCGTGCCAGAGCGTGCTGCAATTGAGAGTCGGTGCCACGTCCTCGCAGTGCCTCAGTTTTGTTCTGGTGTGCGAGTGCGGCGCGCAACGCGAAGTGATCTCGTGCATCACCGAGCGAGCAGCCCGAGGCCGAATCCTGCGTCACCTCGGCTTGCCAGATGAGCCACCGGCATCAACGCCGCCGCGGGCTCCGCCGCTGCTCGACTTCGGGACCGCTCGGGCGAGCTGCTGACCACCCGAAACCGGCTGCTGGAAGGCCGCCTTGTGGGGGAGGTCTGTCTCGCGAGAAGCCGCATACAGCATCTTCGGCCTCGATGGGTTGGCAGTGGCTCCGTAACGCAGCAGAATCGTCTGCCTGGCTGCCCGGACCGGTTCAGGAGCGCCTCCTCGAGGGGGGCCGCGCCACTGAGTCGGGCAAAAAATGGTACCTTGAAATTCCTATCCTCCTGAGCGGCGGTTGGGTCATGCGGGCCCACCTGGCCAGACTGCTGACGCAGGAGCCCGATCTCCTGATGCTCGATGAACCGACGAACCACCTCGACCTCGAGTCGCTGCTGTGGTTTCAGGGGTACCTCAAGGGATATCCGGGGGCCATCCTCGTCATCTCTCACGACCGCGAGTTCCTCGACGCACTCGTCACCGCCATCGTCGAAATCCGCCATCAGAAGCTTGTCCGCTACACCGGCAACTTCACGAAGTTCCTCAGGCAACGCGAGGCGTCCGACGCGCAGCATCTCGCGGCCTACAAGACACAGCTGAAGGAGATTGCACACCTGCAGGCGTTTGTCGATCGCTTCAAGGCCAAGGCGAGCAAGGCCACGCAGGCGCAGAGCAAGCTGCGTCAGATCGAGCGGATGGACAAGCTCGAGGCGCCGGAGAGCGACGACAAGAAGGTCGGCTTTCGTTTCCCGCAACCGCCCCGCAGCGGCCAGAAGGTGATCTGGCTCGATCAGGTGCACTTTGCCTTCGGCGAAAACAGGATCTATCGCGGCGTCGACTTCGAAGTTCAGCGCGGTGAGCGAATCGTGCTCGTCGGCCCGAACGGCGCCGGCAAGTCGACGTTGCTCAAGCTATTGGCGGACAAGCTCACGCCGTACCAGGGCGAGCGCGGGCTCGGCCACAATGTCTCGGCCGGCTACTACTCACAGTATCGGATCGAGATGCTGAAGCCCGGGCGGACGGTGCTCGAGGAAGCGCTCGACACCGATGCCAAGGTGACAGAACAAGCCGTGCGCACCTTGCTGGGGTCGTTCCTGTTCTCGGGTGACTCGGTGTTCAAGCGAGTAGAGGTTCTGAGCGGTGGCGAGAAGAGTCGCCTCGCCCTCGTGAAGTTGCTGCTCGATCCGCCGAACCTCCTGCTGATGGACGAGCCGACGACGCACCTCGACATGTCGAGCATAGATGCGCTCGTTGCCGCGATGACGCAGTTCGAGGGTACGCTGGTCTTCATCAGCCACGACGTGCACTTCATCAAGACCCTCGCGAACAAGGTCATTCACACGGCTGGAGGCCAGCTCACGTCGTACTTTGGCGACTACGAGTTCTACCTGCACAAGACGAAGGCGGCCTCGGCGCGCGCCGCACTCACGGCCGGCAGCGGTGAGGCAGCGAAGACTCAGGGCAAGACCGCTCGGCCAGGGTTGCAAAAGGCGAACAAGCCGCGGCTCAATCTGCAGAAGCAGAAGAAGATCGTAAAGGCGCTCGAAACGGAGATCGATGCTCTCGAGAGCCGCAAAGTTGCGATCACCGCGGAACTGGAGTTGCCCGAGACTTGGAGCGACGGCGCGCGCAGCAGAGATCTGGGCCGCGAACTCGAGACCAACACCGAACGCCTTGCCGAGTTGTCGTCGAAGTGGGAAACCGAGGCCGGTCGCCTCGAACTCAGCTGAGGCGGATAAGAACTCCAGATGCGACCAGCCCGGCTGGTCGGAGATGATTGTATGACCATACCGAGCCGCACCATTGTTCGCCGCTTTCTCGACATGTCTTGACGGTAGGTCAAGG
>JBLFWN010000135.1:0-16682 GCA_047611405.1 Planctomycetota bacterium | reverse complement strand
GAACCTCTTATGCCACAGGCTCGATGCGCGCCTAGCAGCTCTCGCCGCAAAGTTCGATGCAACCTACACACGCTACGTCGACGACCTGTGCTTCTCCGGCGATGAAGCCTTCCGGCGCGACATGCGCTGCTTCATCCCGCTAGCGCGCAGGACCCTGCAAGAGCTGAGAGATGGGCCTAGGCCCCACCTCTCTATTGATAATCGGACTTGCGGTTCCACTGCAAGCGAAGTGAATCGAGTGCACCAGATACTGGCAGGCTCACACCGTCGAGCATGGCTTGGCCGGTTGGCGACCAGGCTTCCAACTGCAACTCGCCGGCGGGGACTCCCGTTAGGGTGAAAGATCCGTCGGCTGCGGTGCGTGTGTGGAAGGGATTGGCCAAGACCAGGAAGCGAGCTGAAGACTCGTCCGAGTGCACGCTGCATCCGATGTCGATTAGGCCATGCTGCCTGTGAAACATCAGCTCGCGTCCGTCGTGACCCAGCATCGGGTAATTCGCCAGTCTGCGGTCGCTGCCATCAGTGATAACAATTGTGTGCAACAGGTCATCAGACGAACACAGCGAGATGGATTGCCAGACCTGCACAACAGCGAAGGTTGGTTCAATTCCTGTGCCGTGATTATTGAGCACGAGAGTCGCGGCGGGCGGAGCGAAGACGTAGGTCTCGAGTCCTTTCGAGATCCAGACGAGCGCACCTGCGACAGGCGCGCCATCGGGGGCGACGACCGTGCCACTCAGCTGGCCCAAGGACTGCTCGTCCAACGAGGTCGGCGTCGGTGGGGCCACAGGTTGGAAGGCCGCTTGAACAGCATCGGTCTCGGCGCGAGGAGTCTCGGGGATACCGGAATCCGGGACACCGCTCACGCCCCACAACACGTTCGCGAAGGTGATCGTGATGACGAACTTGACGAAGGTCAACTTCATCGATTCCAGCAGCAGGGCAGCAAGACCAAGCTTGCGCTCGATCGCTAGGAAGATCGCGACCAGCAGCGGAATCGGGATGTAGCTCCACCAAATGTTCTCGTTCCAAGCGCGCATGTCTTGCTCGACCCAAATTGGGTTAAGCAAGACGAAGATCGCCAGTAGGACGATCAGGCAGAGCGTGAAGGAGATGGCGCTCAGCCGAGGCGGAGCGAGGTGAGATTCGGGGCCGGGAGCAACGGTTGTAGGCGTCATGATCAGAAGCTCGCGCATGAGCTGGCCCGAGCTTGCTAGAACTGTAGTTCAGACCCTGCGAGCGTGGCAGTCTTCGTACCGGAACTCCCTGCGCAATCTCTCGTGAACTTTTTCCCGACACTCGCTGACCACTGGCCGCGTGCGCGCGCGCCGCTCTTCATGCTGATGCTCGGGCTGACCGTGCTGTCTGCCTGGAGCCTGATGCAGAAGGCTGAGCGAGGCGGTAGCCAGTACGAGAAGCACGCAGGAGTTCACCGAGAAGTAGAGGACGCGATCTCGGATCTGATGGCCGAGTTCAATGTCGCGCCCGAGAGCGTGATATTGGTCATCGAGGGTGAGGATCTGTTTGGTGTCGAGGGTGTCGCTGCGACCCGCGCTTTAGTCGCGGCGCTCGAGTCCTCCCCCATCATCAAAGGAATCGCGTGGGTCGATGCAATCCCTGCTGACTTTGGAAGCCATGGCACCGGGCCGCTGCTCCCAAAGGCAGGAGCGACTGCTGGCGAGTTCCGAGCGGCCCGTGAGCGCTTGCTCGATCACCCCCTTATCGGAGGACACCTGCTGGCGGCGTCAGCTGACATGTGGGTCTTACCAGTCCAAATCGACTTTGAATCCGAGGAGTCGAGAACGCTGTTGGCGCCCGGGAAGGACCCCTTCCACGCACTCGAGGACAAGCTCGCGGCGGTGGACACTCCTCCGGGCATGAGTTCGGTCCTAACGGGCAGCTGGCCACTCGCGATCGCGCGTTCGCTCACTTTTCAACATGAGCAGTGGCTGTTCCACGGCTTGGCCTACGTCGTCACATTCCTGCTCGCGACCTGCTTGTTCAAGAGCTTCTGGGCCATTGTCGTCAGCGGCGGAGGACCGGTCCTTGGTGTGCTCTGGACCTTTGGCTTGCTGGAATTCTTTGGGCATCCGCTGAACGGACTCACGCGCGTGATCTTGCCAATCATGCTGATGATGATCGGTTTCACCGACAGCGTGCACCTAATGATTCACGTGCGCGACGAACGCTCGCGCGGGCTGACGCCACTTGCGGCCTCGGCTTCCGCCATCCGCGCCTTGGCGCTGCCCTGCTGGCTGACATCCTTCACGACCGCGCTTGGCTTCGCGTCGCTACTATTCGCACGCACCCTTCTAATCCGGGACTTCGGCTTCGCCTGCTTGATCGGCTCGCTGTCGACCTTCCTGGCTGTCATCGTCTTCTTGCCGCTGGCCTCGAGCACCTTCATCGGGCGCCACCTTGTCCCCAAGGCTCCGAGTGCGCTGTCCAGCGGAGCGCTGCCGTACGCCAGGCAAAGTGTCGCCTTTCTTATGCGTCATGCACGTGCTGTTGCCGCAATCGGCATAGCCGTAACCGTCGCGTTCTTGTCAGTTAGTTATCGGGTCGAGAACGACAACCGCGTCTCGTCGGACATCCCCCGTTCCAGCCCGGCGGCAAGGGCATTGGTACGTATCGACGAGAAGCTGGGAGGCACCATACCGCTGAGCATCTTCGTCGATTGGGAGGAGGCAACCGCTGGTAACTGGACTCGTATTTGCGCTGCGGTCGAAGCCGCACGAGCGCAGTTGGCGCAGCACAAGGTCTTCTCAGACACGATCGACTTGAACGATTTGTTCTCTGTGATGCCGTCCCTCGGTGACTCCCTCGCAAGCCGCGCGGCCTTGCTACCGATCGTGCCAAAGATCATCCGCGAGCGCGTGGTGTGGCCGAAACAGTACCTCGCGCGTATCGAAGCGCGCCTTCCGGACCGGGGCTACGGGCACTATCGCTCCGTTTTTGAAGTCCTCACGCAAGAGCTGATCGAGCTGTCCCAAGCTCACCCTGGCTTCAAGTTTTCACTCGGTGGACAGGCCATATTATCAGGACGGATGTGGCGCGAGGTCAGTGCCGACTTGATGCAAAGCCTAGTGCTCGCCTCCTTGACCATCTTCGGTGTGCTCGCGGTCGCCTTCCGCTCTCTGCGCATGGGCTTGATCAGCGTCATCCCGAATGCCTTCCCGTTAGCCGCCACAGCAGCCACCTTGGTGCTGCTCGATCTCCCGATGGCCGGAGCCACAGCCTTCGTGATGAGCCTCGGGATCGCGGTCGATGACACAATCCACGTCGTCGCGCGCTTCCGGCGTGAACGAGCCCTGGGCAAGTCACTTGAGCAGGCCATCGAAGCGTCCTTCATCGGAGTTGGCAAGGCTCTGCTGATCACGACTCTGGTTCTTGTAGCTGGCTTCGCGCCTGTGCTGACAAGTGAGTTTCCGCGCAACCAGATGTTCTCCGCCATGATCTGCTTCACCGTAACGGCCGCTTTGATCGGAGACTTGATCATCTTGCCGGCGCTGCTGAGGTTGTTCGGGAATGTCAGCATCCCGGATAGCAAGGCGCGCTAGCCGCCTCATAGAATCGAGGCCTGAGCTGTCGCATGTGCGCGGCGTTCGGATTCTTCTCCACTGCAACGGCTACGCGTCTATATGAGTCAGTCGAAGCGATTCGCGGACTACGACCCTGATGGCAAGCAGAGGCGCGCGATGGCCTTTGCGCTCCGGGCCGCATGCGATGATGACCAGGAAGATCTGGCGCTCATCTCCTGGGAACGGCTGGGAGGAGACCTTGAGAAGTTCAGGGCCGGCACGAAGCGCAAGCTCTCCTTGCCCCCAGAAAAATTGATGATGTTCGTCGCGTACGCGACAGGATCGGGCGCTGAGAGCGAGAAGCTGCTCGGCTTCGGAAGCGCCGAGTGGCTCGAGTGGTCGCTCGATCGACGCTTGACTGTCGCTGCTTCGACCGAGAACGCGCCAGCAGCAGATGTCGAATCCGATCGGAAGGCGGCACCGCACGTGCCGGCCAGTTGGTACCTGACGGGTGTCGTCGTTCGCAGCCATGCTCGGCGAGCCGGGATCGGACGCGCTCTGACCGAAGCTCGTATCCGAGAGTGGCGGGCACAGCCCGCTGATGTTGCCGGCGACGCTCTGCGATTCGTCGTCAATGCTAGGAATGGCCCCAGCATTGACCTGCACCGAGAACTCGGGTTCGAGGTCGAGGCGGGCGACTTTTGGATGCCAGGGGTCACATTCACTGGCGGTGAGGGCTTCCTGTTTCGCCTTGCCCGCTAAGAAGGGACCCTAACCTCTTGTAATCACAGCAGATACGGAATTCGAGTTGATTGCGTGACCACCTATTACAACTGTAGTACTACAGTTGTAACCGACACGAGCCCATGACCTCAATCGACTGGAGACAAGCGCATGGCCCCGATCATCGAGCTATCCGAGACCCTCGGCAGATGGCTGACGACCTATTGGATTCACAGCACCGTACTCCTGCTTCTCGCGCAGGTCGCGTCGCGACCTCTGCGCTCGCACCAACTGCTGGAACCGATGTGGCGCGCCGCCTTATTTGGAGGTGTCCTGACGGCCACTCTCCATCAAGTCGCGTTGCTGCCAAACGGAGCTAGCCTGGCTAGCCTTAGCCTCCCAAGCGCGATTGCGATCGATGCGCTGCCCGGCACCGAAGCGGCGCCAGCGATGGCAGTGATCAGTGCAAACGCTCCGGCCACTTCGCAGCTTCCGTCTGCGAGCCACGCAAGCCAGTCGCTGACGAGCCAACGCAGTATCGCTTGGCCCTCCCTTCTGGGTTATGTGTGGATGGTCGGAGCCGCTCTTGGATTACTGCGTTTGCGTTCTGCGCACCGACACTTGAAGCGCGGGCTCGATCGCCAAGAGCTAGACGCCGCCGTGGCGACGGAGCAACTGCAACGACTCGCCAAGCGAGCGGGCATCACCCACCGGCTACGCCTCAGTACCTCGGCCGAACTCTCGTCCCCAATCGCGATTGGAACGCGAGAGATCTGCGTACCGCGCGCCACCTGGGATGCGCTCGACGACGAGCAGCGCGAGGGACTGTTGGCACACGAACTCGCACACCTGATGCGTCGCGATCCCAGGTGGTTGGCACGCATGCACGCCATGCAATCTGTGTTCTTCCTACAACCACTGAATCGCTTGGCGTGCCGTAACTTGGCAGATGCCGCCGAACATGCTTGCGATGACTGGGCCATAAGAGCAACGCGCAAGCCGATCGCGCTCGCGAGCTGCTTGGCTGCCGTCGCCGAGAGACTGCATGCAAGACATCAACCGCTGCTGGCCCCGGCGATGGCGCGCACGCACTCGCCGCTCATCACACGCGTTTCACGCTTGCTCGCAGAGCCCGCTGGACCTCCGTCGACTCGTGCAAGCCTCAGCGTGACGATCGGCTCAGCTCTCGTGTTGCTGGCGGTAGCCTGCGCCGGTCCCGACTTCGAAGAGCAGTCAGAGATAGATCTCGCCGATGCACCGCAGGCAAGCCACAAGGAGTTCTTCGCCGCAGTCCATATTTCCCCCAACGGCGTAGCCGACTTGGATCGCCATGGAGAGCTGCTCAGCCGCTCTGACCTGAGCACGGACGAAGGGCTTACTGCCATGCGTTCCAGCCTGGCCCAATTGGCATCCATGATGCCGCGCGGGCTGTCTGTGATGCCGCGTGGGCAGCCTGCTTTTTCCTTTCCAAACGCTCGCCTGCGAATCCTCGTCGCCCAAGACACGCCTTACCGACATGTTCAAAGGCTGATGGCTCTATGCGGAAGCATGGAAGTCAGCATCTGGAACCTGGAGCTGGCCGAAGATGTCGAGGGAAGCGAAGTGTTCCGGATCCCTCTGCCGCATACGCTCCATGAAATCCCCGAGGAGATCATTGAGGAAGTGTTCGAGATCGAAGAGCCGATCGAGGAAGAGGAGCCTGAAGAGAAGCTGGAGGTCCAGCTGCTGTGGCCTGATGAAGTCGCCGAAATCGCAGAGCCGATCGAAACTCCCAATGTTCTAGTCGAAGTCGCTCTACGCCGCCCCCGACTAGAAGTACGACTGAAGCCAGACGCGAAGGGTGTGGTTCAGTACAGACTTGGATCGAACCACTGGGATCTTGGCCAGTGGACTGCGGAGTCGGATCTGACCAAGGGCCAGGACGGACTCCCCTTCGATACAGCCAATACCAACGCTGCCGGACAGTTGCTGAAGCAGCTCGCCGCGGCCAATGCGGATCAGCAAGTCACGATCGATGCACGTTCAGGCATCGTGTATCAGGACGTGAAGACTCTGATGGATCAAATCATCGCCGCAGGCTTCACCCACATCGTGTTCATGGGCAGCTATGAATAGCAAAGACGCAGAGAGCCCGTTGAGCGGCCTGCAACTGGCAGTCATGCGCGTGCTGTGGGATCGAGGCGAGGCACGCGTGACCGAGGTGCATGCCGGCTTGCAGCAGGAACGCAGCATCGCTGCGACGACAGTTGCCACGCTGCTCAAGCGACTTGAGAAACGCGGTCTCGTCACACATCACAGCGAAGGCAGGCAATTCGTGTATCGCGCACTGCGCAGCCATCACGATGTCAGCCGCACCATGCTGGGCGATCTGACGAACAACCTCTTCCGTGGTGACACCTCTGAACTTGTCGCTCACTTGCTGCGCCAGGACGAAATTGCTCCCGGAGACCTGAGCCTGATCAAGCGCATGATCGAGGATAAAGAGCGCGAATCGAAGGCCTGAGGCCCGCGTTTTCGCCAGCGAACGAGCCACAGATTAGGCGCTGCACGGAAGCGAATTCAATCGTCCTCGGCCTCTCGCAACAGAATGGCTGCCAGCACTTGTTCAGTCAGCTGGCTGCCAAAGTCCGGTGCATCGAACGCCTCTGAATTACTAATCACAGCGACGGAGAGGTCAAAGTCTGGCACCCAGATCAGTATGGAGTTGAATCCATTGATGCCACCCGAGTGCCTGACGACATCGAAGTCCTGCACTTTGCCAACACCGAGGCCAAAACCATAAGTGGTCTTGTTGCCATTCGAGAGTGTGTGCGGCGTGATCATCTGCTCGTAGCTCTCGAAGCTGACAACATCACCGCGCGTCAATGCATGCTGCCATTGCACAAGCTCAGCTGCACTCGAGAGAATATTCCCCGCGGCATATGGGTGGGTCATGCTGATGGGCTGATCGTTGAAGAATTGGCCACCGCGGAAGGCATAGCCTTGAGCGCGGCCTTGGATGACTGGATCACGCGCGCCAACGCGTGTGCGCTTCAGTTCAGCTAGCGGGAAGAGCTCCGCATCCAAGTGTTCGGCGTAGCTGACCTCACTCGCCTGCTCCAGGATCAGCCCAAGCAAGAAGTAGCCCGAATTGTTGTAGGAGAAGCGCTCGTCAGGCTCAAAGTCGAAAGCTATGCCGCTGATGTACTCGGCCATGCCTTCGGGTTCGACTGCTTCGAGGATGGTCTCCTGCCAATCGGGCTGCGCGGTGTAGCTTGGGATGCCCGAGGTGTGCGTCAGCAACTGACGCAAGGTCACGGGATGCTCGGTCTCAGGATAGGTCGGCAAGAACTGATGCATTTCCCCTTCGAGGTCGAGAGTGCCGCGCTCGACATAACGCATGATCGCGGCCGCAGTAAATTGCTTCGTCACGGAACCGATGCGAAAGAGCGTGCTCGCGTCGGCCCGGATTCCGTGCTCCAAGTCTGCGAAACCGAAGCCATCGCGAACTAAGTATTCGTCCTCAATCGCGATCGCGACCGAGAGGCCCGCGCACTCCTCGTGCTCGACTGAACTCTGGATCACGCGAGTCAATTCCTTGGCCAGAGCTTGTTGCCATTCGTCGAGCTCACCCCTCTCATGCGGCATGTTGCGTGCCAGTACAGGAGCTGCCGCCGAAGCAGACAGCTTCATGTCGAGTGCGAGCTGCGAATTGCTTGCGGGACAGCCCTCCGCATAGCTACCGGGGGCGAGCGTGACCAGTAGACCAATGAAAGAGAGCAGCGAGAGCGAGCCGCAACGGAGCTTGGATGAGTGGGTCAGCATGGAAGAAGTCCGATGGGGTCAGCTTGCGATCGCGTTGCCACGTAGGAACGAATAAGGCTACGGTGAGCCTGTGAGAAGCGCCAAGCTGAAGAGTTGATCTGATGCGTTCGAGGTGCTCAAGCATTGTCGAACGAATTGATTCTGGGCCAAAAAAGTAGCGAAGCCGGCTACCGCCGGATCCGCTCGTTACTCCAATCGACTGTTGTCGCCGCCCCGTTTAGGGTTGAAAAGTCAACTGAACGGCATCCGATAGGTTGTGCGCAGCAGCGCCGCCCATCGGGTCGCAAAACAGCATTGGAAATTTCACGTCGAGCCAGCGTGCAGTTGCCCGGGCCCTACGCAAGCCAGAGTCGAGTCGAAGTCGATCTCAAGTTCGAGCGCCCCGCCCGCATCCATCGGATCGAGCCGCTGCACTTCGCTCCAAACGGTGCCACTGCGCATGAACACATAAGCCCCGCCGGCATCCAACCCAGCGTGGTCATCTCCGAGCGCCCCGACGACTAAAGTGTCCTCATCCAGAGCGCCTCTCGAACCGAAGGCCGAGTCTTCCGCCGCATCGCTTGCCATCAGCTTCGTCTCTTCAACCTAGGCTGCGCCATCAAAGATAAAGACATAGGCGGAGCCGGTGTGGTGGCCCGCATCATCAGCTCCCGTTGCACCGACGGCCAGGGTCTCGCCATCCAGGGAAAAGTCATAGCCGAAGTAGTCATAGTTCGCTGTTCCTGAACCGCGCAGGACCTGGACCCGGGTCCAGGTGGCCCCACTTCCTACGAACACATAGACAGCCCCTGTGCCGACATAACCCGAAGTCGGTCAACCGCCCTCCATCGCACTGACAACCGCTCGATGACCTTCCAGGTCGATCGCATTCCCAAAATGATCGAAGGGCTCCAATTCCTGCGGACGCAAGAAGGCTTGCTCCTGGTATTTCGATCCGTTTTCAACGTAGACGTAGACCGCGCCCGTCTGTGATCCTTGCGGGCCATGCTTCACGTTGGCCGCAATCGCGATAGTATTGCCATCAATGGCTACGGCAGAGCCGAGCCTATCGCCCGGACTTGTGTTGTGGCCGTACTGCCTAAACGCAAAGTCGAAGGTTGCACGGTCGCGATCTAGCACGACTCCGACACCCGAACACCCACCGAGTTCTGAGTCGCAAGGTACGCTGATCAATGCGCGATCTCCTTGCAACGCAACCGAATAAGCAAATCCTTCGTTCACGGCCGCATCGGGCAAAGCTTGCCCATTGCGTTCCTACTTTGGGGCGCGCAGGCAGGGCTAGGGAGGTGAGTGCGGAGAAGGTGGCTCTTGCTCCCCGCTCCGCCTCCCCTCGAACCCAAGCGTAGCTACCGTTACAGGCGAGTCCGATTCGTATGGAGCGGATGAGACTCGAGTCCCGAAAAAGGTTCTCTCTGATTCTTGATGCGCTGACTCGCTAGGCTGTTACCCAACCGCCGGTCTCCCCAATGAGAAGCGCCGCGGTGATGACCATGAGGCACCCCATATTTGCATTCCTTGCGCTCGAAGAGCATCCCTACGCGCGGGCGATGCTGCGCCAGCTGCTTGTCACAGGCTTCAGCCCCAGTTGCATCATCGAAGAGGAATCCGACATCGCAGTCGAGGAGCGCGAAAAATTCAGCGAACGCATCTCACCCCATCCCGTGGCGCCGCCGATCGCAACCCAAGCTGAGAGATACGGCATCCCAACATGCCGAGTCGCGAAGCACGACAACTCAACGCTGATGAAGCTGCTCGCTTCGGATGAGCTCGACCTGATCGTATTGGGTGGTACTCGCATCATCCGTGGCCCCATTTTATCGCACCCAAAGCACGGCGTGCTGAATTGCCACCCTGGATTGCTTCCAGACTGCCGCGGTTCCGCGTCCCCTGCCTGGTCCGTCTATCACGACATCCGCGTCGGCGCGACAGCCCACTTCTGTGACGAAGGCATCGATACCGGCGATGTGTTGCTGCGTCGAGAGCTGCCAGTCCAGCGCGGGATGAACTACTCCGACCTGTGCTATGGCACACTCATGCTTTCGGCGAGTTTGATGAGCGAGGCTTTGCAAGCCTTCAGCGAGGAGCGCTGGCCCGAGATGCGACAGGCTCAGGGAGAGTCAGATTGGCCGACCTTCAAGAACGCTCCACCGCAGGTGCTCGAAGTCGTGCATCGCAAACTAGCCGAGCAGAGCTACGCTCACTATGTCGATGAAGCCGGGGGATCTTCGGAAGAATCGACTGCGTAGTCGTCTCCATAGAACTTGGCCGTTGTCCTCGTGTGAAAGCGAATCACCGAGATCGGATCGTACTTCGGATTGGGCAGGCCGGGCAGGACCTCGAGCATCTCATCCGGACGCAAGTAGGCTGCCAGCGGAAAGCTGACACGCGCTTGCTCGGCCAGCGAGGACTCGCGCGGTGGACTGACACGATGCGTGGTCGACGGCAAGATGTCGTTCGAAATGCGCTGTAAATAATCGCCCGTGTTCAAGATAATTGAACCCTCGGGCGCGCGCATGCGCACCCATCGGCCGTCGCGCTTCAGAACCTGCAGACCTTCGCTTCTCGGCGCGGGAAGTAGCGTGAACAGATCGACGTCCTCATGTCCCAACAAGCGCCCCGCACCACTATCCAAGTCTTCGGTTTGCAGGGGTGGATACCAGTTGAGCCGTTGGCCGAAGTTCGGCTGCGCGAGCCGTTCGTCGAACAACGCAGGATCGCAGCCTAGGTAGCGCAGGACGCTGCGCATGATCGGCTGGAAAAGCATCAATTCTTGCTCGATCAAAGGCCGCAAGCGAGGCTCCAACTCCGGCTGCGGCCAGAAGGCGTGAGCGTCGTAGCCCGCATCCTGATCGATGTTGAAGGCGCGTCGACCAAACACCCAGCCTTCGACCAAGTCCGGATGGATGTCGCTGGTCTCTCGAATCGGAAAGTAGCCCTCACTGACCGCTCCATGGCGCGCCGCGCGATAGCGCAACTTCTGTTGCAAGCTCGACCGGTTGAACAAATCACGGAGTGCGTGCTCGGCATCGTCGAAGAGTTCGGTATCGATGCCGTGCCCTTCAAGGATTACGAATCCGATCTCTTCCATTGCGCTACCCAACTGGTCTGCGAAGCGCTGCTGATCTCGGTCGTCTCCATGGAGGCAGAGACGTAGGTCGCAAGTCTCGAAGCGAAACTCCTCGTCAATGCTGTCAGCCCGATCAGCCGACTCTGCCAGCTGATACTCGGCCTTCTGCACTTGATCGTACTGGGCATATGCGGAGCTGGACGCGTGCACACCCTTGGATTGTTTTCGGTCTCGATCAGACATCTCTCTCCAGTATATGCGCTTCGGAAGGCGGCGTGCGCCGCACTACGGCATGCACGAGAAAGCCGAGCAGTAACCACGCGATGACCAGCTCAAGGCTCGTCCAATCCAACGCATGCCAGCGCGTAGAGAATTCCGTGCTCTGCATATGTGCGATGTCGGAGCTGAACTGCAAGCCGATCAAACAAAGCAACGCGAGGATCGAAGCACCTGCCGCAAGGCACTGCAAGCTGCGCGGGATGCGTGTCTCGACTTGTTCGTATAGATCCGGATTGAGACGTGGCAGCAGGCACAGAGCCAAACTGTGCAGTACGTAGAGCATCATCAACGATACGACGGCGATACCCAGGGCCAAGCCCATCTGCCCTGACGCAAGTAGCAGGGCTGTGAATACGAAGCAAAGCACTAGCCCCAACACAGGTATCCCCCGCTCTACATGAAGTCGACCGAAGGCCTGCGGCAACTGTCTTTCGTGCGCCATGTGATACGCCAGCCTGGCCGGAACCAGCAGCGAGGCGTTCAGCGAAGTGCCGATCGCCATGATCGCGCCGACGGTCACCACGGCCTCGGCACCGAAGGGCAGGTAGGTAGCAGCCGCGCGGGACATGGGCACACCACTGCTGCCGAGTTCATCAGATGGCAAGACACCGAGAGCGACCGAAGACATCGCCAGAAAGATCAGGGCCGTCAACACGATACCCCGCACAAAAATACGCGGCAATTCCTTGCGGCTGTCGCGTACCTCTCCCGCCGCTTGGGATAAGGCCTCAAAGCCTGCGTATGCGAAGAAGAGCGGAGGCAAGGCCGCACCAAATCCCGATGCGCCGCCGTAGAAAAACGGCTTGTAGTTGGCCGTGTCGATCGCGAAGACTCCAGGCACGATCAGGACAACGAGCGCAACCGCGAGCAGCATGCACATCGCGACTTGCACACGCCCGAACCAACGTACCCCGATCAAGTGCACGCCACAGAAGAAGGCCAAAATTGGCAACGACAGCAGCAACAATGAGCTATCCACCGACTCGGTGCCAGGCCGAAACAACTCGTAGACGTTACGCGCGAGTGCATCAGCCAGATAGGCACAGGCGCCCATGTACGAGATCAGCTTCAACCACCCAGCCAAAAACACGAGCCGTCCATTCCCGAGTGTCGCTGCGATGTGTGCGATCTCGCCGCCAGGTCGCAACCCCAGCGGTGTGGACAGGAACACCAAGTAACTGACAGCGGTCGCCAGAATGACCGGCGTCAGCACCAAGTGCGCCAGAATCACGCTCGGGCCTGTCAACGCAGTGGCATCCGAGGTCACGCGAAAAATGCCCGCACCAACCAAGATGCCGACCAAGAGCGCATAAGACTCGAGCCGCCCGAGATCTCGGCGAAGTCCTGGCGGCATGTGGTGTGTTTCAGTCACGCCCCATCAGTCTAGCAGCACAGGATTAGGGTGTGGCCATGAGCAACAGAAGACGAGGGCGAAGCGCACGATCCATCTGATCGCCGATCGAGCTCGGCTCGTTCGTCTCGCCTTCCCAATTCGTAGTTCCCGGCCGTGAGCATGCAGACGTAGACTGAGAAGGTGAGCAACAAGAATCCGACCGACCGCGCGCAAGATGTGTACGCTGGCTTGCGATCGGCGAGGCTAATTCTCCCCTGCCGAGATTTGTCGCAGACGCTTCGCTTCTTGCAGGAGCGTCTCGGCTTTCGCACGGACCGTATCTTTCCAGCCGACGATCCTCGCGAAGCTTGGGTGTCTGGACTCGGGCTCCAGCTAATCTTGCTGCGGGACGCCGAGGCCGCGCCGGCCGAGATTCGAGTGGAGTGTGACGCCTCCGCGGCAAAGCGTTTCGAGGGCGATGAACTGACAGGTCCGGGGGGGCTTCGAATCGAACTCCTGGCCCCGCCCGGCCAGGCCGAATTGCCTGCGCTCCGCTCTGCCCTCATCATCTCACGCTCGAGCGACTCGGCGCAGTGGATCGTTGGCCGAGCTGGCATGCGCTATCGCGACTTGATTCCTGGGCGCCTCGGCGGACGTTTCATCGCGTCGCACATCGCTATTCCTGACGGCGGCCCGGTCCCAGACTCGGTTCACTTTCACGCAATTCACTTCCAACTGATCTATTGCTTGAAGGGCTGGGTGCGCGTCGTCTACGAGGATCAAGGAGAGCCCTTCGTACTGAAGGCGGGTGACGCAGTGTTGCAACCTCCGCTGATTCGCCATCGCGTACTGGAAGCATCCGAAGGCCTGGAGGTCCTCGAAGTGAGCTGCCCGGCAGAGCATGAAACGATGATCGATCACCGGCTCCAGCTGCCGAATCCAACGCACAAGCCCGAACGTGATTTCAGCGGACAAGGCTTTGTGCGGCACATCGCGGAACAATCGACTTGGACCGCTGCGGATGCGGACGGATTCGAACGCTGTACAACAGCCATCGAGCGCGCGACGGATGGCTTGGCCAGTGTCGAAATCGCACGCCCTTGTGCCGCGCGGACGCCGATCCACCGCAATCACAACGGCCCCGCCTTCCACTTCGTCTACGTGTTGTCCGGAAAGTTATCCCTCACAGGTGATGATTCCTTTACGACATGGCTGAACATGGGAGATTCGATCGTTCTCCCCTCCGAGTTGGAGTGGTCCTTTGGGGAGACGAGTTCCGATCTAATGTTTGTCGACGTCAGAGTTCAGGAAGCATGATCGACCGGCACGTAGGTGCCGCATCGCCCTGACCAACGAAAAAGGCAAGCACCATCGAACCGGTTTCAATTCCGGAACGATCCCACTTCGGCCACGTTAGTCGGCAGCAATTTAGCTGCTTGTAGAACTCGCGGAAGAGCAGTCGCATTCTCCCGTGATCCAGTTCACGGAGTACTCGAATCGAACCGCAGGAGTATTCGCTCGGGTCTTCCTGGGCCGAATCCTCTACGGCTGGAATTGGACACACGCAAGTTTCCACCTGTGCACCACGAACCGGACGCCGGGCACAGCACAAGCACAAGCACGCTACGGGGATGCTCATAGCGTTCTGCTTGGGTGCGGGCAGGTCCAGCGGTATGATCCCGTAGTTAGCGAGACAGATGAAGACCATGCAAGCCCCGCCGAGCCAGTGCCGAACCTGGGTCCGACCGGGGTTGCCGATCTAGCCCCACACTTCCCCCACCTCGAAGTGCTCGATGTAGTCGGAAGCGGGGGCTGCGGGAGTGTGTATCGCGCACGACAGATCACGCTGGATCGCCATGTCGCCCTCAAGGTGCTTTCAGATACCCTCGCGCAAGACGAGATCTTTGTCTCTCGCTTCCGGCGCGAGGCCCGCACCCTCGCCGCGCTGGATCATCCGAACATCGTCAAAATTCACGACGCAGGTCAGGCCGGCCCCTACCTGTACCTGTTGATGGAATACGTCGACGGGACCAACTTGCGCGCGTGCATGCGCGAGACGCGGCTCAATACCAAGCAGACTCTTAGGGTCGTCATCGACATCTGTGTGGCGCTTCAATTCTCGCATGACGCTGGGATCGTTCATCGCGACCTGAAACCGGAAAACATCCTGCTCGACTCGAAGGGACGAGTGAAGATCGCAGACTTCGGCCTCGTCAAATTGGTTGGCAGGGATGCCACCTCGGCACTCACGAGAGTCACACAAGTCATGGGAACTCCTCAGTACATGGCTCCAGAGCAGTACGAGGCTCCCTCTAAGATCGATCATCGCGCTGATCTATACGCTCTTGGCGTCGTTCTCTATGAACTCCTGACAGGTGAGCTCCCGCTCGGACACTTCCAACCTCCGTCGGAAATGGCCGATGTTGATGTGCGACTCGACCGGATCGTGATGCGTGCACTCGAGAAAGATCGGGACCGGCGCTACCAGAGTGCTGACGAAATCCAGACGGATGTCGCCGATATCAGCCTGGCCAAGAATGCTAGCCACGGCACTCCCCATACGAATCCTGGCGCGCGGGAAAAGGGGTGGGCCGGGACGTGGAAGGGCCTCATCGGGATGGTGGGAGCTGGAAGTAAATCAAGTGCGCTTCCAATCGTCGGAACCCAATCTGGCCCCTTTGGTCAGCGAGTCGACCTTGTCAACATCGGCCCGGATACTGGTGGCGTCCTGAGCGCATTGGTCGAGACGACTAATTGCAGCAATAGCGAAGCCAAGAAGGCCCTGAAGCAGATTCCATTTCGCGTTGCGGAGCGTGTCAATCGCGAGCAGGCGCAGTGGATACGGTCCCGACTCGAAGCCTTCGGTGCTGAAGTCGAGATCATCTGAAGTGAAGCCTGCGTCGGAACTCGAACGCACTCAGCATCACCGAGCCCCCCCCTAGATCAGTGGGAGCTCATACACCCGACTTGGTAGCAACTGGGCGACGACTGCGTGGGTACCTGAGGCGTTCTCAAGCGTCCAAGCTCGTAGAAACATGAAGGCGCCCCGACCGGTCGCGAGACTGATCGGGGCGCCTGAATTTCAAGGTAAAGCAGACTCCCGCTCGTGTCGGAAGCCGCACTCCAGCGTCAGTCGCAGAAGGTTAACTCAAGCGCGTCCGTCAGGTTGAAGGACGAACCGCCGCCCGCGGGATCGCGGTACCAAAACTGGAAATTGACTACCGAGCCAGAGCCTATGACGCCGCCGCCAGGAGGCAGGTTGGTCAGGTCCAACGGATAGGCAACGTTGCCTGCGATGTTGGCTGCAAGGATTGGCAAACGCGTTGTCGTTCCAGCAACACAGCGGAAGCCGTCACCGAAGACAGCTTGCGTCTGGTTCGGACCGTAGTAGAAGATGCCGAACTGCTGCGGGGGCAGCCCAGTCGCACGCAGAGTCAGATCATTCGCGCTAACGCTCCCGGTGCCTGTGAACCAGATCGTCGCGCCGTTGCCCACCGAGTTTGGTGAAGCCAGGCAGTAATTCTGAGACAGGCACTCGCACTCGTCCGGCACGCCATTCATGTTTGTGTCGAGACTCGTGCCACCCGCGATGTCGCAGATGTCGGGACTTCCGTTGTTGTTGCAGTCCGGCAGGGACTCGCAATCGTCGGGAGTACCGTTGCCATTGCAATCGACTTCGCAGTCATCCGGCGTACCGTCGTTGTCGCAGTCCGGCTCGCACTCGTCCGGGATACCGTTGTTGTTGCAGTCCGCGAAGGACTCGCAGTCATCCGGCGTGCCGTTACCATTGCAATCGGCCTCGCAGTCATCCGGCGTACCGTCGTTGTCGCAGTCCGGCTCGCATTCGTCCGGGATACCGTTGTTGTTGCAGTCCGCGAAGGACTCACAATCATCCGGCGTGCCGTTGCCATTGCAATCGACTTCGCAATCGTCGGGCGTTCCGTCGTTGTCGCAG
>JBLFWN010000134.1:0-16862 GCA_047611405.1 Planctomycetota bacterium | reverse complement strand
GCAATCCTGTGATGGGGTCGGGCAGTGCGAACGCGCGCGCTGCGGCTCCGCAGCCGCAAGCGATTACGCCGCCGGCGCGTCCGCAATCGCGCCCGCAACCGCAAGCGTCCGGGATCGCCTCCAAGGTCGGTGCTGCAGCGAAGTCATCTCCTCCTACTTTTACACGGAGTGCACCCGCGCACACGACCGTTGATGTGCGGCCGCAACGGCCCGCACCGCCTGCCGCACAGTTCGCAGCTTCCGCGCCGGCCCCGGTTCAGGCAGCAGCCAACTTCCCGCGCCCCGGTAGTGGTGCCGAGGTCGGTGCTGCGCTCTCTGTAAACGACATTCAATCGATGATGGGCCAGACCGGCGGCGGCTGCCCGATGGGACCGTGTCAAGGGTGTCCGCATCAGGACATCAAGACCGGTGCCTGCACCGCATGACAATCCCTCGGTGCATCCGCGCCGAGCACTTTCAACTCTCACTTTCAGGCTGACTGAATCACAAACGCTCTCAGGGACGAACGATGACTGAATCGAATATTGCGCTCGGCATGATCGAGACCAAAGGGATCGTGGGTGCGGTGGAAGCCGCCGATGCCATGGTCAAAGCCGCTAAGGTGGAACTCCTCCGCAAAGAGAAGTCCGGTGGTGGACTGATCACCGTGATGGTGCGCGGCGAGGTTGGTGCCGTAAAGGCCGCGACTGAAGCTGGCGCTGCCGCTGCTCGCAGAGTCGGCGAATTGGTCGGTATGCACGTGATTCCGCGTCCGGCTGCCGATATCGAGAACTTCCTGCCCGAGAACCCGGGCGCCTGAGGCTGACGCAACTCGATGCCGATTTCCTCTTCGACTTCGCGTAGCGTCGAGCTACGTGGCGCGGTGCATCTGGACCAAATGCAGCCGCAGTTCGCAGCGACTTGTGCTGCGAACTCAGACGGCTATTTCCCGGTTTCGGGGGAGAGCGCGTTCTGGCTCGAAGTACGCCCCGGCATCGTCGTCAATCGATTGCTCGATGTCGCGTTGAAGACGTGTGATGTGACGCCTGGCGCGCTGATCACCGAGCGACACTTTGGCACGCTCGAGGTGCATGGTCCGGACCAGGGTCAAGTGATCGAGGCTGGACGCGTGATCTTGAAGGCCGCCGGCGTGACCGCAGCCGACGCGTTGAAGCCAGAGATCTTGACGGATGAGATCATCCGCAAGATCTCGGACCATCACGCGATGATGATCAACCGCACGCGTGCGGGCATGCTCGTGCTTGGTGGGGATACGCTCTACACCTTGGAAGTTACCCCGGCCGTGATCGTGACTTTGGCAGCGAACGAAGCCGAGAAGGCTTCGCCCATTCGCGTGGTCGGACTGGGTGCCGATGGCGCTGTCGGTCGCATGCGACTCGCAGGGACCGACGCGGAAATCGAAGCAGCAGTTCGCGCCGTGCATCGCGCTATGGAAGAACTGCCACAGAAAGTGGGTGGCTGATGTTCATCGGACGAGTAGTCGGGCAAGTCTGGGCAACAAAGCGCAGCATGGATCTGACTGGCAAGCGATTGCTAGTGATCGAAGCTCTGGACGATCGCAATGAGCCGGGAGCACCGATGGTGACTCCGGTGATTGCTGCAGATCCTTTGGGAGCCGGCATTGGCGAGCGAGTGATTGTTGCATTCGGCAAGGCGGCACGCGTCGCCTGCGGTGGTGACGGCGATTTTGCTCTCGAGGCAGCTGTCGTCGGCATTGTCGATGACCTGCATGCACCCGGTGCACCTGACTCTTGGGGCGCCGAGGTCCCCGTGGTCGATCTCGGCTTCGATACGGAGTCAGGAGAGGCCTGATGCTAGTCGCGACAGTCGTAGGCAATGTTTGGGCCACCAAGAAGGACGAGTCCCTGACTGGGCTGCGTCTGCTCGTGGTGCAACCCTACACGCTCGACGGAAAGCGGACGGCTGAGACGATGGTCGCCGCGGATACCTTGGGAGCCGGCATCGGCGAGCGCGTCTTGATCGTTTTCGGCCGCGCCGCTCGGCATGTGATCGGTCGCGGACACGATATCGGCTTTCAGACTGCGGTCTCTGCCATCATTGACCGCATGGAACTCGAAGGTGGCCGCAGCATTGGCCCGACCGCGGACGAAGACACGGGTGTCTAGCACGCGCAGCATCCTTAGAAACAACAACCAGTACACAGACGAGGCGAGCACGAGGCCCCTCGGACAACGAAGAGCGACAAGTCATGGATCGCAACGATAAGAACCCCGCCCTTAGTGGCGATGTGAAGATGGGACCTGCCATCGCGTTGCTCGAGCTATGCTCGGTCGCGCGCGGTGTCGAGGTGGCGGATGCCATCTTGTGGGAGGCGAACATCGAGATGTTGTTCTCGACGCCAGTCCAGCCCGGCCGCTACGTGATGTTGTTCACGGGCAGCATTGACGACCTGCGCGGTGCAATGCGACGTGGTTCGGAAATCGCCGGCGGCGACCTGGTCGACGACTTGATGATTCCCAACATTCACGAGCAAGTCGAGCTCGGCTTGCGTCGCACCGGAGTCCTCAACGGCACGATCGACGCGCTTGGTGTCGTCGAGACCAAGTCCGTTGCCAGCTCAATCCAAGCTGCGGATGTCGCCTTGAAGAGTGCGACCGTCGATCTGCTCGAGCTGCGCATCGCGAATGGCCTGGGTGGCAAGAGCTACTTCTCGGTGACCGGCGAAGTCTCCGATGTTCGCTCGGCCGTCTTTGCTGGCTCGAAGTGCGCCGAAGGCGAAGGCCAGCTGGCGCGCCAAGTGGTCATTCCGCGCCCGCACCCTGAGTTGGTCCAGTTCCTGTAGTGAGAACGCGCGGCACACACTCCTGCTTCCGTAACTCGACGAGCTTCGCCGCCGATAGGTCGTTCGTGTCGTCTCTTCGGCGCACGTCTTGGGCCACATCGGCATGACGCAAGGCCTGACTCAGCATGCCCGGTAAGGAGCTAGTCACCGAGTCCTGTGTCAGCCGCATGGCGAGCGGCGGCGAGCTCGTGCTTGGACCGACGAAGATCGCGACGCCGGCGGCATTGGACGCCGCCTTCGCGAAGGGTATTCAGGTCGTGTACTCGGATATCGATGCTCCCGCTATGGCGCGCGCCAAGAGTGACCTGTGGCAGCGTATGAAATCCAAAGACGGAACCTACGTGGTTCAAGTGAAGGCCGGCCGCGCCCATGTGACGCGCTTAAGTGAGTCGGGACCGACTCCATTCGGAGAGGAATGAGATCATGACGCGACGATTCATCACAGCCGAAGACGTGCGCCGAGCGCGCGGGGGCGAACTGGTGATTGACGAGAGCACCGTTGTCACGCCGCAAGCTGCGGCAGCTGCCGAAGCCAGCGGCGTCGTATTGCGCACGGCGAGTGGAGCCTACGTCACACCGGCGCCCGATCGTGGTCCTGACGCAGCCGTCGCGGCGCGTGTGCTGCCGAACATGCCTGAACCGGGCCGTCCTGGAGAGGCAACCGGAGCGATCGTGACCGCCGTCGGTCGCAACCGTTCCGGCGTGCTAGCCGAGATCACATCGGCGCTCGGAGAACTTGGCGTCAGCATCGGCGACATCTCGCAGAAGATGGTGCAAGGCTACTTCCATCTGGTCCTCACGTTGGAACTGCCCGCGGGGCAATCGCTGGATGTCGTTCGCGTGCGCCTAGAAGCCCTTGGCGGATCCGATGACTACGCCGTGCAAGTGATGCACGAACGCATTTTCCGCTTTATGCATCGCGTCTAGCAGACCGCTCTAAGAATTCCGAATCATGCCGCCCATTACAGACTCAGAGATTCTCGAGACGATTCGGATGATCGGGCTGGAGACGCTCGACATTCGTACGACCACGCTCGGCATCGATCTGCTCGACTGCGCCGATCCGGACCTCGAGAGCACGTGCGAGAAGGTCTACACCAAGATCGTGCATCACGCGCGCGACCTGGTCCCAGTTGCGGATTCCATCGAAGCCGACTACGGCATTCCGATCATCAACAAGCGCATCGCGGTCTCCCCGGCTTCGTTGATTGCGGCCGCATCCGGCGCACAAGACTTGGTGCCGCTGGCGCGTGCGATGGATGCCGCTGCCAAAGAGGTCGGCGTCGACTTCATTGGTGGCTTCACTTCGTATGTGCACAAGGGCTTCACGCGTGCCGACAACGCAATCTTCGATTCGATCCCGCAGGCGTTGACTGAAACCGATCATGTCTGCTCGTCGGTCTCGCTCGCTACCTCGAAGGCCGGCATCAACATGGATGCCGTTGCGCGCTTCAGCAATATCATCTTGGAGACCGCGGCGCTGACCGCGGACAGGGGTGGTCTGGGATGCGCCAAGCTCGTGTGCTTCTGCAATCCGGTCGAGGACAACCCCTTTGTCGCCGGCGCGCACATCGGCATCGGTGAACCCGAGACGGTGTTGAACGTTGGCGTGTCTGGGCCCGGCGTCGTTCGCACCGCAGTCGAGCGTTTGGGCCCGGATGCAGACCACCTGGCTCTAGCCGAGACAATCAAGCGCGCGGCCTTCAAGATCACGCGCATGGGCGAGCTTGTCGGACGAGAAGCTGCGCGCCGCTTGGGCACGACTTTCGGCATCGTCGATGTCAGCCTGGCGCCGACGCCCGCGATTGGTGACTCGGTTTCGGACATCCTTGAGTTAATGGGAGTCGAGCGCACCGGCGCACCTGGAACGACCGCGGCGCTCGCGCTGTTGACCGATGCGATCAAGAAGGGTGGCGCGATGGCCTCATCCTCGGTCGGTGGGCTGTCTGGTGCGTTCATCCCTGTGTCGGAAGACGAGGGCATGATTGACGCGGTGCGCGTCGGTGCGTTGAGCCTGGCCAAGATGGAAGCCATGACCTCGGTCTGCTCGGTTGGCCTCGACATGGTAGCGGTGCCCGGCGACACACCGGTTGCGACCTTGACAGGCATCATCGCCGACGAGATGGCGATCGGCATGATCAACCACAAGACGACCGCAGTACGCATCATTCCGGTGCCCGGCAAAGGGCCAGGAGATACGGTCGAGTGGGGTGGCTTGCTCGGCACGGCGATCGTGCAGGACCCGGGGAGGTTCAGCTGTGAAGTGCTGCATCGCCGTGGTGGACGGATTCCCGCGTCGATCCTTAGCTTTCGGAATTGAGTTTGTGGGGGGGGGAGCTTCTTCCGCGGTGGCCCGCGGTTGGGTCTTCGCTTCTGGATCTCCACTGCTGGCTCTCCGCCATTGGCATTCCGTCGCCGAGTGTCCGCGATTGAATCACGGCGATAGATCCTCTTTCGTCGCGGCTGAGCTCGGTCAGGATCCTCTTCGACGCCGCCAGCCTGACGATCGAGCGGAGACAAGCGTTGCGCGGCGCATCCAGACCAAGCTCGGCAGCTCAAGCCTCTGGCGATCCATGGCAGGCCGCCCTGATTCAGGCGTGCACCGAAGATGGGGATGCCGAAGAGAGATGGCAGCCGTCGCGTACCTGGTACGGACATCCTTTCCGGCTACCCACATGTCCGCCAGCGCGACTCGGCCTGGCCCCGGAAATGGGCCAGCGCCCTAAGCCACGCGCTACGAACCCTTTGTGAGCCCCCGGAACTTCTTTCCAGGCCCGCGCCGGAAAGAATGGCACTCAGCCATTCATGCTCGGGCTTCACGTAGACGATACAAGCAGCCTGTCTTTGCTGAACCCCTACTCGGCCGAGACGACTCTTCCCTTTGTCTTCAAACGCCCTCACTTCTCGTGAAGCACTCTGTTCTGCTCGTCGACGACGACCCGGCGATTCTGCAGTGTTGGCATGCCCTTTTGGGGCAGGTCCACCAGGTCGATATTGCGGACAGTGGTCCGGCGGCTCTCGAGCGATTGCGCAAAGGGAGAGACTTCGAGGTGCTTGTCACCGACTTTCAAATGCCTGGCATGAATGGCATCGAGTTGATGCGCAAGGTGGGGGATATCGACCCTGATCTGATTTGCATCGTGTTGACGGGGCATGCCAACTTCGACATGGCATCGCAGGCATTGGAAAAAACTCCGGTGTTTCGCCTGTTGAAGAAGCCCTGCGAGCCCAATGACTTGTACGCGGCAGTCGAAGCGGCGGCTGCACATCGAAGCGAAACGCAAGCGCGGCGCGAGCTGCAGGCCGAACTCGAGCTAAGTCGCGAGTCGCTCGAATGTTTGAACAAGGGGCTCGAGAGTAGGCTTCAAGATCAAGTCAGTAAGCTGCGCGTGTTGCATCGCTTTGCGGTCAATCTGAACACAGCCAGCACGCTGCTGGAAATCGCGGGCTTGGCAGCACAAGCCGCGCACGATGCGCTTGGTGGGCGAGCCGTTCACGTACAGCTATGGGACGATGACACGACAGCAGGCGTTGTGCATGCAGACCGTGGCGGAGAAATGTCGACCGATCTTCATTGCAGCAGTTTGGAGGGACAAGAGGGAGCACTGGGCGAGATCGTCATCGACGCCGTCAGCACTGCGGGCGTCATGCTGACCGAAGACGACATCGAAGTGCTCGGCATGGTCTCTGGACCGACCGCGGTCGCGGCGCGCAACGAGATCCGCAGGCGCGAACGCGACAACGCACAGCATGCGACGATCGTCGCGCTCGCGCGACTCGCGGAACAGCGCGACAACGAGACTGGCCTGCACATCGAACGGGTCAGCCAGTACTGCAAGCTGGTGGCTGAATCCTTGCGGTTCCGCGGCGACTTCGTCGGGCAAATCGACGACACCTTCATCGATCACTTGGTGCGCTCTGCACCTCTGCATGACATCGGCAAGGTCGGTATTCCCGATTCAATCCTGCTCAAGCCCGGGCGTCTGACGACGGAAGAGTTTGAGATCATGAAGACGCACGCCAGCTTGGGCGCGGACACGTTGGAGCAAGTCATCGTCGGCGGGGGTCGAGCGGGATACTTGGAAATGGGGCGCGACATCGCGCGCTGCCATCACGAGAAGTGGGACGGCAACGGCTACCCTAACGCGCTGCAAGGTGACGAGATTCCGCTCTGCGCCCGGATCCTGGCGCTGGCCGATGTGTACGACGCACTGACGACGGTGCGGCCCTACAAAGACGCGTGGACGCACGCCGATGCTATGCAGCTGATTCGCAAGGAATCGGGCACGCACTTCGATGCGCGCATCGTCGAGGCCTTTGCAGCGCGAGAGCCTGAAGCGAATGCGATCCGCATACGCCTGGCTGATGTCATCGAAGACCTGCCCCTGATTCTGGGCTGAACGTGACGATTCGGCGGGTTTCGCCGGACTATGCCATGCTATCCGGCCCATGATCTTCGGCTCGGAGCTTTCGCGGGGGTAGCCAGCGGGATCGTGCCAAACAGATCCTCTTCCATTGCTGACAAGGCGCAGGACCTCGCTATGGTCACTGCCGATGGCGGACTGGCGGCGAACATTCTGGGTGGTATGGGTTGCCAACCTGATCACATCGATCGGGATGATGAGCTTCTTGCCGTTCTTCCCGAGCTTGCTCGAGGAACTCGGTGTCGACGATCCGAAAGCCGTATCGACCTGGTCCGGAGTTATCTTCGGCGCGGCACCGCTATCGGCCACTTTGATGAGTCCGATCTGGGGCTCCTTGGGCGATCGCTTCGGCCGCAAGCTGATGGTCGTGCGGTCGATGCTGGCGATCTCCATCTTCGTTGGAGGCATGACCTTCGCGCAGACGCCGCTGCAGCTCTTGATCTTACGTCTCTGCCAGGGCCTGTTTTCTGGCTTCATTCCGCCCAGCGTGACGCTCGTCAGCCTGTCAGCGCCACCGGAGCGCCAGGCGCGGGCGGCAGCCGACTTGGGCACCTCGCTTCCGATGGGGGCGATGATTGGACCCGTCATTGGAGGACTGATCGCGGCCAGTTTCGGGCACCGGCAGGTCTTTGTCTTCGTCGGCTGCGCCGCCTTCCTGGCCGCCATGTTGGTGGCCTTTGTCGCACACGAAGATCCGAGCACTCGTCAGCAGGCGCCCGAGAAGAGTTCGCCCTTGGCCGCCCTGGCCGGCGTCGGGCGCGACTTGGTAGCGACGCTGCGCCATCCCGGGCTTGGCGGTCCCATCGCGCTCTTGTTCGTCTTGCAGTTCGGACTTGGCAGCACAAACCCCGTGATGGAGTTGCATGTGCGCGATTTGGTCGATCACCAGACTTTCGGCGAGAGTCTGCTCGGCAGAGTCGCGAGCTGGTTGCCGCGTCCTGCGACGGAGCACTTGGATGCAGCGGGTGCTGTCGCTGCCAGCCTGACCCTTGCGACCAGTCTCTTGTTCGCCGGCATGGCCTTCGCCAACCTGCTCGCGCTGCCTTGGTGGGGCCGACTCGGCGATCGCTTCGGACACGCGCGCGCGTTGCGTTGGTGCGGGATCGGCGGCGTGATCAGTCTGTGCATTCAGGCCAACGCCGAGGGCTATAGCACGCTCTTCGTCGGGCGCTTCCTGATGGGCCTGACCATGGCGGGGGCCGGACCGCTGGTATTCGGGCTGGCGGCCAAGCTGATTCCGCAGGCTCGCCGCGGGAGCGCTATGGGGGCCGTGTTCAGCGCACGTACGCTGGCTGTATCCGCTGGAGCGGCCTGCGTTGGGCCAATGGTCAATCGGACGGGGATCCCCGGCATGATGTTTTTAGCGGCAGGCTTCGTGGGGCTGGCGCTCCTGGTGTTTGCCTTTCAGAAATCACCGCGGGCAGGCCGAACAGGGGAATCAGCTCCCTAGTGCCTTGGCCTTTTTGGCCCGCGGCCGGGTGCCCCCCCCATGAGCCAAGATCGCGTTCGTTACGAACTAGAGTCGCTGAGCCGGGCGTGTCAATCCGTTCAGGAGCACGTCACGCGTCTGCGCAATTCTGCGCGCTATGCGAAGTCGCCTGAGCGCGTCGAGAAGCTTGTGCTGGAGGTGCAAGCCATGCGCGAGAAGCTCGAACAGGCGACGCAAGTGGCTGAGGATGCCGTGCTCGATGCTTCGGGTGATACGCAAGACTCACCGCTCGCGGGTTGGCTGCGCCGGCGCCTGAACCGGATGGCGACCACGATTGCTTCGGGTGCAGAGCCCGAGCCCGTGCCCGGTCCACGCCGGATCGCCAATCCCGGCTCCGGGGGATTTCACGGTGACTCGTGGACGATCGCTCTTCCGGGGCTCCTGAGCTTCCTGGAATCGCAGCGCAAGAGTGGGCAGTTGCACGTGAAGTTAGAGGCCGAAGCAATCACGCTCGACTTCGATCATGGAGTCTTGGTCTTGGCGGTATCGGACAAGACTCCCGTAGAGCAAAGGCTCGGTGCGATGCTTGTCGCGCAGGGGGTTGTGACACAAAAGCGGCTCGAGTCTTTCTTGGCCTGCTTCCGATCCTCGACTCGTCGCCTGGGCGAAGCGCTCCTACAAGGCGAATTGGTCGACCACGACTCGCTCTGTAAGGCGTTGGATCAGCAGGCTCAGCTTCTGTTCGAGCGCATGATCGTAGCGAAAGGTGCGCAATACGTGTTCCGTGATGGCAAACCAGAGCTCGCCACGGCGGGCCCGCGCATCAACATCACGCGCTTGTTGCTCGAGAGTGTTCGCGCCATGGACGAGCGCGGCGAGTCGGCGGCCTGATTCGAATCTGCCTTCCGTTGGGATCAGTTGATTGGCGAGCCTTCGAGCCCGCGAAAGAACTCTGATCTAGCTCGCGTATCCGCAAGATGGCTTGGCCGTGTTGCCAGCAAAAGCGCAGAGCCCACTCTCCGATCTGGCCTCGTCTACATAGCCTGCCAGTGCGCGCATTCAGTCCGCAAGTTCTGCTAGGACGCGGCGCGCGTTATCTAAGTCTTGTGGCTCGCGTCCGCGCAGATCAACGCCGCGCCGCTTTGTCATTTCGGTTGCCGCACGTTTGGCGGTTGACTCTTGGCTTTCACCTGATGCCAGGATGTCCGTGACCAACGCTCGCAAGGACTCGAAGTATGTAGACTCCTGCAACAAGGCCTGCTCAATTGCGGCGCTGCCGTGAATCAAATCGTTGTGCGCGGGGACGATGCGATCGACAGCTCGCTCGCTGCAGAAACTCTTCAAGAAGCGGATCGCACTTTCGAACTCGCGTGCCTGCCAACGGCAGTACGGCAGACCGGGGCTGACCAAGTAGTCAGCCGTGCATAGCGTCGCGATGTTCGGGAAATAGACCACGCTCGTGCAGTTCGAATGACCCGGTAAAAAGATCATCTCTGCGGGTTGCTCTCCAATCATCAACTCCAGACGATCGTCGAAGACTCGGTCGGCTGTCGGATAGCTGAACTCCGGATCGTCGATGCCGAGCTTATCGTCGATCTTGGCCTTGGCGCGCAGGATTCGAGCTTGTGCATCGAGCCTCTTGTCGGCGACGACGCGCGGCATGCTGACCTTCGCTCCTGGGAAGCGATGCCAGCCACGAATGTGATCGTGGTGCGAGTGCGTGATCAGCACCTCGTTGACTTCGGCCGGCAGCGAGTCAGTTAGCAGCTGTATGTCTTCGGGTTTGATACCGGGATCTATAACGCAGGCTTGCCCGCCCGATGCCAGACCGATGGTGTTGAAGGCCCAGAAGTCGCTACGCACGACCACGAGCGGATCATCCGGCCGGTCGGATTCGATGAGACGAGAACTCACACGTTCATCCAGTCGAGGTCGCTGCTCTCGGCCTCTTCGTCCGACATCAGGAAGGCTGCGCGCAAGCCCTCGATCAGCTCGGACTTGATGCGCAAGGCGTCGAGCTTCGAAGGACGGGAGTAGGCCAAGGCATGCGTCGGAAAGGAGCCGGTCTTGGTCACTCCGAACCACAACTCGGGCGAGGCGTGGTCTTGTGCATCGGAGCGCCACGCGCATGCGTCGCCATCGCGGCTGCCTTCTAACTCATTCAGTCGCGCCACCAAGAGAGCCAACTGCGGACGGGCCGGAACTTGTTCGTCGACCAGATCGAAGAAAGAGCCCGTGCCAATGATCATCCGGCAATGCGTGCCTGCCGTCGATGGCCCAAGTACGACGACGCGATCGGCACGCGTTGCACCGAAGAGGGCGTGCCGGCCCGGGTCGAAGAAGGTCTCGCCCGCCGCCGTGGACGCGCGATTCATCGGAGCGGTCCACAAGATGGACGAGAGGTGAACCAAGTCGTCGCACTGAGCCGCGGCTAAGTCCTCGCGGTCCGAGCGCAGCCGCGCGAGTGGGCCGCGCCATAAGTCTTCGAGGGCTTCAATGTCGCCGTCCAGCCAGGCCGGGAGCTCATCCACGATGCGCAGGCTGCACCATTCGTGTCGTTCGCGCCGGCTCATGCCGCCTGTGTGTGCACGCCACGGCGAGCGCTTTTCGTCGAATAGGACCGTGATGATCTGATCCAACTGGAAGGCTGCTTCGGTCGGTGTCCGGAATCGATCGCCCGCTTCGGCGGTCTGCAGCAAGGCTTCGCGTCGCGCGAGCGCTTCTTTGGGCCGCAGCAGGGCGAAGAGCGCCAGCACGCCATCGGTGTCGACGTGGTTGTTGGCGATCGCGACCAAGCCTTCGGACAATCGCCCACGCTCCGACTCCGGCAACTCCATGAAGCGCAAGGCGCAACCCGTCGAGAGGTCGTGCTTCAGCTCGCGCGGCGTACGGTTCCCCGGCCAATGACCGAGCTCCAAGCCTGGCGCACCGAAACTTCCGTCGATACTGAGCACGGCTTCGGTGCCGGCCTCGTCCTGAATGCGAAAGGGGAGGTTCATCGACGCAACTTTTAGCGAGTGGACAGCTCAGGAGTCAAGAGGGCGATCAGCGCGACAGGTCCGGTTCTTCCAAGCCGTCCATCACGCGCAAGTTCGCTTCAGAGTCCCTCAGCGCCTTGGACGCCCACTCTAAGTCGGCCTCGTTCAAGCCACCGGCCGCGAGCACTGCATTGGCTTGATCGCGCGCACCCTCATACATCGTGCGCACGTCATCGAGGTTGCGCTTCAAGTAGTAGTGAAGCACGACCGCCATGTCATTGAGCAGATGCGGATGGTCTCCTGCCATCTCGTAGGCCTTGGCGTAGGCCGCGACCGCACGCTCCCACAGACGAGTGGCTTCCTGTGCGTCTTCCTCCGTCGGCTTGCCGCCATTGCGCTCGGACAAGGAGGCGCCAGCGTTGCGTGCGAAGTAGCCGAGGTTGTCCCAGTACTCCCAGCTCTCCGGGAAAAAGCCGACGCGCAGCTCACACAAGAAGGCCGGTTCGATTTCGTTTTTGTTCTCGTGGCACCAACCAAGCACGTAGTCCATGATGCGTAAGTTCAGCTCGCGATCGGTGGTGAGCATGCCGACCAAGTTGGACGGTTCGATGTCCCACACGGTGTGGAAGGCGTCGAGCAAACCTTGGTAGTCATCGCGGTAGTAGCGCGCCAATCCGATGTAGTACCAGGAGTTGCTGAAGCTCGGCTCATGCGCGAGAGCCTGCTGGAAGGCTTCTTCGCTGGCACGCATGTCATCCTTGTTGAGCGGCAGGGGCGGGGCGCCCTCTTCCGCTGGACCGCCGAGCCCGGTCGAGAAGCGAGCGAACCCGAGCCACCAGAGCAGCATGGACTCGCGTTTGTCTTCAGCTCCGAAGCGCTTCTGAAAGCGAGCGTGACCCGACTCAAGCGTCGCGCGAAAATCGGCCAGCTCAAAGGTGCCTTGCAAGGTCGGGTAATCCTGCAGCGGATCCCAACTGATTGCTTCCGCGGTCGCTTCGATCGCTTGCGGAACTTGGTCGCGCCACAGGTGCGCGTAGCCAATCTGGATTCCGATGCGACCCAGGCGCGCGGCTTCTTCGTCGCTCTTGGGCGGCAGAAGCATGGCGCGTGTTCGCTCGAAGTCCGCCAAGGCTTCAGCCCACAATGAGTTGGCGGCAGCGCTGCCTTCTTGCGCCTGCTCAGCGATCACGAAGCGTGAGAAGCGCACCTGCGCCAGCAGGTACTGTACCTTCGAATCATCCGGCGAGAGTTCGACCGCACGTAGCGCAGCAACTTGTGCCAGGTCGTTTTCCTGCGTGAACCAAGCCGACTCGGCCAGCGCGCCGAACGCATCGTAGAAGCGCGGCGCATTCGCTTCGGTGGCCTTGCCTAGGAAGTTGACCGCATCCGTGAAGGACATATTGGTCGTCTGATCCGGGATACCGTTCTTGATGTGATCCTTGGCGCGACGGTGAAAAGCCATGCCGATCAAGTAGTCCAGATCGGCGGACTCGTGACCCTTCTCTAAGCGGTAATCGATCTTGTTCAGGACATCGTTGATGCGTCCCTGATCGAGCCATGTGCGCAGGATCCAGACATAAGTCTCAAAGCTCTCGCCAGCCAGGCTGTGCGCTTCCGAGAAGTTCTCGAGTGCACGACCAAACTGTTGGGCGTCGAGTAGCTTGCGACCGCTGGCGATTAGAGAGTTGATGCGCTCGAGCAACGCATCCTGCTGCGGGGCGTCCTGAAGCGTTGCGCTTACGGCAGCGGGTCGTGCGGCCTCGTGTCCGACACTCGACCCTGCCGCGGGAGCGGCTTGGGCTGCGGTGCAGATGGCAGAGGCGAAGATTGCGATCGTGATACGCATGCAGTGCACCGGTAGGGGTGCCCTCTCTATTGCTTGGCTTTGGGTGCGTTGTGGTGCCAGACGCCGCGCACCTGCCTGATGGCTTCGAGCTTGCCTGACATGGCTTCTTTGCAGATGGGGATCAGGCTCTCGCGGATGAACCCACGCGGTACGCGCGGTAGCGGACCGATCTCGACGCTCTTCTCAAGGAAGGGCAACGCACGATCCGGCTGGCGCGTGACAGTCAGGTACAGGATGCCGAGGTTTTGATACGCATCACCCCAGGCTTCCATCAAGTTGTCGAGCTTGTCTTCGAGCTCGGTCAGCTGCACTTCGAGATCCGTCGGCCCCACTTCGGTAACGGCATCCGTAGCGTTAACCGCTTCGGTGGATACTTCGAGTGCGGCATCCGGCTGCGGCGCAGGAATCAGTTTCTGCTCTTCGATCGTCAAGAGGTCGCGTGCCGCACGTCGCGCTTCGGCTAGCTGAGCCTCGGCAGCGCGCACTTTGGCGAGACGAATCACGTCGATGTCGGCCTTGGCTGCTGCAGCTGCAAGGTCATCCTTCTCGAGCGCGACTTGCATGCGCAGCTCTTCGACCGCGGCGCGCATCTCAGCGACCTGCACTTCACCCATCTCGGTGGCGGAGTACAAGTAGCGCTCGGCCGCTTCGACGTCGTTGCACAAGTAGTAGGTCATGATCAGACCCGTGTCGTTCACGACGCGCACATCATCCGGACCCAAGCGGCTTGCTTCCTGATAGGCGGCGTAGCTGCGCTCCATCAGAGTCTGAGCTTCGGAACGCAGCTCTTCGCCGCGCAGCGACATGTCCTTAGCTTCGTTCGCTGTCGCAGCAGTCTTGGCGCGCTCGAAATTCATTTGCGCCTGGATGTCGAGCAGCACGGCCGTGTCGCGATTGAAGAAGCCGGTGTTGTTCGCGAAGTCGGCGTCCTCGGGACGGTAAGCGTGCAGGTAATCGAAGATCTCGGAAGCCTTGCGCAAGCTGTCCGCCTTCTGCCCGTCTTCGGCGTGCTTGCCGGCAATGAATTGCAAGCCCATCACGCCCGAGAACAGCTGGGTGCCGAGCGCCCACTCGAGTCCACCCGTTTTTAAAGCTTCCATGGAGAGGAAGGCTTCTTTCGAACCTGCCAGGTCGCCGTTGTTGTAACGGCACCAGCCGATGCCGTTGCGACAGATCAACTCGTAGGAAATGCAGTTGGCTTCATAGCCCGGCTCGAGCTGGCGGCAGAGTTGGAACATGGCCTCGGCCTGTTCGTAGTCCGCACTGGAATCTTTGCCGTCTTGCAGCTGTGAATCGAGTGCGACGTACATGGTCTCGAGCGCCGTGTACCAGACGCCCATGGGCGACTCTGGATGGATTGTGTTGAAGCGACCGTAAGCGGCCAGCACATTCTTGCGACCACCTTTGGTACGCGCGAGTGTGGATAATTTCTCGTGCAGGTCGCCGCTCTCCGGGACGAGAGCGAGGCCGGCTTCGATGGTGTGGATCGATTTCTCGAGATCCTCTTCCCATTGATACAGCTCGGCCAGTCGCGACCAGACTGAGACATCGTCCGCAGTGCGACCCAAGAGGCGCGAAAGATGCTGCTCCGTTAGATCGAAGAAGGGCTCCGCGTCTTGTCCGCCTTGCTTCTTCTCGATGTAGACGCGGTAGCTCGCATCCGCGACCGTGCGTTCCGGCGCGATCGAGAGTTCAGGACGCGTTCCCGTTTCGTCGATTTGCCGCATGCCACGCGTCGCCCAGTTGAGCGCCTTCGTGAACTCGGAATTCTGGAAGGCGGCGCGGCTGGCGATCATCAACCGCTCGGGCGAAGGCTCGCTCGAGGGGCTGCAGCGAAAGGATGTCTCGATGTTCTCGAGTGCGTCCTTGTAGAAGAACAAGGGCTGCGAATCTTCGAGTGCCGTAGCGAAGGCGGCTTGCCCGCGCAGGAACCAAGCCTCGCCGTGCTTCGGAGCCATACGCAGGAGTTCGTCCAGCGGCATCAGCGCATCGCGTGCTTGGCCGTCGGCCATCAGGGCCTGCGCCTCCTGCATGCGTTCCTTGACAATGATGCTGGTCAGGATCTGGCGGGCTCCTTCGACATCCCCCGCGTCCATAAGTTCCAGGGCGCGTGAACGGTCGTCATCGACCCTGGGGGCCTCGACAGGCTCAGCCGCCAAGGTCGTCTGGAAAGAGAGGGCGAGCAGAATGGGAAGGTTGAAGGGCATTTTCGACTGAGGGGGGGGAGGATGCTTGCTTCGTCTCCGTGGACTCCGGAGCGGGCGGTCGAGCCGCGAATTGTAGCGCGGGAGACCTATAGTCAGCCAGGGAGGCCGAGTCTCACCTCAATTCGATCTCGCAATCTGCCGAGAGTTCCAAATTGCGGCTCTCCGCGGGCCTCAGCCTGCTTTGCGGCTGTTCGCGCACCTCCGGAGCGCATTTTTGAGCTTTCCGGTCGGGAAACTCCTGAGTCAGTCGTCGAACTCGGCTGCCCGTCGCACCGGACCCTTCGTTAAGCTGCCGCCGCCCAGCGGACCCTTGTTCAGTCGATGCACTCCCAATTCGTAGAAGCCCACGACCGCCCGATGCGACCCTCGAACTCGATCGGCTCGTTTGCAGTCGCCATTCTCGCCGCCGTCTCGCTCTCGACCGGCTGCGACAATCCATCCTGCGTTTTCGGACCTGGCAACTGCCAGGATATCGGTGAGGGAGGCGGCCCAGGTGGCGGCCTCGGCAGCGAAGCTGCCGTCATCCCCGAGGACGGCGCCACGATCCTGTCGGGACCGCCTTCGCTGACCTTCTTCGCTCCAGGTGGGGACGACGCCCACCCGGACACGCCGATCTTTTTGGAGTTCAGCGAGAGTTTGAGTCAGGACAGCCTGCTCGGCGCCTTCGAGTTGGTGGATGAGGAGACGGGCCAGGCCATCCCGACCATCAATCCGCCGCCGCTCACGGGTGGGGGACGCGTCGTGCTCATTCTCGGCATCGCGCCCTTCGCTGAGAACCGCGAGCTCAGTGTGCGCTTGGCGGAAGGCGCAACCGTCACAGATACAACCGGACAGGTGCTTTCTCACTCCGGAAACTTCGGCAGCTTCACGATTTCCGAAACGCCGCCGGGCGAACCACAGATCATCGCGACCTTCCCCGGCGAAGGCTTCGAAAACCAGAGCGACCTGACGCCGATCGTGATCGCCTTCGATCGCAAGATGGACAGCTCGACCGTCGACGGCAACGCCTTCAACGTGTTGATCGACGGCGCCGATCCCGAGTTCGATCCGCGCCCCTTACCGTTGCTGATCACGGGAGCCGTGATTCCGGTGCAGGTCCAACAGGTCTATCAGTGGCAAAGTGTCAACGACGACTTGTTGCCCGTGTCCCTTGGATCCGGTGTCGATGTCGAAGT
>JBLFWN010000133.1:0-16896 GCA_047611405.1 Planctomycetota bacterium | reverse complement strand
CGTCTGCCAACCGCTTTCGGGAGATGTTTGTTCGGTGAGCCGGTCGCTTCTCATCATCGCGCTCGTGACCTTGGTCATCGTCGGGCTCGCGCCTTTGGTCGTCATGGCCGCGCGAGTCAGTGGCGCCGACCTTGCAGGTATCTTCGATTCGCGCACGCTGTCATTGCTCGGAAGATCGACCCTGCTCGGTCTGGGCTCCAGCGCGATCGCGGTTGGACTTGGCGCACCCTTCGGTTACCTGACGGCGCGCACCGATGTGCCTGGCGCGGCCTTACTGCGCCCACTCGGCCTGGTACCCTTGTTGATGCCGCCATTGATGCTGGCTATGACATGGACCGTGTTGATCGATCTGCGTGGCGCGCCGATGACGATCATGCTGCTTGGCCTGTCGACCTTTCCGATCGTCGCCATCTTTACCAGCCGCGCGGCGGAGCGCATCGACGCTCGTCGTGAAGATGCGGCACGTTTGGTCGGCGGTACGATGGGCGTGATCCGCATGGAGTTGCCGCTGCTGATTGCACCGACGCTCGCCGGGGCTGCGCTGTCCTTTGCTTTCGCAGTGAACGACTTCTCGGTGCCCGACTATGTGTCTTCTGTCGGTGCAAAGTTCAGCGTGTACGCCGACGAAATCTTCGCCACCTGGCAGCTCGATTCGAATCCAGGCAAAGCTGTGGCGACGGCTGTGCCCTTGGTCGCGCTGACCTTGCTGGCCCTGGTTCCTATGCTGGTGCTGCGCCGCAAAGGCGCCATGTCCACCGTCGACTCGGGCTTCCAATCACCGAAGCCGCTAGCGCTTGGACGTGCGCGCATCCCGGCCCTCATGTTCTGCTTGCTCGCGATCACCCTCGGCGCTTTGGTGCCCATCGGCCGCTTGGTCTTCGAAGCTGGCGGTGGCACGCAGGGCTGGACCTCCGAAAAGCTCCAAGCCGCCTTCTCGCGCGCACTCGAACTGTGCCGTGACAGCCTCGGCTCGACCTTGGTGTACTCGGTGCTGGCAGCCTTCGCATGCGTACCGGTCGCGCTGATCCTGGGTCATGCAATCCAGCGCATGCGACGCGGGTGGGTGCTCGAGTTCGCTTGCGTGCTGCCGATCGCCGTTCCGGCCATTCTGTTCGGCATTGGAGAGATCGTGCTCTGGAGTCATGCATCCACGAACGCGATCTATGGCGGCGGTGCCATGGTGGTGCTGATGCTGATGGGCCGCTATATCGCCTTCCCCGTGCTGGTCGCATCAGGTGCGGTCGCTTCACTCGACCCACAGTTGGAAGAGGCCGCACGCCTAGCGGGTGCGGGCCCGGCCCGCCGACTCGGCCTGATTGTCGGGCCGGCCTTGTGGCCATCGATGTTGGCCTCTTGGGCGCTCGTCTTCGTGCTTGCGATGCGCGAGCTCGACGCCGCTATCTTGATTCCATCCGCAAACGACATGGTCATGTTCCGCGTCTTCAACGCGGTCCACTTCGGCCGCGATGATTTCGTGGCCGCACTGGCCCTGCTCGCCATTTTCATGATCTTGTTACCCGGTATCCTGTGGAGCCTATTCGGGCGCCGCCGCTTGGAGTTGCTGCCTTGAGCACTGTCGCACTACAAATGAAGGCTGTTCGGGTCGACGCGCCGGCATCGCAGCAAGCGATCTTAGGCCCCATCGACCTCGAGATCAGCGCGGGAGAGCATGTGCTGCTGGTCGGACCTTCGGGCTCGGGCAAGACCACCTTGCTGCGCGTGGCTGCCGGCTTGCAGGCGCCTGTCGCCGGTGATGTCTGGCTCGCGGGCACGCAGTGCAGCGAATCCTCACGCTTGATCACACCGCCCGAGAAACGCAGCGTCGGCATGCTGTTCCAGGGCGGCGCCCTGTGGCCGCACCTGAGTGTTGCGGGCAACATCGACTTCGTGCTCAAGCACGGGGCGTTGGCCCGTTCAGCGCGTGCAGGGCGCATCGGCGAGCTGCTCGAGCTCGTCGACCTGTCAGGCTTCGAGAAGCGCATGCCGGGCACTCTCTCTGGCGGTGAAGGCCAGCGCCTCGCGTTGGCGCGTGCACTGGCCGCCGAACCGAAGCTACTCTTGCTCGATGAGCCGCTCGGCCCGCTCGATGCTCCTCGTCGCGAGGCACTGCTCGATCGCCTTCAAGACTTGCAACGCAAGCTGGAGCTGACGATCCTGCACGTCACGCATGACCCGGAGGAAGCGCGACGCATCGCCGATCGCGACATCTACCTCGAGAAGGGTCGCATACTCCCCCACGCTTCCAGTTCAGCAACGTCATGAACAAGCTTCGCTCGGTCGCAGGCATCGTCGTAATCGCACTCGGCATCTGGGCCTTGATAGGCATCTTCGGATCGTCCACCAACCTCGCCGAGGCACGCCAATGGACGAGCTCAAAGCAGTGCCAAGAGTGTCACCAAGAGGTCTACTCAGAGTGGGTCGACTCATGGCACGCACAGTCATGGGTGGATGAAGATGTGCGCCACCAGTCGAACGACTTCTCGAAGAAGGACTGCATCGATTGCCACGCTCCGCGCCCCGTCTTTGAATCAGGTATTGGCAACCGTGTGCTGCCACGCGCATCACGCCGGCATGAGGGCGTCGATTGCATCTCGTGTCACCTTCTGCCGTCCGGCGAAGTCGCGGGTTCAATCGACAACCCCTCGGCCCCTTGCCGCCCGACCATTCGGCGCGAGTTGCAACGCACAGACTTCTGCGCCGTCTGCCACGATCAGCACAAGACTGTGCAGCAGTGGCTAACGACGAGCTACGTCGACAAGAAGCAGGACTGCCTGCACTGCCATATGCCCTTCCGTGACGGTGATCCCAACAGGGGACGCGACCACACGATGATTGGCGGGCACGACATCGACTTGGTACGTAGCGCGGTCGAGCTGCGTGGCGAAGCGGCGGATGGCGTCTGGAAGATCGAGGTCGAGAACGTCGCGGCGGGTCACCACTACCCGACCGATGAACGCTCGCGCGCCTCTGATGTATTCTGGCGTCCGCTCGCGGAAGGAGCCGAGGAAGGTGAAGGCCGCTGGTACTTCTTGTATCGCATCCGTGACCCCTACCGCTTTGAGACGGACTTGCCGCGCACGCTCATCGCACATGGTGAGACACGCGAAATAGTGCTCGATCACCCCGATGCGAAGGGCGGAGCCGAGGTCGGCTTGTTCTACAACCTGCGGCCGGTCTACGTTGATCGCGTGACGGCCGAAACCTTGCCCATCGAAGATGTCTTGGATCCGCGTCCGGACGCCCAGCTCGTCCATCGCGTCTTGCTTCGTCCCTAGCAGTCCCGTTGATTATTCTCATTCATGTCCCGGGCCCACCGAATCGCCTGGCTGCGTTGCCAGAACCCACGATTAGCGGTCACCTATGCGAGGAAGCTTGCGCCTTGCCAGTTCTTCCGGTGCACCCAATCCATGAACCGCCTTTTTCAACGGGATGTTAGTGCGTGATGCAGCGCCGCATGTCGCAGACGATCCTGAACTCACATAACGACTCGGTCATCGGCGCACGATCCAACCGGCATTTCCTGAGTATCGCCCTCCTCCTTGGTGCGATCGCCTCCTGCAGTAGCTCGGAAACCGCTGCGCCCGAGCCTGACGCGATGGATCAGTTGGTACGTTCCGAGTTGATTCCGGTCGTCCCTTCTCGCATTGCTGAACTGGAAGCCTTGCTCGCGGCGGAGAGGCTCGAAGCAAACACCGAGGAATCCGATTCAGTCGACCCGGAAGAGGTTCGCGGCATCGTCAGCATGTACGGGAGTGCGCGTGACAAGCGCATGCGCGACGCGGCCAAGGGAGCGGTGCAAGAGCTAGGCCCAGCGGTTGTCGGGCATCTCTCCGCGCTCCTACTAGACAAGGAAGAAGCGAGCGAGACGCGCCGCATCAGCGCCATTTTGCTGGCTGCGATTGGGGCTGACGCGGCCGTCGAACCACTGGTCGAAGTATTCGAAACCAGCGATGAGGTCTGGTTAAGGCGCGTCGCGGTGTGGGCCATTGGCGAGAGCGGTAGCGACGCCTTCACGCTGCGGCTGATCTTGCGCTTGAAGTACGAGGTCGATTCCGAGTGTGTGATCTGGTTGGCCGACAGCCTCTCGCGCGTCGGCAACCTAGCAGGCCTCGACGGGCTCGTGAACCTGACCTACTCAGGCGAACAAAGCATCGCTGATTTGGCCCGCGCGCGCTTGGCTGATCTCGCCGAACGCAGTGGTACGGAGTCGGCTGAGGAGATGACGAGTCTCTGGGAGTCGGCGGACGCTTCTCGTTTGCGCGAAAAATCAGCAAGCAGCGCGCTGCGTCTCGCGACCTGGAAGAAGGTCAGCGAACTCTCGTCCGAACACTTCCAGCTGCGAGGCGTCGATGATGCACGCTTCATTTTGTCCAGGCTCGGCCCCTGGGCTGCGGAATTAATCGCTGAGGCATTGCTCGACACGGACTCGCACCTGCGGCTGCACTCCATCCAAGTGCTCGAGCGAATGGGAGCCCGCGCAAAAGTCGCCGGTCCTGCGCTAATAAACGCCTTGCCCGATAGCATCGTCGGACATGCAGCGGCCGAGGCGATCGGAAGAATCGGCTACGTCGAAGCGCTTGCTGTGCTCGATGCAGGCTGCGATGCGCGGCATGACCATGAACTGCGTGTTGCCTGTGTGCGTGCCTTAGGGTCCTTGGCGTCACTTGATTCTCTGCCGAGATTGCTGGATTTATTCAATACCGAAGCATCGCCTGCGGATCTGAAGCTAGCCAGCGCCGACGCCTTGATCCGTTGTGAGCATGGCGATCCTGTCGCTGACTACCTGGTCGGGCAGATGACCGAGGTAGGCGCGGATGCTCGCGGAGCGGAAGTCAGCCTCGAACGTTGGCTCGTGCTAGGTGCTCAAGAAGAGCGTCAAGTTCAAGCGAAGCGCCTGTCGGATTCAGCGCTTGAAGCCGTGGCTGCGGCTACCAGCGAGGTCTCGGACGAGGGGGTTGCACAAGCTGCTGAATCTGTAGACACGCCGCCCTTCCAAGCGGCGCTTGATGCGTGGATCGCCCTTGCGGGCCCCCACTCTCTTGTGATCACGCGACAACAGGTTCGCAAGCGAAGGGCAGCGCGTTCGGCAATGTTGATCGAACGCCGCGAGAGTCTGCGCGACAAGAGTCCGATGTAGGGCAGCGACTGGGTTGGGCAGAATGCCAGTTCCACCCACGCTCCCGATCGAGATCTTGTGAATCAGCTTGCTAGAGAGCGGACCGAAGGCCTGTGGTTGCATGCATTGCTTGGCCCGGACTTGGAAGCGCTTGAGCGGCGTGTCTAGGTCTTGGATTGCCTCGCACTCGCCGCACAAGTCCCGGTCGCCGCTGCGCAACCACTTGAGGCCGGCTCTATTGCTCACCTACACAGCGCTGCAACACGGAACTCGGCGTTCTAAATTCACGGCGCTAGTACCCTTGATGGGTCTCCGTATCCGACCGCCTCAGCGCGTGCGTCCGCGCAGCAAGAACAGGTCACGACCTGACCCAACGTACACATCGTCAAGCCCATCCCCATCCACATCACCGGCTGCTTGCAGGATGCGACCGAGTTGCTCGTTCCGCTCTACGCCTTCGATGATCAGGATCGCTTTGCCAGTCTTTCCCGAGTAGACGGTGACGCGACCGGCTAACTCGTTCCAGGAGTGATCACTCCCGAGCGGCAACAAACGAGCATGGCAAAAGTCACCCGTGACCCAATCGTCGGTGCCGTCACCATCGAAGTCGCCTGCGTTGCGCGCGACGGATCCGGGAAAGCGGCTGGACCGATTCAAGACTTCAGCGGGAGGATGAAAGACTTGGATCTGCTTGCCTGTCGCGCCCGACACAAGCTGGACTCCATCGAGGCGTTCGAGGATTAGGTCGACCACGCCGTCGTTATTCATGTCACGTAAGACATGCAGACCAGTGACACTCGCGTCAAAGCGTAGGGTTGCTTCAACGGGTTCTCCGCTAACACCCGAATACAATCGAAAAGCCTGACGGCGCCCACCGACCAAATGTTCAGGGATGCCATCACTATCGAAGTCGCCCAGGGCGGCCAAGCAACTGCCGAAACCGGCACTTTCGAGGATGTTGTAGCGTCGAATCGGTTCGCGCAATTCCCCATCCAACAACTCTGCATAGCCACTGCGGGCCACACCGATCGTGCCACCTTGGTCGGCTCCGACCAAGACTTCCTGCACACCGTCGCCGTCGATGTCTCCCGCGAGCGCAAGTTGTATTCCGTAGCGATCACCGAGCCCTGTGCCGTGGCGCAACAACTCGATAGTCCCGCTGCTCGGCATGAAAGAAGCGACCAAGCCTGTGCACTTGCCATGGCTTGCCCCCTCGGGAAAACCGATCAGAAATTCAGCTTCGGAACCTGACGCTACCTGCGCGGCAACTTGCGGACGCCCCCATTCGGGCTGCAGAGGTTGCTCGAACTGGATACGGCCGTCGGCCGACGCGAGCGCCAGCTTCCATCTGCCTGCCTGGCCACAGACAATTAGTAAGCGAGGTTCCGAGCCCACGCTCGGACCATCGATCAGCGCGAGAATGGCTTCACAATGCAGAAGTAGCTCTGTGTCTATGCCCTCAAGTCGCGGCGCGAATTTAGTGTGCGCCGCTGTGCTAGTGCAAGCGGTCGGAACCGCGCAAGCAAGCACGCATGCGAGCAGACAACGGCATCGTGCAAAGTGGCCAAGGCCCTCTTCGCGTCGAATCAAACCGAGCGTTCGAGCCAAGAAGAGGGACACGCGGGAGCCTGCTAGATCTGCCCGAACAACATCAACAGCATTGTGGCCAACCACAAGACACCGTTAATCAAGAAGCTCATGTCGCCACCAAGCAGCACACGCGTCGGGCTGCCGCCGACTCCGTGGTTGTTGACGAGCAGTAAGTAGCGGAACAAACCAAAGACGACGAAAGGCACTGTCCACACAAGGCCTCCATCGCGGTACTTCAGTCCACCATCCTCGGCGACGGAATAGAGCGCGTAGCACAACACTGTGCAAGCCGCGACAATGGTCACCAGCTGGTTCAGCAGCTCGGACGAGTACTCCGTCAGAATCTTGCGGTGGCTTCCACGGTCCTCGCCCAGCAAGGATATCTCGGCCTGGCGCTTGCATAACGCCAGGAAGAGCGACAAGAACAAAGTGCACAGCAGGAGCCAGTGCGACACTGGCGTCATCGACGCATAGCCGCCAGCTATAACGCGCAGCATGAAACCCGACGCGATGCTGAATACATCGACCAACACGATGTGCTTCAAGCGCAAGCTGTAGAAGGTGTTCAACAGCATGTACAGGCCAACGATCGCGGTCACCGAACCCGTCTCGGTACTTGCGAAGTAGCCGAGAGAGAGCGAAACAATCACACACCCTACCGAGGTAGCGAGTGCGACAGGAATCGCAACCAGTCCCGCAGCGATCGGACGATTGCACTTCGTCGGGTGCTTGCGGTCGCTCTCGATGTCGAGCACATCGTTGACCAGATAGATCGCGCTGGATCCCAGACAGAAGGACGCGAAGGCGAGTAGCGTGCGATACAACGCGTCCATATTGGTCGAGATGTCGGGCGCATTAGCCCAACCGAACACGACCGCCGCGAGGACGAAGACGTTCTTGACCCACTGGTGGGGCCTCATCGCGCGCAAGATGTGGAGAGGATTCATCGAAGACGGCCCAGGGGCAAGGGCACGGTGGGCAGGGTCTCGTTCGTGTAGGCTCGGCTCGGGAATGGTCCGTCCTGAAGCCTGAGTGCGGGTTTTGAGAGGGGCGCCAGGATATCGGCGTGGTCTGAGGCGGTCCACCCGGCGTGCGCCTGCGTGCGCAGATGCCTCAGCCTTGGCTCCCCGATTCCCAGCATCAGTGCAATAGCTGCAGCTGGAGAGCCCAGAGGTGCCCCCGCTCCTGACTGACGCCAGCTCCTACGGAGCGTGTTCTGAATTGTGGGCTCGACCCGAGAGTCGCCGGGAGCACTTCCTGCTCGAAGGCTCTAATCGCCTTCGAACTCGGCCCAGAACGAATTCGACCCGGCCATGAGCCGGGTCGTCGATTCATCGCTTCGAGCCAATGCAGCTCAGAAGCATCCCAGCGCTCGCGCCAGGTCCTCGCGTTATGTTGCGTGAGGTCAATCCAAGCTGAGCTTCTGGAGTGCTTCGACGGGAGACTCGGGGCCGACTAGCAGGAAGGTCTCCTCTTCCATTACGAGGCCTTCTTCTTTCAACACGAGCAGCTCGAACTCTCGCACTGAAAGGTCGCCCCACAAGACGACCGTCGCCGTGCGGTGATTGTTATCGGGATCATTGTCATCGGCGACCATCGCTTCCTTGCCACTGATCGGGAAGCGTCGGAACGAATGTTCCTTCATGTCGCGACCGGCGTAGGAGGTGAAGCTGCCGTCGATCAGGTCCTTCTCCGCGTACCAGTCCTCTTTCTTGATGCCGGCGATCCCAATCAGCGAGCTGGTCTCGATGCCGGGGCAGGTCAGCTTTTCGACCGAGGTGGGCGTGTTCTCCCAGATTTCTTTCGTTACGAGCGAGGTCACAAAGCGGGCCCCGGACTCGGGCGGCATATGGCCGTAGGTCGACTTAAACTGCAACAGGCCCTGCCCGATGTTGCGCATGTTCACCTTGCAGGCCGTGACGTTCGTTCGGTCGATCGCGGCCGGAATCTTTGGAAGCAGAAACGCCATCAGGATGCCGATGATCAGCATTACCGCGAGCAGTTCGATCAGCGTGAAGCCGGCTCGCAGGGTCGATCGGATCGGGCGCAAGGGGGTCGGGGAGACTGTCGTCATCGTGGCAGGTAGCTGCGGCACCAGGGCCGTTGGCCCGTGCGGGCCGACTCGAGGCAACCAGCGCCACCAGGGATCAGCCTGGGGTACTGGAGGGTACGCCCCGTTCTACCAGCCCCGGCCCAGGCAGTCACTCTTCCAGCGCACGAATGAGCGCTTGGCACGGGTCTGAACGGACTTTAGCGGCAATTTTAGGCCCGCCCAGCCTCGCCGAAGGCGTGCCTCGCGAGCCCTCGCCAACCCGGACCCTGGATCGAAAAAGGCCCGCCGGCGAGCTGTGCTCACCGGCGGGCCTTGAATGTTCGCCTAGGAGGAGTCTTCCGCTCAGTTCACTTTGGCAGCGACGGCCTCAGACAGCTCGGCGGTCTTGTTGGTCGCTTCCCACGGGAACTCGTCGCGGCCGAAGTGGCCGTGGTAGGCAGTGCGCTCGAAGATCGGGCGCTTGAGGTCCAGGTCGCGGATAATGGCGGCAGGGCGCAGGTCGAAGACGCTGTTGACGGCGGCCGTAATGGTCGCATCGTCCGACTTGCCGGTCCCGAAGGTGTCAACCAGCACGGACAACGGCTCGGCAACACCGATCGCGTAGGAGAGCTGCACTTCGCAACGATCCGCGAGGCCGGCGGCGACGACGTTCTTGGCAACCCAACGCGAAGCGTAGGCGGCCGAACGGTCGACCTTGCTCGGGTCCTTACCGGAGAAGGCGCCCCCACCGTGACGGCCCATGCCGCCGTAGGTGTCAACGATGATCTTGCGACCGGTCAGGCCACAGTCGCCGTGAGGTCCACCGACCACGAAACGCCCCGTGGGGTTGATGTGGTAGATCGTCTCGTCATCGAGCATGTTGGCCGGAATCACGGCCTTGATGCACTTGGAGATGACTTCGTCGTGAATGGTCTGCCACTCAACATCGGGACCATGCTGGGTCGAGATGACGACGGTGTGCACGCGAACGGGCTTTCCGTCTTCGTACTCGACCGTGATCTGGCTCTTGCTGTCGGGACGCAACCAGTCCAACGTCTTGTCTTCGCGCAGCTCGGCCAACTTCGCAACCAAACGGTGCGAGTAGTCGATCGCGAAGGGCATCAGGTTGGCGGTCTCGTTCGTGGCATAGCCGAACATCAGGCCCTGGTCGCCAGCGCCTTGCTCATCGTGCATGCCCTCGCCCGCGGTCACGCCTTGGCTGATGTCAGCCGACTGGCGATCGAGGGTGACCATCACGGCGCAGGTGTCGCCATTGATGCCGAAATCGTCGTTGTAGTAGCCGATCCTTTTGAGCGTATTGCGGGCGATCTCTTGGTAGTTGATCGTCGCGTTGGTCGTGATCTCGCCGGCGATGACGCATAGGCCAGTCGTGACCATGGTCTCGCAGGCCACGCGGCTATTGGGATCTTGGGCGAGAAGGGCGTCGAGGATGGCATCCGAGATCTGGTCTGCGACCTTGTCGGGGTGCCCCATCGAGACGGATTCAGATGTGAACAGCGTGCGCGCCATGAAAATGTAGGGTCTGTTACTGAAGTGTAGAAAAGCCCTCGGACGAGGCTCCCAGGCGGGATATCGACAGAGAACAAGCAAGATTGGGAGGATTGCCAGGTAAGTATACCCGCCCCGAAAATCGACCAAACGATATATTCGGATTCGTTGATGGATCAACTGAGCATCAATCCCGCGGGTACATAAACCTAGCGTAGGAGGCTCTGGAATGGGACTCGAAGGGGCGTCGGCCCCCTTAGTCACGCCCCGGCCATGCCTGAGACCATGGGCCGGCGCAGCAGACCGCCCTTCCCCCCCCGCTCGACGACCCCTTTCCTCGATCTTCTCCCAAGGACTCTGCTAGCGGAATCGTTGTAGGGTTGGCCGCCGCGAGGCAACACCGAATCGGAGAAGAGATGATCGCACTCGAAAGCCTGCTGACATGCGCCCTGCTCGGAGCAACGACTCAACCTGCTCCGACATTGGGTGAGGAGAGCTTCGGGAATGGTCCAGTCCCGGCCAACGCGGAGTGGGCCGAGGGCCTACTCTCCGTTGCGAACCACCCGCAGCGCGTCTACCGGCGTTGGGTCAACGGCAACGAGGAGTTCTTCTACGCTGGCGAGACCAATCAGCTGAACTCGGTGCTGACCCGTTTCGCTCGGATTGAAGCGCCCTACCGGGACGTGATCTTCATGCCGCAGGCGGGCGAGACGCAGAGCTTTGAGGGCAAAGCAGTCTCGTACAACTGGAGCGTCTATGCGCCGAGCGGGATCATGCTGGCAATGGCGCGCGGGGCGGGGTCCTCGCTCTATCCTGATCGTGCGACGCTGACGATTCACGTCGCAGGATCGATCGACTTGGGAGCGCTGATGATTCCCTCCGGCTTGACCCTGATCGGAGCGCGCGAGTTGTCGGAGCGCTACAAGCGTGAGGCGAATCAAGGCTTGAACGGCGACAAGCACATGATGATCGCGACCTCGCAAGCGCACACGCAACTCGAGCTGACGCTGAACCAGCGTTCGATCGAAGTCAGCAAGCGCTTGAAGGCGATCACCGAGTTCCTCGTGGCGACACGCGGCGTCGAGCTTGAGCTCGCACACGACGAAGGACCGAACGGCTTCAGCGCGGCAATCATCAATCGCAGAAGTGTCCCCGTCACGCTCGTCCTTCCTGGAGACGGCAGCCGACAGGGCATGCGCACACCCTACCTTCGCTTCGAAATTCACGACGCCGTGACCGGCGTACCACGGCCGCAGGCTTGGATAGGTTGCGGCACGATCGACCCGATGCGCGCCGACCAGATCGTGACCCTAGCCCCAGGTGAGCGGCGGCCGATCGACATGATGATCCGCATGCACTTGCCAGGCACCTATCGCATGGTGCTGGGCTACGACAATGACCCACAGCGTGGATTACCGAGGGGGCAAAAGGATCCCGCTTTGCTCGAATTAGTGAAGACGACTGAGCGCTTGATTCTTGCGAGCAACGCGATCGAATTCACGATCGAGTGATGCTCCTCTGCTCGCGGGCAATCCTCAAGATGCTCCCATCAGGGCCGATTCATCAGCTCTTCCTCCGCGACCGTAGAAGCCAGCAAGGTCTCGCAGCAATTGGGACCACTCTCGATCTGCAAGGCTCACGAAGCGAGTGGCTAGTTGGGCAGATCGCGCGAATTGCATCGAGCCGGGTGCACTGCCTGCAGGCAATCTAGACTTGAAAAAAGCGAACGACCAACGCGTCAAAAGTCAGCTTCGCAGCACCGCGCTGTTTCTCGACGGACTCGATCCCCGCGCGCGCCATGCGGTTGCGCGTGTCTTCATCATCCAGCAAGCGGCGCAATGCCGTCGCGAGTTGCGAAGGATTCGCGACGCGTTCTGCTGCGCCGACTTCCTCCAAGAAGGAAGCCTCTTGGCGAAAGTTCGACACGTTGGGTCCGTACAGGACCGGTAAGCCTTGGGCAGAGGGCTCAAGCATGTTCTGACCACCGTGCGGCACAAGGCTGCCGCCCACGAAAACGATGTCGGCCAAGCCATAGACCTGCTCGAGCTCGCCGATCGTGTCGACAATGAGCGGCTTGTCCGGATCTGGTTGCTCGCTACCGTTGCGGAGGCGTGTGAGCAGCTGCGGCTTCTCGCCAATTTGATTCAACGCGCGTGTCACCTCCGCGGTGCGCACGGGATGCCGTGGAACCAAGATGACCTTCATGTCCGGCACCCCTTTGCGAGCAGCCTGGACGATCTGCCGCTCTTCTGGGTCGTGCGTGCTGCCTGCGACCAGCGTGAACTGGCCAGCTCGTACACCTGCCATGCGCGTCAGCTCGACGCCAGGATCGACCGGCCCAGTGCGCAGGCCGTCTACCTTCAAATTGCCGGTGACGACGAGACGTTCGCGAGGCAGTGAGAGGGCCTCGAAGCGGTCGGCGTAACGCTCGTCTTGTGCGCAGACTAGGGTCAGTCGATTGAACTGCGGCAGCAAGCGCTTGAAGATGCCATAGCGACTGAAGCTGACGCGTGTGATGCGGCCATTGACGACGGCGACGGGCACGCCCCAGCGATTGGCCTCGCGCAGGAAGTTGGGCCAGATCTCGAGCTCCATCAAGATCACGCTCGTCGGAGCGACACGCCGCAGAAAGCGACGAATCAAGAAAGACGAGTCGAGTGGGAAGCGAACCACCGAGAGGTCCGGATACAAGTTGTTCGCGACCTCGACGCCAGTGTTCGTCGACGTACTGACGACGATCTCGATCTCGGGCCGAGATACACGCAGCGCCTGTATCAGGGACTGCGCCGCTTTGACTTCCCCGACGGAGACGCCGTGAATCATCACGCGTTGAGAGCCCGTGCGCTCAGGTAGCCAATCCAAATCGAGCGTCAACCTGCCGAGGACCATCGCGCGCCATTCGCGATCGAAGAGTGCGCGCGTCAGCCACCACGGTGAACTGACCAATACACAAACGATCCAAGTCAGGTCGTACGCCAAATGCAGGGCCGCACGCAGCGGCCCCGGATTCGGGTCATGATCCAGCGGAGGCGGGGGGCCTCGATCGATCTCCCCCACGCTCGGCTCGGTGTCGGTCAAAACTTGGCTTCGCGCTTCAGTTCTTGCCGTGGCACTTCTTGAACTTCTTGCCGCTGCCACAGGGACAGGCCTCGTTGCGCGCCGCACCGGCGTACTGCTCGCCTTCAGCCGCCTTGGCCGCAGCGGCCTGGGCATTTTCCGCTTCCTTGGCCTTCTGTGCCTCGGCTGCTTCGTCTTCCGGCGCTGATTTTTGCTGCGCGACGGCCTGTTGACGCTTCATCAGATCGAAGGCGTTCGAGGCCGCAACACGCGGTTGCATGGCCTGGCGCGCCTGCGCAGTTTGAACCTGACGCTTGTAGGCCTGGATCTGGGCCGCGGAAGGCCGCGGCTGCGTCCCTGCACCGGAAGCATCGGTCGCGCCTTGCACCATACCGCGTGGGGCCAAGCCACCACCCTGTCCGGGTTGCGCCTGCTCCGCCACTGCGCCGGGCTCGGGCGGACGCTGGACCTGAATACGCAGAACCAAGCTGGCGACTTCGTCCTCGATCGCGGGGATGAGCTGCTTGTGGAACATGTCCATGCCCTCGCGCTTGTACTCGGTCTTCGGATCCACCTGGCCGTAACCACGCAGACCGATACCGGCTTTCAACGCATCGACCGCGTGCAAGTGATCCTTCCACTTGGAGTCGATCGAGTTCAGCAGCAAGTAGGAAGCGACGCGATCGCTGAGCTCCTTGCCAAAGTCTTCCTGGCGCTCTTCAAAGCGCTTCAGAACGATCTCTGTCAACGGCTGGAAGTCGGGCTCTTCCTTGAGCGTCGCCTGATCGAGGGCTTTCTGCTCCTCGACCTCGAAGCCGAACTTGGTCAAGCACCATTCTTTGAGACCCTCAGAATCTTCGACGTGCGTCAGCGCAGCACGTTGCAGCGAGGCAGACAACATGTCGGAGATACGCTCGGTATGACCGACTCCTTCGAGCACCTCTTGGCGCACGGAGTAGATCATCTTGCGCTGCTCGTCCATTACGCCGTCGTACTCGAGCAGGCTCTTGCGAATCTCGAAGTTGCGCTCTTCGACCTTCTTCTGTGCGCGACCGATCGCGCGCGTGACCATGCCCGACTCGATCTCTTGATCTTCGGTCATGCCCATCTTCTCCATCGCGTTGGTCACCCAATCGCGATAGAAGATGCGCATCAGCGGATCTTGCAAGGACAAGAAGAAGCGCGATTCGCCGGAGTTGCCTTGACGACCCGAACGACCACGCAGCTGGTTGTCGATTCGGCGCGCCTCGTGACGCTCAGTGCCCAGCACGTACAAACCGCCCAAACCCTGCACTACGGATTCATCAGCTTGGCACTGCACGCGCATTTCCTCGCGCACGCGATCGATTTCGACCAAGTGCTCCGTATCACCTTGCTTCAACTCCGCGGCTTCTAGAGCTTCAGAGAGGCGGTACTCGAAGTTGCCGCCTAGCTTGATGTCCGTACCACGACCGGCCATGTTCGTCGCGATCGTCACTGCTTTGTGAGCGCCCGCCATAGCGATGATCGAGGCCTCACGCGTGTGGTTCTTCGCGTTCAGGATCTCGTGGAAAATCTCGGGATTCTCACAGCCTTTGATCCCGCGCTTGTGCTCGCCTTCGATGCTCTCGCACCAGCACAGCTTCAGGTATTGCGAGACCTTCTCTGAGTTCTCAACCGAAGCGGTACCGACGAGTGCGGGCTGGCCCTTCTCGTTGACGCGCGCGATCTCGCGCGTGATGGCACGCCACTTTTCCGGCTCGGTGCGATAGACGACATCGTTCCCATCGTCGCGCGCGATCGGCAAGTTGGTCGGGATCGAGACCACGTCCAGCTCGTAGATTTTGTGGAACTCACCGGCTTCGGTCAGCGCTGTACCGGTCATGCCGGCCAGCTTCTCGAACATCCGGAAGTAGTTCTGAAAGGTAATTGTCGCCAGCGTCTGGGTTTCGGACTTGGGCTCGAGCCCCTCCTTAACCTCGACCGCCTGGTGCAAACCATCCGACCAACGCCGGCCGTTCATCTTTCGACCCGTGAACTCGTCGACGATGATGACTTCGCTTTCCTCGACGACGTATTCCTTGTCGTTGGTGTACAGCTCTTTGGCACGCAGCGCGTTCTCGATGTAGTGCGGCCAATCTTCGAAGCCGGGCTGATAGAAAGACTCGACGTCTGCAAGCTCCTGCGCCTTGAGGATTCCGTCCTCAAGCAAGGACGCGGCCTTCTCCTTCTCCTTGACTTCGTAGTGCTCGTCGCGCGTCAGCTCTGTCGCGATCTGATACGCCATCTGATACTTGCCGATGTGCTCCTCGGCCGGACCCGAGATGATCAACGGCGTCCGCGCTTCATCGATCAAGACCGAGTCGACTTCATCGACGATCGCGAAGTACAAATCCTTCTGAACCTGCTGGTTCAGATCGGTCTTCATATTGTCGCGCAGGTAGTCGAAGCCGAACTCGTTGTTCGTGCCATAGATGATGTCGCTGTCGTAGACTGGCTTGCGATCGAACGGACTCATCGACGACTGGATCGAGCCGACGGTCAGCCCGAGGTACTCCATGATCGGGCTCATCCACTCGGCGTCCCGCTTGGCGAGGTAGTCGTTGACAGTGACCAAGTAAACGGGCCTGCCCGTAAGCGAGTTGAGCACCATCGGCAAGGTCGCAACGAGCGTCTTGCCCTCACCCGTCATCATCTCGGCGATCGATCGGTTGTGCAGCACGTAGCCGCCGACCAGTTGCACATCGAAGTGACGCATACCGAGCGTGCGGACCGAGGCCTCACGCGTCAGAGCGAACGCACGCGGAAGGCAATCGTCGAGCTCGACCTCGCCCGCCATGACCTGGCCCTTGAGCCTCTGCAGCTCGGCCTTCATCTCATCCTGGCTGAGACCCTGGACCCAGGGCTCGAGGCCGTTGACCTCGTTGATGATCGGTTCCAGGCCCTTGACCACGCGCTCGTTGCGCGATCCAAAGACATTCTTAAAGCCTCGCCCGACGTTTTCGCCGAAGCTAGCGAGACGGTCTCTGACGTTGTCCCATTCCATACGAATTTCGTCCAGTCCTACCTACGAGAGTCTTGAGGTCGTGCCGCCGACGGCCGGGAGCTGGCCACCGATGCCGGGGGTGCCAGGCGCGACACGGCCCCTATCCAGTGGACCCTGGCGAGGGTCCACAAACTTGATCCTAAGCCGGCTATTGAACCCCACCTCCTGGCCGCTGCCAAGCTCTGGCCCTCTTCCTATGCTCGGATCGGGTCAAACTCCAGCCCGGAAGCTCCAAGCAGCCCGATTCTGCGGGCGCGCGGCGTATGCGCTTCAGGAACCGGAAGATTCCGCGAGCAGCCGCTCGATCATCGCGAAGAGGACATCGCGCGGATACGGCTTGCGCAGCAGGCCATTCGTGCGCTGCACATTGGCCAGATCGATCGAGGTCGCCGTCGCCAGCAGAATCGGCACATTGCACGACCGAGGATTCTCATGCACGCGCTGGATGACCTCCTGGCCATTGAGCTCGGGCATCGAGTAGTCCAGCAGGACCAAATCCGGTAGCGGGTCGTTTTCGAGCCGCTCGAGCACCTGGCGTCCATCGAAAGCCAGCTCGACCACATATCC
>JBLFWN010000132.1:0-17075 GCA_047611405.1 Planctomycetota bacterium | reverse complement strand
AGGAGTGGGGCCGGCGCAGCGTTCACCCGATGTCTAGCAATGGCCAGACGATCGAGGCATTCAGACACCACCAGGCGCAGGCGGCATGAGCGCATGGTGCTTTCCAACACGGAAGCATGGCAGTTCAATACCGTTCCGCTTCAAGACGTTGGTAAAGGTCGTCCTTGCGACCTTGTGCCCAGTCCCTTCAGCTCGCCCTGGATTCTGCTGGAGCCCCACGACGAGTTCTCGGTGGCCATGCGGATGATGAGATCCTTGATCTCCTACATGAGCCCTGGGCGTCCGACACGCGTCCTCTGGTGCGTCCACTTGAGCGCGATCAGCTTCCGATGCAACCTCATCAGGGTGTCGGGTTTCACGATGGTGGCCGTGTTATCGAGGACCTTGCGACCAAGGCGTTTGGCTTTCGCTGCTAGCCGACGCCGCTGGTCGTCGTTCAGTCGCAGTGGCTTCCCACCGAGCTGTTTCTTCAACACCCGGTTCTCCTCGACGAGGTACTCGATGACATGCTGCTGGTGACGAGTCACCCAGCCCGAGAATGTCAGGAGTAGGGCCGGGAGTGGGTGTAGGTCCGCTGGCATCCGGCCATTGTACCGCCACGCAACCGCCTACTCTGACGGTGGTTACCTCACAGCCGACTTTGTGGACGGCACGGGTCCTGAGGGATTATTGGGCGGGCAAATAAGGCACCAATGCCCCTCCCTCGGTCCGAGGATAGGCCGTCCAAAGGGGTGTTCCAGTCAGAAATCGCAAGTCCCTATTGCACCGGGGGTTTTCTTCCCCGAGCCTCTTCGGCATGGAACGACGAAACTTTGTGAAGGCGACGACGCTCGCTGCGGCGGCGGGAGCGGTGAGCATGACGAGCGGTTGCAAGCCCCCCGGAACCGGGGAGGGGTCGCCCAGCGACGAGACGGCAAATCAACCGATCGCGGGATCCCTGGACGCGATCTTCGCCGAGCACATGGAGGCCGAGCTCGCGGGCGACCTCGACAAGACCATGGCGACCATGACGCCGAACCCGCACATCGTGAACATCCCGACGATGATCGGCGGCCAGGGACCGGCCGGCGTGCGGCAGTTTTATGCCAACCGCCTGATCGGGCAGTTCTTCCCCGAGGACGTGCAGTTCGAAACGATCTCCGAGACCGCCTCCGCGGAGCATCTGGTCACGGAGATGATCATCTCCTTCACGCACACGATCGAGATGGACCACATCCTCCCGGGCGTGAAGCCGACGGGGAAGTTCGCCGAGGTCGTCTTCGTGGTCATCGTGGGCTTCAAGGACGGAAAGGTCGAGTTCGAGCACATCCATTGGGACCAGGCCAACCTGCTGGTTCAGCTGGGACTGATCGATCCCGCGGGCCTGCCCCTGACTGGCGCGGGGGCCGCGGCGAAGCTCCGTGACCCCTCCACCCCGGACCCGTTCTTCAGCGAGTCCTAGCCACGCGCCGTGCTGTCAGTACCGACCTTCAGTACTTCTCGCGACGAGTTCTCGTCACCGATCCAAGAGTGCCATCGGCGTTGTCCCTCCCGCAAACCCTGTGCAGCCCACTCAGGCCCGCGATCACTGGCTTCTGAAGCACCGTAGGGCGCGTTCAGTTGCACGTCCAGTCACGCTGCGACGATGATCCTGGGGTGCCTTGCCTCGACTTCTTCTTCGACCTGCTCTAGCTCGCGATCAAAGAGCGCACGCAGCTCGCTCTCGAGAACATCGCGCTGCGCCGACAGCTCGTGGTCTATAAACGCAGCGTGCAGCGCCCGAACATCAACGACGGCGACCGCATCTTCTGGATGGCGATCATGCGCTTCCTGCGCGAGTGGAAGGATGCCGTAGTCATCGTCAGTGCGGTCTCGATCGCAAGGTCCGAGTACCTGCGCGGAGCGCCACGTCTGGTCGAGGGCTTGGCTTCAAGGCTTTGAGGGCACCTGGCGTAATCCAGAGAGTGATGTCACCGCACTGAACGAGAGCACGGTCACAGTCAGGCCAATTGGTGACGCGGTACTTGGCCTTGAAGGTTGGATGCAAGCGGGAGTTCATGCCGAGGACTTCGGATTGTCGGGGCTCGAAGCATGAGGAACAGCCGCTTGGAGGCTATCAGGGGAGGTGAATTCTGCACCAACGCCCTCCGTAGCTACGGCGCTACCGCCCGGATTTTGAATGTGTAGCTCCTGCGACCACCAGCGGCATCGACGACTCGGAGCCGCAGGTGTTGTTCGTCTTGGCTAACGGGCAGGTCTTCGCTTCGGATCCAAATGAGGCCGGACTTGTCTGGGGATTGGTTCAGCGCTCCGGACATGAGTTCCGTTTCGCCGACCTTCAGGATGAAGTTCCGTAGGCCGCTTGAGTTGCTGCTCAACTTGATTGGGAAAGCGACACGGACGTTGCCGGCTTCGGTGCGCTGGACGATCGTTTGTCTTTCGATGATGTGGAAGGTTGCGAGATCGTTGTTGAGGAATTCGACGCGGAGTTGGCTGATCTTGCTCAAGAGATCATTAACGATCGTATTGACGACTTCTGACTCAAGCTCGCTATCCACGGCAGTTGTGTTTCGAGCCAAGAGACCGCAGGGAATCAAGGTGGATAAGGCGTAGCTTGAAACGCTCGTACCAGCTCGATCAAAAAAGTCGAAGTCCGCGCCGGAGAACTCACCAAGGATGGGAAACTCGAGCAGACGCGCGTCTTCATCAAGCATCTCGTGAATGTCGGTAAGGTCAAAGAACTCAGCTTGAATTCGCGCCCTTCCCTCATAGGAACGGTCGTCAATGAAGTAGCAAAACGGTCCGCCGATCAGGAAGAGGGGCAGGTTGAGCCAAAACTTCTCATTGATTGAACTGTCTATCGCCGGCTCATAGAAGACCTTAGCCCGAACCAGAACGTCCGCGCCAAGCGCAGCGGCCTGCAGCTGCCAGAGTTGATTTCCGGCGCTTCCGGATCGATCTCTCAACGCACCCTCCGGCAGCTCCAAATTTGTCACCAATGTGAAGCCTCGCCCCTGCAGTCCATTCACCAGTTGCGCGGCTATGGGACCCGCTTCAAGATCGAGCCGGACCGTGGGCACCTCTTCACGCTGGTGATCGCTTGGTATTTCCTCAACGATTAAGGGCAAGAAGGCTGCATGCAGGGGCAGCGGCCGCGGAGCTGGTGTTGTGCTGCAGGACGCGAGCGCGACGGCGGTTAGAATGGCTATCGAAGTTGCCTGCCAACTCGAAATATCGTGCTTCATGGTTGCTCTCATCGGTATCAACCCTTGGCGTTAGTTCCGATCTTCTATCCACAACTGACGCTGTTCCAATTCGAGCGCTCGGTCCGCGTCCAAAGCACACCGGAAGCCAATGTCGGCGGCCGAGTTTGCCGCATCTTGCTGACTCCTGTTCAAGAACGAGTACTCCGTTGCCGAGGGCAGCGCACCAGCCGCATACCGATACAGGAAAGGGGCGTGCTCAGTCATAATCCAAGATGATCCGTGTCGCGCCCGCTCCCCAGTGAACTGTCCATTCGCGTTCAGGAATTCCACGGTCCTGCCATCTTCAAGAGCGACGACTAGGTCGAGGCTCTTGTCACCATCCACATCGATAAACTCGATCAGGCGAGGCCCAATCGTCAATTCACGGCTGCCAAGCCGCAAAGTCTTGCTGGTTCTTGAAAGCCAAACCTCGATGCGATTGTCCTTGCTCATCACTGCGGCATGATCATTCAGTCCATCTCCGTCGAGATCGCCGGACGCCACCATGTCGGGAGTTCGCAAGAACCAAGTGCTATAGGCTCTGAAGTGCCCCCGGGGTGTGCGGCTCTCTTTAAAGAATGAGCCAGGTGTCGAGGTCCACTCGCGCACTCCGCGCGACAAGTCTCGAAGTCCAACACCGACACCCGAGAGGATCTCATCAGCATTTTCTAAGTCGACCCTTCCGTCGCCCATAGAGTGTGCTCGGTACGCTTCGCCACCACGAACGGCGAACTCCCACTCGGCCAGAGTGGGCAGCCGCTTGCCGTGATAGCGCGCGAAGGCGAACGCTTCAGCCCAGTTCACTCCCGTGACCGGAGCGGTTGGGGCTTGGCGCAGACGTGCACCTTGCTCTCGCATGCGGGCTTCGTCCGGCAGCGATCCCATTGGCCACCAGCTTTGACTCGCGTAGCCATCTTCGTCCAAAACGAAGTGCAAGTACGATGCATTAGAGACTTCGTCTCGATCGAGGTAGTACGGTTCCAATTTGCCACGAGCAACCGGAACTTCTAGGCGTTCGTAACGATGACCCTCGTCCTGACGGCCACCTGCCACGTACTCGAATTTTTCGTTTCCAGGCACGAAAATCATGACGTCGGAAATTTCCGCCGTCGAAACGATGCGTGGATGGAAGACTCTCTCGATGAGGGGCAAACGCGCTTCTTCGATGACGAGGCGTTGATTGTCTCCAGCGTCGGTTGCGATAATCTCAACGCGTACAGGGTCCGTACTCCAGCGCGGATTCAAGCGCGGGCGATCCGATGGGAGGACTTGATATGTATCCGTCACGTCCATACGACGCAACTCCAAAGCGTGGCTTGCGCTTGTGCGTAAGTTAGTGATGCGCACTTTGACCTGTTGAACATCGTTGGGGTCCCGCACCACAGCGCTCACGTTCCAGGAGCCAGCCGCGGGCCATTGCTTACTGCCATCCGCATCACGGATGAGAACCGGCGAAACCAAACGCACCTCGGGTGCGATGATTGCTAAGTTCCAACGAACAACAGCGCGTCCGCGATTTCCGGCTAAATCGGTGCTCGTCAACTCCAAGCTGTAGGTGCCATCGCTCGTGGCCAAGTCGCCGCTCCAGAGACTCGGCCAATCAGTGACGGTCCACTTGCCAGGCTGGTCCTCACTTGTTGCCAACTCCTGCCCCTGGCTTGTTCCGTCAGGTCCGGTGAGCTGCCAACTGACCTTCGAGACTGCGGAGCTGTCGTCGACAACGAGCCCGAGCTTGGGAGAGCTACCGCTCGTCACTAAGCCGCCCTGGACGAAGCCGGTCAAACTCGGTGTTAGCTTCGGTGCTTCCGTGTCGAGCACGACTTCAAACACACGTACATGCCCGACTTCAGGACCGCGTTCACCCTCGACCTCGTCGAAGGCGCGCACGCGGAAGCGATAGACCCCAACGGCTTGCAGTTGGAATGCAAAATCGGTCGCACGCCCGACGGCAGCTTCGTCGATACGCCCTATCTGTTTGTGATCCAAGACCCAACGATCACCATCCTGCCTCTCGACAAGCGTTTCCAAGAGTAGGTTGCGAGCTTGGTCCGAGCGTTCCACCCTCAAGACTGCGGCGCCACTCCAATTGAAGTAAGCACGTTCTGTTTGCGAAAGCGCGGCCGCAGCCTGCGGTGCGTTCGCCGAGGCCAAGCGTGCGGACAACTCCGGCGTTCTGGGGTAAAAATTGAAGGCGTACTCGGTGACTGCATCGACAGCGCCCGCGCGATCAACGAAAGACTCCTCAGAGAGCCTAACCACGAGCTTGCCGCTGAATTCGCGTTGGTTCGGATCGAGTCCAAGGTCCGCCAGCGCGACGACTCGCACGGTAGACGGCTCGAGTCTAAAAGGACCACCAGAACGGATCGGTGTGCTCGCACCGTCGGGTATCACATCGATCCAGACTTCAGCCAGTCCCGTCGCGGCGACAATCATCGAACACTGCGGATCGAGTGAGTAGCGTCCTTTGACGGGCGTGAACCGCTCGCCAAGACCGGCGTCACGCTGGATGCCCGCACGACCGAGGTCAAGCTTCGCAGGCTCGGCAGCAAGCACTACGCGATGTGTTGCACTAGCCATGCGACCCGAGTGATCCCGCGCGACAACAAGAAGTTCCGTTTCGCCGGCTCGCGCACGGAGCTTGTCGAGCGGCAAACGGACTCGAGCGGCGTCACCAACGACCGTAACCGGACCGGAAACGGTCGTCAGTACTTTCCCCCGCGCGAGCAATTCAACGTCTGCGATCGACTCGAGGCCGCTCTTCGAACCGCGCAGCACGAGTTCCAGCACCCGCCCTTGAGGATCGAGGGCGCGCTCCTCGTCGTAGTCGACCACCCTCAGGTTGGCTTCGATTGCCCAAGGACCAAGGAACTTGAGTTGGAAGGGCCAACTCATCACTCGCTGAACATCCTTGTCAGACAATGCAGAGACGTGGGCTTGCACACTGTCATCGTTGGCAGGGGGAGGACTATCGATGTCGACAGCGATACGCACGCCCTTACGCGAACCCTCAATCCACTCGAGGGTCCAACCATGGAGTGCAACTCCGTCGGCACCGACCAGGGCCAGGCGCGGGGCAACGATCTCGCTTGGCCATTCCTTCCAATCGAGTTCGTGCGCTGGACTTCCCACCCCCATCGATACCGTCTGCGCCGGCCCCCCAACGATCGGTTCCAAGAGAGCGAGGTCGATCGCGGGTGGCTCTTTCAGGAACATGATAAGCGCAAGAGTTGCAATCAAGCTCACCGCAACAGCGCCCACAATCTTGACCAATCGCGATTTGGGATGAACGAAATCATCTAGGAACTCGTACGCCTCGGCCGAGTCGCGCCAGCGATCCTCGCGGTCCTTCGCAAGGCAGCGGTCAACAAACAAAGCCAGCTTACGCGGAATGCGATTGCCAGTCACCGCGAGGGGCGTCGGCGCGACCTTCAGGTGATTGTTGATCACGGAGATGGCCGTGTCGCACTCCTCGAATGGGAAGCGACTCGTCAGCATCCGGTAGGCCATGATGCCCAGCGAGTAGAGATCTGAGCGTCCGTCGAGCCGCTGAATATCTTCGTGACCAACAAGGTGTTTAATTTGTTCCGGCGAAGAATAGAGCAAGGTTCCACCGCGCACGCGCGTCACTCCGGACTCATCGTCGAGTCTCGAAATCTCTACCGATACACTGGCCGAGATCGAGTGCGCGGGATCTTCGTCGAAGACACTGGAGGCTTGTCCGTTCGAAGGCGCGGTCACCTGACGCGCTTCGGCGCCAACGTGCTGGCTAATACCGAAGTCGATCACCTTGACGCGTTCGACTCCGTCATCCTCGACGCCCGGCAGAACAAACACATTCTCGGGTTTGAGGTCGAGGTGCAGCAACTCACCACTGTCCAACCTGTGAGCGGCGCGCAAGGCGCCGAGGATGCCCAGCAGAATCTCCGCGGCACGCTTGGGTTCGACGCGAGCCTCGTGCTGCAAGATCTCCTCTAGCTCTTCGCCGCCGAGATACTCCATCACGAAATAGTGCAGTCCATCCTCGGTGCGGTCGAAGGTGATCCAGCGGACGATGTTCTCGTGATCGATACTCGTCAGCAGCTTGGCTTCCTGTAGAAAGTTCTCGATCGCACGGGGTGAGTTTTCCGCGCGTCGGTTAAGGACCTTGAGGGCCACTCGCGCACCGAGCATCTCGTCGACAGCTTCGTAGACATTGCCGAAGCCCCCCTTTCCTTTGAGTCGTTTCACGCGGTACTTGCCGCCGAGAAGCACACCGGCGAGATCACGTTCCTCGAGATCTTCGGTCTGCTCAGTGCGACCTTCGAGGTCGAGCACCCATGCCATGTGCTGCGTCAGACTGGCCATGCCTTCGTGCACGCTCGCGAACTCGTCATCAGAACTCTTCGGAAGGCTCACGTCCTCTCCGTCGATCTCGACCTTCAACTCGAAAGCGCCAGCGCCTTCTGACTCCGATTGCTGCGCGTTCCTCTTCGCGATGATCTGGTCGATGAGCGCGTCGATCGGTTCGCCTGGTTCCATGCCCGCGACATCGTTGGAGGAACTCATTCCCTGGCGAACCAGCACAACCCGCACCGTTCCAGGGGCATCGATACCGTTGGCGCTCGCTTGGATCTCGAAGCCGGAGCGCAACGCACGTTCAATGCGTCGTTCGACGACTCGATCTGTGCGGCGTCCAGTTGAACTGCTCAACATCGAGTCTAAAAGTTCGCGTTCGTCGTCGCTCAGCGTGCCGTCACTCAACACGTCCCACAGGCTGAGGGCAGGGGCCCCGAGCGGGTCCCACTTTGCATCCCCGCCTAAATGCGGACCGCAAACGCGCTGCCCAAGCACACGTCCAAGGGCCACCAACTCCTCGCGGCCTTGTGAGTCGTGCGTGTTACCCAAAGCGCGACGCTTCGGGATTCGGTGTGTGTATGCGGCGTGCGTATAAGTCCATCTGGCCATGGTAGTTTCTCCCCGAAGCTTTTGGGAGTCCGAAGCCCTTGTTGAAGCTCCGATCGGGCCCCTATCCACGGACGACTCGGAATAAATTGTGGACATGCCCCAAGTGCGAGCACTCGGAGCCCTTGCGATGTATGGCCAAGTTTGTGCGAGATTCTCCGTGTATGCTTAGCGAAGCGGCGCTGTGTCCTACGCGGGCGTAGGACTCCTCTTGGGGTTTCACCCGCATGGGCGGCTGAACAACGCATCGACACCAAACTTGTATCTTCATTGAGTAGCGCCAACGCATCCATCCCTGAGCTCCCCGAACTCGGCCGTTCGGTTGAGTTGGTGCGCGAGTTCCAGGAAGGCAATGAGCTCGCGCTCAACGAACTCTTCGAGCGATACCAAGAGCGTGTACGCCGAATCGTTGGTGTTCGCTTGGGTCGCGAATTACGGCGCTTCCTAGAGGAAGAGGATATTGTTCAAGAAGTCTTCCTCGTCGCCGCGAGGCGCATCGGAGAGTTTGAACCCACTGGGCACTCCAGCATTCTCTACTGGCTCTCCGCCATAGCGGAGAACCGCATTCGCGACTCGGCCCGCTATCACCAGAGCTCCAAGCGTGATGCCTACCGTGAGCAGCGTCTGGGCTTGTCGGATTCGGAGCCGGGTGCTCCCGAGCCCATTTCTCCCGCGCCTTCTCCGTCGCAACAAAATATCTTCGCCGAGATCGGTCAGATCGTTGATGAATCACTCAGTCAACTCGAGCCCGTCGCCTATCGCGAAGTGATTCTCTCGCGCGACTACTACGGCAGTTCCTGGGAGGAAGTCTGCAAGTCTCTGGAGCGCAAGACGGTCGCCGCAGCACAAGAGTTGTACCGTCGAGCGCACGCGAAGTTGCAAGTGGAAGTCGTGCGACGGGTTGAGCAGTAGGTGAGGCAATCCGCCGCTTGATTCGCGGCGTGCGAACGCTGCACCCTCAGAGCAGCAAGTGTGTGCGGGAGGAGCACCGGGTTCCGGTACGGGCCTCACGCTGCCTCGGAATCAGTGGGACCCGAAGAAGATGGTGAGGGTGTTGCTGAATTCGTTGGCGCTGACGATGTCCGGGTCACCGTCCCCGTCGAGGTCTCCGACGGCCAGGGTTCCGGGGCTCGTGGTGCTGGGAGCGGACAACGGAGCGCGCGGATCGATCGCGAATCGTCCCGGGTTCACCTGATGGAAGACGGTGAGGTTTTCGATCAAGAAGTTGGCCGAGACCAGATCCATATCCCCGTCCCCGTCGAGGTCGGCGATGGCCACCGTTTGCGGGCCGTCGACGCTGCTGTGCGTCAACGGACCGCCGGGATCGAGCGTGAACTGCCCCGTACTGGTCTGGAAGAAGATGGTGAGGCTGTCAGCATCGCTGAACTCTCCCGCCCAATTGGCCGAGACAATATCCAGGTCCCCGTCCCCGTCGAGGTCACCAATGGCCACGGAGAAGGGCCTGCGCATGATTGAGAGTCCTCCTAAGGGACCTCCCGAATCGACCGCGAACTGCCCCGGATTCGCTGGATCCTGGAAGAAGATGGTGAGGTTGTGGCTCCACTCATTGGCCGAAACCAGGTCCAAGTAACCGTCCCCGTTCAGGTCGCCAAGAGTCACAGATGCAGGGCTAGTCATCCAACCGCCTGTTGCCGTCAATGGAGGTTGCCCGATGAACTGCCCTGGATTCCCCGTGTCCTGGAGGAAGATCGTGAGCGAGTTCCCATCATAGTTGGCCGAGACCAGGTCCAAGAGACCGTCTGCGTTCAGGTCGCCACAGGCCAGGTCTCGGGGATTGACGACGTTGTCCTCCAGTGAGAGCGGAGCACTCGTGAAATCCCCAGGACTCGTCTGAAAGAAGACCAATAGGTTGTTGGTGAATGCGTTAGACGAGGCGATATCAAGGTCCCCGTCCCCGTCGAGGTCGCCGGTCACCAGAGCGTTGGGCCTCTCCATGTTGGGATCCGTCAATGGGCCGTCCAAACTCAGCTCGAATTGCCCTGGGCTGGTTTGGAGAAAGGGGGTGATGTTATTGCTCTCCCGGTTGGTCGTGGCGAGGTCGAGGTCCCCGTCCCCGTCGAAGTCGCCGATGATCGGGTCCCAGGTTGTGTCCATGCTGGGATCTCCGAGCGGTCCGTTCCCGTCGACCGTGTATTGCGCCCGGCTGGCGTGCAGGAAGACGGTGAGGTTGTCGTTGTCTTCGTTAGCAGAGACGAAGTCGGGTTCACCGTCCCCGTCGAAGTCGCCAATGGCCACGGATCGGGGAGAGTCGAGGATGGGGTCCGTAATCGGACCGCTGGGATTGGCTGTGTATTGCCCCGGGCTCGTCTGGAAAAATGTAGTGAGGTTGCCAATCTCATCCGCGTCACCGAGGTTGGCTGTGACGAGGTCCAAGTCACCGTCCGCGTCGAGGTCGAAGAGTGCAACTGAGACGGGGTCGTCGAGAACAGGCTCCGATAACGCACCGTTCGGATCGAAAGTGAATGACCCCGGAGTGGTCTGGAAGAAGATGGTGAGGTTTTCGCTGTATTGGTTGGCGGAGATGAGGTCCATATCACCGTCTCCGTCGAGGTCGCCGATAGCCACGAATACGGGACCGTCGAGAGTCAAATCTGCGAGCGCATCGTCCGGGTCGAATGTGAACTGGCCAGGACTGGTCTGGAAGAAGATGGAGAGGCTGTCGCCCGCTTTGTTAGCTGCGACGATGTCCTGTGCACCATCCCCATTGAGATCGCCGATGGCCACGAAAAGGGGGTTGTCCAGGCCGAGCAATAGACTGTTTGACCCAAAAGTGAAACTGCCCGGACTGGTCTGAAAGAATATCGTGAGGTTGTCCAACGGCCCGTTGGCCGAGACGATGTCGAGGTCACCGTCTCCATCCAGGTCCCCGATAGCCACCGATCGGGGACCAATCGTATCGACAGTCGCCAACGGACCGCTGGGATCGATCGCGAACTGCGCCGGGCTTACCTGGAAGAAGACTGTGAGGTTGTTGCTGTCTTGGTTGGCGGAGACAAGATCCATGTCACCGTCTCCATCGAGGTCCCCGATAGCCACCGATCGGGGACCGAGCATATCGACAGTCGACAACGGGCCGGTGGGATCGATCGCGAACTGCCCCGGGCTTTCCTGGAAGAAGATCGTGAGGTTGTCACTGAGTAAGTTGGCGGAGACCAGATCCATGTCACCGTCTCCATCAAGGTCTCCAGCAGCCACTGAGAATGGCTTGTCGATACGAATATCGACGAGCGCTGTCGGGGGTACATCCAATCCCCAGCGAACCTGCTTGAAGCCCGTTACTGGACTAACGATTCCAACGTCGGCGTCGATCGGCAGGATTCGGACCTGGATCTTGCCCCCCCCGAGCACCTCGCTGCTGTCCCACAAGAACAGGCTCTGGTTTCCGCTCGGACTGCTGTCGGCCTCCCTTAGGCGGCTCCTAATCCGCCAGCTGACGACTCCCGATAACGCCGGGTCGAAGCCCGTCTCCAAGGCGACGACCTGGGTCGAGGGATCGTAGGGCTCGGGGTCGCCGGGTCCAGTCGCTTCGTCAACGATGAAGCGACGCTGTTGCACTCCACCTCCCAGCGCCAGCGCGTTCGCCATGCACACGATGCGCACTTGATCCGGACCAGTGGCTAGGCCCGCATCCGGCTGGCTAAGTTGGTCCGTGATCTCGAATACGAAGGGATCCGCCAGGAGGTCCGGGGGGTTGTCCAATTCGATAGGGCTGCGAAGGTTCAGCCCCCGCAGAGAGGCTGCGCTCGCCCACTCGGTCATGACCAAGAGCCGCTTTCCGCCCCCTTCCAGAGCCAGTGCTCGGGGCCCTGGAAATGGGTCCGGACCGAGTGACGCAATGTCCTCGAGCGGGACTTCAGCGGTAACAGTCACGGGAACCTGGCTGTGAAGGTCCAGTGCAAGCAGGCGATCAGCGCCGTGCTCCGCCAGGTAGAGCCCATCGACGCGCAGCGGATCCGCGACGAGTCCCCAGGGCTCTTTCAATCCGCTGAGCAACACAGTCACCTCCTCGGATCCAGCTGCGAAGTTAATGCTCACCAGGGCGTTGTCCCCGGTGGCCATCACAAGGTCCTCCCCCATGGCTGCCAGCCCGCGCGGGCCGTCAACGAAAGCGTGAACAATAGACCCCTCCTCCGCACCGTCGAGATACGCGATTCGAAACACGCGCGTGTCCGTCGCTACGAACAGGTGTCTCCGAGACGGATCCACGCTCAAGGCGAGCGGAGTTCCTGAACCACTAGCGAAGGGTTGCGTGATTCCCGACGAGAGGTCGATCTCACATAAGCTCCAACCACTGGCGTCGGGTTCGAGCAGTACGGCCGTCAGTCCGTCTTCCCTGGCCACGGCTGCGACCGAAGTACGGGGTGGGTTCTCCGCCCAACTCACCTCTTCGGGAATAGATGGGCGCAGAATCTCCACGGCCTCACCGGCGATGCCGCGAGCTAGAAAGTCCGCGGCCCTGCCACCTAGCTCGGGCAGACGGATCCGGTCGGCGGGCGTCGGGGGATCCATGAATCCGACGCGCCCGGTGAACTCCTTCGGGACTTGTCTCCCGACCTGGGCTAGCTGGCGATCGCTTTCCCGAGCAGGATCGTCGATCAGCGCGAGAACCTCCGCGACGGTCCCCGGGAGCGGCGGGAAGTCCTCTCCTTCTCGGCGCCACTGCAATACGACGCGAACGGGATCAGACTCTTCATCGAGAACACTGAACGGGACCGCGATGCCGCGGCGCTGGTCCGGGTTCAAGAGAAAGTTCGCCTCGTCCAGGATCGCGAGGGGCTGCTCGTTGTTGTCGACGCGGAAGCGCTCCGTTTCCGCCACACTGGTGAAGCCTGTCGGCGCGAGCTCCGCATCGAGGTCTTCCACCGTAAACCGAACCTGAACATCGGTCTCCTTGCCGCCGAGTTGTGCGTCGGCCTTTCCGATGGAATCAGAACCCGAGTAGATGCTATTCCAGCGAAAGCCGATCCGGGTGTCATTGGGCAGAGTGAGGAGGTCTTCGAACGCGTACTGCGGAGTCGGCTGAGTGCCAAGTAGCGCACCTGATCTCGCGAGCTTGTAGCCACTCGCGACCTGTTGATCAAATGTCTGATACTCGACGATGATACGAACGCGATCTGAGCCACTATCGCGGATCAAGAACTCAACATCGATGCTCCCCGAGTATTCGATTTGTGACTCGGGTAAAGCGAGTCCGCTGCCCGCCTCCGAAACCTGCGGGGCGTCATTCCCCTGAGAGACTCCGAAGAGCACAGGAGGCGACGAGCCATCAAGCACGTTGAGCTGGATGGCGATGTCGTCTTGAAAGCTCTCGTCGCTGAGGTCCGCCGCAAAGTCCCAAAGCACTTCAACAGGTGCATCGCCGGTAGTCGGAATTCCGACTAGAGGACCGCTTCCAGTGGCGAGAGTGATCGGTGCGAAGCCGGCGCCCGCGTCGAACAAGATTTCGACGTTCGCGGGGTCGCCCTCCTGGTCGATCAGTTCGAACGAAATCGTCGCAGGACTCGTGGTCGAGCGGGTAACTGTAAGTGCGGAGGCTGCAGTCGCTGCGTTGCTGTCGCTATTGCCTAAAGACGACGAGATGCCGGCGGATCCGAGTCCACAGCCTGTGAGCAGAGTCGCGGCGAGCGTTAGGAGCAGAGGGAGGTGACGGTTCGCAGGCATGGAATTCAGGCAAGGCATGGCGGGCCCCCGAAGAGCGAGTTGGTTGGCAGCGGCGGCGCCTTCAGAAGGAACAGCAAGAAGAGTGTTCGCGAGCTGGGGCGAATGGTCAAGGCGAGCTTGCTTCAGAAGGCTCCTCAAGTGTCGAAGATCGTGGCTGGAGGTCCTGAAGGCCCTTCTCACATGTGGAAGAGCGCGTCGCCGCCTAATTCCCACGGACGTGATCGAGAAAATTTCTCGCCGGGACAATTCCCGTACGCATCTTCAGTGGCTCGCGGAGCGCGCAAGCACAAGCTGAGCCCTGCCGGACCGCTCAACGGAAGTCGCTACGTAGGGAACGAGCTCGAAGCTGATGGTGTGAGTCAGCCGCAGGTGAAAGCCAGTGATGGCTCCCGGTCTCCCGATAGGCCCTGGGCTCGCATGCCGTGGTTGGACACAGAGGCGCGTTCGAACGAGACTCGAGCTCTCGAAGTATCTCTGGTGCTTCCTTCATCCACTGTTGTTACGCAGCGCATTTCAGGCTCTCCATCGCTTCGTGATACGGCTTAGCGACCAAGGGTCGGAATGCTCGACGCGGTCAGGCAGTTGCTGCTCGCCTGATCCTGAATCGCGTCGAAGCACATGAATCCCAGCGTGCCGAGCCCCGCGGTCGCGCTGCCACTCCCCGGGTCGGCGGGCGCAATCTCACCGGCTCTCTCATCTGATAGTTCTGTGTTCTTGTCGAAAGCCTTGCCGCTCTTCGGCGTCAGCGGTGATCCTCCTTTTGCTGATTCGCCTTCGCGCTCGGGCTTGTTGTTGGAAGCGCTCTTCGCGTCATGAGAAAGCACTGGAGAGAGACTGAGGGTGATCATCATGGTTGACTCCAGCGGGGATTAGCCTTGAAGAACTCCTCCGCGGGATTGCCCTACGGGTTTTCCAATAATCTTTGCGCAGCGCCTGGAGCAGGCTGGAGCGGAACCCTGGCCGGAGGCGCAGACCCCCAATCGTTTCGGTCCCGAGCAATGGGGGCCGCCTGCCATTCGCCCTTAGGACGTCGAAAGATCACCGCAGACTCCCGTGGCGATTCGTTAGCCGGGATGAAGCCTCGCTCTGCCGATAGGGGATACAGATGCGACCAGGCAAGCTGGTCGAAGAGGATTGATGATGCGATGAAATCATGAAACTTCGGCAGTCGTCCAGCGGGTGCCCGAGTCCGTGCAAGACACGAGTGAGCACGCTTCGGACTCGCTGCTGCCCTTCCTTTCCGCCGCCGCCACCCAGGGTCGCATCGCCCTCGGCCCCCGATCCGGCCAGCGAATCGAGAGCCTCGGCCTACCTACTGAACTCCCCCACCTGGCACCGGCGCGTTCTCCACCGCAGCTCTCCTTCCCCTACTGACTGCAGCTGCTGCCACTCCCTAACCGATCGACTTCCTGGCGGAGTCTTGCACCGGTGCTGGCGCATTGACCTGATACCCGCCCCCCCTCGCGCCTTGCCCGCATCGAGACGCGCATCGGTCGCACTTTCGGCCTCGAAACCGCTACTCGACCAGTCCCGACTCCCCCCCCAGCACCCCTTCGACAGCCGATCCGCCGAGCCCGGTCGATGGAACTCCACGCGCGTCCCTTTCGAGCGCCTATACCCCGAGGTTCAAGGCTACGTAGGCGGCGAGCTGCTACGCACGTGCAGGTGCTGCACTGAGGAACGCATGCTGGTCGATCCCAGCTGCTAAGAGGGCAAGGACCACCATCGAGGCGTGGCTCCCTGCCGCTCGGCTGGATGGAAGCAAGGATAAGAATCTCTGCGAGACTTCGGTGGAGCAGAGAACTGTGAACAAGCCGGATTTCGAGCAACGCACCCCACGCTGCGTGCCCAGCACAGCTGCTCAAGCCATCACGAGCGCGCCTCCGATATGTAGAGTATGGAGATGGAATTCACCTCTGGTTGGATGATGGCCGGAATGCTCGTAAGCAGCGTGGGCTTCGGTCTCTTCGTCTATGGGAGGAAGCAGTTGCGCTTCCCGCAGCTGATGGTGGGCATCACGATGATGGTCTACCCCGGATTCGTTGCGAGCCCGATGCTCATGGTTGCCATCGGTGCCGCGCTCGTGGGCGGGCTGTGGGTCGCAGTCAACGCCGGGGCGTAGCCCGAAAGGGCGTACTGTCTGCGAAGCGGGCCCGAAGCCAGGCTGCGCACCATCAGCGTCTTGCGAGCGAGGATCATGCCCAATTGGGACTTCGGTATTTGGCGACGCTCTCGACCCTTCGCCCATTGCCGAGTCGTCGTTTGATGGCATGAGGTCGGTCCCACGAACTCACACAAGCGCACCCGATCCCCGTCAGGCTCCGGTCTTCGGGCACCATTCTGTCAGACGAACCTACAGAGAAGCTCACGCTGACTACCCCGCAGCCCCAGCCTCCCAAGCTGAAGGCCGCGGGCCCCATCGCCATCACCACCCAAGCATAAACATCGGTGATAAATAGGCTTAGAACCGCAGGTAACAATGCGCTTTCCTTGACAGCTGAGGAGTTGCTGCTTGCTGACGGGCAGGAGTCACCGCTCATCCGCCCTGGCCCGCCAATTGATGCCTGACCCAACACAGGAATGGTGTGCACAAACGGCCGCTGTCCGCGTATTCTTCCCAGCCCGCGCCCAATCTAAACGAGCACTGCTGCTCAACGGCTCTCGCATTCCGCGTGTATGCCGAGCAGCATCGCATCTTATGCCCGATCCCGGGCAGCATTCCCTATTTCGATTCGACCGATGATCCGCGAAATCCGAGCCTTCCTTTTGGTTGCGTGCTAGAGATCGCAGACCAACCAAAAGGAAAACAACCCAATGGGTAATCGACTCTACGTCGGCAACCTCTCTTACGACTCGAGCAACGACAGCCTTCGCTCGGCCTTCTCCGAGTACGGCACCGTGTCCGATGTCAACGTTATGACCGATCGCGAAACCGGCAACCCGCGTGGTTTCGGCTTCGTTGAAATGGGCTCCCCTCAGGAGGCCCAGGCTGCCATCGAAGGCATGGACGGCTCCAACCTTGACGGCCGCGACATCAAGGTCAATGAAGCCAAAGAGCGCCAGCCCCGCGGTGGCGGCGGTGGCGGCCGTGGTGGCGGCGGTGGCTACGGCGGCGGCGGCGGCGGCGGTGGCGGCGGTGGCTACGGCGGCGGCGGCGGCGGCGGCGGCGACCGCTGGTAAGCCTCGCGTAGCTCGCTAGAGCTATAGAACTAGAAGCGGGCGCCCGCG
>JBLFWN010000131.1:0-17526 GCA_047611405.1 Planctomycetota bacterium | reverse complement strand
GATCTCCTGCTCGCGGCTGCCGGGCCGCTCATGCGTACCCGGCCCGATGTGCATATCGCCATCGTTGGTCCAGATGAGGGCGCCGTGCACGGCTTGCGGCAACAGGCCCAGACACTGCAGATCGAGGAGCGTGTGCATTTCCATCCGGGCATCGCCGATGACGCGGCCAGGGCCGACGTCTTGGCCGCGGCCGATGTGTTCGCCTTGACGTCGCGTAGCGAAGGTCTGCCCAACGCAGCTCTCGAAGCTGCTGCTGCCGGCTTGCCGCTGTTGCTAACGACAGCCTGCCATCTGCCCGAGGTTTCACAGGCCAACGCTGGTGCCGTCGGCGGTCAAGATGTGGCCAGTATCGCCGCCGCGCTCGACCGTTTGCTCGGTGACCGCGACTACCGCCTACGATGCGCGGATAATGCTCGCGCAATGGCTAGCAAACGATTCGGCATCGCCATCGTCGTCGACCGGCTCGTGCAACTGTACAGCGATCTAGCCAAGAGATCCTGAGCCAAGCGCAGTGCTTGACTAGCTCCGATCACGGTCATGCCACTCGCTGACCGTGATCGCGCCGATGCGCTTGGATTGGCTCAACGCCAGCCTTAAGCTGCGTCAACGTGATCCACCTACGCAGCATCGTGATAGCTCTGGTTGCCGTCCTCTCGTCAGGATGCCAAGACGACGCCTACATCTCACACGCGTTCTTCTCGAGGCCAGGTTCGAAGGAACCCCTGCCCACGGATCCCCAGAACGGGCTGGAACGGCTCATTGACGGAGCGCAGAAGGAACTGCTGTTCTGCATGTTCCGATTCAACCTTGAGGGCATTGCCGACGCGTTGGTTCGAGCACACGAACGGGGTGTCGCGATCCGAGTCTTCACTGACCAGGACTGCAAGCTAGCACCTCCACCATCCGCCTACCGGAGGCTCGCTCAGGTAGGTATCTCAGTCACCTGTGACGCGGCGATATTCAACTCTGTGATGCATCACAAGTTCATCGTAGTGGACAACAGCATTGTTTGGACTGGCGATTGGAACACGCATGAGAGCGACACCTTCAAGGCTCACCATTCGGCCATCCAGGTTCACAGTCCAAGGTTGGCTGCCGTATTCTCGAAACTCTTTCAATACCTGACCAGTGGCGGCTATCGCGATGGGCTCAGGGGATACCCGCCGCCTCAAGATCGATCCTGCGTTGACCCCAGCGGTGTTGCGTTCACGATTCACCATGCTCCGGAAGTCAGCGGTAGTAGCGTCATCGCGAAGGCGCTGGCTGAAGCAAACAGCGACATCGTGATCGCTCACTGCTATCTAGGGGATCGCTGGGTAGTCAAGGAGTTGCTACACGCAGCTAGGCGTGGCGTGCGCGTTCGCGGAGTTTACAACTCTCCATCCAACGGCTATGAGCGATCGCTCGCACTGCAAGGAATTGACATCCGCAAGGCTGCTCCGACGTTCGTAGGAAGCAAATACTTCATCGTGGACGGTCAGCGTCTCCTGACAGGGTCTTGGAATTGTTCTGGCACTCACCCCGACCACGACAACATCCTCGAGATTGACGGTGATGAGTCACTGTGCCAGTCCTTCAAAGCCAACTTCGAGGGACTGTTCGCCACCGCGACGCCGTTCTTCAGTGAGGAACAGAAATCCAAGATCACGACTCGAGCATCCGGCCAGAGCCTGCCACCGGGCCTGGCTGCAGAAGTCCTCTTTCAAGCGGATAACGCTGCTGCCAGCGTGCAACGCTTTCGACTTGATCGAAAGATCGTGAAGGCCGAACAGAATCACGAGGTCCTGCTCGAGATTGATACCGGGAACCTCGATCCCGCGAGTGATTGGACTGTCGATCTTTGGGTTGCTCCGCTCTACCACAAGAGCGGTGAGTATCTAGAACGCTGGAACAAGCCCCTGGCAATCCAAGCCAACAAGGCCGCAGACTCCGGGCCGCTCTACGGGTTCACCTTTGCTTGGCCCCACAAGGGTCGATGGAGAATGTTTGCACGCATTGTTCGCGTGTCACGGACAAACGGCGAGAGACGTATCGTTGGGCTCTACTCAGCTCCATTCGTGCAGACCATTCGCTAGCTGCCGCAGTGCTGCTGCACGCTCGCAGCGCTCGCCTGAGTGTCGCACTCGACCTCGCGAACCTGACCTCACTGTCGGGGGCGCACGAGAATGGGAGCGGAGGATTCCCAGGCGCCGCATGCCCCCTGGAATATCGAGCTTCCGCCCCCATACTCTGACCACGTGTGCTGCCCGATCCAGATGCTGTGTGCCCCCAAAGGAGCGAAGGATCCGGCTGGAAGGCATTCGGCTGCTTGCGCACGTAGTTCGCGTTGCCGGGATGCAATGGGCTCCGTTCGTGAACATGGATTCCTGCTGCCCAAGAAGATGCTGAGGACTCGCTAAAGATGGCTCGACTGCGACTCAACAATCTCCGCGCGCGGGACGTCTGGATACTTGCCGCGCCCCTCCTCGCGTTTGCTGCCATCTTGCTGCATCACGCCGTGGTCAACGTAATGTTGATCGAGGTCAAGCCGAGCTGGCGCAATCCGGGATGGTTCTCACTGCGCATGGGTGCACTGCTCGACCAGGCCACGGTCGCATCCGACCGAACCAACCTGCTCGCAACGAACCTATTGCGGCAAGATGATGCGGACGCGCTCAACATCTACATCCCTGAAAACAGTTGGGACGAGTTGTCCGCGGACCTGCCGGCCTCGGGGTGGGAATGGAAGAACATGCTCTTGGGCGGCGAGGGATCGCTGGTACCCGCGCAACTGAGGCTTCGCGGTGACTACGGCATCCACTTCTTCTTCGAGAAGAAGTCGCTGAAGATCCGTCCTCGGCAGGAAGGACTGATTCGCAACCGCTCGCACCTGATCCTCTCGAAGAAGCGGCTGTTCCAGCAGCACTTCCTCTACGCGCTCGGATCCAAGCTTGATCTCCTGTGCCCGAAAGCGACCTACACGCGGATATTCAAGAACCACCAGTACTACGGAACCAGCCTCAACATCGAGGCGATTGACGAGCTGTTCTTGCGCCGCCGCGGCTTGATGCCTGGCAACATCTACGTCGGCGAGAACATCGAAAACACGGTGCACCGGGACGTTCCAGGCCAGCTCTTTGCAAACCCATACATCTGGGAGAAGTCTGCGGAATACAACCGCCACGCGCCGGACGACTTCACAGAATTGGCGAGGGCGCTGGCGACACTAGAGTTGCCTGACAGAGCGGATCGCTGGAGCGCCCTTCGGCACCAATTCGATTGGGATGAAGTCGCACGGTTCTGCGCCTTCACGATCTGCTGCACTCGCGCCCACATGAACGAAGGCCACAACCTGAAGTTCTACGTGGATCCGCTGTCGGGCAAGATGCACCCAATCGTCTGGGACCCACTGATGTTCTATGGCACGCAAGAAAGCGCTACCAAGCCGGGGGCCAAAGAAGCGTTCAAGCAAATTGAGAAGTGCGACCTGTTCACATGGACCGTCAACCGCTTCTTGCACACGTTCATGGAAGACCCGGCCTTTATTGGGGCCGTCGCAAAGGAACTAGCCAAGATCGTTGATACCGGCGCCATCGAAGAAGCCCTCGCAGAGACCGAAGCCAGCTTCGAGAGAGCTCGACCGTTCTTTGAACTCGACGCCCTCGACGTCAATCTAAACCAACCTCAGTGTGGTCTATCCAACCCTGAGGCAACGGCTGGCCTGGCCCGTCGCAACGCAGCAGCTCTTCGTGCAAGCCTCGAAGAGGTGTCGATCACTTGGCAAGGCGGCCAAGAACTGAACGTCTCCGTACGCGGCTTTGGTGGCGCTCAGCTTGCCAGCGTCGAGCTAGCGACCGAGGCGCCCGAGGTCACCGCGCACATCTCAACCTTTGGCAGTGCTGTTGCAGCCAAGCGAGTTCTGCGACGCTCACCGGCCGGCACTTGGCAAGCAACAAAGCCAATTCGCTTCAACGGCGGAGTGACTCGCAGAAACATCCACACACTGGATCTGAACCCAGTCGCTTACACGGTGAGGTTCCTCGCGGATGGGGTCCAGATTCCGATCAGCACCCCTCCGACATTCGCCAACGTGTTTGGTGACCCGGTCGCGGCTGGCAGCTGCAAACGAGGCATCGTCGAAGCGAGCTCGGTCGCGGCCGACTCAAACCTGCTGCCACGTCCGTCAGAGGCAAACCGCACGATTGGAGCTGATGGGCAAACCATCCACCTAACTTCCGACCTGTTCATTCCGCGCCATCAGACGCTGGTCATAGCCGCCGGCACAACGGTGCGCCTGGACCCGGGCGTCAGCATCGTGTGCCACGGCAGCGTTTCGATCCGCGGATCCAAAGCGAACCCCGTCACCTTCGAACCAGAGGACTCAACGCAGCCGTGGGGCGTGTTCCTGGTTCAGGGATCTGCAGGAACCCGTGTTGAGATTTCGCACGTATCGATGCAAGGCGGATCGGAGGCAGTAAGAGATGGGGTTTACTACTCCGGGATGCTCTCAATGCACTACGTCGATGATGCCGTCGTGCAAGACTCGACCTTCTTCGCAAACCGCTTTGGGGACGATGGGCTGCGCGCTGCAAGCTGCACAGTTCGCCTAGAGCGATGCAAGTTCCACACCTGCAACTCAGACGGCGTCGACCTCGACCTGTGTCATGGCAAAGTCCTCGACTGCCAGTTCTCAGACAACGGCAACGACGCCCTAGACCTCATGAGCAGTCAGGTCACGATCAAGGACTGTCAGTTTGAGCGCAGTGGCGACAAAGGCGTCTCTTGCGGCGAAGACAGCAAGGTGTCTATCGACTCGTGCATCTTCGAAAACAACCGGATAGGCATCGAAGCGAAGGACTCATCCTTCGCATATGTGCTCGGTGGACGCATCAGCGGCAGCCTCGAGTTTGGCATCCATGCGTATGCCAAGAACTGGCGCTACAATGACGGTGGCCACGTCGAGGTGAGAGATACCAGCCTCACCAATCAAAACGATGCGAGCGGCGATGAGCACTCTCATGTCTGGTTGGTCAACTCACAATCACGAGGCAGCATCAACTCCTCGTGCCTGACTTGGAATGAGAAGGTCGACTGGGGTGACGTTCACGTCCTCAGCGACATTGCCGGCGTGAAGGTCGACGAGACCTACGAAGACAACTTCGTGTCTCGCTCAGATGGCTGGACATCCCAGTCCAAAGGCACCCGATTCCACAAGAGCAACAACGTTCTACACGCCCAGAACGATCACGAGCCAGTCTCCATCAGCCGGCAAATCGCGCAAGGCAAAGCCCCGCTGCGAACAATTGAGTTGCTCGTCGGCATCCGTCGAGGCAAGTCGCTAGAAGTGATTCTCGAACTCGCGGATGGCACGCGACAGTCTGCGACTATCGCCGTGGCTGAAACTGAGAACATCAAACCACATCGAATCCGCTGCAAGAGCGGCATCGTCAGTGTTCACCTACGATCCGAAGGCCCCAAGTGTCGGCTATCCATAATGAAGATGAGGCTGTGGTGACCGGCATTCAGGCTCCCGCAACAGGCGGGAAGCGGCGGCGCCTATCAAGGGACCTCTGCCTGTTTGGGATATTGGCCGGCGCCATGTCCGTGCCACTGAGCCCGCTGGTGTCCTCACTGCTCTATCGAGAACAGCGGGGCATGTGGTTTGCGTTCGAGCAAGACCAGATCCTTTCGGACGCGGTCAAGTTGGACGACATCCGCATGGAGCCTCTCGGCACCGGCAAGGTCAGGGTAGCCCTCAACTACACCCAGTTGAGGCGCGACACAGCGCTAAACAAGACATCGCTCTGCGTTCACGTTGTGCCCGAGGATCGCGCCAACGTCACGGACCAACATCGCGAACGCGGCTTCATCCACCTCGACTTCACCCCAGATCCACCCCTGGGTAGCTGGAATCAAACGTTCCACCAAGAGCAGGTGCTGAGCTTCCCAAGCCTGGCCAACCAACGAGCAACCATCCGGCTCGCAACCTGGAACCCCAAGACCAAGTCGGGCACGGCGATGTATTCGTACTCATTCGACTTCGCTGAGTTCGACCGCGGCCGCGATGGCGCCTACGCAGACCACATCGCAAGCCCGCACAAGCGGAACCTCGCAATCTACCTAGCAACCACGTTCAGCCTCCTGACATTGATCATGATCCTGAGCCGATCACGAAAGCCGCGCTGAGATGACGCCGACTCCGCATCACTTCAATCGCTACGAGATCAAGTATGTCGTGCACCGAGACGTCGCGAGTCGGCTCAAGGACGACCTGCAGCACTACATGCACCGAGATCCACACCTGAGTGATGCGATGCCCGCATACCGGGTCAACTCGGTGTACTTCGACAGCAAAGACTTCAAAAGCTTCTGGGAGAAGGTCAACGGAGTTCGCTTCCGCAGGAAGGTTCGCATCCGCACCTATGGTGCCGCGATGCCTGACCAAGCCTTCCTTGAGATCAAGCAGAAGGTCGACATGACCACGCAGAAGCGCAGGAGCAAGTATGCGACCGCCGACCTGATCAAGCGCTTGGTGGATCGCGAAGGCGTCCCACTGGAAGGCGAGCTTGGCGAAGAAGTCGAACTGCTGTTCCACGAGCAGGACCTAGAGCCCAAGGTGCTCGTTTCGTATGACAGGGTCGCCTACATGGGCAGCACCGACGACACCCTTCGAGTCACATTCGACAGCAACTGCCGCTACCGCCAAACAGAATTGTTCGAGGCGGACTCAACAGAGCCGGACAAGTACTTCCTGCACCCCTCTCAGCAGGTCGTCGAGCTCAAGTTCGACAACCTAATCCCCCGGTGGCTGGTCTCAGTGCTGCGCAAGCGCGCACTTAGCCCCAACCGCATTTCCAAATACTGCCAGTCTGTAAATATCGCCTTCTTCAAGGCGGCCGCCTTCTAGGAATATCTAATGGACGAACTGATCAAGTTGTTCACCAACGCTGGCGGACCGGCGTCAATGGTTTCGATCTACCACGTCGTAACCGCGATGCTCTTGAGCTTCGTTTTGACGCTGTTGGTTTGCTACATCTACAAGACCACGCACTCAGGGATCTCGTACTCTCAATCCCTGATCAAGACACTGGTCATGATGAGCGTGATCGTGGCTGTGATCATGATCATTATCGGGAGCAACATCGCCAGAGCGTTCAGCCTAGTCGGCGCTCTGTCGATCATTCGCTTCCGCAGTGCGGTGAAGGACCCGCTTGATGTGGCCTATGTCTTCCTGGCAATGGCCATCGGCATGGCTTGCGGAACGGGCTTCTACTCCATCGCGGTCCTGCTCGCCGTGGTCATGTCATCCATGATCTACTTCATGTATCGCTTCGACATAGGCGCCGTCGGCAGCAGCGAGATGGTGCTGAAGATCACGATGGGAGTCGACACTGATGAGGAGGACAGTATCCGCGCAGTGTTCTATGAATTCCTGAACAGCTTCGACCTACTGAGCACCGAGATGCATGCCGGTGGCGAGCATGCGGAGATGGTCTACTCTGTCGAACTGAAACGGAAGAAGACTACGTCGGCGTTGGCAGCTCAATTGCAGAGCCAAGTCTCGGGCATCGGTAAGGTGCAGATACTTACTGGCCTGTCCAACATGAACATCTGAGCGTGCGCAAGCTACTCTACAACCTGAAGATTCGACGCCGCCTGCTCGTCAGCTTGATCAGCGTTGCGGCTCTGCTTGCGCTCGTGGTCACCCTTGGGTCGGGCCCTCTCGACAACGTGATTAGGCGCAAGCTTACGCGCGTGATCAAGAACAAGGATGCTGAGCTCCAAGAGTTGCTTGACCAAGCTGAGAGCAAGTCTCGCAACGGCAAACACCGCGAGGCGATCGGCATCTACCTCACGGCGTTGACTCGCAATCCCGCCAGGCAACGCCGACACAGGTTCTCGAACCTGAAGCAACGGGCTCGTATCGGCCTTAGCCAGAGCTTGGCGGCGATCGGCAAGCATGGCCAAGCCAAGAAGATCGCCATGACCGTCGCGCGCGATGAGCCTGAGTATTGGCACGCGTACCAAAACGTGGGGAACATCCTTTCAGACGGTGGCAAGACCGACCAAGCCATCGATTACTACCGGAATGCCCTTCGAATCAACCCAACTGACCTAGAGACCGTGACGGTTCTTCTGGAGATCCTTGAAGAAGAGGGACGACGGCAAGAGGTTGCCGAACTGTGCCGCGGCTACCTTGAGTCTTATGCACTCGGCAACCTCAAGATCTGGCTAGATGACGCCGAGGTTCATGAGTGCCACGTGCTTATCAACGGCACTCGACAACGCATTCGAATCCCCCATCCTGGCAACGGGCGCCTGCGCTTGCGCTGCGAACTAGACGGCCAACAGGTTGGCATTTGGCTCGTCGAGGCGAAGTCACTGGATCACGACCCAATGTCTAAGATGTTCCTTGAGGGCGGTCGACGGACGAAGGAAGACATCGTTCAGATGCGGATGGGCGCCGCTCCCGCAATGGATGCATCCGTGGACGTTGCCGCCGATTCTACGTCGAAGTTTTTGTCACTCGACTTGGTCGCTTCCAAACCGTGGACCGAGACGATGACCAAGAAGCTACGCAAGGCCGTCGCCGGCAACCCGCGCTAAGCGTTTGCCTTGTGGGTCGCGTGGGCAATGATCTGCGCATGCCTTTTCCGACCCCAGAGACAACCGCTGCACGCAACAGCTGCCGGGCTCGCTCACGCTGCTAAAAAACGTAGGATAGGCCCAAAGACAATCCTGGCCGCCTGCTCTCTCGCGATCTCGCTGGGGACTGCGGAGATGCTCTTCCGATCATCACTGAGGGATCGGGGGTTCGCTGGAACTGCGACGCCTGATCAATACCAATTCTACAAGTATGACCATCTGCTCGGCTGGGCCAACGCGCCGGGTCAAGCCAGGATCTTTGAGCGGGCCGAGTTTAGCTACCCACTCGAGATCAACGAGCACGGCATGCGCCAGCGTGAGATCGCAAAGAACAAGCCGGCCGGCACCACTCGAATTGCTGTGGTTGGCGACTCGTTCGTCTGGGGGATTGGGGTCAAGAACGAGGATCGATTCACAGAACTCGTGGAGCAGGACCTGCAGGCGACCGAAGTGCTCAACTTTGGATTCGTTGGCTATGGGCCGATTCAATACCACCTGATACCCCCCCCGAGTCATGGCACTCGACCCCGTCTTTGTAGTCGTAGTCTTCTGCCTCGGGAACGACTTCGTCGACAGCCTCATGTTCATGGGGCATGGGCGCTACAAACCCTACGCCGAACTGGACAATGGACGCCTACAGGTTCGAGGGCACCCCATCCCCAACACACGCGCCTTCGGTTACGCAGCCCCCGAAGCCCGCTTCGGTTCTGTATTGCTCGGAGGACTGTGTGACGCCCTATCAGACAACAGCCCCCCCCAGACCGGCCTGACCGACTTTGACCAAGCCTTCCTTTACAAGCCGGACACAGAGTTGACGCCCGTTGAACTGTCCGCGAAGAACGCCGCGATCGCGATCAACAAGGCCCTTCTTGCTGAGATCTCACAGTTCTACAAGAGCAAAGGACTGGACGTCATGGTCGTCTCCGCACCGTGTAAGCGCGAATACAATCCACTTGGCGAGAACGGCCACGTGGCCTACTACCGCGAGGCCGAAGACATCCTCAAACAGACCTGCCAGGAAGTTGGCCTCAAGTTCCTACCGATGGTCGACAAACTCCACGGAGACGACTTCTGGATTAAGGACGCGCACTGGAATCGTGACGGCCACACAAAGATAGCCAACGCCATCTCCTCCCACTTGATCGCATCTGGTCAGTTCAAGAGTCGCAAGTAGCCCTAGCACGACTTCAAGATTGTGGTGTTGCGACTGGGCAACTCACTCTTAATCAGGCTTCTTCGGCTCCAAGGGTGACTCGACCTTGCCTTGATCTAACTGCTGGCGCGCCTGCTTGACCGCCCTGTACGGCCCGAACGGGCCATGGCGCAAACCAGCAACTGCCCGCATCCCCAGCCACAGGAATCGATCACGCCGACTTCCCTTGGGCGCCACAACCAGCCGCACCCTGGAGAGGACGCTCAGTATTCGGTGGCCCAGAGAATGCTTCAGCTGGTGGAGCTCATCTTGAACCTGAACAGCATGCGCACGAGAAGTTTGCAGCTCGCTGTTGGCAGTCTGCAATTCGGTCCGAGACGCTTCCAATTCACTTTTCGTGGCGTGCAAAGCGATAATGGAAGCCTGGACTTCAACTTCAAGGTCCGTAGCGCGAGCCCACCCCAATTGCTTTAGCTGCTCAAGCTCAGCAATCCAGCTACTCAGGTCGCCAACTTGCTGCTGCAGGTGCCTGAAGTCTTGGTCAGCATTTCGGTGAGCCTCTCGCCATGCAACGCCTGGACGCAGTCTCCAGTCTTCAACAGAGCGTAGAGCAGACGCACACCGCGTCGCGAGGTCACACAGCTGACGCACCTCTGGGAGGCCGAAGGACAGCGGGACTTCTGGTCGCCCCCAAACGTTCGTCCAATCCCCACAAATCAGTCGCTGCGCTTCCTTGATGGCTCGCAACCAATTGTCCGCTGCAGCATTGAGATCACCATCACATGCAGAGATCAGCCCGGCGCGATAGAGCGCATCGATCGTCTTGCTCCCAAGCAATGGACTGAAGACCATCGGGTCGTCTGCTGCGCACTCTAAGAATGTCAGCCGGGCCGCCTCGCGCTGCCCAATCGACATCAACAGCATTGCCGCGACGTAGGTGCACGAAATCCGCCAGCGCTGTGCGTGAGGAGTGGCCTGCGCCGTCTCGCGATAGCCATGCAGCACGCCAACCATCTCGTTGACTTGAGTCGCGCTCGCACCGCCCTCGCCCAGCAGTCGATAGGCTTGAAGACACAGCACAGCTCCTTGATCCGCGGATCCTGCAGCGGCCGTTAAGGCGACCTCATCGGCCATGCTGGCCAACTGATGATCATCCGTGCTTCGCAAGCCAATCGAAACCAGGCCGCGAACGATCCACGGATTGTCATAGTCCCGCGCGAAGTTGGTTACGTGGAAGCCCTCGACATCCTCATGCGCAGGAAAGTGCGTCTCGACATAGGGAACGTCAGCCGCGTCCACCGGCGACTTCATACCCAAAGCGAGCCACCACTCGGAGTCCATCTTCGGGTCCTCGGTACTCGGGAACCGAACCAATCGACGATGACCGTCGTGATGCGTCATCCCGCCGCCAGCGATCTGCGCAAACCCAGCTTCCAACTGAAAGCCCGCTTCGATTTGCTCACGCAGCTTCGCCCAGTCGTAGACATGCAAGTGGAACGGGTTCGGATCCTCGCCAGTCTCGTCCACCCACATGTGCGGCACGCTGACAATCATGCGGCCGCCAGGACGCATGACACGGTGAAGCTCTGCCAAGAACCCCACTGGATCGGGGAGATGTTCGAGAGTCTCAAACGACGTCACGAAGTCGATCGAGTTGTCCGCAATGCTGGATAGACGCGCGGCATCGCCGCATTGGAACTCCACGCACGGATAGCGACTCGTTGTGGTTGCGGTCGCGTATTCAATTGCGAACTCGCTGTTGTCGATGCCGATCACAGCGCGACAACTGGTCTCAGCAGCAATGACCGCGCTGCCATAGCCCAAGCCACACGCGACATCCAAGACAGTGTCTCCTGGACGGATGTAGGGCGCCGCAGCCCAGTAGCGAACCACATGCGCCTCAGCCCGCCGCCCCGACTCACGAAGCATGTCCATGTGGAGGTCGCGCTCCTCCTTCAACTTGGCCCGCGGAAACCTGCTAAGCGTGGCGGCCGTCAGCTTCTCAAACACCAGATCGATGTGAGAGCCTTCTTGCTCTAGTGATTCGTAGTCAGCGATCCTGAGATGCAGCGGGTGCTTGCGAAAGCCTGCATCAAAGAACTGCTCATCCCACCACCGACGCGCCTGCGCAATGACAGGCCCCGATGCATCACCGTCATCGCCAGCCTGCGTGCGAACGCGAACAAACACCTGATGCCGGGTAACGCGCGCTAGCTCTGCGAGCGCCGCCGGAACGTCATCCTCGGTCAGCAAGTCGAGCGTGTTGAGGCAAACCGTGGTATCGAAGTCGTCGGCCGAGAATGGCAGCGCCAACATCGACGCGTAGCTATACCGATCGCCTAGGCATGCCCCATCGGACTTGTCACCGTGAGCAACATCGGCGTGGACAACATCGGCGCCAACACTATCGACCCCCTCTCGCAAGAGAGCGGTGACAAGTCCGCCGTCACCGCAACCCAAATCCAGAAGCCGTCCGGCTCCACACGTTCCCAGGATTGCGTCAAGCAACGAAGGATCGACCAACGGAGGTTGAGCACCGGCAGCAGCACGAACGCTGCCTTCCGCCGATGCGGACTCCGGCAACTCAGAGGAAGGGGCTGTAGACATGAGGGCGTGTAGCAGTGAGGTACTCAGACCAGTTGTGGAAGGCGCCAATCACCCGCCAGTCCCGGACAACGGCCTCGCGAGGCGATGCTAGCAGACACCCCAACCGTCGTCACTGCTACACAACATGTCACTCCAGCGGTCCCCCTGCCTGCTCGCGGCGACCTAACCCGGCGGGCCCGGATAATTTCGAACGGCCCCCTGGTTCTTGTGGCACGCCCCGCCATGATGCTCGCAAGCAACGCTCAGGCACCCGTGCAGACCTTTACCGACCTAGTTCGACACCGCTTCATCCTCTCGAATCTGGTCGAGAAGGAGCTCAAGTCTCAGTATCGCAACCAGTCTCTCGGCTTCATCTGGGCATTGCTGAATCCCCTGGTGATGGTCCTCACCTTGACGTTGGTGTGGACGTACATGTTCAGCGCAAAGCCAGACTTTGCCGCCATGGTTGTCGTGGTGCTGATCCCGTACAATTTCTTCGCCTATTGCTTGAGTGGCTGCACCTCGTCGATTCTCGCGAATGAAACGTTGGTCAAGAGGATCCGCTTTCCGCGCCAGATCCTGCCGATTTCGGTCATCCTGACACACCTAATCCATCTCGTGGTGCAGTCGTCACTGGTATTGGCGGCGGTGATCTTTCTGCCGACGCGAGGTGATATCCTAGGGATGCACTTGCTGTGGCTACCGGTCGTTGTGGTGGTGCAACTTGCGCTAGTCGTTGGCGTCGGCCTGATGGTCGCTGCGCTCAACGTCTTCTACCGTGACGTGCAGTACCTCGTCGACTCGCTGCTGACGATCTTGTTCTGGGTGTCCCCGGTTGTGTACTCGCTCAGTGAAACGGGCTTCGAGAAGGCTCATGGGTCGCTGGCCTTCTACGCCTACCACCTAAACCCGCTCGCAGGGCTGCTTGAGGGCTATCGCAGCATCCTCTGGTATGGACAAGCACCTCGCTTGGATACGCTCGCAATGTCAGCCGTGATCACTCTGGTCGTCGGCTACATGGGTGTCCGAATCTTCTGGCGTCGCGAACGCGACTTCGCGGACATGATGTGACATGACAGCCATTCGCGTCAGCAACGTCTCGAAGTGCTACACGGTCGCCAGGCAGCGCCCGTTCCTAGCTGGCGAACTCATGAGAGCGCTACTGCTGCGCCCAGCGAGTAGGGACAAGCACTGGGCGCTACAAGACATCAACTTCGAGGTCGAAGAAGGTGAGTCGATAGCTGTGATCGGGTCGAACGGGTCAGGCAAGAGCACGTTGTTGTCGCTCATCGCCAGAACTAGCTACCCGACGAGTGGCACCATCGAAGTGAACGGCAGAGTCGGCCCAATGCTGGAGCTGGGTGCGGGGTTTCACCCTCAACTCACCGGCGCAGAGAACATTCACCTCAATGCATCCCTGCTTGGACTGCGGCCCGAAGAGGTCAACGACAAGTTCGCTTCGATCGTGGCCTACGCGGATATCGGGCCATTCATCGACTCGCCGATCCACACCTACTCAACGGGCATGACCGCGCGCCTCGGGTTTGCAGTGCTTGCCCACATCGATCCGGATGTTCTGATTGTCGACGAGGCATTGTCAGTCGGCGACGTAGCTTTCAACAAGAAGTGTCAGCTAACGATGGAGAACATGCTGCAGTCTGGGAAGACCATGTTCTTGGTCTCGCACGACATGCAAACCGTCAAGCGCTTGTGCAGTCGCACCATATGGCTGCACAAGGGTCGACTTCGAGCGCAAGGCGAAACGGCTGAGATCGTCGACCAGTATCTCGCCAATTGGAGCGATCTCGAGAACGAGTCTGGGACGGACAAGTAGCCCCATCTTGCCGAGGCGGGTATCGCTGGCCGATATCGCTGAGGCACTGGCGGCAGCGACGACTAGGAGCGTCGCCCCATTAGGCGGCGATACATGCTGACCGCCATTCTCTGCAGAGGCGCCGGCAGTCGACTATGGACGCGTGTCGCAGTGGACCAGAACACGGTCCGCCAGGTTCTGGTGATGCCGATGCGTTCTTCGCGCGATTTCCACAGGTGCGCCGCAAGACCCTCCATGCGGCAGTATTCCATCGCTGACGTCGCGCACTCTAGGCCCAGCTGACGATCCACAACAACGCCTGGATCGCTCTTCTTTTGAGTCACTGCGCCGTTGAGCAACTGGCTAATGCGTTCGCCCATGTGATCCAAGCGGAAGTTGTCACGAACCCTGCTGACCGACTTCAGTGCAAGCTGAGCGAGCAGCTCCGGATCATCCAGCAACTTGGTTAGGTAGTCCGCGTAGGCGCTTGGCTCGTCGGAACAAGTCTCACGCTCTAACAAGAACCCGCAGTCAGGGGTGACAAGCTCGCGCTGGCCACCGACTGCTGCTCCAACCACAACAACCCCAGATGCCATCGCTTCGAATAGCGACAGCGCAATCCCTTCAAGCTTGGACGGCAAGAACAAGATGTCGCTCGCAGCCATCAAGTCGTTCATCTCGCCGGCTTCAACAGCCCCGAGCACCTTGATAATGCCACCGAGCTGATGGCTTGATACAAAGCTCTCCAGCCACCCGCGATCGGGTCCATCGCCAACAACCAGGACGGTGATGTCACGACCAAGGTCACGCAACTTTTCGATAGTCTGCGCAAAGACCTTCGGCTGCTTCTGATCACAGATTCGAGCCGGGTAGATCAAGACCGTTCGATCGCGAGGAATCTCAAGGCGATCGCGTATTCGAGCACGAACATCGGGATCTGGCTTCCAGAGGTCGCAGTCTACCGATGTGTAGCACACCTCAATTGTCTGAGGGCTAGCTCCCCGTGCCACCATCCATCGTTTGAGGTGCTCACTCGACACGATACTCAAGTCCAGGCACGCCTGCTGCCCGACCGAGAAGCGTGGATAGCCGCCGTTGTTCCAGTCTTCGAACTCACAGTGGCAGTAATCTACGAACGTCACCTCAGGACACCACGCGCGCAAGTATGGCAACAGCGTGTAGCTCAGCTGGCTATGCGTAATGAGCACGGTGTCAATACCGCGAGACTCGATCAGGTATCGCAGGAACCGCGGGTAGTCTGTCTCTCGCAGGAACCTCTCAAGAACAAACACGTCCTCGGTGAAGCGCAGGAACTCGTGTTCCCACAAGTTCTCACCGCTCAGGGTTGTTGCGATCGAGATCTCGTAGCCCCGCTGTGCCAGCTGACCAAGCAGATCAAGGTTGAACCGGTCCGCGCCACCAAGAGTCATCCATGGCAATAGGACCAGGACGCGCGGAGCTGATTTCTCGAGATGGTTGGCGCATGGAATCTCGTTGGAAACACTCTCCCATGCAGTCGATGGCTTGCATTGAACCGCCGAAATTCCGCGGGCATGCAGCTCTGGATAGCGCTTCTTGAGTTCGGCCCGAAACTGATCTGTGCTGTTCCAGTTACTCCACGTTTCCTTGTGCGTCACACGGCGGCGATACCAGTCCAAGCACTCGGGAATCGTCCCTCCCCAGTGCCCAGCATCAGCGATCTTCAACCAGTAGTCCCAGTCCTCGAAGCCGCCAACGATCGACTCGTCGTAGCCGTCCACCATGTCGTGGACCGATTTCCGGATCATACCGGTGACCGTGACGAGGTTCTCGCTGAAGAACAATGGGGCGTCATGGAAGCCTCGCCGCCACACGTATCCCTCGGATCCAAACCCGACGGTGTAGCCCTTCGCGACCGCGTACTCCGGGTAGGAGATCAAGAGCCAGAGCCACTTCTCGACAGCTGTTCGCTCGATCAGGTCATCCGCGTCCAACTGGACAACGAACTCTGTTTGCGCCTCTCGGAAGCCAGTGTTCCGGGCTCCTGGCAAGCCTCTATTCTCTTGGCGAACAATCCGAACCCTACGATCGGAATCGGCGGTTCTTTCCAGCAGGTCAAGGGACTCGCTGTCTGTGGAACCATCATCAACAATAATCCACTCCCACTGCTGGAAGGACTGCCCGAATACACTCTGTGCGGTCTCTTCGAATATCCGCCCAGGGTTGTAGAACGGCGTGATGATGGTGATGAATGGCGATGCGCCGGGGTCTCGCGGCGCGTAACTGAAGCCTGCGCGCGCTTCACTCACTGGAGTGTTTGAGTAGTCAGGCTTGGAAGAGTTCCAGCCGGACTTCCCACTCAAGTCTCGACCTGCACCTCGCAGTGGCCCCGCGCCTACATCGTGAACCTCACCTGTGCCTTCGTACCCTGTGTCTTGGCAGTGCTCTCTCGACGATGCGATGTCCGGTGCCGGTTCAGTCATGAGGAATAGCAGCGACGAGGCTCTGTTGGGCTTGGCTGCACCCACGACGGGGATATGACCAAAATTTGTAGATGAGCAACTGGAGACGCGACGCATCTTGGCAGCTGACGAAGACGCCAAGATGCCCCACCAAGGATAAGTAAGCCGCCAAACGAAAGTAGCTCCAACCGTTCCCTCAGGTCCAGGTTTCTCCCAGGCCGCGCTCACCGAATCTTGCGCGATGGCACGCAGCAGATGCTCAAGGCAGCGATCGAAGCGGAGGTCGCCGACTACCTGCAGCAGCACAAACACCTGACCGCGAAGAGCGACTTCCAAGACATCTGGATGGCCGGCCCGCACAAATCGTCTGGACGAAAGCTGCCAACCTGATTCTCGACAAGGTCGGTCGCGCGCGTGCCAACCCGATACGCCGGCAACAGAGTGAATCACGCCACTAGAGACAACCCCGCGAACGCTCCTGCTCGTGCCCGGAACAAGGCCCCAAGACATTGACGCGTCCGCAAATCATGCAAGGGGACGCATCAGCAAGCTCACCCCCCGCACCATCGCCCCCACCTCGCGCTTCGTCACCATCTGAGTATGCCGGCAGGTGAAGATTGCCCTGGCGCCGGCGAGACTGCATCCTGAGTCACTGCGACTATCGATGGCACCCCTCAAGAAACGCATCCTCATCGCGGTCGGCACCCGACCCGAAGCCATCAAAATGGCACCTGTTGTGCGGGCACTCAAGTGCCAACCGTGGGCAGATGTGCGTGTCCTGGCAACCGCCCAGCACCGGCAGATGCTGGACCAGGTCCACGCTTTCTTCGGCATCGTACCAGAGCGCGATCTGGACATGATGCGGCAGAACCAGACGCTCAGCGATCTCACGGCGCGCATGATTACAG
>JBLFWN010000130.1:0-17585 GCA_047611405.1 Planctomycetota bacterium | reverse complement strand
TAAGCCTGCCTCTCTTGATCGTGCCAACCAACGACCGCCAGCTCGTAGCGCAAGCCGATGAGCGACGTGTCGCCTTGCGCGAGCACCTATTGCGCGTACTTGATGAATCCGCGCCTGAGCAGCCTCCGCATGAAGACAGTGGTGAAGGTCTAGGCACTCAGCTCGATGTGCTGCCTGGCCCAGACGCGGATGCGAGTACGGGTCACAGCTTCGCACCCGAGTTGGCGCCACTGATTGAGGGGATATGCGCGACTTGCCGCGGAGGATGCTGCCTCGGCGGCGCAAACAAGGCCTACCTGACGACTGAGACTCTCGCGCGCTATCGAAGTAGTCAGCCCGGCATGTCCCGTGATGAGGTCATCGACGCTTACCTCGCGCGCATTCCGCAAAGCAGCTACGAAGACTCCTGCGTCTATCACAGTGATTCTGGCTGCGGGTTGAGCGAGGAAATGCGCAGCGACACCTGCAACCGTTACTTCTGCAGAAGCCTGCTCCATTCCTCTGTGTTGGCCAAGGAGTCGCAGGAGCAAAGCGATCCTGTGCTGGCCACTTTCGTCGTCTCCGCCAAAGAACACCGAATCGTCAGGGCCGCCTTAGTGAAGCGGAACATGGTTCGCCCCATCGATGACCTGAGCGCGAAAACATAGACCTGGGATGAACCGGAGTGACCGTAACCTCATCCTCGGGAGGAGCTAATTCGGGTACGCAGGCGACAAGCAACACAACGGCATTTCCATCCACGCACTGATGGACAGTCGCGCGAACAGTGGCTCTTCACACGGCGACCTCGGCGTCGGACACCCCAGTTCCATGTACGACTAAAGATAGTACAACGGCCAGGTGGACACTCACTCCTGACCTCCACACAGGCTTCTTTGATATTGTACGATTCGAGCCGCTGATGCCCCGCTGCTCAGCTCAAACTGGACACTTTCACCAACTACGAACCATGAGACTCTTCTCCCTAGCACTGCCCGTAACAGCAACTCTGCTCGCGGCCGTCCTCTGTGCTTGGCCCGCCTCCCCTACCGTGCAAGCGGAGAAGAAAAAAAGCGTGCAGATTCAATACCTAGAATTCGTAACCCCTGATGTCGATGCGACCTGCAAAGCCATGGAAGAGCTACATGGTGTGAGCTTCAGTGATCCGGTCCCCGAGTTCGGCAATGCTCGCACGGCAGAGCTGCGCGGCGGCGGACTGATTGGGGTTCGTGCGCCGATGCGCGCTGATGAGACACCCATTGTGCGACCCTACATTCTGGTGAAAGACATAGATGCTGCAATCGCGACGGCCAAGGCCGCGGGTGCGGAGATCGCCATGCCGCCCATGGATATTCCGGGTCGCGGCAAGTTCGCCATCTACATTCAGGGCGGCATCAATTACGGCCTCTGGCAGCTGTAACTAGCGACGAACATCGCATCACAAAGGGTTGCGCCACGCGCTTGGAACTGCCGCATCCTCTCGTTCGAACTAGGAGCGTCAATCAGAACGACCAGTTGATCGCCACATTCGGATAGATGTAGAACAAGACGTTCTCTGGCAGGTCGGCTTCATCGCCGGTACTAACAGAGATCGCATCACGCAGCGAATACCCAACATCGACGCCAAAGGAGAAGATGGCCTTCTCGTGGAACTGGTACCCCAGTGCCGAATTGAGGCGTGCTTGAATTCCATTGAAGCTCTCCCGGAAGGCCTCGCCGGAATCGACCTCCGTGTTGCTGACGCTCGTGAGGAGTGGAAGTCCAATGGTGCCCTGAAGCTGGTGGCGCCAACCCTTCAGATTCGTAGTGAAGAAGGTGGTGTGTTCGTAACCGCCGATCAGATTCAGGCCCCAGACAGTTTCGGAAACAGTCCCCGTCGAGACCGTGTCTTCGTCAATTCCGAAGGCCGCGGCTGCGGGCAAGATGTTCGTCGCGAAGCGCTCGAAGTCCGTGTTGTCGTACTGCGCTCCGAACAGGAAGTATCCGTTAGGCCTCACCTTACGGGCGGCGATCATGCTGAGTCCCTGTCGCTCGACCGAGACCTTGTTGGTTAGGACGGTCTCGCCGCCGAGAACCCATTCCTCGTCAGCTTTCGAATTACCGAGCGTCGAGTAGGAGCTCAAGTAAAAGCCCCACACTGGACTGATCGCAACATATGCTCCGCCTTGCTGAGCAACACTGAAGATCTCTTCCGTCTCGACATCGACCGTCTTGCCATCGAATTCTGAAGCGGTGTTCTCCTCGTACTCGAGCATCTCGTAACCCATGGCAAAGTAGCTGTATCCCTCGCGAGCATGCGTAGAAGAAACTGGCGTGCTCGTGCAGGCTGCAGACAAGAAAAAGGCAGCGACGAGAGAAGTCACTTTCAGAGTGGGAAGGCTCACAGAATTGAAGCGATGCTGTTGAGGGGAGTGAGATGGGGCACCAGCGCAGGATTGCTGGAAGCCCGTGAGAGAGGCCATCACGGTAGCCCGTTGGAGTCTGATCTGGCAAGTGGGGATTCGAACATGAAGGCCCGCTGCAGATCTGCAGCCGTAGGCTCATCGCCGCTCCATCGGGAATATCAAAGCCGAGCAGATTCGGGACTTTCTCGACGATCTACCGGTAGAAATCCAACTAAGGGAGCGCACCTTCGGGGCTGCTCGACAATCAGCCCACGCGCTCGAGCGAGCATCCCCTCCCGGCCAGCACAGCTACTTCATCGTTCGATCCATCGTTCTAATTGCTAGGCTTCACGCATGACGACAGGACCGATCCAAAAGATGCGCGTCGAGCCCAGCTCGCCGGTGCAATACAGCCTCCCCGTCGGCGATGAAGAGCTCCCGCTCAACCCGCACTTGGGCAGCAAACTAACGCTTCGATTCACAGGTGACATCCGCTGTGTCGCATGCGACAGAGCGATCAAAAAGAGCTTCGCTCAAGGTCACTGCTTCCCGTGTTTCAACAGCCTGGCGAGCACGGATGGATGCATTGTGAGACCCGAGACCTGTCACTACCACTTGGGGACCTGCCGTGAACCTGAGTGGGGCGAAACGCACTGCCTGATTCCGCATACGGTGTATCTGTCGAACACATCCGGCGTGAAGGTCGGGATCACGCGCGGCTTGGATCCGCGCACACGTTGGATCGACCAAGGTGCGACGCAAGGTATGACGATTCGGGTTGCCAAGGACCGCCTGGAATCTGGACGGGTTGAAGTCGCACTCAAGGATTACCTAGCTGATCGCACGAACTGGCGCGCGATGCTGAAAGGACCACCCGAGGCAATCGACCTGGCCGCCGAGTTCGAACGTGTCTGCGCCTTGCACCAGGAAGCAGCGCCAGACAGTCCACTGGCGGGAGAAGCACCGACACACGAAGTGAACGCGAGCTTCGAGTATCCGGTCTTGTCGTATCCGGAGAAGATCCGTTCTCACAACCTCGACAAAATCAATGTGCTCGAGGGCACGTTGATGGGAATCAAGGGGCAGTACCTGATCTTTGATACCGCAGTGATCAACATGCGCAAGTACGGCGGTTATGTGCTCGAGGTCTCGGCCTGATTCCGCGGCAGGGACTTCATCCGCTTCACTCTTCGAGGCCGGCTGAACTTAGGTGGGGCGCAATCACCGTCCGGCAATACTCGCTGCCTCGGTTCTTGCTGTAGTAGTCTTGGTGCTTATCGCCTGCCGGAAAGAATCGACTCGCCGGCTCGATCAAAGTCTGGATGGGCTGCACATGCTGCACGCCAATCGCAACCCGTGACATCAGAGCGACGAGCCTCTGTTGCTCGCTATGCACGAAAAGGATCGAGCGATACTCGAGCCCTTCGTCCCCTCCCTGCCGATCGATGCTGATAGGGTCGTGAATGCAGGTCGCTTGCCTAACTCGACGATGGCCTTGTTCTATCAAGGCACGACGGCCATCGGTGCCCCTCTTGGTGATGGCCTGCGTTGTGTCGGCGGGTCAATTCTTCGATTGGCTTTGAGGCAAGCTGATAGAGGAGGCTTAGTCTCGGCCATTGGCCTCCCACTCCACCAGTTGGGCGGCGTCTCTATGGGTTCGGCCCGCTTCTACCAGTGTTAGTATCGGGACCCGATCTCTGTCTGCGGTCAGAACTTCAATCTGTCCAACGGATTGGAAGTTGTCTGGGCCCTTTGATCGGCACGCGCGGCACAAGTCTCGTTTCCAATTGAAGCTGGGCTTCCTGAGGCCTGGCTTTTTCCCCGTGGAGGAGCCCTGGCGTCCGACAGCGCTCGATACGCAAGGGCTGAAGCGCAGATTCGAATAGCCCGACGACAATCGAATGCGGTGGAAAGTAGACTCTGAACTTTCCATCTCTTCGTACACCGCTCTGGCTCGACACCTCCGTCCTATGAACTCTCTCCTGCTCTCCCTCGCAGCCCTCTCGACCGCCGCACTGCTTACCGTCTCGGCACAACAAAAGCATGACGATGCGTTCTCGAGCACCACCATCGACATCGGGATGGTTGTCAGCGACATCGAGGCCAGCGCAAAGTTCTATGGCGGGACACTTGGCTTCCAAGAAGTCCCGGGCTTCGCGGTTCCCGCTGACTTTTGCACAGACGCCGGTTTGACCGACAACTTGCCCCTGACTATCCGCGTCTTCAAGCTGGGTGAGGGCGATAATGCAACCAAGCTCAAGCTCATGCAGATTGAGGGCGCGAAGCCGAAGAGCGGCGACAACAGCTTCATTCACTCACAGCTCGGACTGAGCTACTTGACCGTCTACATCTCCGATACGACGTACGTGCTTGCGCATCTTGCTGATGCCAAGATCGATGTCTTGGGACAAGGTCCGGTTGCGATCGGCACCGGGGACAAGGTCCCCTACTTGACGGTAGTACGTGACCCGGATGGAAACCTGATCGAGCTGATCGGCCCGAAGCTCTAAACGCGAACAGGGACTGATCCTTCAGGGCCCGAAGGTGACCTCGAGCGCATTCGACAAGCCAAAGCCCTGGGGGAGCAAGTCAACGTCCGTCTGATGCACGCCGCCCCAGATGTTGCGCCGGCTGATCTCACATGGCTGGATCGCGGAACCAGCCCTGAAACTTCCACGTGGAGCCAGCCAAGATCGTACCGCCCGGGCCGAAGGCTTGTTGGGAGTACCGCGCGAAGCTGGACTCGCTGAAGGTTCCAGCCGCGCCTGACGAACAAATGTGGAAGGCCCCGATCAGCGGTGTTTGGCCTTCGAACGCCCCGGACCGCCCGAAGTAAGCACCGACCTGTGCATCATCCGCTTCCAGTCTCGCAAACTGACTCCGACTCCCCGCGCTCTGCTCGATGACATAGACATAATCGAGTTCGCAACAGAACATCCCCCGAGCGAGGCCCAGTCCTTAGCATCAGCCTCTCCGCTCACCCCCAACCCGCCGATGAACTCGAGCCTACTCCCCCTGTTCCGAATCTTGTCAGCTGCGACCCTCCTCGCATTGTTGGGTGCGGTTCATGCTTCTGCGCAAGACGAAGAAAGCGAGTTCGACCCTCTACCAGTTCAAGTGTTTGCCAACACGTCCTTGGTGACGGACAGTGGCAGCTTTCAGTTGCGACTCTCGTGCGACGTGCAAGAGAACATCAACAAGAGCTATCTCCTGCGCGTCGCGCTCGGATCGGATCCGGAGACGCAGACCCTCAGCGACCACGAACTAAAACCAGACACGAGTCGCTGGCGTGCGGGGCAGCGAGTCGAGTTGGCCTTCGCCCTAGTGCTTCCGTTCGAGCAAGAGCTGACGCCCGAAGAATTCATCGCTGTTCGCATCGCATTCGTTCCAGAGGCTGGCGGCAAGCTGCGCTCGTTCCACGCCGAGTACGAGACCTACCTTGACGAGGATGGCCTTACAGATGTGTTGGCCGTCACGGTGCCGGAGTTTGCTGGCACGAGTGGTAGGGACCGGCTCGATGCTGCCCTAGCAGAAGCTGAGGCTTACCGGGCGAGCGGCGCAACCGTCGAAGCTTGGAGCAAACTCGACGAATGCTTGCGCTTGGCAATGGACGATGCGACGAAGGCGCGCGTGCGTGATGCTCTCGAGAAGGTCGGTCGCGCGCAAGCCGCTCCTCTCTCACCTGAAGAAGAGATCATCGTCGGGCAAAAAATCAGAGCCGAACAGGTGCGTGTCTTTCGCATTGAAGCGGGTCGTATGTACGACCGCGGCCAATTGTTCGGCGCACTACACATGATGCGCAGGATCGGCGGTGCGCTGTCACAGGACGCCGACGAAGCTGTCATCGGTGCGGTGAATGAGGTCGACCGAGTAACACAACGCGTCGAGGATATCGAAGAGCGCCTGCTGAATGAGCTGACGGAGGAAGAAGAAGCTCAGGTAAAGGCACTACTCGACAAGCACGGTTCAAACGCAACACTAGTCAAGGCGGCCGACAAGCTGACAGCCGCGGGCGAACACTGCATCGCGCTCTCGCTCTATCGCAAGATCCGCAACTTCGACGACATCGAGCTCTTCGACGATGTGCAACTGAAGATCGAGGAAGTCAGCGAGCAGCGACTCGACGCGATCCCCAAGGATCAATCCGAGTCGATCCGCAAATGGTTGGAACACCCGAGTTGGGAACGCACGACAACGGTGCCCAGTCATTGCTTCCTGTTCATCGGGCCCGAAAAACTAGTGGAAGGAATCCCGGCCGAATCCAAGCTACGCTTCGACATGGCCTATGTGTTCATCACCGATCTCTTCGGCCGCATCCCCAATCCTGACGGCAACAGGATCACGGTGTACTTCAAAGAGCTCTTCGAGTTCGGCGGCGGAGTCGGTGGAGGGACATCAATTGCGATTGGAAACGCCGATCCCGATCCGCGCCACCCCGTGCGAGTCGACAACGGCCTCCTGTACCACGAACTGACTCACTGCATCGATGACATGCGTCCTGTGTACAGTGGCTTCCATGAGGGCCTGGCCAATTTGGGTGCGGTATACGGCTACGAAGCCATTGGGCAAAAGTCTGATTCGCTGCACTCTTTCGACTCCAACCTTGGCGCCTTCCACCGATACTTCGTCGGCAGAGATCTGGAGTACTGGAAGATTCAGAACTACGGGCCCAGCGCCGGGTTCTTTCTGCACTTCGTCGAGGCCTATGCAACTGGGTCCAAGCGCTCTCGTGATTGGTCCCCCATGCGACGCTTCTTCCGAGAGTACCGCGATGCGCCGATGCGTGACGGTCGCTATCCCTACGTGGCGCGCGCACTCACGCACTACTTGACAAGGGCCTACGGCCCGCAAGTCTTCGACGACATGCTCGACTTTGGATTCCCCATAGTGGAAACAGACCGCCGCTGGCTTGGCTTTGAGCTCGATGCTTTCGAGGGCAAGGAACACCTCGACGAGTTCGAGTGGCCTTATGGTCGACATCCGAACTCAGCAGTCCCACGCGATCTCGTCGAGCGTGAGCTTTCGCAGGCCGCTGCGCGGAGCAAGGTCGAGCGCTGCAAAGAACTTTGGAAGGAGCTCGGCATTGTGTCCGAGTGGATGACTGTTGGTCCCTTCTTCGCAAAGAAGGCAGACCCTGGCGCCCATCCGTTCCCGCCTGAACACGAAATCGACTTCTCCGAGAAGCCGCTCAGCTGGCGCGGCAGTCGGTCCGATCGCACCGGTCGACTTTGGGCAGTGCCCATCCAAGCGTGGAGAGCCAGCCGCTCTCACAAGAATGTGCTTCAGCATCTGACCGGGTGGATCCGCTTCGACTACGAGCCCTACGGCGACGACCACTCTGCAATCTATGCTTTATCACACATCACCGTCGACGAGGCCTGTGAGGCGGAAGCGTACCTACGTGGCGACGACGATGTCACGCTGTTCGTCAACGATCGCCGCATAGTCTCTTATCGCGGACATGGTGCGAACGGCAGCAGCTACTACCGCTGGCGTGGCCCCGAAGAGAAAGCACCAGACGCGATGCGGGCACCAGTCAAGCTGCGGGCCGGACGCAACAAGGTCCTGGTCAAGATTCGCAACCGTGGCGGCGTCGCGGGATTCGTTGCTGCTTTCGCACATCCCGACGGCTCCACGCTGAGCTTCAATGCCGATGCAGACGAGCCTGAAGCGCGGGGCCCCAGGCCTGCGGTTGCTGAGCCGTCCTGGAAGCGTGTCACTACGCTCGACTATCGCTCGTACAAGTCGAAGGGCAAAGTCGCCGTCGGCTCCTTCCGAGCCAGCCAGAAATCTTTCTTTGGCGCTGCGACGGATGGAGATGTCGGCTGGCGCTTGTTCACTGTGCGTCCCGGCTTCTCGAAGGACGCACCGTCCAACCTGCTGTGGCTACGCTCGAAGCTGACCGACAAGCTCGATGCGATCAAGGTCGATGTCGACATCGCCAGCCAGGCGCCACCCAAACTGCTAGTTACCTTGCAAGGCGAAGGCGATGATGACGGTCTGTCCGGCTGGACTCTGATCTTGATCCCCGACGGCGCAAAGTCCGTCCGTGCACGCTTCGAGCGCTATGACGAGCTCGTGTATCACAGCGACCCAATCGAACTCGCGGAGATGAGCGAGTCACGCAGGTTATCCATTCGCTACTGGGATGGCTGGTGCAGCGTAACGCTGGGCGAGAGCATCATCTTTGACCGGATCTCGATCGATCCGATTCCGAACCGCAGCGCCGTTGGCGTGGCGACCTGGAATGCCGATACACGCCTGAGCTTGATCGAACTGTCCAAAGGCCGTTGAGCAGCGATGGTAAGCATCGAGAGCCAGGCCCAGCTTCTCTCTCCCCGCACAATTCTGCGCCACACTCGGGAAGATACTGACCGCTTGCGCGTCCTTCACAGCCCGCCCCACTGGAAAGGTCCCACTATGTCCGTAGCCAAAACCCTCCACGCCTTCCGACTGAGCCATCTGACCATCACCGGCCTGTTCTTGCTCGCAGGCTGCGGCGCGAGCCGGGCTGAGCGCTACTTCGATCTGGAGCAGATGGCCAAGGATCACGACAAGCTGCTGATCGTGCAAGAGATGCTCGAGGCAAAATTCGCGCAGCAGAATCCGCTGCCACAAAGGATGGAATTCGAGGGCAAAGGCACGCTTCTGATCAGCAAGTGTCAACTGGGCGGGCGACTTGGGCGCGAAGAGGTCAATGTCCAACTGACGTACGTCAACGACACGGGTGAGCCGATTCGCAGTGGACACATCACGATCGCAATTATCGACCCGGAGTCAGGAGTCGAGCACACGCTGACTGAAGAGATGATTCTTCCCTTCGGCTTACGCTTCCACTCGGACAGCACCTACACGACGCAGATGGATGCGCCGACTTACGGTCTGCACCGCATCAAGGGTTGGCAGTGGGAAGCACGTATCCACGTCGAGTTCTACCCCCCGGAAGAAGAGTAGCCCGTCGCGTCAACCAGCGGCCGCGCGAGTCTACGTTTCACTCACGCTGCTCAACCGAAGCTCACCAATTTGGTGCAGCAAACAGTTCGCTGCCGATCCGAGCGCTATGGTGTAACCGAGGCCCCGCCCGATGGCGGTACTCTGCACTCCATTGGGCAGCATGGACACGACCTTGAGCGCCTGTGGTGTGACCGACACTACGATCAACCCGGACCGAGCGGCCGCTGTGCCATGCGCTTCCTGCTGGAGTAACAGGAGTGCGCGTGCTCGGTCGCGCTAGCGGTGATGGTCCGTGTTCCCGAATTCGAATGGGATGCGCAAATACTCGATCGACGGGCGCGGTGTCGAGGGTGAGAGAACAAAGCTCGGGTTGTTCGTGCTGTTCAGCGTGAAGAACACACGAAAGCGGAAGAAGTCGTACGGCACACTGCCACGAATCGGGTGCAGCGGATCATCCAGATCGCGGATGTCTGTTGTGAACGTACTTGCATAAATCTCGTCGGGCTGTGCGTCATCCGTCAACCAGGTTCCAGAAAAGGTGACGCGCACTCCCGCATTATCTGACACCTGATCGAGGGTGCCGGATGTGCGGACGCGAAACATGTGAGGAATCACCTCAAAGCGCAAAGCCGTGTCGTCGACATTCTCCAATTCGATAATGGAACCAGCTGATAAGAACAACTGGACCTCGTCGAGGCTTGGGTCATAACTCGCCGTGACGACCTCGAGCTGAACGGAATCGGCGATCGCGCCCGCATCCGAGACCGTAAGGGTGAACTGCCGCATGAGTGCCGGGTTGCGTCGATAGAGCTCGTCCGTACCGGTCAAACCAGATGCGTCAAAGATCACGGACTCTCGAGTCAACTCATCCGCAAAGCGAACACCGCTGTCCAACGCTACCGGGCCCAAGATTGGCGGCTCGTGCAATACGTCAAGCCCATCGACAAGGATGCTGCCATCCGCCAGATCAGTTCCGCGGAACTGATACGAAATGCCCGTCGCCTCTGGACTCGCATCGGCCGCACCGAGTGGGATCCAACGCGACTGACTGGTCGAGTTCACCCCGAAGAAAGGCACCATGTAATCGACATCATCAAGGTCATGCCAACCTATCGGCGGAGGGGCCACGGCTTGCGTGACATCGCGCCCATCTCCGTAGTTACGGCCGTCCCCTATCGGCAAGACGCCCGTGTCATCGAGGCGCTCACAGTTCGTGAAGATCAAGTTATTCACAGGATCGGTCACGTGCAATTGAAGGATGCCCGGCGAACCATCTCCACCTGCTGCGGGCGACGCCTGATTGTCCGGGTCGTTTGCTTCCCAGAACATGCGGTCAGAACCGGGGTCCAAACTGAAGCCGACGCCGGCTTGCGGGCGGAAGCAGGAGAAGTCATAGCTGTCGGAATCACCGTTGCCGATGGCTCCGAGCGGATAGGGCCACATCTCGAGCGATGGATCGAGGCCCTGCGGAAAGACTTCGTATGGAATGCAATCGCAGCGGGGCGGCGTGGGCCCCTCGACATCTGCACCACCACGGTCGAGTTGACCCGCCCCCCCCTGTCCTCCGTTCAGACTGATGATGCGTTGCGAGTGACCATCGTCCGGCTCGTTGTACCAACGCCCGCGCAGACTAGAATCCAAAGCATGTCCGCGCGCGTGACCGTTGATCGTGATCGACTTCGCACTCGAGATCACGATGTGACCTCCGGAGCCTCCACCTGATCCGCCCCCCACCGGTCCCTGACTGAACACGCGCTCACCGTTGGCTCCGTTCCCGCCGCGGGCATCGATCCCCCCTGAGTACTGCGTCATATCGGGTGAACCGATGATGATCTCGCCCACGGCATAGATCTGCAGACCACCGGCACCTCCGCCTCCGCCCGCTCCGCGTTCGTCTCCGGTCGGCGCGAATGGATTCTGTGGGTAGGTGTTTCCGTTAGAGGCATCACCGCCTCCACCACCGCCGGCACCAGCCCAGATGCGATCGAGTTCGCCACGTACCAGGAATTGGTTCGGGCCCGGATCGACGACCATCAACCCAAGGAAGTCATTGTCGGAACGCTCGTCAAGAAAAGGCGAAGGGCCGATCGCGCCACCGGCTGCGCGCACTCCCTGAGACTCGGCTCCGTAGCCCTCGGGCCCGCCCATGCGTCCAGCTTCTGCGTCGAGACCGAGCAACTCCTGACAGAATACCCAGTCGACACCAGGGTGGACTTGCGCTGGGGGCCACTCGATTTGAGCGCTGGCAGGAAGCGGATCCAGTCCAGTGTCAGGCGAGTAACTTTGATTCCAGCGGTACATCACGTCCTTGCCTAGACGCCCGCCACCGCCGCCGGCAGCACGACGTCTGTCCGTTCCGCCTGCGCGAAAGCAAGACTCTCCACCCTCGCCGCCACCACCCGATTGGTTGAACGCACCAAAGCCTCGCCCGCCGCGCGGTGTGTTCTGATTCGTGAAGTAGCTGCCGGTTCCCCCGCGCCCACCGCCCGCTTGCCCAGGCGCGCCTAGCTCCGGCAGTGTAGTGGAGTTGATGTTGTTGACCCCGTTGCTACTCGCGCCGCGCAGGGACAGGTGTCCATAGAGTTCGACTTTCCCTGAAGCCAAAATTGTACAGGTGTTCGGTCCCTGCACACGAATCGACGAGCTCTGAGGAAGGTAAAGGTCGCGCACATCGAACACGCCGTTGATCACCGTTTGGGAAGTGACGATCGTGCCATTGGGTCCGCCGAAGATGCTGCTTGATGTCGTATCGAGAACCAGCGTGGTGTCTTCGGGAATGTGCCAATCAAAATCGCCGCCAGGCCCGCCCGTGCCCTCGAAATCAAAGGCGGCTTCCAATCGCCCTTCGCCCCAACTCGCGTGAGGTGTCGAGAAGGAGGCCTGCCTATCTTCGAGAGAGTCCTGTTCGTCACCACCGAGGACAAAAGACTCCAGCAGTTCGTCAGCACCGATCTTGGACTGAACGCCAACATCGTCCGGGATCGGGTTGTCAGACTCAATCGTCTGCATCACCGCAAAGCTGGACTGATCGAGGAAAGAGGAGTTACCGGTCAAGTCGCGCAGCCCCTGTCGCAAGTTCACACGCAAGCCAGCCGCTTGCGGCAGGATTCCGACAGGTGTGACGCGCACTTGAGCGCCCGTCTCCGTGCAGTTGTAGACCAGCTCGACCGAAGACTGAAGTGCAACCCATGAACTGGACCCCTCACTCAATGTCTCCAACCCGATCAGGCCCGAGTTAATGTTGTCCGCGCCGGGTGCGACCGCTTGATTCAGCTCGACGACGATAGCAATTCGCGTATCGAGCAAGCTGTACAGATTCAGCGGCACGCTCGACTGTTCCGAACCGCCTTGCGGCAACAACTCACTTGCATGCAAACGAGCCTCTGCCGCAACGGCATCCCATGCAAAATACACGCGCTGGCTGTCATCGCCACCAAGTTCGAGATAGGTCGCCACTGGGTCATCGCTGTCGATCCCATCACGTCCACGAACACGCACTCTGGGCGGGCCAGGCACAAGGTCCAAGAATAGTGCAGATTCATCGCCAGCCGCAGGAGTAGAGAAGCGCACCGAGCGGCTCTCGTCCAACTCATCACCCGCAGTAGATCGAAGGCTGCCGGCTCCCGCAGCGCTACCGACGATGTTCAGCAGAAACTCACTCCCGACGGAGAAGCCGGCGTCTGCAGCTCCAGCTGAGGTAGGGCAAGATCCCGCGAAGCGCACGGTACGCGCGTCAGCCAAGAGGCTGAAGGATCCCGTCACAGGCGCTCCATCCAGCTTGACGATCTGGACCGTGTTGAGGTTTACAGTCTCGAAGTCGACATCCGCCGTGAAGCGAATGTCGATCGGTTGGTTCAAGCGCCAAACGTCACCATTGTTGACCGAGATCTCCTCGACCTTGAAGCTCGAAATGGGTCTCCCGCCGACGCCCGCAGATGACCCCCCGCAAGCAGTGAGGAATGCGAGCGCTACGGCGACCTGCCAATCTCGAGCGAATTGTGCTGAGAGTTGTTTGATGAGCAGTCCGTCCTGAAGATCTCCGGCCCCGCAACGGTGCCTTTCCAATGCGCAATCTAACGAATTTCAACCTAGTATGGGGAGCGTCGTGTCGAATCGAGGAGAGCTTCCAAAACATGCTCATCTCGATCGTTGGTGAGAGGACTGCTAGTCCAGTTTCCTGATGAGCTGCGCTTCGAAATGTTGCAGGAAGTCGGGCGTCTCGGTAGCGTGAGTCGTCATCGGCTTCACGTACTGCAAGTCGTCGCCGCACATTGTGATGATACGGCGCGTTCTGATCAGCCGCGGATCATTGGGTAGTGCAAGACTGTCCAGGTGCAAACGCAGCTCTCCTGTGCTGCTCAAGCTTGCTTCGCCACGCAGCACTTCGACTCGCACGCTGCCTTGAGCGTTGGACCTCTCGACGGCTCCATCATCGACGAAACGTAGGAAGCCCAATTCCCAGTGACTCGCATCATCCGTGGATTTCAGGAGAGTTCACCGCCGTGCGAAAGCTGCGAGCAGGAGCGCAAGCAGAGGCAGCGAGCCGGATGAGCATGCATCAGCTGCAGCTGCCCCCGGATGGCAACGACCTCACGATCGAAGCGCATCCGCTGGAACAAGCAGCAGGCATGAATCTCTTCTCAGCATTCGAGGAGATCCGCTACTAACTGCGATTCGCTGCTGAATTCGCAATCGAGGTCGCGAACCGGCGCAGTGGGATTTCGTTCGGTGCGATGAATGCCGACATCCGCACCGAGTGTGCGTGTGGCGACATTCGACTCGCGTATATCGATGGCCGAGTTCGCACACGAGCCAAGGGCGGAAGTGTCCATGCAAACAATGGCTTTGCGGAATATGGCGACTTGCTTGCGATCGGCGGCGATGTGCACCTCACCAACGCAACCACGGAGGCGCGCATCCGCACTTCGAATCGCAATGTCCATCTGCACCTGAGTCCGGGACAAGTGTCTGTTCAGACATCGGGCGGCAGCATCATGGTCGCTGGCATCGATAGTCCAACGACGGCCTATGCATCTTGTGGCGATGTCTGATTACGTTTGACGGAAAGTCCGAAGCAACACTCTATTTTCGGCGCTGCTCATGGATATGTCCACCTCCTGCTGACTGATGATGTCGCGATGACGATCGAAGCCAAATCAGGACTTGGCGAAAGCGGCGGAAGTAAGAGTCTTCGCGGCAGCGGCTCCGGGCATAGCACCTCGCATGCCCCCCCTCCCCGAGTACGCGACCGAGAAGACTTCCGGCGATCCTCGCGCCGGCGCGCTGATCGCGATCGCGCTGGATGAACCGATAAGCAATCTGGATGGATACACGCTCTACCTACCTGTGTCCCACGCCGAACGCGACGGCCCTCTTCCTATCCTCGTCTATCTACAAGGAGCCTATCGCGTCGGGGGCCGGATCAACGACCTCAATCACTGGGGTCTATGCCGGCTCGTGCGCGACGACAACGACTTGTCGCTCAAGCGCCACCAACTCATGCTGGACAAGTTCATTGTCGCCTCGCTTCACATCCAAGATGGAAGCTTTGACGACCAGGCTGAGGCGGTCGACGGGATCTTGGATGGCATCGACGCAAACTACGGCCGCGATCCCGACAAAATCTATGTCACGGGTATGAGTCGTGGAGGACATGGATCCTGGAGCCTCGCATCCAAAATTCCCGAGCACTTAGGAGCCATCGCACCGGTTGGTGGCTATTAGGATGGCGTCGAGAACTTCGCAGCCTTCTCTGATAGGGCGATCTGGATCGCGCACAACAAGTACGACGGTGTCGTGCCGTACGCCCAGGCCGTACGGCGCAGTCAAGACTGTCGAAAGTGTCTCGGGCGCAGCCTTCTTGCGCACGACAATGAACGAGGTCTCGAATACGGACGACCTCGGACGAACACATGTGTTCACGTCCGCAAGCTTCGGTGGTCACGACGCATAGTCGGATTTCTATTCCAATCCCGAGTTCTACAAGTGGCTCCTGTTGCAGCAATGCACGAGGACTCCTGAACAAGAGGGCTGATTCGGTCCACGGCGCGACCGATAACTCACGTCTGGCAAAGAACCGGGCCCGGACCGTCATCTTGGAATGACAGTCCGGGCCCTTTCCGTAGCCATGTCTGGCAATACTTCGAGATTAGAGCTCGAACAGGATCTCCAAACCGTTCGACATGTTGAGGCCAGCAGCGCCTGCGTCGGGATCGCGGAAAACGAACTGGAAGTTCCAGGTCGAACCCGCCGTGATCGCGGCGCCACCGGCGGGCAGGTTCATGTTGTCGAGCACGCGCTCTGCCATACCTGCATCTGATGTCAATTGTGCGCCGAAGTACCAGCTCTGGCCGCCAACACACTGGATGCCGTTGCCAAAGGGCGTATTGACCTGAGTGTCGCCATACAGGAATCCGCCCATCTGAGCAGCCGGAACATCGGTCGCAGCCAAGCGCAGATTGTTGTCCGTGACACTGGCAGAACCCGTCGCGTAAATGCCGGCCTCGGCACCTGTCGAGTTCGTATTCGCGGTGCAGTAGGGCTGCGGCTGATTGAATAGATCGATTACGGTCAACCAACCGCCTTGAGCCGCCGGGGGTTGGTTAAAAGAGTATCCGAACGCAATGGCGGTATCCTCGTTGGCAACCACTCCGTCACACCACGGATAGCCCCCCGAGACGAACACGTCATGATTCATCAAACGCTCGTTCGTTATCATGTCGAAGATCATGACGCGAGACCAACCGGTGATGATCACCTTGTTCGTTGATGGCGTGAAGACCAGATCCGTCGGGCGCTCGGGCATCGGCGCATTGCCCGTTTGAACAAGTTCAGAGCCCGAGATATCCCAAAAACGAATTTTTGCTGTCTCGTTCGAGCGCGCCACCGTCACGGCCTTCTCATTGGTAACGATCACTGAGTCAAGGCCGGCGCCAAAGCTTGTATGTGTCGACAGCAACGACTGACGCGACATGTAGGTCAAGTCGACACCGCCCGGAAGGTTGACGAGGTCATACATAAACACGTGTGTGTGTGTGCGAACCAAGGATCGCTCACCATTAGGCGTGATCGCGAGGTCGTGCGGGTCGCCCTCGATTTGTTGGAACCACTGGTTGCCCGCCATGTCGAACACATCGACTTGAGCACCGACACCACCGTTCGACCAACGGCTGATCGTCACGATGCGGTCGTTCGAAACCTCGACCGAATCCATGGACGCGCCGCCCATCGGTCCCGGGTTGCCCCACAGGCGCTTGGCCCAGACCTGATGCGTATTGGCGCCGTCCAAGCGGTACAGCCCGATCGACAATTCGGCGCGAACGACGGCATGCAGGCCATCAGGCGTGATCGCGATGTCGTGCGGCTGTCCCCACAGGTCGTTGAATGAATTCGTCTCGAACACCACGGCCGGCGGCAGCCCGCCCGCCGGGTGCAGATCCATGATCGTGACCCGCGTGTGGCTGGCCGTGACTTCGCTGACAAAGGCGGCGTGGTCGTTGGTGGCGCCGACGCTATCGACATCGAACTCTGCCGTACCGACGGACCACGGACGGGGCTCGCCGTTCGCGTGAGCAATCTCGGTACCGGTGTTGAGGTCGTAGACGTAGATGCCACCGTTGAGTCCGCTCCCGCCTCGGACCGCGGCCATCGTGCCATCGGGAGTGATCTCCAGATCGCGCGGCTGGAGTCCGATCTCAGAACTCAACAGGAGCGCAGATCCAATGTTAGTCAGATCCATGATCATACAGCTCGAGCCAATCACGATGGCGCGCTCATTGGTGACGCCAACGCTATCTTGTGCTGCGCCCGACATTGTCCCGCCACCGCTGTACATATGCAGCTCGGCTCCTGTCGCTGCGTCGAAAATCTTGGCCTGCGTGTTGGCTGTATTGTCGCGGACTACGACGTAGCGCCCATCCGGAGTCAGCTCGCCGTCATCGACGCCGAGCAGGTTCATGTGAGTCTGGACGACGGACTGTGCGAGTGTTGGCGCGCAGCAGCAGAGAGCGGGCCCGAAAAGCCCGAGGAAGTGTCGCGTGTTCATAGCGATGTAACTGTCGTTGCTGGATAAGTGAGCGGCTCCGCGGGCGTGGAACAATTCCCTATCGATCGTGTAATTGGGAAGAGGGTGCGGTTCGAAACACCTAGGCGTCGGGTGAGGCCGAGGCGAAGAGCTTCTGGGCGAGATGCTGGCTGTGGGCCGTGTTTCGAGAGCCGAACGGCGTTGTAGTGCGAACCTGAGGGGTGGTCACACCTGCGGGACGGGAA
>JBLFWN010000129.1:0-17650 GCA_047611405.1 Planctomycetota bacterium | reverse complement strand
GAGTTTGAGAAATACGAGGAGTTCCTCGAGGGCTATCGCGATGAGCTCGGCTTCGCGCACCTGGTCGTGCGCTTCGGTTCGGGCGGCGGCGAGCTCAGCATCCGCTGGGAAGACCGCTTGGATCCGGAAGTCATCGAGGGCTACCGCGAACGCTTGCGCAAGGAGATGCCACGCTTACCCGGCCACAAGCTGCGCTTCTCACGACAGCAGAGCATTGACAGCAATGTGCGCGCCTACGCCAGCTTCCAGATTCGTGGCCCGAGCGCCGCGGCATTGGAGCGCTATGGCGACGAAGCGATCAAGGTGCTGGAGAACGTACCCGGCTTAGCGGACATTTCATCCCCGCTCGAGTCCTCTCCGGAACAAGTGCGCTTGGCCTTCGATAGCGAGACTGCCTACAAGTACGGCGTCACCTCCGATGTCGCGTTGATGAACATCTCGTGGGCACTGCGCGGCGTCTCCTTGCCGCGCTTCCAAGAAAATGGCCGCGAAGTCCCGTTCCTGATCGAGTACGACTCCGAAGAACTCGCCGGCCTGGACACGCTGCGTGACCTCGAGATCCGGACTGATAACGGCGTCGTTCCGCTGTCCGCTTTCGCGGATGTACAGTTCGCACGCGGCCAGCGAACGATCTTCCGCTGGAACGGTCAAACGACCTTCAACATCCAAGCTCGTCTCCTGGATCCCAACAAGCAAGGCGAAGTCGTCGAGGCCGGTTACGCAGCGCTCGAATCGCTTGACCTTCCGCGTGGATTCAGCCTTGGTCGTGAGGACAGCCTGCTGGCGACTCAGCAGCAGCAGACGGCCGAGATGCAGCGCGCGTTGCTGCTCTCCGTCGTACTGGTTTTCTTGTTGATGGGCATCCTGTTCGAATCGATCTTGTTGCCCGTTTCCGTGCTTACGACGATCCCGTTCGCCTTCATGGGTGCCATGTGGACGATGTATGTGACCGGCACCGTGATGGACACAGTAGGCTGGATCGGGATCATTATCCTGGTCGGTGTCGTCGTGAACAACGGCATCGTGCTTATCGACAAGATCCACCGCTTACATGCCGAAGATGGTCTGCCGATCGAGCGGGCCGTGCTCGAAGGAGCGTCCGCGCGCGTGCGCCCCATTTTGATGACAGCCATGACGACTGTCTTCGGCCTGATGCCGATGGCGCTCGGTCCCGCGGCCCGCGAAGGCATCGACTATCGCGCTCTCGCGACTTGCGTGGCGGGCGGGCTGACGGTCAGCACGATCTTCACGCTGTGGGTCGTCCCGCTGGCCTACATGCTGATGGGTGACTTGGGGCACAGGCTGATCTGGCTTGGCAAGCGCACCCTGAACCTGGGGCCGCTCAGGCAGAGCGGCGAGGCAAAGGCCTCGCTCAGCTAGCGCGCATTCCTCCAAAGCGTTTGCAGCAGGCATTCGCACTCGGCAGCCCCAACCGACGGCCACAGGCCCTCGGTTGGGGCTGCCGAGTGCGATTACTTGAGCGGGTTGCGGGCTAGGACGCAGACAGCCTGCGGCCAGCTTCACCGGCCGAGGCCGAGCGGGTCCAGCTGCTGAACGAGCATGGTGAGTGAAGCGCGACAGGCATGCCAAGCCGGCGCCTCCCCTGCCGATTACCTATGCGGATACTTGGCCACCCAGCGTGGCCATGGCCAGGGGAGGCCGTGCCCAATCCACGGCCAAAGAGGATGACATGCTCTTTTTGTGTGAATTCTTTTCAGGTCAGGTGCATCGGGAGCGTTCCAGGGACCGGTTTCGTCAATTCACCTAATAATCGAGGCTCCCCGCCAACGAGAATGGGAGAGAATTCGGTGAGATCGTCGTCTGCTCCCGCCACCGACATCGATCCCCCCTCGACCGCCAATGATGGCCGTGCGTACGACGCACGACCAACCGCGCCCCCATGCTTGCTACATTTTTGCTGCAATCTATCCATACCGGTCAATCAGTGCTCTCCTCCGGACCGGCCCGCTGCCTGATGCTCGTCGGCGCGCTGCTGGGAGCACCGACCTTCGCTCAGGCTCAGGAAGTGGGCTTTGCGCTGCGCCGTAGCGGCACTTGGGAAGATGGCGGCCAGACAAGTGTCCGCATCGAGCTCTCCGCGCCTGCGCCGGTGGCCATCGATGTTTCATTCACGATTAGCGGCAACGCGACGTCGGTCGTCGACTACTCGATGCCAGCGAGTCCGGTACAGATCCCGATCGGAGCCAGCCACTTCGAATTGTTGATCGACCCCGTAGCCGATGTCGATGTCGAGGGACCCGAGACGATCGAGATAGAGATCACGAGCCTCTCCTCCGGCACGCTGAACGCGGCCATGCGTAGGCATCGCCTTACGCTGCGTGACGATGATCGTCCGACTTGGAATCCGGGCATGCACGGACTATTCGCACTGCCCGACCAGCTGAGCTTTCCTGCGATGCGAGTCGGCGAAACCAGTGTCCCGCAGACCATTCAGCTGCGCAATCGCAACGACGGTCCAGTCAGCTTCGAAAACGCGCGACGCGAAGGCGAAGCTGGGGCAGAACTACAGCTGAGCTACGCAAGCAGCTTGCCGATCTTGCTCGGCGCCGGCGCGCAAACGAGCCTCGACGTCAGCTTCCAGCCGACGCAAGCGGGACCGCGCAACGCCGAATTGGTCGTGAGCCAATTCCCTCTCGCCTTTGCGCCGACGCGCATCGCGATCGACGGCGTGGTCTATGGTCCCTTGGGTGCCGAGGTCGTCATCAACGCATTCCAATTGCCGTACACCGACGGTAGCAGCCAAGAGTGGATCCCCGACTATGGTACGACGGGCCAATCGATCACGGTGGCGGCGGGCGGGCCGGTCGCGAACACGACGGAAGATGGGCTCTATCGAACCGCGCGTGCTGGCCAAGATTTCGGCTACTCATTCGAGCTTCCGAACGGCACCTATGACCTGAACTTCCACTTCGCCGAAATTGCATGGGCGCAGCCCGGCCTACGCGAGTTTGACGTGCGCGTCGAAGGCGTGACGATCGTCGATGACTTGGACTTACTCGCATCCTTCGGCGCATTTACCGCCCATCAGGAACTGACGCGCATCGAGTTGACCGATGGTGTACTCGACATCGAGCTTGAAGCATCGGTTGGAGAAGCGATCCTCGCGGCACTCGAAATCCGCGCGGTAACGGTCGTGAACGCGACCCCGACCGCGATCGATTTCCTTGTCGTCGAGCAAGGTCAGTTTGACACGCAGAGCATCACGCTCACGAACCCGGGCTTGATCGATGCGAATATCGATACGCTCGAGTTTGATTTGACCGGGCAAGGCAGCAGTCTCGACTTCGGTCTGGACATTGGTGGGACGCAATACTGGGGCGATAATTCCAGCATCTCACACCCGGTCTCCCAGTTGGTTCCCGCGGGCGGCCAGGTCGTTCTGCCCCTCACCTTCCAACCCACGAACCACCGCGACAATCAGTTCACGCTGCGTTTCGCTGGCAACTTCGGCACGACCGAAGTTTCTGTTGCCGGCCTTGGCGGCGCAGGCGGCGGCTGGGGTTATTTGCACCCTTTCATTTTGGTGCAACCCAGCTTCTTGGTCGACTACGATGGCAACGGCAGCGAGACGCTCGACCTGATCGGTTCTGCATCCCATACGCACGAGCCGGGGCACACCATCGTAGGTTGGGAGTGGTTTGAGAACGGCCTCTCGATCGCCACTTTGGAAGACACGACGCTCATCGCCAGCACGGGCGATACGCAGGTGCAGCTGACGATCAGCGACGACAATGTGCCGGCTATCACTGCGACCGAAAGCGCGACGATCACAGTCTTCGAGCCCACCGCCGTCGGCGGAATCGTTGCTCAATTCTTTGACGCCGGTCTGGACAGTCCCGCAGCCTTGCTCGATACGCTGCCCACCTCCGCCAGCTTCGCGGCGCGCGTCACGAGTCTGACGATGGGCAACAACGGTGGCATGATCGGACCCGCGCCCTACAGCACGAACACCTTGGTGCAATTGCAAGCAGAGTTCGATGTCGCGGCACTGGACGACTATGTGTTCACGGTTGCCGGTGGCAACGATTCGCGTTTGTTCGTCGACGGCCAACAACTGAACGGCGCGGGCAGTCTGCCGCTCCAACTGGCTCCCGGTAACTTCACGCTCGAGGCGCGCTTCGCGGTCGACGATGTGTTCGATCTGCCGCTCAGCATCTCCATAAGCATCGGAGGCAATGCGTCGCCTGACTTCGCGGACAACTTGTACTACGACGCGACGCAGCTGCTGCCGGTCTTGTACGATGTCGAGGCCAATGGCACGCATCTTGGCGGCGACACCGTCAGCCTGAACGGCTTTGGCTTCCACCCCGAAGTAGGAGTGATTGTCGAATGGGGCGCGGTGAATTTCACAGCGGAGCATGCGCTGTCGGGATTCCTAAGCTACTCGGATGGTTTAATTCAGATCGAGACCCCGCCTGGCATCGTCGCACTCGCGAACGGTCAGAACCAAGGCGTGATTCAAGTGCGCGTGACCACACCGGCAGGTAGCAGTGCCAGCTTCGACTTCGAATACATCGACAGTGGCCCTGTCCCTGTGCAGTTCGACATGGCCAATGACCGCTCAGTCCCAGTCGCACAAGCGACATCGGGAGCCTGGGGCCCTGACGGACGTTTGTACGTAAGTTCGCGCGGTGGCGACATCACGGCGATCACCTACGGCGACAACTACTACACGACAGATGTCACGACCTACAGCGGCGTGTCGTCGCTGACGAACGCCGAAGTCCTTGGCGTCGCCTTTAGCCCTTTCGATGCGCCCTTACCGGTCAAGATCTACGTCGCGCACGGGCTCTTGTACGACTACGGCGGCAACCCGCCGACTGGACCGAGTGACTACACCGGACAAGTCAGCGTGCTGACGGGCCCGAACTTTGACGCGCCCGTGCCGCTGATCACCGGCTTGCCAGTCTCGAACCACGACCATGGCATCAATGGCCTCGAGTTCGACCACAACGGCGACTTGCTCATCTGTGTCGGCGGTAATACGAACGCCGGCGTGCGCCACTATCTAATCGGAGATCGCCCCGAGTCCCCCTTCAGCTCGGCCATCTTGAAGGCGCACTTGTCACGCCCCGGCTTCAATGGCGCCATCAGCTATCGGAACCGCTCCGACGATCTTGACAACAACGACCAGAACTTTGGCGACCTGGTCTACGTTACGCCTGGTGTCGACATCGACGTGCATGCCGCGGGCTTCCGCAACACCTATGACTTGGTGCTCGCGACGAACGGCTTCTTGTATGCCACCGACAACGGCCCCAACTCAGGCTTTGGCTTTGCGTCGACCGGTCCGTCCAGTGACAGCGGCAGTCACCCCGATACGAACAATGACGAGCTGCTTCTGATCGAGCGCGGCAACTTCTATGGTCACGCGAACCGCAGCCGCGGTGTCGATGATCCGCGTCAAAACATTTACTACGGTGAATCGCCGGACTCGATCCCCGAGACCTTCACACAGTGGATTGGTCTGCATCAATCCTCGAGCAACGGCATTTGCGAGTACCGTGCGACGACCTTCGACGGTGCCATGCGCGGCAACCTCTTGTCACAACGCTTTGCCGGCAAGGTCAAGCGCCACATCCTTAGCCAAGACGGTCGCGGGATTATCAGTGGTTTTGAGAACCTGCCGCAGATGATTGCGCTCGATGTCGTAACGGGCCCTGGCGGTGTGATTTTGCCAATCAGCTACCTGTCGAATGCAGTCAAGCTGATGCTGCCTGACGATTCGAGTGTGATTGGTCCGACGGCTTATGACATCACGCCTTGGCGCGGAGTCTTGGGCGGTGGAACACGCTTTGTCATCGGCGGGGAGAACTTCGGGACGTTGGCGAACACGAGCGTCACGATCGATGGTCAAGCCGCAGCGCTCAGCTATGTCAGCTCGAACCGCATCATCGGAACAACGCCCGCGGGCAGCGCTGTAACGGGTCAGCTCGTCGATGTGAATGTCACCGTCGATGGCTGGTCGCGCGTGCTGCCCGAAGCCTTCATGTACTTGCCGGATGTGCCGGGCCAGTGGTTTGGACGTTGGCGCACTGCCCCTGACCTCTCGACCGCTGTCGAAGAGGTTACGGCTTGCGTCATCGACGGCCAGCTGATCGTCGTCGGTCACGGGACGAATCAGACGCAGGCCTTTGATCTGCTGGCAGGCACCTGGTCGACCAGTTTGGCTGCGCGCCCGATTTCGGGCGGCCATAGCACCAGTCAAGTCAGCGGCGGGAAGCTCTACGTCATTGGTGGAAGCGGAGCCGCAGCTGGCAAGGTTCAGATCTATGACCCGGTCGCGAACAGCTGGTCCCTCGGCATGGATGCACCGCGTGCGATCTGGGGTGCTACGAGCTGTACGATCGACGGCGCTATTTATGTAGCGGCAGCTGTTGTCGGGGCTGCGACCGCACGCAACACCTATCGCTATGACCCGCTGCTGAACAACTGGACATCACTCAAGCGCATTCCGGATACGACCAAGGTCGATCACGCAGCAGGTGCAACGGATGGTGAGCGCTTCTTCATCTTCGGTGGCCGCGTGGGCGACGGTACTGCGGCGCCTGGCGAGACTTTCGTACAGATCTACGATCCGCAAACGGATAGCTGGGAGACCAGCGAGCTGGTCGGCAGCAGCTTGACGCCGATGCCCGCTGGCCGAGGTGGCACGGGCCGCGCCATCTTCGACAGAGGCGAGTTCTATATCTTTGGCGGCGAGACTTCCGACGCCGACAACGACATCGACGCGACCGCTGACAAGGTCTTCGCTCAAGTCCAAGTCTACGATCCTGTCGCCAACACTTGGCGCAACGAGACCGAGATGCTGACAGCGCGTCACGGCCACTCACCCGTGCTCTTCCAGAGCCGAATCCTGCTGGCCGGCGGCGCCACAGAGAACGGCTCCGCAGCGACGACGCTAATGGAAGAGTTCAGCCGGCAGTAGGCTAGCCGCAAACCGGCATACGGCGTATGCCGGTTTGACACCGTATGCCGGTTTCCGGACGGGCGCGGGCATTCCGGACGCTGTGCGGCGCTACACTTCCCGACATGGCACTCGATCCAGAAAGCGCGTCGCGCAAACGCCCTGTGCGTGAGGGAATGCGAATAGCAGCCGTTGTATCCCGCTTCCACGATGAGCTGACGGGCGCTATGTTGCGCTCGGCCGATCGCGAACTGCAGCTGTGCGGCATGCGTGCCGGCGACCTGCAAGTCGCATGGGTCCCCGGCTCGGTCGAGCTTCCGCTCGTGGCACGCTGCTTTGCGCGTCGCGACGACATTGACGCGGTGCTCTGTCTCGGCCTTGTGCTAAAAGGCGAGACAACCCACGACTACTGGGTCGCCGCCGGTGCCGTGCAAGGCATCATGGACGCTAGCCTCGAGACCGACACACCAATTCTACTGGGCGTACTGACCTGCGAGACGCTGCAGCAGGCTCGGGACCGTGCCCTGCCACTCGACGAAGGCGGCAAGGAAGACAAGGGGCGCGAGTTAGCACGCGCGGCGGCGGACGTGCTCAATGCGATGGACGTCGCGCGCGGTTAACCGGCATACCAGCTAGCTACAGAAGGGCCCGCCGGATGATCCATCTGGCGGGCCCTTCTCGTTGGATTCAGAAGCTACGCCCGCGACACGGGCGCTGCATCAACTTCTCGCCTTACGGCAAGAAAGTAACGGAGAGTGCGTTCGACAAGTTGTAGTTGCGCACCGCAACTGCCGACTGGTTTGCCGGTAGCTGACTGGTGATCAAGCTCAAGTCGTCCGTGAACACGCTGGCCGAACCAAAGATCTGCAACCTGCCACCGGTGCTGTTCTCGCAACCCGCATTGGGCGGATCGTTGCCGCAGGCGCATTCCGAGACATCGTCGATCGTGCAGTAGGGATCGCCCGAATCGTCTTCGTGCTCGCCAAGGCAACCGCGCACTTGATGAGAACCAAACTGGTTACCCGCACACAAGGGCTGCGAGCAAGATGTGTGGAACTCGACTTCCATCAACGGCGTTCCGTCCAGCGCGGTGACGTGCAGGTAGGAGTGCGCGGGAAAGTGATCCTCGCCCTCGAGCGAGGAATCCATTCCGAAGGTGTCGCCCAGAAGAACATCACCATCGAACCAGACGCGAGCCGTGCCATCGTTCGGATCTTCCTTGTCGGAAGCAACGACTTGCACGACGGCAGACATGAGGGTACCGCCAGCGTAGTTGACCTTGTCAGGATTTTGCGTGTGGGTCGGGCGGAGCAATCACTGCCGGTGTATTCGAAGGTGATCGAGGTTGAGCTTGCCCTGGTCGCAGCAGCTCTCTTGGGCGTAGAGCGGCAGGGACGACAGGAATAGAACTGAAACGAGAGAGGCGAAGCCTTGATGCCAGGTCATGGGGTAATCAAGAAGAAGTCGGGCTTGGAGTCAGCACAGCAGGCGCAACCACGTTGTCGGGATTCAAAATGGCCCCGACCTGCCTAGCCAATCCTAAAAGCAGAGGATCTGGACGAATTGCGACTTCCTCTATGGCTCCCATCCGGGTCGGGTCATTTCCCAGGCGTAAATCGGGCAAAGGAAAAGCTGGAGCTGATTTGGTCCGGGTCCATCAGGTGACTAGACTGCGCCGCCACGAGATCAGCCAGGAGCCATCCTCCTCGCCGATTCCCGTACCCGTCCGACGATCCTTTCCAAGTACGACCATGGGCACCTGCACCGAGCAGCCCAGCTCCCCCTCGCAATCCCCCCTCCAAGCGATTGGAGCACGAACGTGAAGAAACGCACGCGCGCCCGAGAGCTGGCACTGCAGTTCCTCTACCAGGTCGACTTGCTCGGAACCGAGACAGCCTCTCCGTTGGATGACTTCCTGCGCCAGGAGGAACGGGATGTCGAGACCTGCCGCTTCACGCGCCGCTTGGTCGACGGCACCCTCGAGCACAAGGCTGGCATCGACGAGGAGATCTCAAGCGTAGCTCAGAACTGGCATATCTCGCGTATGGCAGTGATCGATCGCAATGTGTTGCGGCTCGCGACCTTCGAGCTGCTGCACTGCGACGACATTCCGCCCAAGGTCGCGATCAACGAAGCCATCGAGTTGGGCAAACGCTTCTCGACCGAGAACTCCGGCGCCTTCATCAATGGCATCTTGGACCGCATCAAGAACAAGGCGAAGGCGGCCAGCGCCGCCGCTGCAGACGGTGATGGCGTAGACGACGCCGCAGAAGTAGAGGCCGAAGCGACGGACGAAGGCGACAGCGTGCAAGCCGAGAGCAAATCGGCACCCGCAGGCGAGCCCAGTAAGGCACCGGACGCAGACAGCCCCTGGAATACGTCGCGCTTCGCGACCGGTGGACCCGCCTCTGACGGGGATCGAAAGGACTGATCAAGGATGGGTCTATTCTCACGGCTCAAGGAGCGTCTGACCAAGACGCGCACCGCCCTATCCGATGGACTCTCGTCGCTATTCCGTGGCGGACGTCAGATCGATCAGGCGCTGCTGAATGAACTCGAAGAGCTGCTCTACAACGCCGACCTCGGAACGGTCGCGACCGAGTTGACGCAAGAGCTCGCGCGCCTGCACAAACGTGGCGAGTTGAAAGGCGAAGAGGACGTGCGCGCGACCTTGCGAGCCAGCCTGTTGCAACGCCTCGATCAGCCGGGCGGTGAAGTCGCGCTCGACCGGGATCCCACCGTGATCCTCATCGTCGGCGTCAACGGCTCGGGTAAGACAACCTCTATCGCCAAACTCGCGCATCGCTTTCAAAAAACCGGGCGCAGCGTGTTGCTGGCCGCTGGCGACACCTTCCGTGCTGCAGCCGCCGATCAGCTTCAGATCTGGGCCGATCGCAATGGCTCGGACCTTGTTCGCCAACAGAAGGATGGTGCGGACCCCGCTGCTGTGGCCTTTGACGCCATCACTGCCGCGAAAGCACGTGGGCGTGATGTCGTGCTGATCGATACCGCAGGGCGGCTGCACACGCAAAAGAACCTGATGGACGAGCTGCAGAAGGTGCGGCGCGTGATCCAAAAGGTCGTGCCGGATGCGCCGCACGAAACGTGGCTCGTCCTCGATGGCACCAATGGTCAGAACGCGATAGAGCAGGCACGCCACTTCACCGCAGCCGTCGATGTGACCGGTCTGATCATCGCCAAACTGGACGGCACCGCGCGCGGCGGAGCCGTGTTTGCGATCAAAGAGGCGCTCGGCTTGCCCGTTCGCTACGTCGGAACGGGTGAGTCACTGGAGTTGCTCGAGGTGTTCGAACCAGAGAGCTTCGTCGACGCGATCATCAGTTCCGCCAGCGGAACAGCGCCCGTCGCCTGAGGGTCCAGCGCCCGGGAACGCTCGCCGCTAGTCCGCATTCCTCCCGAGCCACCGCGCCCCCTTCTCTCAACTCGGTAGCAGGAGCCGCTTGAGGATTCTCGCCAGCAGCGGCAGAGCCCTTGCGCGGCGTCGCGGGCGAATGTGAACGCCAGAGTGCCTCAAGGCGAGGTGAGACGTCCTCAGAACCGTCGAATCGGCTGATGAGCGCAAACGCTTGCCAGGATTGCCAGCAAGTCGCAGCCCCCACTTCCAAGCAGGCCGCGCATCCTGAAGAATCTGCAGCAGACGGCAGGACGTTTTCAGCATCTGAATCGTACGCCCTGTCCCCATGCTGAAGTCCGCGACGAAGCGGGCGATGACCCGCGCGGATTCGCGCTTCGCGCAAGCATGAACAAGTCCCCGACTGCAAAGTTCCCGCCTGCTAACAAGATGAGCGAATCGTCGAACCCCGAGAGCACGGACGGCATGGATGCCACGCGCGCATGGGCCAGCTTGCTGCCAGCAATCGTGCTCGCTGGGACTGCCCTGCATGGAGTTCCGAGCGCCGATTCATCCGGAGCCGGTTGGGTCACGCTGGCCGCTATGCCCGCGGCGGCCTTGTTGATCGCTTCGCATTGGAAGCGCCGGCTCCAGGCCCTGCCGCTGTTCTTCGCGCTGCTCGCGTTGATCGAATGGGCTCGCGTCGCGACGGATGGGCCCTTCGACAGCTTTGAAGCTGACCGCACGTGGATGCTGCTCGTCACGGGCCTGGTCATGATGCTATCGGGTGCGAGCCTGAAGGCGCGCGGCCGCGCGATCTATCTGCGCGGATTGGTAATCCTGTCGGCGCTCTGGCTTGCCGGTGCGGCGATCGATACTTGGCTCTCCGCCACTCGCGCTTGGTCAGGCGTGCTCGAGAACACAGGAGACTTGGCGGCTGCGGCTCTTCCTGGAGCCTTGATCGCGATGGTCGGTGCGGGACGGGTCGGAGCCGCCGCGCTGCTGCCGGCCTTGGGGTGGGTCGCCTACGTCCTTGCTGTTCCCGTTCACGGATCTGCGATCGCCGGCGCACTTGCGTTGATTCTGTTGATCACGCAGCGGCTCAAGCAAACACAAGACCCTGTCTGGAAGCGCGCGCTCTTCTTCCTAACCGTGCTCGTGCTCCTGGGACCTGCCAGCGGTTTGATGACACGCTCGTCGAGCAGCGTCGAATCGACTGCTTCCACAAGCATCGATAAAGCTCCCACCGATGCGGAAGATGACAGTTTGGGTGGAGTCGCCTTTCGATTGAGAACTTGGGCGCGACTGCCTGCGCTGCTCGCAACGGTGCCCTTGACAGGTGTTGGCCCGGGCCAGGTATCCGCTAACTTCGGGCTGTACCGCTCGCCGCAGGACATCGAAGACTCAAGCTTCGGCCGGCGCGCCCCGTATGACACCGTTGTCGAGAGCCTGCACAACGACTGGCTCGAACTCTTCGCGCAACTCGGGCTGCCCGGCGGACTCGTCGCACTCGCTTTCCTGTTGCTTGCGCTGCGTGCTGCGCTGCGCTCGCTGCGATCAGGTGACGCCATGCGCAGCGCTGCAGGATTGGCGACCCTTGGCTTGTTGGCGCAGATGTTGACAAGTAGCACGCTGCTGCAAGCACCGGCTTCGAGCGTGATCGCCTTCGCCTTGATCGGCATCGTGTTCGCGCACGAGAGCACATCGATCGAGCGCCCGCTGTCACGCGTCTTGTACCGAGCCCTGCCGGTCTTGGTCCTGTTGCTCGCCCTAGGCAGCTGCATGCGCGCGATGGACTTCATCAAGCACGGACGCGCACTTGCAGCGCTGAGCAGCTCTGCCCTGGTCAAGAAGGACGGCATCGTCGGCCACTCCGCGCAAGCCAAGGCAAGCAGCCTCGAGCACGCACTCGCTGCCTGCCCCGACTCGCCGCTGGCCTTGACGGAACAAGCGGCGTTGCGACGCTCGATCGCTGCACCCCTCGATAAGCAGCGCGAAGCCTGGGAGCGTGTTCTCCAGCACAGGCCTCACCAGCTCGAAGCGTTGGTAGCGCTAGCGAATTTGCACGCGCGCTCGCGTGAGTTCAGCCGTGCGCGCGAGTTGTACGAAGACGCGGCGCTGGTCGACGCGAACAACCCGGCCTTGCTGCAGAGCCGACTGATGCTCGCTATCGATGTGGGCGGCAGCGACGAGTTGATCGAACGATTGCTGGCGGCGCGACCGGGCACCTTGATCCCGATGTCCTGGTTGCGTGAGCGCGCGGCAAACTGTCTGCGCGACGGGCGCCCCTCGGTCGCCAACAGCCTGTTGCAGGTGGTCGACTCGCGTCTCTCGGTCTGGACCGGCGAAGAAGCCTATGCACTCGAACGAGAGTTCACGGACAGCGACGGTTTGTTAGCGGAAGGTATGTTGACTTGGGCTCATCAGGCGTGGGCGCGTGCCCACATCGATGCCGGCGCACCCGAAGTTGCGGTCCGTAGCTACCGTCAGAGTCTGCGCGCGAGCCGGGCTCAACCCGAATCGAAGCCCGGTGCACCAGCAATCCGCCTGGAACTCGCGGCAGCACTCTTGCTTGCCGACCGCCGCGACGACGCGGCCATCGAGCTCCAAAACTGGCGTCCTGAGGCCATCAGCCTGCGTGAGCTGCCCGAATGGGCCGGGCAAGCGCTGCTCAATTCCGGCCTGCTGTTGCACGAATAGGACCGCGGAATGCGACTCAGACAGGTTCCTTACCTTTATTGGGCCATCTAGTGCGTAAGACTTCCCGGCTTAGGGATGTATCAGAAATTTGTCGGGACGGACCTTCACGGTGCTTTCACTGAAAGGGATTTGTGCCGATGGAGGTTTGAGCAACGCAGCAGAACTCTGCTGCTACAGACCTTTCAGGCTGGGAACGAACCAAGAATCCCAGCACCCTTTTGAACCCAGTGCTTGCGGGCAGACCACCTGCTTCGGTACGACACTACTAACGAGTCACCAGACTCGGGATGCCAGACATGCAAACGACAATCGGCACGACCATGAGTTCGTCCCCGAACAGCCAATCCAACCAAAAAAACCAGCGCGTTCTCGTCGTCGAGGACGAAGAGAGCCTCGCCATCGGCGTGCGTGATGCCCTCGAACACTCCGGTTACACCGTGGGCTTGGTTCACGACGGAGCCTCCGCTCTCGAGCGCATTAAAAATGAGAAGCCCGACCTGGTCATCCTCGATCTGATGCTGCCCGGCATGAGTGGTCTCGAGATCCTCGCGGCCCTGCGGCGCGAGAAAATCAGCACACGCGTCCTGATTCTGACCGCCCTTGCGGACGAAGAAGACCTGCTACGCGGCTTCGAGATGGGCGCCGACGACTACATGAAGAAGCCCTTCTCGCCGCGCGAGCTGATTGCGCGCGTCGAGGCTCAGTTCCGTCGCCAAGAGATGGACCTGGCTCCGCCGGCCTTCCTCGACCTCCCGGAAGGGATCCGCGTCGATTTGCAACGCCTGGAAGTGCACCGCAACGAGCAAGTCGTGCCGCTGACGCCGCGTGAAGGCGACATCCTGGCCTATCTGATCAAGCATCGCGACCGCGTCGTGACGCGTGAAGACCTGCTGCTCGATGTCTGGCACTACCAAAGCGCCAATGTCGAGACGCGGACAGTCGATATCCACATCGTCGGCCTGCGCCGCAAGGTCGAGCCGAATCCGTCCGAGCCGACGCTGATTCAGACGGTGCGTGGCAAAGGCTACCGCTGGTACAATTAGTCGCGGTTTCGCCTCTGCCTGCAACTAGCCGCTAAAACGGCTACTTCTGGGCCAGGCTGTGATCCGCTCCGCCAGACCAAGGTCGGTCCACGGACCGACCTTGTCGTATTTGGCAGGGGCAGCACTCACCTGACGCGCAACGCATCGACGACTGACCGCACCCAGATGCGTCGGCCTCGATGCGCGAGCACGGAAGCGGAACCAGAGCCGGAGCAAACCGATTCTGAGATCCAAACCCATCGCGAAGAAGCGCACAGCGCTCTTCCTGTATTCGATCCTTGTTGTCCTACCGACCGCTGTGTTCGGTGGGCTGCATTGGCACCAACTGATCACGGAACACCGTGACCGGCTGGCGTCCGTTCCGGACGAAGCGTCGGATGCTGCGGACCGTTTGCGCGATGCGATTGCCGAGCGAGTTCAGAAGCTGTTCGATACCGAGCAAGAACGCCCCTTCTATCACTACCAACGTGAGTTCTTCGAAGAGGAATCGAACGACGAGCTACCATCCGAGCTAGTCACCCACGGTCCGCGCGAAGGTATCGAAGCCTACTTCGCCTACGACTTCCGCGAAGGTTCCGACGCCGAGTTCGAGATCTTCGAGGTAACCAAGTACGGCGAAGAGTGGATGCGTCAGAAGGACGCCTACCGATCGGCGCTACGCACCTCCGTGCTGTGGGAACCGAGCATTCACGCCAGCCAGTGGATGATGGGTATGGTCGAGTCGAGCAGCCCCGAGTTGGGAGTCAGCTTCCAACCCAAGGAGACGGTCAAAGAAGTCACGTTGCGCCAAGCTGCGTTGAATCTAAGCGATACGCGCGACCCTAAGTGCCTGCAACCAGGCCTGATCGAGTTAGCCGGCATCGGCGAACAGTATGTCGATGTCGTGATGTTCGACTTCGATCTGTTTGTGCTGCGCTCGGAATCAGATGAGCTCTTCATCTTCGTCCGACGCTTCATCGAGATCGAGGAGCCTCCGGGTTCGGACCTATTACCCGATTGCTTCGCTAGCTTGGTGGGCGGCGTTCGCATCAGTCAGGGCTTTTTCATCGACCTCGACTGGTTGCTAGAGGACATCCCTCGCGAGTGCGCCAAGCAGGTATTGGGTTCCGGCAACCAACGGCTTCACCTGGGTACCGACCTTCTGGTTCCGCCCAGCGATCTGCAGACGACGGTAGCCGAAGTCAACTTGTTCGACGTGCTCAAGCCGTTGATCAAAGAGCCAGCTGATCGCGATTTGGGCTTGTTGCAAGTGCGCGACTCAACCGCGCAGCTCGAATCCCAGTTCAAGCGCCGGGCATGGTGGTTCTCGGGCGTCTCGCTGATGATGATCGTCTCGCTCTCGATTGGCATGGGCTTACTCGTGCGCAGCGTGCAATCGTCACAAGCTGAAGCCAGGCGTACCGAAAACTTCGTCGCCGCCGTAACGCACGAACTGCGCACGCCGATCGCCGCCGTGAAGATGTACGGCGAGATGCTGCGGGACGGTTGGATCAAAAGCCCAGAGAAGCAACAGGACTACCTCGAACGCATCGTTCGCGAGACGGGCCGCTTGGATGCGCTGGTCGATCGCGTGCTGCAAAAGAGGCACCTGCGCGAGATCTCGGTCTCCCCCATCAAGGGCGACTTGAACGCCGAGATCGAACCCTTGATCCCCGACTTGAAGCTGACGGCTGGCACCTATGGCGACGATGTCGCCTTCGAGTTGGCCGACGACCTGCCGCCCATCCTGCATGTGCCGGACGGCGTGCGCTCCGCGCTGGTGAACTTGGTCGAGAACGCGCGCAAGTACGCGCCCGTCGAGAAGGACTCGAACGGCCGCCTGATCGGCGAACCAATCTTGGTGCAGACGCGCATGGAGGGACGCAAGGTCGTGATGGAAGTCAAAGACCGCGGCCCTGGCATTCCCGAGCGCGAGCGTAGTCGCATCTTCGATGCCTTCTATCGCATCGGCGACGAGAAGACGCGCACGACGGCTGGCACGGGCCTCGGCTTGCACATCGTCTTCCTGCAAACGCGCGCGATGCGCGGAAGTATTCAAGCGTTGTCGCGACCGGGCGGCGGGACGGTGTTCAGGCTTGTGTTTCAGATCGCGTAGTCACCGCGATACCGCCGATACCGTGCCGGACACTTCTACACACCAAACCAAAGATCTCGTACCGCACACTGGTACTTGCCGCTCTGTATGCCTCGACTTTGCTGATAGGGAGAGGCTCATTCAAAGAGCGCTTCCCCTTCCGATTCAGGACTTGGCTGGAGCGAGGTGAATGAGCCAGAGTTGGCGGCGGGGACCATCATCTTTTCAGGTAGCGTCAATAACCTGGATGGAACCGCGGTAGAGGGAGCCGTTGTGGTCTGCAGCGTGGGAGGCCAGGATGCCACAGGTAGGGAAGGTCCGTATCGGCTCAACTCGAACGTTCCGCTCGACGGTGACGGAGTTCAAATTAGCGCCCTAGGTCGAACGAACGGAGCTTCTCGCCACTCGGCAGGTGACTCTATCCGTCATGCCTGGCGCTACGTGGGTTGCCCCCTACACCTAGCCCAATCGAGCACTTGCGAAAAAAGTTGGCTGCCGACATTCGGAGGCCACGGAGGCACGAACAACTTGATCTACGCGCTGGCGGTATTTGATGACGGGACTGGAGATGCTCTGTTTGCAGAGGGCGAGTTCGTCGCCGCGGGTGGCGTCGCTGCCAATAACCTTGTCCGATGGAACGGGGCAAAATGGCTTCAGGTTGGCGGTGGCATGGCTGGTCTCAGCAACAGCGCCAACGGAGTTCGTGCTCTCGCTACCTTCGATGACCGCAACGGTGAGGCGCTCTTCGTAGGAGGCGGCTTCGCGTACAACATCGATTCGAGTGATAGCTTCCTTGCCAAGTGAGGCTGCTCATCAGCGAATGCTCCTACCTCCTACTGCTTGCCCGCGAACGCCAACTCAGTTTCATTCGGCGGTGCGGTACTCACGTGTAGCAGCAACTTTGGGAAGTCCTCAGCCACATTTGATCTGACGCATGTCCCCAATCAACCGAGGATTCTCTTTGCGGGAAACGCTGCCATCGATCTGCCATTCGGTTGCGGCCGCAGACGCGTCGGCGGATCGACACTCATGGGAGCCGTCATCGTTGCGGCTGGGAATCAAGCGCACGATGTACCCTTCGACATGAGCTCGATCAGTGTCGTCAACATCCAGTACTGGCACCGAGATCCTGCACACCTCGTGCTTTGTAGCAGTACGTTCAACTCTTCGAATGACCTGATGCCGTAGTCGAAGTACAGGGGGTCAGAACTCCTAAATTGAAGAATGCTGCCTGCCCCGCTCGGCCCTCTGGGGCTCCGACTGAACCAACCCGCCTGAGTCTTAGTAGCCGATAGCCCCACTCCGGCGCCGCTTGCTAGGGTGAGTGCGTCTGCAAACTCAGCCTATGGAGACTCCCTCCAACGCACTCAACCTAGAAGTACCACAGTGTGAGCACTTCTGAACTGCCAGCCTTCCGTGTTGAAGGATTGGAGACATTCAGCCAATCGAGGGCAACCATGACGCACGTCGCAGGTCCTCTTGGGACGAGGTCATACCGACCTCCCTTGGAGACCCTTTGTCGATGTTCGTACCCCCTTTCTGTCCACGCCCTA
>JBLFWN010000128.1:0-17679 GCA_047611405.1 Planctomycetota bacterium | reverse complement strand
GGAATCAACTGCTCCGGGTACACATCGCTCGGAGTCTGCGACGAAGGCGCGCAGCTTCTGCCAGAAGCTGCGCGCCTTCGCATGAATCGGTACTACGATTCTAGAGTGGTTTACGACGAGGAACTTTCGGATCGTGTTCGTATCAGCTTGCGTGAACAATCCGACATCACAGCCAAGAAGATGTTCGGTGGTATGGCGTTCCTATTACATGGCTACATGTGTTGCGGAATCGTCGACAACACACTGACGCTTCGGCTAGGTGCCGAGGGCGTGCAGGCCGCACTGGAGCGCTCGCACACACGCCCGGTGGATTTCACCGGCAAGGTCATCAATACCATGGTGTATGTCGAGCCAGAGGGGATTCGTAGCGACGCATCGCTCGCTCAATGGGTCGAGCGCGGTGTGGACTTCGCCTCTTCTCTGCCGCGCAAAGCCAAGAAGGCGTGAGACTCAGGCTACTTCATTTCCTAGGCCTGAGCGCGACAGTACACTCGAAGCCAATTCGTGCGAAATTTGGCAGCCCTCGCACTTAGCTACTTAGTCTTCATTCCCTCGACCCGCGGGCTCGCACCGCTGAGCCACTCCGAATTCCTCTGAACTCATGGTCGAACAACTCTGGGACCAAGCTCACGCCGGTATCTACATCGATGGCGATGCCGATTTTTTTCGCGCCGCCAGCTCCGACTTGAATCGCATTCGCGGATTCGCTAGCAGCGAGGGTGCGCTGGACCTGCTGGGTGAGCTCAGTCGTAAGTGCCTATGCATCGACCAGGATGAGGATGCAGACCGGCCTGCAGCCGGCTATCGAGTTGTGATTCAGCAGGCGCGTGATCTTGTGGATACCCTGCAGGATCCGCTCGATGGTGGGGATGACATACCCGAGTGGCCGAGCTCTACCCTCTTTCGCCGGCAGGGAACTGCAGCAAAATCGCGCGTGTATTATTTGCCGGGTGATGAGGTGACCTACACAGTCTTCTTCGGCATCGCGACACCTCCTTATATTGGTCTTGCACACGAGCTGATTCATGCCTTGCACGCGGTAAATGGAGAGCTGCGAGATGGCCGTTCGGCAGAGGATCCGCGACGCTTCTTCCTGCACGAGGAAGCACGCACGCTCGGGATCGGGATCTACGCCGATGTGCCGATCTCAGAGAACTCGTTTCGCCAGCGAGATGGACTCCAGCAGCGCGAGCACTACTGCGTCGCGCATGACTGCGATGAGCTTGCGGCTACCGACTTAGACTGATTGGAGCCGCCGCTGCTCCAGCGCGACTCGGTCTTAGGATTCCGTTTGATCGGCCTCGTGCTCGGCCGTCAATTGATCGAGTGGATGGCCCGACTCGACCAGCGCCTCAAGCGCTGGACGTCCGTAAATGGTTGTCATATCGATCAAGTCTTCGATCACGGTGCGACGTCCTGTGGGGGACTTCGCTTGTTCCAGACCAGCGACAGTATTCAAAACCTCTTCGCGCACGAGCTTCGCATCCATCATGCGCGCGGCGCGGAAGCTGCCGTCCGGCATGATGACGCCCTGATCCGGCTGTGCGGGTTGCTCGTCGTTGGTCATGCTCCCTATTCTAGCTGTGGCGGAGTGCGAGCGGTGAAGCGGCAATCCTGGAGATGCGAAGCTTGCCCGCACTCCGCACAAGCATGCGGGCGGAAGAATCTTGGCCCTCGGTTGAGGAAACTCAAGCGCTGCTGAGCGGCTTCTGAGCCACTTAGACCCGGCTCCCGTTTCATTCCGGAGCATTCCGTATCGCCTGAAAGCAATCGCTTTCGAGAGCGTTCGGGGAGTGTTGGAAGTTTCGGGCCCGGGGTGAAGTCCGTACGTTGGCAGGGCCCATACGGGGGGCACTCAGGAGCAAGTAGCTATTGCTGCTGAGACTACTCGGGACCGCCAAGTCGGCGATCCCTACCTCGCCTCACTTGCTTAGGAAGAACTCGAACGTCTTCGACGAATCGAACTCTAGTGGCGACGATTCTCGCGATGCTCTTCGCGGGTATTTTTCAACTACGTGCCGAGTCGTCTAGGAGCCAACGTCAGGCGGAGAGCTCCCAATCGATTCGGAACTGCGACAGGTGCCGTTGCAGCACCTATCTCAGAGACATCCATGATTCATGGAATCCCGGCCCCGCATCAGATGCGGACGTTGGGAGAAGGCAACTCACTGACCGTTCCTGCGGACAAGTGCTTTGCCATCACGGAGATCGTCACGCCTGCTCTCTGTCCGTCTAGCGCGCGAAGCGTCAGGCCTCCGGCGGGTCGTCGTCTTCCGCTTTGCCGCCCTCGTCAGCATCCGCCGGCGCATCGGGTTGCTCCTGTTGGGGAGGAACCGGAGGCATGCCAGGCAGCTCTTGCGTGAAGAAGCCGGGCATCGCTTCGGGAGGTTGTGGCATAGGGTCAGGTCCGCTGGCATCTGTGCGCGCTTGCTCAAGCACGTGTTCCGCGACGCGAATCGTGCAGCCGGCACGCAACGCCAGCGCGAGCGCATCGCTCGGGCGTGCATCGACGCTGATCACTTCTTCGCTATCGGCCTTCTGCAAAAGCAAACGGGCGAAGAAAGTGTTGCTGCTTAGGTCGACCACGTCGATGCCAACGAGTTTGGCGTCGAGCGCGTCGATGACCATATTCGTCAGTTGATGTGTCAGCGGCCGCTCGGTCTCGACGCTCGAGACAACGCGCCTGATCTCCGTAGCCTCTGCAGGTCCGATGATGATCGCGAAACCGCGCTCGCCATCGACTTCGTTCAAGAAGATCCATTGCTGGTCCGTACCGTCACGAATGACGATTCTAGACAGTCGCATCGGGATCATCGTGCTGTCAGCTTCCATGCGTCTACTCCGGGGACGGCTCGGGTGCGGCTCGTTCGGATCGCACGAAAGGGGATCCACTGGCCGTGGCGTCGGGTGTATTCGTACTCATCGCCGCTCCACGGCCTTCGATCAAGAGTCCATCGGCTTCTGCAATCAGATATCCGCTCTGCTCTTCATCTTGCCAGCCACAAGACGGGCACTGAACGCCTCGCTGCGTGCTCGCATCCAAGACCTCGATACCGTCCACACCGCAATCAGGGCAAACGCGATCGAGGTGGGCCGGGAAGAGAGTCGAGATTAACAGCCAGCACACGACCAGCGCAGCTACGAATCCGACCGCAATCAGCGGCACTTCGATTGGGCCACTTCGGATCAGGACGACACCGGCGACAATTGCGCTCAATGCGATGGGGGCCGTCAGCCAACCCGTTAACTGGGCTCGCCGGCGGGCTCTCGCTTGCCGCACATCCGCCGGACTACGATCCTTGGCTGTTGCGCCGCCGGTTACTTGTCGTATGCCTGCTTTGAGCATCGCTGCGGAGTGTACGCTCCACGGTCGCAACGATCTCGACCGAATCGGAATGATGCGTGATCGAGGCCTCATGTGGGGTCCGGCAGGCTCACCGGCCACGGGTTGATGCGGTGGGAGCGGCATTCCATAGCCCAAGAGCAGCGAGTCGCTCCATGGGCGTCGACCGTCCCAGGATCGTGCTCGGGTGCAGGCGCGTGCTGAGTGCTATATCCAATCGGCGAAAAATTCAGGTGGGAGCGGACAAGTTAGGATGTTGTCATGGCAGCACGGAGATGACCTCACCCGCTGCTTCCCATTCCGCGCATGACCAACGGCGAACCGATTCAGTCCGCGAGCGAACCCGCTTCCCTCTTCCCAAAGAACCCCGTTTTGACGCGAGTCTGGCGCGGGGAGTTCGTCGAGTCCCAGCACCGTGGTGCCTGGTGCATGGTGAACACCCGCGGTGAGGTGTTGGATGGCGAGGGAGAATTCGAGCGCCCCGTCTTTGTGCGCTCGGCGATCAAATCGGCCCAAGCTTTGCCGCTGATCGAGACGGGTGCAGCGGATCGCATTGCGTACACGCCCGTGGAACTGGCGCTCGCTTGCGCGTCACACAATGGCGAGCGCGTTCACACTGATGGTGCGTCGGGCATATTGCAGCGGATCGGCCTGGATGAGTCGGCCTTGCTGTGTGGCCCGCAGCGTCCGGCGGATCCGGAAGTGCGCGAGCAACTCATCAAGGACGGAAAGGCGCCGGGCGCTCTGCACAACAACTGTTCAGGTAAGCACGCTGGCTTCCTGACGTTGACTAAGTTCCTCGATCAAGATCCCGCTACCTATCTCGACCCCGATGGTGCGAGTCAACGCATGGTGCGTGAGAGCGTGATCGAGATGGCGGGCCTCGACGAAGACGAACTGACCGCCGCGATTGACGGTTGCAGCGCGCCTACTTGGCGCTTTCCATTGCGCGCATTGGGGACTGCCTTTGCACGCGTTGCCAATCCTGTCGAGCTTGGAACCACACGCTCGATTTCGTGCCATCGCTTACTTGAAGCGGTCGCTCAGAATCCGGTCTTGATCGCGGGTTCGCACAGGCGGCTGTGTACGGACTTGTCCAGGGTGACGCGCGGACGTTTATTCCCAAAGGTCGGAGGTGAGGCTGTGTACGCGGTCGGCATCCGAGGAACGGGCCGAGCCATCGCGGTCAAGATCGACGATGGCCACGTACGTGGCTTGAACGCTTTCGTCGTGCACTTGCTCGAGTCTCGCGGCTTCTTGACGAGCGAGGAGTCCGCCGCACTAGATCCTTGGAAGGGACGCGAGCTGAAGAATTGGGCGGGACGAATCATCGGCCGCTTGGAGATTTGTCTATGAGTGATCTTGTCATCGTCGAGCAGCCCGTCTTTCCGCCTGCGCTTCCTATCGACTCTCACAAGGGAGTCGCGGGTCGTCTGCTGCTGTTCGCGGGCAGCGAGTCCATGCCCGGCGCTGCTATCCTCGCCGTCCGTGCCGCGCAGCGAGCAGGTGCTGGCCTCGTGACTCTGGCTGCCTTTGATCAGCAGATCATGAATGTCGCGCCAGCTTCGACCCCGGAGACTACTTATCTCGATCTGTCGGATGATCGTGATTTGATCGCGAGTCGTTTTCCGCGCCCCGTACGCGCGCTCAATCATCACGTGCGAGTTGCTGGCCCGGGCCTTGGACAGAGCGCACGTATTCGCGAGTTCATTAGGCAGCTGATAGGTGACACGGAGTTCGAGGGGCCTCTAGTTCTGGATGCCGATGCACTGACCGCGATTCGCGCCAAGCCAGAGCAAGTACATGCGTGCATCGGTGATGTCGTCTTGACGCCTCACCCGGGCGAAGCGAAGCGCATGCTCGACCGAGAGTGTCCGCGTGATCACGAGGGGCGAATCGAGGCCGCGCTCGAGTTGGCGCGACGCGCTGGCGCTGTCTGTGTACTGAAAGGCCCGCAAACGATCGTCACCGACGGCAGCCGTGTGTACATCAATCAATCCGGGAACGAAGGTATGGCATCTGCCGGCGTGGGCGATGTCTTGGTTGGCATCCTCGGCGCCTACCTCGCGCATGCCCAGCGTTCTGAGGATGGATCCTGGGGCGCCTTCGAAGCAGCTGCTGCCGCAGTTTGGGTGCACGGGGTGGCTGGCGACATAGCACGCAGTGAGAAGGGAACCTTCGGCATGATCGCGTCGGATCTGATCGAGGCGTTGCCGCGCGCGCAGATTGCATTCGATCCAGAAGGGTGACTCGCGATCTGCGAGTGATAGATCTTCCAGTGCGCGTCTCCTACATCACAAGTCTGGCTGCCGTGGTGTCGGTGATATTGCCGCCAGCGGTTGCCTTCTCAACTACGGCGGCCCCCTCGACCAGCCCCATCGGCCTACAGCGGGAGCAGGCGGGATCTCGACCCGCCGTGGAGCTTCCACAAGCGGTCACGTGGGAATGGGGCTGTCGCTGGCTCGCCATGAATCATGCGAGCGCTCGGCAGGAGCTATCTGCGCTGCTGAAGAGTCCGGCCTGGCACGAGAGGGCGCTAGCGCTGCAAGCCATGGGGCGCGCCGCGAGCGGGCTCTCTGATCCGGAGATTCTCGATGCCGTTGTCGAACTGACTGGCGATGCGGCACCCAACGTGCGTCTCGAAGCGTTTGAGCTGTTGCGCCTCGCGCGCCCGCTCGATCCGCGTGTCGATGCGCTGCTCCGTGTGGCTTGCGATGATTCTTGGCCGGCAGTCCGACTCGCGGCCATTCGATCTCTCGGCGACGAACTCGAAGAGCCTCTCGGGAGTGTCTCTTTGGAGGAAGCACGCGCCACCCTGTTGCGCATCACTCTCGACGACTCTCATGCGCGTTCGGAGGCAGAGCGTCGTCTGGCGCGTGAAGCTTTGCTCGCTGCTGGCCCTTCCGCATGGCGCGAGCAGATCCAGGTACTGACTGAACCCGATGGACCGGGGCTCTTGGAAGTGATCGACACCTTGCGTGCGGGCGGTGTCGCGCGCGAATTGCTGCAGCAACTGCGCGAAGCAATACCTGAGCGGCGCGGGATCATCGAGCTGCTTGGATTCGAGCTTTACCGCGATGCCGACTTAGAAGCGTTAGGCGAAGCCTGGATTCGGCCACTCACGGAAGACGACATCGTGCAGTCAGGCAAGCGAACGCCGCACGAGGCTTGGCTGGATCTGCGGAAGCGCCGCGAGCTGTTCCTGGATCAGTCTCAGCGAATGGTCACCGGACTTGGGCGTGCACTATTCGAGGCAGCGGAAATGATGTGCTTGGACCCGGTTGACGACCAGGAAGAGCACTTCGAGTTTTTGTGTCGCAGCGCGTGTTCGATCCTTGGGGCGAGACGCGCGCTTCACTACGGCGTGTTCTCAGCCGCGCCCGTAGCTGATGAAGTCTGGGCCTTTGTACGCGAAACGGCAGCATCTGTGCCTTCGTCAACTCTGAGGCCTTGGCTTGAACCGCAGCGCTTTTCCCGTCATCGACATGCTGCTGCACAGGCCTGTGCTCGCTCCTTCGAGCGATATCTCGAGTACGAGAGTATCGAGCGACCTCAGAGTTTGCCCAGTGACATGCGTGAGTTCATCCAGCGCAGCTCGAAGGAGGATTTGCTCAATCTTCTCGTTGAGCTTGCTGGTGACCATAATTCCGGAATTCAGGAGCTCGCCTTTCGATCACTCTGCCGGGCATCCGACCCTGTCACGCGCATCGATACCTTGTTTACGTTGTGGATGAAATCTACTCCCGACGAACAGTTCCTCCAGTTGCGCGAGCTACCACGCGGGGTCGCACTGTGGGCCTTTCGAGAGGAATTGATCGCCTGGAACGATGCCGACCGGGGCGGCGCGTCAGTCCCTGAGCTTCTGTCGGCATACGTAGAGGACGCGCAAGTTTTAGGCAGCCTCGTCAAGGCGTTGACGCGCGCGTTGAACGGCATTGACGGGGCGCTCGCCCGCGAAGATGAGGGTGCCATGCGAGCCGCTCGTTCGCGTGCGCGTTCGTTGCTCCTTGCGCTTGGGCAAAGCGGGGGCGCGACACCTGTGCTCCTGTCGGACCTCAAACGATCGCTGGCATGGGAAGCAAATGAGCGCGGGGATTCAGCCGAGACGAAAGTCGACCTCGGCAAGCACGTAGTGGCGGCACTCGCCCGCACATCCGTCGGGCGTAGCGCGTTGACCGATTTCCTGGGTAAGGACACACCGAGTCGAGTTCGTATCGAGAGCGCGCTTGCGTTGGCGTCCGAGGCCGCCACGTCTGAAGATGCGTCTCGAGCACGAGACGCACGTGTCGTGCTTTTGGAGCGCTTCGAGTTCTGTGACTCGATCTTGCGCTCCCGTAGTCTGCGCGTCTTGCGCCATGGCGATGAAGCTGCCGTTACCGAATTTGCTCACCGGCTTGCCATAGATGATTCGGTCGTGTTGGAAGAGCGTACTTCGGCCATGGATCTGCTCGCGCTGCGGGGCGAGGTCGAGATCTTGTTCGAACTCTTGCAGAGTGATGCTTCGATCGGTCTGCGTCGCTCCGCAGTCGAGTTCCTGATGCGTAGCGCGGCGAGCGGCATCGATGTGTCGCAGCGTCGTGCGACCCGAGAGCGCTTGCGCCAGGCCGCCCTCGAGCGTCTGTCAATCTGGACAGACTATCCCTCCGATCATCCGGAACGAGTGCTGACGGGCGACCTCTTTGTGGCCGTCTGCGCCACCGGCGGATTCGACGCGCAGCTGCGGGCCGCATTGCTTACGCCGGCGCTCAGGAATGCGGACAGAGATTTGAGCGCAAGGCATCGTGGTAAGAGTCTCGCGGTCGCAGGCTTCTCGCACTCCAGCGAATTGAGCGTGGCTGGGATCCTGGCCAAGCGTGGTGAACTGTCGATAACCCTCGATCGCAGTGGTCCGTGGTGGCAACTGGACGGCCGCTTCCTGTTGGCACTCGCGCAGGCGACGCGGGCGGAGCCGGAAGCGATGCAGCGCGTGGCGAATGCGGCATGGATTGCGCTAGTGGGCGAGGCGGGCGCTCCCGATCGCGGCGGCAAGCTGGCCCGTTTGGCTCTGATGTTGTGGCGCCACGCAGACGAGAAGCAAGACTGGACTGCCGTCGTTCGATGGGGGCGACAACTGCGCCATCCGGAGCTTCTGGGAGATGGTGCCGATCGGGCGATCGAGTTGGATTTGGGTCAGACGAGTCGCGAGGATGACAACGATCCGCTGGCAGAGATCCGCTCGAGCGTCCTGCGCGCACGAGCTTGGAGTGCCCTGAACGCTGGGCGGAAGAGGGAGGCGATGGATCTGCTCCTGTCGGCCGGCCGTGTCGGCGATTCATCTGCGCGTGCGCGAGCGGCGTGTTTGGATCTGCAGCTCGCATTCAAGGCACGTTGACCTGGCAGCCCGTCGAAAAACAGTGATCTGCGATCGATGACCGGTACTGTGCGAACCGCTGACTTTTAACGGGCTGCTGGCGCCATGAGGGATTCATCCCCATTTTCGGGGCTCGATTGATGCTCACCGAGTTCACCTCAGCGGGACGAAGCTGGATTTCAGGATGTAGCCGCCATGCCGGCGGAACTTGGACCCGAGGCAAGATGTTCTCGGGCCTTCCAGCTAGACTGCTCTGCGCGAGGCCATCTGTCAGATCTCGCCCCCAGACTCCCTGCTCGCCGCGCATTTCGGGCCCACTTTCCAGCACAGGATCGTCGGCCTAAGCGTGGCGCAACCTCTCTCTGCGCGCGACATGAGTGTTTCGGATATCCAACTCCCGGATCAGGCGATCGAGACGCTCGACGACGGCATCGGCTTCGTCGCCTTGGTCGACAGGATGCAGACCGACTCGGGCCTGAAAGTCGTCAACAGCGCACGCATCTCGTACGAGAAGCAAAAGGAGTCCTTCGATGAGAAGGACGGCAAGCTGTGCTCCTACCTCTGGAACCACGGCCACACCTCACCCTTTCGCCACAGCTTCTACACCTTCCATTGGAAGGCGCCGCTGTTCGTCTTCCGACAAGCATTCAAGTATCAAGTCGGCAGCGGGTGGCGGAAGTACGAGGTGAACGGAGAAGCCGTCTCGCTCGATGTCTTCGACGTGATGTTCGACACAGACAAGGGCTGCTCGTGGAACGAGGTCTCGGGCCGCTACGTGAAGTGGACGCCGGAGTTTTACGTCCCGAAGCGCATGCGCGCGAATCCTTCACACGGCAATAAGCAGGCTTCGGTCGATCTCACCGACGACTTCGATCATGAAGGCGAGCGCGCAATGATGATCGGCGAGGCGGAAGAGGCATTTGCTCGCTACGAGGCGCGTATCGAGCGTGGAATCGCGAAAGAGATCGCGCGCACTTGCTTGCCGCAGAGTATCTACACGCAGGCCTACTGGACGGTTTCCTTGCAGGGCCTGATGCACTTCTTCGATCAGCGCCTGAAGCCCGACGCTCAATACGAGATTCGCCGCTACGCCGAGGCCTTGAAAGAACTCGTGGCAGACGACTTACATCGAGTCGGCATCGAGTGAAGCTCAGTCTGTCGATGACTCATGGCAAGCGCTGCGCAGAGGTTGCATGTGGGCTTGTTCTCGCGCTGCCGTTTGCTGGCCCGACCGGTGCTCTTGCTCCTCTGTTCAGTCTCCACTCCACGTCGTGAATAAAGATCCTCAAGTGTTGTTCCTGGTCCTTCTTGCGCAAACGGTGATCTTGATAGGGTTGACGATCGTCGTGCGCATGCGCGTGCGCCGTGATCCCAAGGTTGGCAAGCCGATCAGAGTGCGGCTCGACTCGGCCGGCTTCAAGCCGGTGCTGTTCGCGCTCGAGGTGGGTCTGCTGATTGTCGTGCTGACGAGCGAAGACTTCCCGACCCTGCAGGCGATGATGACGCTCTTCGGTGCGATGCTATTGACTGGTTTTGCTCCGGGCTCGGAAGACAGCGCCTATGGCGAGCGAGGCGTCTTCCGCGGCTGGTACGGACGTACTTACGAGGAGCTAGAAGAGTGGCGCCTGACGGGCGAGCACCTGCGCTACCGATTGTTCGGCGAATGGACCTCGGTCGAGGTTCCGCGCCCGAAGGTCGCACAGCTGCGTCAGATCCTGCAGCGCGTCGCGCCCGAGACCGAGAGCAGCTTCCAGGAGTGAGGCCGAGCGCCGCGCCGCCGCGGATTCTGGCTTTTTGGCGAACACTCCTGCGATAAAGGGTGCCCGAAGGGGAGAGAGCATCGCCATGCAGGAATCCACCCCGATACGACCGACCCTCTTCGAAGAGACCCTCGCGGCTCATTTGAGCGCACGCGACGAGGGTGATCGAAGCGGCAAACGCACGCTGGTGGACCTCTGGCCGGATATGGCCTGGGAGCTCGAGGAGTTCCTGGCGCTGGAAGCCGATTTTCTGCTCGAGCTGGGGCGCGTGCCTGTATCGCGGCGAGAGCCAGGCGCAACTGAGAAGCGGCGGGAGCATAGCTCGCAATCCGATGCGCAGTTTTCCGGGCAAGCCCGCGCGCAAGGCGCCGCAGCGCTCGCTGACCCGCGCAGCTCCGGCCTGGCTGCGGGAACGATCTTCGGCGGCTGTCGCATCGAAGAAGAGCTGCGCCCGGGTAGCTGGGGCCGGCGCTATCGAGCGACGCAGTTGTTTCTGCGCCGGCCGGTAACTGTCGAGGTACTGAGGCGCAGTGTCGCGGACGATCCGGGACAGCGCGCGCGCCTTGGGCTCGAGCTGCGACTCATTGCTCGGTTGGACCACCCCGCCTTCCCGCGCCTCTTTGGCGTCGAGGGCGGCGAAGGTCGCTTGTGGATCATCACCTCGCCCTGCTCGGGGACCAGCCTGGACGCGTCCGAGCAGCGGGCCGGATTACCGCTCGCGTCTCGTATCGCGATCACACGCACGGCGTGCTCGGCCCTGGCACATGCGCGCAAGATGGGGGTGCTGTTCGGGAAGATCGAAGCGAGCGACTTGACGTTGTCAGCCGAAGGCAAGTTGTTCGTCACTGGCGGTCACCCGACGCCACTCCCGAAGGGGACGGGCGACACGCGTGCGGATCTGATCTCTCTAGGCCGAGCTCTGTGGCCGACTTTGGTCGTCAAGGCAGAGAGTCAGCGCGACGCTACTTCGGGTCGTTGAGCAGCAATCAACTTGCTTGAGCATCGATGCTCTACGGCAAGATCGGTATGCGCAATGCCTCCGAGATGTCGAAGGCGGCACCACCCGCGCTCGGATCTCGAAAGGCCAGCTGAACGTAGCGTACGGACCACGGCGCGGGATTCGCGAGTGCCGTCATGTTCGGGTCGATCGGGCGGCGCAAGTTGCCGTTTTGATCGATGTGGAATACCGCGCTTCTGGCCCAGCTTCCGGACACGCAACGCGTTCCATTACCAAAGGGATGATTGCCGACTTGATCACTGAACAAGAACAGCGCGACTTGCCCGGGCGGGCCATCACTCGCGTGTAGCTGCAGACTCCAGCTAGCCAATGATGGCTCGCCGCTCCAATCCAAGCGTGCGGCTTGGCCGGTCGAGTTGGGGCTGCTGCTACAAACGACACTCGGCGTTTCCGGAGTGCGGAAGCTGAGCGATAGTAGATTGGTCGAGGGCGAGGTTCCGATCGTCAATGCCGCGCCACTTTGGGGCAGTAGGCGATACAGCGTGCTTGGATTGGATGAGCTGGAGCCATTGTCGACGCCGAATAAGTCGCCGTTGTGATCGAAGGCGAGGTCGGTTAAACGCGCGGTCTGCACGAGCGCAGTGCCCTGTCCAGTAGCGGGATCGATTTCGACTAACCAACCGAGTTGGTTTGACCACGCATAGCTTGCGAGCAGTCGTTGCTGAACTGGATCCCAGGCGAGGCCTGACAGATGTTGCCAACCCGTGTTGCCGATCAGCGTCGCAGCGCCGGTCTGCATGTCTATCTGATACAAGCGCGAGAACCCGTCCAGTCCCAACAAGCGGCGCGGGTTGGATACAAACTCTAGGCCGTTCAACGCATCGATGCCTGTCGGCCCGAGGCTGACGATCGCCCCGGCGCCATCCACGCGCCAGATTGAATCGCTGGTTGCATCCGCGACCCAAGTCACGCCATCGGTCGCGTCCCATGTAGCGGCCGTGATTGTCGACGCGGGCAAGTTGTATAGCACGGTCGTCGACGCGCTCGTCGGTGAGAGTTCGACAGCAATGTCGGTGGTCACGTCGATCGCGAGCAAGGCATCTGCCGCGCCCAACCAACCCATCGAAAGCGTGCCGGGGCGTGCGGCGCCCGCGCCTGGCAAGCCCAGCGCAGGAGTATTCGCTCCATAAACTTGCAGCACAGGATCGTAGCCGAGCGCACTCGTGTTGGCCTGGGAGCTACGACCGAGCACGGGAGCCGTTAGGGCATCCGAATTGGCCGGGGAAGCGCTTATCAGGGTCTGCAGCGAGAGAGTGAGGAAGAGGAGCATCTCGTACCTCAAACCTACCCCCTTGCTGGGGCCGCGGTCGGATGGACTACGAATGCGCCAGGATCAAGACTCGAGCAGCAAGCCGCGCAACCGTTCGGCCGCGGCTCGTGGATTCGGCGCGGACAACAACGCGGAACTCACCGCCACTCGACGAACAGCACTGAGTTGATCGATATTCGATTCGTCGATGCCACCAATCGCGAACAAGGGAACCGTCGCTGCATTATTCGCGACCCAGGCCGCTTCAGCGCCGCGGCCTTCTGGATAGCCTTTGGTCGAGGTGGCGAAGGTGGGGCCGAAGCCGAGGTAATCGACGCTCTCGTCAATGGCCCCTGCAACTTGATGCGCGTTGGTTGTCGAGAGGCCGATCAATGCGTCAGGGCCAAGGAGCTCACGCGCCACGCTGACGGGTGAATCGCTCTGACCTAAGTGAACGCCGGCGATTCCCTCCTGCTCGAGCGCCTTAGCGACATCGACGCGATCGTTGACGATCACAGGTACATCCAGGGCGGGCCGTGCGGCAATCACCTCGAGCACTCGCTTGCACCAATCCATCGCATCGCGCGCAGAAGTCGGCTCGTGTACGGAGTCGCCTCCAATCACCTTCGGCCTGACCTGAACGACATCAACGAACTCGAGCACATCCGCCAATAGGCCGCACGGATCTCGATCGAGACACAGGGCCGGTGTGAACACCAGCATGATGTGCGCGTTCGCGAGTCGCGCGCGCAGCTGATTACCGCGAGGACTGGTGAATGTGGGCATGCCGGGATTGTGAGCGCGAGGCCTTGGGAGAGTCGCAGCTGATTGCTGAATCCCTGTCAAAAAACCGTGTGTGAGTGCAGTTGGAGGAGAGGAGCGAGTCCGTCTTGTGCGCGTTCATACGCTGGACGATCTGTGCTTGAGGGGGCTTTGCGCAGCACTCCCCGGGAGCCGGAAGAGGCGGCTTGCGAGTGCGGGCTGGCTGATTGTGGGCCCTCACCAAGGATCGGCAAAGGGGGCGCCGCCGGACTCGACCATCCATCCTGAAGCAGGGCCGAAGCTCCACATGATGCCGAATGCGGTCTTCAGTAGGACTATGGGAGCGGAGCTTGCGGCAGCCGCTCGATCAGCCCAGAGCTCCCTCCGGCGATTCAGCCTCATCTGGCAGCGAGTCTCGAAACTCATCCCAGGAACTCGCGTATACTGGTAAACGTGCCCCGGCCCGAAGCGAGTTCTTCCTCCGGCCGGGGTATTGTTCGAACCTCACGAACGCGGTCTCGGCCGCCGCCTTGGCTACGCACAATCGGCAGATGTGCGTTCGTCTCCCAGACACTCTCACCCTCGCTCCAGCATGCATCGGTTTCGTAGCGCCCTCTTCTTGGGCTTGATCGTCTCCCCGCTCTCGGCTCAGCAGTTTGTCTATCAGCCCGGGTACTTGCCCGGCACGTCACGTTGGACGGAAGGCGTCGAGTGCGCCGATGTCGACAAGGATGGTGATTTGGACATCTTCTTCGCCGAGGGCGAAGGCTTTTCTGGTGCGGGACCGCAGCGCCAAAACATCCTGATCATCAATAAATTGGTCGAGACGGGGCCCGGTGTTTTTGTGGACGAGAGCGTCTCTCGTTTGGGTGTTCACCTTTCGAATGCCAAGGGTGTCGCTACGGGTGATGTCGACGGAGATGGCTATGTCGACGCGCTCTTCGCGAACGCTTTCAACACGGACACGCCCTTCCTGTACATCAATCGAGGCGCTGCGCAGCCGGGCTTCTTCGATATGGAGAGCAGCACGCGCGGCTTTACCACCAACTACAGCAGTGCGGGCGGCCAGTTCGGCGACATCGATGACGATGGCGACTTGGACTTGATCCTGTGCGACTCGGGCGACGACTTCCTGGGTGGTTCGGGTGACAGGCCGCACCTGTTCCGTAACGACGGAAGCGGCAACTTTACTGAGGATGTGGCGGCCATGAATGCGCCCATTAAGCGCGCGCATATGGACGTGCAGTTGGTCGACATTGATGGCGACTGGGACTTGGATTTCTTCGGTCCCAATCGCTCCAGCAATGGCGGCGGCAATCACTTCCTGATGCTGAACGATGGTTCGGGCAGCTTCACGGATGTCTCCAGCATGGTGCCCGCGAACTCCGGCTCGACCTACGAAGCCGAGGTGGGCGACCTCGACGGCGACAAGGACTTGGACATGTTCTTCGTCAGCCTCTCAGGCTTTCAAGAGGGACACGTGCGCAACAATTTGGTCGAGTCGGGAAGCCTTGGATTTACCTCCGGAAGCCCGCTCAGCGGCAATGTCGACGACAACGAGATTGCTCTGCTCGACTTCAACAACGATGGCCTGTTGGACATCATCGTCGGTTCGCTGGGCAGCTCGGAGCGTATCTACCGTAATGGTGGAAGCCTGAATTGGACCTTGAACGCGAGTCGCATCACGAACATCTCGGACTCGACATTGGATACGACCGTGGCCGATCTCGACGGCAACGGGACTTATGACATCATCACGGCTCAGGGCGAATCGAACCAGGGACAGTGGGCCAACAAGGTCTACTTGAACACGGGCAGCGTGGACATGGTCGCCCCGATCGTGATGGGCACGAACGCGCCCGTTACTGCCGCCAACTGGCCCATTGTGGTGCACGGCCGTATGCAGGATCAGGTCGTCGATGATGGCGTTACCTATGTGACGGCAAGCACAAGCTATGTCGCCGTCGACAGTGGATCGCACCAAGTCGATCACACGGGCGGCAGCTTCTCTCCCGCCGTATTGAACGTGCCCGTCGGCGCGCGTGTTCAATTCACGAATAACGATGGCAGCGCGGAATCCGTTACGAGCGCGACGGCGGAGTACGGCTACGACTTGGCTTTGGCGGCCAGCGGTGGCATGGCGGATTACGTCTTCGTGTCGCCCGGTACTTATGACTTCGCCTCAAGCGGCTCGGGCGCTACAGGACAGATCGTAGTCGCTGGTACAGCCACCAAAGTGGACACCAAGCTCTCGGGTGGCAGCATCTATCGCGCCGAGTTGAACGCAATCGCGACCTCCACCGGCGAGGTCGCCTGTGAGATGCGCTTCACCGATTGGAACGGGAATGAGAGCGTTAGCGATAGCGTCATCATTAACGCACCTATCTCTTGTGGCAACGTGACAAGCTACTGCAGCACATCGGCGAACTCAGTTGGCGCGGGCGCGATCATGTCGAGCACCGGTATCACCTCGATCGGAGCCAACGCATTCGAGCTGGTCGCCGGTCCGGTTCCGGTCCACCCCGGCCTGTTCTATTACAGCCAGGGTCAGGTAAACGGGGGCAACGGCGTTCCCTTCGGCAATGGACTGCGTTGCGTAGGCGGAGCCGGCCAGACGGTGTCACGCCTGCCCGTCATCATCGGCACCGGCGGCGAGTTCCGTTACACGCTCGATTTCGGCAACCTGCCCGTGGGCGGAGCCATCACCGCCGGCACGACGCACAACTTCCAATGCTGGTACCGCGACCCGGCCGGCGGCGGAGCCTTCCACAACTTGTCCGACGGCTTGGAAGTCGTGTTCTGCCCCTAGCCTAAGCGGGACCTACCCGGATTCACGCAGCACGCCGCTGGTGCCATACTCCGCTGCGGATGAGTTACGGGAGAGAGACTCGCTCCGTGTTCCGCTCTTGCGGCGATTATCGCCACTTTTGCCGCATATTTTGCGGTGAATAGAGCTCTCTCCCCCTCGATGTGCGACTATTCCATTAGGAACTATGCCGTTCATCCACGAAAACCAAAGCTGGCCCGAGTTCACCTGGGACAACGATGCGCTCACCACTCCGTTGGCATCAGTCCGCCACCAGCAAGGCAAGCACTTAGGGAAAATGGAGGCTCTGGGTTTCGACTTACGGGCGGAAGCAAACTTGGAGGTGCTGACAACGGAGGTCGTGAAGTCATGGGCGATTGAAGGCGAGACACTCCCGCGCGAGGAAGTTCGATCCTCGATAGCTAGTCGCATGGGCCTAGGGATCGCCGGTCTCACTCCAGCCAACCGAGAGATCGAAGGCATCGTCGAACTGATGCTCGATGCAACTGCGAATTGCAATGCGCCTCTCACTGAAGAGCGTTTGTGCGGTTGGCACTCGGCGCTGTTCCCAACAGGTCGGAGTGGCCTTGGCCGAATCACAGTCGGTGCGTGGCGCCCCAAGGAAGCCGGTCCGATGCAGGTCGTCTCGGGCCCGCTCGGCCGAGAGACGATTCACTTCGAAGCTCCTCACGCTGACCGGCTGCAGGATGAGATAGTCAGTTTCATCGATTGGTTCAATTCGGCACCATCAATCGATCCTGTATTGAAGGCAGGCATCGCGCACTTGTGGTTCGGGACTCTGCACCCATTCGAGGATGGCAACGGCCGGATTGCCCGGGCAGTCGGAGAAATGGCCCTGGCACGCGCAGACAAAGCAGACGCACGTTTCTACAGCTTGTCATCCCAAATCGAAGCAGAGCGCAAGCAGTACTACTCAGAGTTGGAAGCAGCTCAGCGTGGTGATTTAGAGATCACCGACTGGTTGATGTGGTTTCTCGGTTGCCTTGATCGAGCCATCGCAAGAGCAGATCAGTCTCTCGTGGCAGTGTTTCGGAAGGCGAAGTTGTGGAAGCAACTCAACAGTGGACAAGTCAACGACCGCCAGCGATTGGTGATCAACAGATTCCTGAGCGACTTCAAAGGGTTCATGACGACATCTAAGTACGTGAAGCTCGCACGCTGTTCCTCAGACACGGCACTGCGAGATATCAGGGAGTTGGTAGAGCGCGGAGTTCTGGCCAAGAACGAGAGCGGGGGACGCAGCAGCAGCTATCGATTTGCAGATGTGGATGAGTTGTCCGACTAACGATGTGAGCGCCCGCGGCGAAACCGGAGGAAAGTGTCTGACGCCGTATGCCGGATTCACCTTGCGAAAGTACACCTCGAGACTC